>JABJIE010000093.1 GCA_018661505.1 Lentimicrobiaceae bacterium
ATATTTCACAGTATGCACTTATGAATTGAATGCTGAATTGAAAATATTTACTTTCCCATTACTTTAATCTCATTTGAAAAAAATCATTGACAAATTACCAAAATTATTGTACCTTTGTTCCTTATTATGTATGAACATATGAACATATATATAAACTAAAGGATATTAGCGATGAAAAAAAACTTTACTCTTAAAAACGGCTTTGGAAAAAATTCCATGTTTAAAAGCCTAATTGTAGCAACCCTTTTCTCATTCCTGTTTTTTATGGGATGTTATGAATGGAAAACCATAATTCAGCCTGATTATGCAACCGTGAATTCATATTTTGATGTATTTCTAAGTGCCCATGATGATGGAAACCCAGATAATGACTGGACAAATCCTGATCTTCATGATTATGGATTGTTTGGTGTTATGCTTCCCGATAGCTGGACTGTTAGGGACAGTATCCCATTTACAATTATCTGTACCAACCCTGAGTACAATAATTCGGGAATATTACTTTGGAGTGCTGATAGGTCACAAACTCTTGAGGATTCGATTCCTTCTCCGAATGGTTATTACTGGTGGGGCGCAGCAACCAGTGCTGAAGCTTCACTTATATATTTTGATAGTTTATATCTAGAACCAAGGATTTATACCGGAAGCGTTCCTGGCAACTATTTCCTTCGTTATTCCATTGGTGATATTGACTATTGGGAAAGAAACCCTGCAGATGATGTAAGTGATCCTATTCCAATTACCCTGATCGACAATACAGGGATAGATGAATTCCTTTCTTCTTCAAATATCACCCTGTATCCTAATCCAGCTTCAGAATATTTGAATATTGATGTAAACATATACAGGAATGAACTTATAGTTTGTGAGATCTATGACATAACTGGAAAGATGATTTATAATCAGGAAATTACTAGTAAAAGCACCCGAATCAATATTACCGACCTATCCCAGGGAATTTACTTTGTAAACCTTAGAAACGGAGAATCTGAAAAGTCACATAAGATTCTCGTTAAATAGTAATCCTTTTAATCTGAAATTGCCAGATTGTTAATCGAATAGCTTTTAATAATCTGGTAATTTCATATGCATATGCTTTTGAACAGGTTTATCTTTTCAATTTTAGCTTTGTTTTTTTCAGCCTTGTGGATTCAAGGGAATTCACAGGGAATACCTGACACAGCATTCAACCAGTTAATCAGAGTCCAGAATGGAGGCTGGATTGCAGGGGATGCCACGTTCTCTATTCACCTTCCTGATAACAGAACCTTGTGGTTATTCGGGGATAGTTTTATCGGAACGGTAAATGAAGATAGTTCACTGGCTCCAGGAGCAAGTATGATAAGAAACTGTGCCATTGTTCAACAGGATGAAATCATGTTTGCACTTTACAATGGAACCTTTGGTGAACCTGAGGATTTTGTGTCTACAAACTATCCTGACTCAACATGGTTTTGGCCAGAACATGGAATGGTAGAAAATGATACTCTGAAAATAATATTTTCCGAGTTTGGCAAAACGGATGGAACACCCGGCTGGAATTTTGAATATCTTAATGCATGGATAATATATCTTTCATATCCAGGATTAGAATACATTAATCAGGTCAAACTTCCATACTTTGAAGAAAATGGAGTAATGTATGGTGACAGGTTATTGGAGCACGATGGTTATACATATATTTTTGGAAGAAAACCCGTTAGTCCTGATTACAATATTCCAATGCCCCATATAGCTAGAGTTCCATCAGGAGACCTTTTATCAGAATGGGAATTTTATGATGGAAATTACTGGACATCAAATTCATCTTCATCAAAAAAGATATCCGATCAGCCTGTGTCTCAACAATATGGCGTTTTCAAATATCAGGATAAGTTTGTGATGATTACCCAGGAGATATGGTTGGGGAGACATATCTATTCAATGGTTTCAAACCAGCCTTACGGGCCGTGGAGTAACCTTGAAGTTATTTATATCACCCCTCTCCCATTTGAAGATATGTTCACTTACAATGCCTATCCTCATAGTCAGTTTAATGATAATAATGAGTTACTGGTATCTTACAATTCAAATGGAAACTTTTTTGAAATCTTCAATAATATTGAATTATACAGACCAAGATTCTTCAGAATTCCATATTCAACAATACATCCTTCCTTTACATCATCGGATATAATTGAACAGGACGAAAGATCAGAATTAACCCTTTATCCAAATCCATCGGATAATTCACTGTACGTTAGAATACCAGATACTGAAGCAGCTTTTGAGGAAGTAGTTTTATATAATACACGGAGTGAAAAAGTGGGAGTTTTTACAATATCAGGAATTAGCTACAATGATAATTATATTAAAGTTCCAACTGAAAGTTTAGCTGCAGGATTTTATATAATCAATATTGGAAACCGTTTTGGGAGATTCATACATAAATAATCTATTTTTGCTCTGATTTCATATTATGAAAATTGTAATAGATCATAAAAGTTTAGTTCCCTTGCATGCTCAGGTAGAAGCCTTGGTAAGGGAAATGATAAAGCAACCCGAATATCGTAACGGTGCATTTCTGCCCAATGAGATGAGTCTTGCAAATCAGCTTGGTATATCAAGAAATACTGTAAGGCAAGCCTTCAATAAACTTGTATATGAAGGTCTGTTGCTAAGGAAAAAAGGTGTTGGCACAAGAATAGCTGACAGTAATGTGAATACAAGAGCACAAAACTGGTTGAGTTTCTCCCAGGAGATGAGGGGAGCAGGAATTGAAATTATCAATTTTGATTTAAAAATATCCTGGACAGAATCCAATGACAAAATATCTATGTTCTTTGATATCCCGGTAGGTAAAAAAATACTAAAACTGGAAAGACTTCGTGGACGTGATAATTATCCCTTTGTTTATTTTGTATCATATTTCCATCCACGAATTGGCCTTACAGGCGATGAAGACTTCACCAGACCCTTATATGAAATTCTAGAAAAGGATTATTCAGTTATTGTAAAACTATCAAAGGAAGAAATTTGTGCCGGACTTGCAGGTGAAGAGATTGGCAACACTCTGGGAATTGGGCCTGATAAGCCAATCCTGATAAGAAAAAGGTTTGTTTATGATCCTGGCGGTAGGCCAGTGGAATATAACCTTGGTTATTACCGCGCAGATAGCTTTACCTACACCATTGAAAGTGAAAGGGAACTTTAGTCAGCGCTAATATGTTAATATGGCAGCAATTTCTTATTTAAAGAAAAACTCGAAATGGCCATCTATGGCTGAACGCCAGTAACTAGAGTTGTGAGATCCTTTGCTACTAATAAATTTTACATCAATATCATTTTCTTTACATACATCAATAGTTGCAATATTGATATTATACAAAGGATCTTCTGTGCCACAACTAACAATTATTCCATTTTCTGAGGTTTTAAGTTTTTCAATATTCCAGATAACGGAATAGTCTTTTAATAATTCTTTCGGGTTTTCTGAATCAGACAAACCTAATATCCTGCTAATTCCATAGTGTTCTGACCAATCAGTTAAATCAAGCAAACCACTCAGGCTTCCGGCACTTCTGAAATACTCGGTAAATGTTTCAAATAAATACAAAGCTCCATGTCCTCCCATGCTTAATCCTGTGACAAAAATACTGTCTTGCTGAATATTGTAATTTTCTGCAATCACTGGAGCCAGATCCCATGAAAAAAATGTTGACCAGTCGTTTTCGTTGTTTGCCGGGCTGTTAATATACCATGAATCGTATAATCCATCGGGGCAAACAATTATTGCATTGTATTTATTCGCATATGATTGACAGTCAATAATATCATCCCAGTAATGGTAATTTCCAGCCCACCCATGAAGTAAATATACCACAGGAAGAGCATTCTGAAGATCACCATTATTCGGGGTAAAAACCCACACCGTATCAGGAGAAACCAAATAACTTGAATTGATTACCAATTGTTGTTGAGCGTTTGAACTAATACTCAACAACAGTAATAATGCAATGATTATATTTTTCATGGATTTAAAATTTTATCCATCTGCACTCTTATAAATACAGGACGGTATTTACTGGCATCCTCAAATAAGTCATCCAAATTAAAGCTGTTCACACAATATGAGATAAGCAATTCATTATCATCAATTAGATGTGGATGTGCCACCGGATTGTACGCAAAAAGATTCTTTACCTGAACCAGTGGCTGAAGTTTCCATAATTCCTTTTTGTTGGTCCACCCAGTATAGGGATTGTCAGATGTAACAGAGTATATACTGCTTGCCAGAAAATCACCTGATTGAGTAATCATCACATATTTGTCTTTATGCTTAAATACACTAAATTGCTCAGAGCCTCTAAAACTTGTCATAGGCTTTGCAAGTTTTGAATCTGCTACCCAGTTTTCTCCTGTATAAAACTCCCAATCTGCTAATATATTTCCTTTAGGAGCACGGGCAACATATGGAAATTTATCACCCGCACCATAGATGTATGTGAAATCCGGATCATCATCACAAACGGCATGACCCCAGTGAATCTCAACTTCGCCCGGATAATCAAAATGATCGATTTTTTCTAATGCCAGATCGGGCAGACTAAAAGTAGCAATGTTTGCATTTGTCCATCTAAATCCCCAGTTGCCGGTATCAGCCTGATAAAAGCCCGTCATAAAGACCTTCAGTTTACCATTTTCAACGAAACCATCGCCTGGCCAGTACCACAACGAGTCTTCAGAAAACTCCGTTCCTTTAACTGCTTCCGGAGGTATTACAAGTGAAGATTCCCATCCATCAATAATATTGTATAAACTTTTTAAAGAATCTCCATCCTGCACGGCCATGGCATTTCTAATAAATACCGGTGATCTTTTATCACGACTACCATCCGGATTAACAGTTCCTAAAAATGAGTCTCCAAAAATCCAAACTGTTCTTTTATCGGGAAGCTCTACTGAATAAAAGCCATCGGCACCGGTTACTCCACAACAATCACGAGCAAAATAGTTGGTATAATACTCATCAACAAAAACATTTCTTGTATTGTTGGGTTGTTCCTTTTCATTACTGTTAATACATGATGCAATTAGTATTGAAACAGTAAGTATTTGTATGGCAATGGTTTTCATATTCATTTTTTTATTCTTCTACATATTTTTGAATTGCCTCTTTCCAAACTTGATATCCTTTACCATTCAGGTGTAATCCGTCCAAACTATAGTCAGGATTTAGTTTATTATCATCATTAGAAAAAATTGAAAATAGTTCAATGTATTCGATGCTTTTTTCTGCGGAAAGCTTTTCCAGATGTGTATTAATTTGCATGATATCACTGGTACTACGAGTGTAATGAATTGCATCATCAACCGGTAGCACACTTTGAATATAAATTTTGGTATCAGGGCATATGATTTGAATACTATCAATAATCTTTGTGTAATTGGATACAACATAATCCACAGTTTTACCATAGGCCATATCATTGGTTCCAATCATTATAAATATCTTGGAAGGTTTAGAGCTAATAATTTCATCAAGTCGTTCCAATACACCGTCGGTATCATCCCCGCCAATACCCCGGTTTTTAATATTTGGATTTTGGAATAATTCGGCCCATTCACATCCATCGGTTATACTATTTCCAAGAAAAATTATCTCATTCTCAGTGTCAGGTAGCAACTCGAAATGCTCCTTTTTCTGATAGTAATAAGCCCGCATGGCTTTGTTCCATGCTTCCATATCTTCATCAAATTTATCATAAGCCATTATCTCATTAATCTCACCCTGTGTTAATATACTGCTCATCGAAGGTGGTGCATCTTCAGGTTTACTTCCCCATTTTTTATTTGGTTTATTTCCCATTTTGAGTTCTAATTTACCTCCGCCCACAAGCTGCGAATGATAAAACCATGGTTTAGTAAGCTTTTCACCATTAAGCTTTGCCCATTGAATATACTTATTCTCCCTGCTTACATTTTTAGCTTCTATCACGAAAATGCCACCAGAATAATAGTTTGAATCAAGTTGAATCATTATTTTCTCAAAGATAGGGCTACCAATTTCATATATTGGATTTATAGATGCACCGCCATCCATCTCAAATAAGCCCATAGCACTCATAACATACCATGCTCCCATTTGCCCCTGATCCTCATCACCGGGCCATGCATCAATGCTATCACCATAGAAACCATACATTATTTCACGAACCCACTTTTGAGTGAGCCATGGTGCACCGGCATAATTAAATAAATAAGCAGCTTCCATATTTGGCTGATTTCCATGATTAATAGGAAGAATGCCAACTCCAATTAAACCATTTTCGTTGAGATGTTCTGAATTAAATCGGTGAGGAAGTGATTTTTGAAATCCTTCTTCCAAGCGGCTTATATATGTTTCTTTTCCAAGTAAATTAAGCAGTCCTTTCTGATCATGGGGAACAAACCATGTGTATTGCCAGGCATTTCCTTCAACAAAACCAGGCCCAAGGAATACAGAATAACCATAAGGTGAGAAATTCTCTTTCCAGCTACCATCTGAATTTTTCATCCAAACATAACCCACTTTTTCATTGAAAACATTTTTATAATTAAAAGCTCTCTTGGTGAATGTCTTAAAATCAGATTCATTTCCTAATGCCTTTGCCATCTGACCAACTGTCCAGTCATCATATGCATATTCAAGGGTGTTGCTAACCGGGCCTTCCTCATTTGGCACAAATCCATATTTTATGTAGGATTCAAGATGGCGATTGCCAACCAATCCTCCGCCAGGATGAGGTTTACCCTGCTCCATTTGATTGTGTCGAATTGCAGTATATGCCTTATCAACATCATAATTTCTAATGCCCTTTTGAAATGCGCTTACAATTAAAGGTATTTCATGTGAGGCAACCATAATACTTGAATATTCAATTCCGGTCGGACCTTTAGGAAGCCAGCCACCTTTATCATATATTTCAAGTAATGATCGAACCCAGCTATTTGCAATTTCTGGATGTTGAAGTGTCCATAGCTGATTCAGATTCCAGAATGTATTCCAAAAGGCGTCTCCACCATAAACAACATCTGAACTATCTTCGAGTTGCTGAACCTTTTCATACATATCACGATACTTTCCATTTACATCGCTCCATATCGTGCGACTAGCATATGCCCTATACATGTTTGTATAGAACTTTTTAGTATCTGTTTCGCTTCCTCCGGAAACCTGAATTGTTCCCAGTAGATTATTCCATGTATTCTGGTTATGTTTTACCACCTTATCAAAATTCCAGTTAAAGGGATCTAGCTCAGTTTCCATATTAAGTCTTGCCTGCTCAACACTGACAAGAGAAACGCCAGACTGCATAAGAATTTGTTCTCCTTCATGTGTTTCAAAAGTTACAAATGCTCCGACGTCCTCATCCCCATATATTAGAATTATATCATCAGTATTCTCTTGTATTTCTTCGCGTACCCAACCATTGAATGACTTAAATGGTGTATCAAACCTGATAACAAAATGGAGAATAAACTCATTATAGTTTGCCCCTCTGAGGCTTTGCTGTACTGAATACCCCTCTATTTCTGTATCACTTACCTTCGTGATTCTTGCCGCAAATATTTCATAGCTATACTCGGTTGAGATTTTCAGGTCGATAATAATGCGTGCATCTTTAGCTTTTGGAAATGTATATCGCTGGAAACCTGCCCTTGTGGTGGAAGTGAGTTCTGCATTTATATTGTAATCTTCCAAAAACACCTGATAATAACCAGCTCTGGCTATTTCATTTCTATGACTGAATCGTGACCTGTATCCCAGATCAGGGTTTGTTTCCGTTCCGGGAACAATTTTTAAAGGGCCAGTAGCAGGCATAGTAAGTAATCCTCCCATTGTCCATGAATGCAGATGTGAAAATCCGGTAATATTGTTTATTTTATACTCATATCCAGCCTTCCATCCTTTCCTCTGGTTGTCAGGTGACAGTTTCACCATCCCAAAGGGCATGGTAACTCCTGGAAACAGCATCCATCTAGCAAATGTGGTTCCCATTAGTGGATCAATATAATCGACAGGTACTTTTCTATTTTCCTGAGCTGACACCTGAAAAAAGATCACTAGGATGAATGTGAACAATAATAACTTCTTCATAATATTATTTATCTAGCTGTTGAAGAGCAAAAGAATAAGCACCAAGGGCTATTGCATGACTTGCCCCAATTTTGGTTACTCCTACACCTGTTCTGGGAAGTGCATCAAACTCAATCCTCTTTCGTGTTCTGGAGCTACCAATGGATTGAATATTTCCGATTGCAAATTCCCTAAATATTCTTTCATCCTCTAAATCAAATAAATTGATTGACAATCTATCGGTTTCATATCCAGTAAAATGCGTATATTTTCTGTTAATCTCATTGAACATAAAGGGTGAAAATAGATCCCATGCTGCAGTAATTCCACCTCCCAGTACTACCAAACCATCAACCACGGTAACAATATTGGCTATTGAACTTCCCAGCGCTTCTCCAAACTGTCTAAAAGCTTCAACTGCTCCTAATCTATTACCCGGAAGGTTCCCATTGGCAATCTCAGCAATATCCTTGGGCATAGGTGTATCTGAAAATTCAATTCCCGATTCCTCGGAATATATTCTTTGGATAGCTCTGGTGCTAATACTTTCCTCGGCATTCCAGTCAGTATCAAATTTATTTATTGTATTATGAACCTCAGCACCACAGGAACTATCACCAACAATAAGATTATTGTCGATTACTATACCGCCTCCAAAACCAGTTCCAAGCGTTAACCCAATAAGGTTTTTAAACTGTTTAATCCCTCCGGCTTTAATAATTCTGTCGTTTATATAAGGAAGAAAACCTAAAAGAGCTTCACCATAGGCAAAAAGATTACCATCATTATTTATGAAAACAGGTAGATTGAACTCATCTTCCAATATGGGTCCCAACGGTACATTACCATTAAAAGCTTTGAAATTTGGAAGGTTTCCAAGTATTCCAAGCTCATAATCAGCTGGCCCTGGGAATGCAAAACTTATTGCCGCTGCCTTATTCTCTGTGAACGAATTAATATGTCTGAAACCGTCAATTATATTTTTTATACACTTATGCTGATTATCAGCCTCTGCAGGTAAGGTAAAAGGTTTTGTTATTGCCTTATTTGACTGGATAGCGGAAAACACAAAGTTGGTTCCACCAGCATCCAGTGTTAGTATAATTCTATTGTCTGTCGTTGCTTTCATTATTTGGTTTTAATAACATAATAGGAGGCATATGCTATATAAAGCATACAGAAAATTAATACAAATATTGAAGCCATAATCCCGAACATATCAACCAGTAATCCAATAATTGGTGGAATAATAGCACCACCACTAACTGCCAGGATGATAAGACTAGATAATTCATTCGCATAAACTGGCTTCTTTTCAACTATTAGTGCAAACATTATCGGGAAAACATTGGCAAACCCCAAACCGGAAATAAAAATCAATATCTGTGTCAGGAGTAGATCCTCAGAAACTAAAATTCCAAGTAAGCCCAATATTGCAATAAGGGTACTTATTACCATGAACAATTTAATGTCCAGCTTACGAAGTAGTATGGCACCGATAAACCGTCCTGCCATCAATGAAGCAAAGTAAATTACGATTCCCATGCTGGCAGCTTCAAGACTTAAACTAAATTTCGACACTAGGAAGGTAGCAATATTTGTATTCATGGCAACATCGAAACCAACCATAAAAAATATGGCTAGTATTGTAATAAGAATGTATTTGTTCTTCAGTAGTTTGAACGAACTTTTAAATGTTGCCGGTTCCTTCTCTGGTTTTGACTCATCAATTTTTATCGAATTTAACCAAATTGCTGAAAGTACTGAAATAACAGCAAAAATCGGGAATACAAGTCTCCAGTTACCCAGATATAGGGCCAAACCCGCGGTAATCACGGGCCCTAGCATCGATGCAATGGCTTTTACTAGTTGAGAAAGGCTTAGGTTTGCAGCCTTTGTATCAGCTGATGAAATATCTATCAACAATGGATTTGCACTTACCTGTAATATGGTATTTCCGATACCAAGTAATGCAAAACCAAGTAATGAAGTTGGTAAAGTATAGTATATGAAAGGAATGAACAATCCAATTGCGGTAAGAATCATTCCAATATTTACAGTAAGTTTTTTATTGTATCTATCTTGAAATATTCCTGTGGGTATTGACACCAAAGCAAACCATATAAAAACCATAAATGGTATAAGCTGAGCTACCTTATCGGAAAGGTTGAAATCGTTTTTAACATACCCGGTGGAAACACCAACTAGGTCGACAAAACCCATTACAAAGAATGAGAATATTACTGGTATAAAAATTTTAGCATTTGCACTTTTCTTCATTTCGACTTTTTATTTATTGATTTGTTCTAACATAGGCCAGTATGGTTCCACACTCCTTTCCCTTTGATTCTCCATGTGGTTCAATAATAATATCTCCAGCGCTGGCCGGGATAATAAATGTTTCAGCATAGTGAAAAACCTTTGGAGTAAATTTGTTTTCCGCACTTTTTACAATTATTTCACGGCCTTCAATAACATTAAAGACCTGAACTCCAGATTTCTTTTTATGTATAACTGGTTTGATAAACCAATGTCTTCTTGTTTCTATAAATTCGCTTTCATGCAGGCCTGTTTTTTCACTTTTCCAACCATCACCGAATTCAGTCGGTTCAATTTGGTTAATGAGATTTTCCTTTGTGTAGCTCTCTGTTCGTTCCCAATTGATGACATTTTTACCGTGCTCAATATTGATTGGCCTTGGTTTTCCATCCATTCCCAGACGTTCCCAATCCCAAAGTTTAAAGGTAAAAATATAAGGTGTTGAGCTTATTTCCAGAACCATTGAGTTTTTCCCTGAGCAATGAACAGTTCCGGCCGGAATTAGAAAGTGATCGTGTTTTTTTACTGGCCATTTCATTACATATTTTTCAGCGGGAAATCTTTCTCCTGTCTCCTGGGAGTATCGAAGATCATCGATCATACCCTCCGGATTAATGTCTTCCTTTAAGCCAAGATAAACCACAGCATCATCTCCTGCATCAAGAAGGTAATAGCTTTCGTCCTGTGTGTAGTTCATTCCGAATTTTTGTTGGATGTACTCAGTAACAGGGTGTACTTGAAGACTTAGATTCCCACCATCCATGGTATCAAGAAAGTCAAATCTGATTGGAAATTCATCTCCAAACCTACCGTAGACGGCTTCACCGAGTAATTCAACAGGCCTATAGTATACAACATTTACTGATGGAGTTTCAAAGTTTATATTTCCAAATTTTAAGTATAAACTATTTTCTTCGGGTACACAATTAAAGCACCATGCATAATTATCTGTATCTTTATCAAGATCACAAACCTCTTTCATCCACTGACCTCCCCAAGGGCCAGCATCAAAATAGGGTACTAGGCTAAATGGTTGGTGGGCTGCAATATTAATGCCTTCACGGAATAAGTCACCAGTAATCATCTTTGGCTCCAGCATATTATTGGTATCAAGAACATAATCCCACTTATTAAATTGAGTTTTCTTAAATCTGTCAAGAACTCTCCAGTCCACAAAGTAACCCCGCTTATACTTTGCTTCTAATCCCTCATCAATATTTACTATTCCCAGGTTATTTACCTCATTGCGACGCATACGTATCTGAATTTCCCATCTTGCCATATCAAGGTAAATAAAGCAATCAGCGTTTTCAACAAGGTACGAAGCTCCGACTCCCATAACGATTGTCAGACCTTCCGTTTTGGATTTAATTTCACTTCTTGCTTTGTTTAGCTTTTTTTTATCAATAAAGCTATCAAGAGTTAATCTGGTGATATACCCAAATATCCTATCGGTAGTAACATCCTGTGCTGTCAATGCCATTATTTCATCTTCCGGAAGAAATAAATCAGAAGAAGAATAGAAACTATCAGGTTGGAGTCCTTTTTTTATCTCACTGGCAATTTCCTGCTCCATTATACCCTGGTAGCATTCCATAATTACAGTGATCTTTTTCTTTCCTCTTAGATCATGTCTTAGCTTCGACACAATACTATCCCAACCAACCACGCATTCCTCACCAGTTGGCCTTATTTCTACTCCAGGGTAATTGTTAAAGTTTGATTTCAAATTAGTGGGCTTTAGTTATATCCTTGGTTTTGTGTGAGTTTTGAATTTGCATCCATTTCTCTTTGTGGAATTGGAAATACGTAATTGTATTCCTGCGGGTTTGCTTCGTTCTTAGCTCTATTGACAAATTCTATCAAATTCCCGGTGCGAACAAGATCATACCATCTGATACCTTCATTAACAAATTCAACACGACGCTCATGCAATACAGCCACTCTGAACTCATCCTTCGATAATCCATCCAGATCAGGTAAAACATTTTCATTACCATTCCGTGCTCTCTGACGAACAGTATTTATGGCTAAATAAGCCTCACTCGATGGACCTAAAAATTCATTTAGCGCCTCGGCATAGATTAAAAGAACCTCTGAGTATCGCATTATGGCAAAATTGGATCCGCATTGTGCAGTTTCATCTGGTGCATAAGTATCTTGATCCCAGTGTTTCCATACATGAGGATAAAAGGTGTCAAACCAGTATTGGTCAAAAAATGTAACTTCCTTTCGATAGTCCCCTTCTTCAAAACTCTGGAGAAGATCTTCTGTTGGTAACATTATTTCCACACCAGCAGAAAACGTGCCTGGGATATTAGGTAAACCACTAATTACTATTTGATTTTGCTGGCTTGGCACTCCTGAGTAAAATTGAGCTGCAAATATTGACTCTTTGCCATTACGGTTTATATCCTTGAAGTTACTTGAGTAATCATCATATAGTCCGTAAATCCCCAATTCCATAACTTTATTGGCTTCCTGGTAAGCTTTTTCCCAATTTCCTATTGTAAGGTAAACCTTTGATAAAAATGCCAATGATGCACCACTTGTTGCACGCCCCTTATCACCACCAGAATAATATACCTGGGGGCATTTCTCAGCTGCCACAGTGAAGTCATATATTATCTGATTATAAACCTCATCACTGGATGTTCTGGATACATATTTCTCTTCATCATTTAAGTCCGGGCTGATAGGTTTGACAATTAGAGGAATATCACCATAGATTCTTACAAGGTTAAAGTAAAACAATCCTCTCAGAAAGTGTGCCTCCCCCAGTATTTGTGATTTTTTTGCCGAGTCCATTTCAATATCAGGCACTTTCTCTAAAACAATATTTGCCCTGAAGATACCAAGGTATGATCCCTGCCATATACCTTCAAGATAGGTATTCGTTGTTTCAATATCATAGTTGTTAAACTGATGAATATTCGGGTCATTCAATGTCGTACGTGAAATACAATCATCAGATGCCACATCCTGTAATAACCATAGATAGCTATTATATTGATTTACATAAGTCAATAAAGAATAAACAGCATTTATGGCACCGTTGGCATCTTCTTCAGTCTGATAATAATTATCATAGTATATTTTATAGGGTTCTAATTCAAGTTGTTTCTGGCAGGAAACAGCAATAAGTAGAACTAGAATCAGTGGTATTGAATATATCGCTTTCATGACTAAACAATTTAAGGTTAAAAATTAACTACAATTCCAGCTAAATAAGTTCTGGCAGATGGATATCCTCCATAATCATAACCTATTCTGGTATTATCAAATGCAAACCTACTTACCTCGGGATCAAAACCTGAATAATTTGTAAATGTGAATAGGTTTTCGCCTGTTAAATACACTCTGGCATCACTTATCTTCAATGTCTTCATCCATCTGGAAGGAAGGTTGTATGAGACTGTGATAACTTTAATTCGCACATATGAACCATCCTCAAGATACCTGTCTGACATATGAAGATAATCGGTATTTCTATTGGCTCTTGGATATTTATTGCTTGGATTCTCAGGTGTCCACCTGTCAAGCATATTAACTGATGCATTTGACAAACCATTGCCTGATTCCAGCTCGAAATTGTTACTGTTAAGGATTTCATTACCATGTTGTCCCTGAATGAATATATCAAGAGATATATTACCATAGGAGAATGAATTATTCAGTCCCCAAAAGAATTTTGGAAGTGCGTGGCCAATTATTTTCCTATCCTTATTATCAATTTTACCATCGTCATTCTGATCTATGTATTTAAAATCACCTGGTTCTGCATTATATACTGCAGCCTGATCAGCTTCATCAAGCTGCCAGATTCCATCTGCCTGCAGTCCGTAAAAACTTCCAAGTTGTTCACCCTGAGTTATTATTGACCAAGACCCTATTTTTAACTTGTAGGTATCATTATTGATATAAAGTGTTTTGCCACCTAGATCAAGAATTCTGTTGTCATTAAACGATATATTGAAATCTGTATTCCACTTAAATCGGTTTATAAGATTTGCTGTACGCATATTAAATTCAAATCCAGAATTTTTCATACTCCCGATATTCTCGAAATAACTTGAATAGCCAGTAGTGAATGGCAATTCAGAATTATAAAGCATGTCCGTGGTTTTCTTGTAATAATAGTCGGTAGTGATAGCAATTCTACTGTCGAAGAATCCCATGTCAAGTCCAATATCAAACTGTGCCGTTTTCTCCCATCTTAAATTGGCATTGGCTGGAGTAATAGGTGCAAACCCAGAAGCAGGATAACCACCGTTAAAGTAATATTGTGTCCCTGAAATGGTGCTTATATAGGCATAATCATAAAACCTATCATTTCCGGATATTCCATAACTCAGTCTCAATTTAAGGTCGGAAAATATTCCTGTTTGCCAGATAAATGATTCTTCGATCAATCTCCATGCAAATGCTGCTGACGGGAAGAAAGCATATCTATAATTACTGCCAAAACGGGATGACCCATCTACCCTACCAGTAGCTGTAAACAGATACTTCTTATTGAGATTATAATTAACCCTTCCCATATAGGAAACAATTGCAGACTCAGCAAATGAAGCATAAATATTTGGCATATTTTCTGCATTTTCAATTCCATAATAACCGAGAATATCATTTGGAAAGCCCGTTGAAATATTTATGTAACTTCTTGAGTTGTTCTTTTGGAATGTTAAACCAGCAAAAGCTGAAATATCATGAACACCTTTGATATTTGTATTATATGAAAAGGTATTCTCATAGAGGATGGTTTGAAGTTTTGTATAAGCAAATCGTGCCTGGCCATCATTAAAGGATCCCGAATATATAGTTCTTGGGGTATACATATCCTGAGTTTGATTGTATAAATCCGTTGCGAGACTGGTTTTAAATTTCAAATTTTTAATAATTTCATACTCGGCATATACGTTTCCAATTAACCTGCCAATCTTACTAACTGCATCAACTAATCTAGTTACGGCAACTGGGTTATCAAGCCATGCATCTGCATTTGGATCCGTTAAAGTATAGTTACCCTCCTCGTCATATATAGGAAGAACTGGATTAAAGGTCAAAGCAGAATTTACAACACCGGGAAAGAACCCTCCAGGAGTATCAGTTGGAACGGTGTTATTTATTGTATGATTATAACCAACTGATGTTCCAACCTTTAAGCGTTTATTCAATTGCCTGTCGAATGTAAACCTCAAACTGTATCTGGTAAAATCAGATCCTACAATAATACCATCCTGCTGAAATACATTACCACTCAGAGAATACTGAGTTTTTTCGTCTCCACCCGAAAATGAAAGCTGGTAGTTTTGAATTGGTGCATCTCGATAAATCTCTTTTTGCCAGTCAGTACCAACACCCAGAGAGTCAGGATTTGGATAAAGCGGCATATATCCTGATGGATTAGCATTATATCCAGCTTCATCATATAGTGTTGCGAATTGCTTTGCATTCATGACATCAACCGAGGATGACTTTTGCTGAATACCATAACTGGCCTTAAAGGTTATTCTATCACTACCCTCTTTTCCTCTCTTTGTTGTGATAATAACCACACCATTTGCTCCCCTTGCGCCGTAAATAGCAGTCGCCGATGCATCTTTAAGTATATTAATGGATTCAATATCATTGGGATTAATAGAGCTTAAACCATTTTCCGAAGGACTTCCGATCCATGAGAAGTTCTGCTGTCCTTCCATTAGTACACCATCGATAACATAAAGAGGTTCTGTACCAGACATAATTGAATTGGATCCACGGATTTTCATTGATGTTGCGCCACCGGGCTGAGCACTTAGTGATGTTACCTGGACACCTGCTACGCGTCCCTGCAGTTTCTTATCAAATGAACTCACTGGAATATCTGATAACTCATCCATATCCACCAAAACCACTGCACCTGTCAGATCCTTCTTTTTTACACTTCCATAACCTATAACAACAACTTCATCGAGTCCAATATCACTCTTTTCCATTCTGATATTAATTACATTGGCACTTTGAATCTCAATAGTTTCCGTTCTCATTCCAATAAAGGTGAATTGCAGTTTTGTCACTGATTTATCGATCTGAATCTGGTAGTTACCATCGATATCGGTAACTGTGCCTAGAGTTGTCCCTAATGCAAGTACCGTAACTCCAGGTATTGTACTACCATCTGAGACATTAGTAACAGTTCCTGTTATTGTCCGCTGTTGAGCTAAAATGCTACTACCTAACAGCAATAGCAATACTATGAGTACAGTTATTTTTCTCATAATGTTGGTTTTAATAATATGTTCATATGTATGAACATATGTTTTACAAAGCAAAGTTACTATATTTTTCCCATAGAAATGTATTATATATATAAATTAAGGTGAGGAATTGCTAGAAGTAAATTCTAGTTATTCCGGAGCCTCCCATCTCTAATGGTGCATCACC
>JABJIE010000094.1 GCA_018661505.1 Lentimicrobiaceae bacterium
ATTAATAGAAGATATAGATTTTATATGGTGGTATGATGGTATGAAGGAAAGATATAAATAGAATTAATAAACAATATAGATATTCATTAATGCTTTCTGTTTGGAGTGATGGGGTTAATCCTAATGAATGATGTTATCCTATATATAATGATATATTCAGGGATGAGTTAAATTCTTTAGATCAAATATAAATGATGTCTTTCTACCAATTTCTGGATTAAGGAATAAATATTTAACTGACATTGGAAAGATTATAAGAAACTTAGGTGAATAAGTAATTATAGAGTAATGATACTGGCAGGAATATATTGATGTGAAGTAAGGTTGGTAATGATGTCTGGGGCTTACAGGGGTTGGTCCTAATGAATGATCATTGAAGGATAATATAATGTGTTAAGTCCATGAAATATTTGACCAAAACCAGTTAAAATAAGCAGTAATTGTGGGCCACAAGCCTAGAAAAGTTTGTTTTTTGTTCAGATAGTGTAAATCCTGTATCATTAATATGGTAACTTTATAATGCCCTATAGTTTAATTTGGTGCCAAAAAGAGGTTATATACTTATCTGTAAGATTATGTTGATATTTTTTTAACCAAACAACATACTATTCAGAATGCTTTCTCGTTATTGAGTTAACCAAAAAAAATACCTATAGACATATACTTTACACTTTTAATTAATAAACCAAATATTATGAAAAAAGTTGTTATTGTATTTATGCTATTACCTTTTATGTTGTTCAGTCAACAAAATTCTGTTTTTAATTCTGGAATATGGTTTAAGATTGCTGTGAATGGATCAGGGGTTCATAAAATCACCTATGCTGAGCTTCAAGATAATGGGTTCGACATATCAGGTGTTGATCCCCTAAAAATGTGCATGTATGGAAACCCGAATGGAATGCTTCCAGAGGACATAGGTGAGGATTATTATACAGATGTTCAGCAAATTGCCATAGAAATTGTTGGTGAAGAAGATGGTGTTTTTGATCCTGAAGATTATATTTTGTTTTATGGACAATCATCCGATCGAATAAATTTCAATTATCAGAGTAATCATTTTGACTATATAAAGAATATTTATTCTTTGGAAACATACTATTTCTTAACAATTGGTGAGCAAAACGGTAAGCGTATAGGTCAACAGCAGAGTACTGAATTGGATCATACAGGAGTACCTGGTTATTACGATTTGTTGTTACATCATGAATTAGAACTCGTCAACTCTTTAAAAAGTGGTAAACAATGGTTAGGAGAACAGTTTTCTGGTAACCAGACACGAACATTCAGTTTTGATACTCCAAACCCATTGGCAAGTGATGATAATAATCTCCATATTTCACTTGCAGCCAACAGCTCAGAACAATGTTCTTTTGATATAAATATTGATGGATTACATTACAAAACAATACTAATACATAGAATTCCAAATACCTATGTATCATCAAATCTGACGATCTTAGATTCTGTTTTTAATACCACAGGTAATGGATTAGATATAAGTGTAGTTTTTAACCCTCCAAATGATTCGGCAATAGGCTGGCTTGACTTTATTGACCTTGAATTAAACAAATCAGCAAATTTAAACGGTCTGGATCAGATAAATTATCGATCAAAAAATAACATAGGATCAGCAGACGTTTCCAAGTTTTTGTTTTTTGATGATAGTCCTGAATCATTAAAAATCTGGAATACAACTGATCCAGTAAATGTAAGTGATGTTGAATTATTATATTCAACTGAATATGCTTGGTATAAACTTGAAACGCCTGAAATGCTTGAATTCACAGCTTTCAATGGAAATTCATTTTTATCTGTTGTTTCAATAGAGCAAATTGATAATCAAAATCTTCATGGACAAGAACCCGTTGATTTTATTATTGTTACACATAATGATTTTATTGCACAAGCAAATGAACTTGCAGAATTTCATAACTCTGAAGAAGGGTTTTCTGCAAAAACAATAACGATTGATCAAGTATATAATGAGTTCTCCAGTGGATCACAAGATATTTCTGCGATAAGGAATTTTGTACGATACATGAGCGATAAAACTCAGGGAAATTATCCAAAATATTTATTATTGTTTGGTGATGCGTCCTTTGATTACCTTAACAGAAATAACAGCATAACAAATTATATTCCAACATTTGAAACACTCAATTCCTCAAATTATGTAAGCTCATATGCCAGCGATCAATTTTTTGGGGTTGTTGATGCAAACCAAGAACATATTATTTCTGTAGGACGAATTCCTATTACCACATCCGAAGAAGCTCAATCCGTTGTCAATAAAATTAAATCATACAATTCAGCATCTAATCAAGATAACTGGTATAATGAAATAATGGTTATTGCTGATGACGGAGACCAAAACGTTCATATTAAACATGAAGAGCGTATTTGTGAATTATTTATTGAGAATCGTCCTGAATGGAATGTGCTAAAAGCATATTCAGATTTCTATGAAACAGTACAAACTAATAATGGTCCACGTTGTCCTGAGGTAACTACTCTTATTAATGAAAAAGTTAATGATGGTGTTTTTATCGTTAATTATGCTGGTCATGGAGGCCCTTCTGCACTTGCTAATGAACAGATTGTTACAAACGAAGAAATATTAACCTGGCAAAATGGAGATAAACTACCTATATGGATAATATCAAGTTCAGATGTTTCAAGATATGATGATCCTGACATTCATTCACTTGGTGAGTTATTAGTTACTTCGGATGATAAAGGAGCCATTGCCACCATTAGTACTTCACGACCAACATTTGCAAGTTCCAACCTCGTTTATAACTTAGCATTAACTGAAAAGTTGACTAATGCTAATCAAACTACCAGACTTGGAGATATCTTTGCAAATCCATCAGTTACGAATAATGATAAAAAGTGGGTGTTACTTGGTGATCCAGCTCTTATTATTCATAAGCCTGAATATGAGATTCAAACAATGAAAATAAATGATGTATCTATTGATGTTTATACTGATACAATATCTCCTGGTGATCATGTTTTGATTAGTGGTAATATTACGGATTATGAAACTGGTAATATCCAACAATCGTTTAATGGAACACTATCTCTAAAAGTATTTGCTCCCGTTTATATAAAAACAACTCTTTCAAATCAAGGAGGATCACAGGTGGAAAATGTTGAAGTTCAAGATAGCGTATTGGTAATTGCTAATACTATAGTAACAAATGGTGAGTTTGAAATTCCAATTATTTTACCAGAGATACAAACTCAAGACTATGGGACTATTAAACTATCATATTATGCTACTGATAATTTTACTGACGCATCAGGATATAATGATCAGTTAATTTATGGAGGAAGCCCAAATCTGGTGGATAATTCTGTCTTAGATGAGATTAAAGTTTATCCAACTATCTTTACTGATATGGTAAATTTTATTATTCCAGAAGCCATAAGTACAGGAGCAAAGTTGACGGTTTATAATGTCTATGGTGAAGCATTGAATTCACATATTTTTAATAACAAGAATGAATCCGTAAACCTGTCAAATTTGTCAAATGGAATCTATTTCTTCAGGTTAAATATTAATACTGAATTCAAGACTTTCAAAGCTATAAAACAGTAGATATCTCAGTCTTATAATGTGTTAAATTCTCACGGGAATATGTCGATGTAAAGTAAGGCTGGTCATGATGTCAGGGGCATTCAGGGGTGTCTCTGGGTGAATGATCATTGAAGAGTAATATAATGTGTTAAGTCTATGAAATAATACACCAAAACCAGTTGAAACAATCAGTAATTGTGGGGCCACAAGCCTACAATAGTTCAATTTGAGATCAAATAATAAATGGAACCCTCGCTAACTCTAAGTTAGCGAGGGTTTTTTTTTTGAACCTAAATAGAGTGTTAAATCTGAATCAAAAAGTAATATTAATAAAAAAAGTTAAGACGCATTTAATATTTGCTTTGACCATCCAATCAATATTTTAGGCCACATATATTCTATATAACTCAATAGGTATAGAATTTTCAGTGCTATTTATGGTTTTAATTTAAACTTCTTTCGGTATTAATCCTATTAGAATATGCATTTAGGAACAAGTTAAATGTAGAAAAATGAATTATTAATATAAAAAATTAGAAAGGAAAATTAAAATGGCAACGTATTATGGTAAATGTAGAAGCAATTATTTCAAAATCAAAGATGTAACTAGATTCAAAGATATCTGTGAAGATTTTGAATTAGATGTAATAGAAAAAGACAATAAATTTGGATTTATTGTTGACAATGAAACAGGAATTCCTGATCCTGTTGAATGTGTTAATGAAATGTTAGAGTATGATAAATATGACTGTAAATATGATTATGTTGAAGATATTATTGCAGAAATGCTAGATGATAATGAAGTTATGATTGTTATGTCTTTTGGCTCAGAGGATTGGAGAAGTCTATCAGGTTATGCTGTCGCATATAATAATAAAGGTGAGACAGAAAATGTTGCACTTAGAGACATCTATGAAAAATCTAATAAATTAGGTGCTAATATTACATATGCTGAATGGTAATTGACTAGTATTTAAGAATCATAGATTCATTGGTGTTATCACATCAGAATTCATATGTTTATGATTAATTCAAACAAAT
>JABJIE010000017.1 GCA_018661505.1 Lentimicrobiaceae bacterium
TATACCTTGGTTCATACAGACCACTAAATGCAGCTCTGTTGTTTCTAATATGCTGTATTATTTCATGATAATGCATGTCATTAACCACAAACTTCCTTTCATAACGGCTTTTGCTGTGGTTGAATGGGGGAAAGTGCATAACAAATATATGATGGAATAAATTATTTTATTAAAATGATTTGCTCTCTACAAATGAAACTCTTGCTTTATCGCTAATCTTGGATAAATTGTCTGAAAATAATTGAAGGTTCTCAGCTTTTGGTGAGTCAACCATGAATGAGGCCTCTATGATATTTTCACTTTCGTCATATCTTTTTAAGTGATACTTCCCGAAGGTATCTTTTACCAATTTCGTTACCTGATTCAAGCTAATATCTTTCTTACTTGCAGAAAAATTAAGGTATAAATTTTGGCGAGTGCTTTTGCCCTTTATTAAATACCTTCCCCATAAAATAAACATAGCGATAACAAAGGCCTCCAGAACAACAATAGTTTGATTTGCGCCAAGCCCAAGTCCTATGGAAATTGCAAAGAATATATATGCCAGTTCCTCGGGCTCTTTTATTGCAGCTCTGAACCTTACAATAGATAACGCACCAACAAGCCCCAATGATAGTGCCAATGAAGATTTAACAATTGAGATAATAAGCATTGTTGTAAATGCTATTAAAAGAAAAGTGCCTGCAAACTGTCTACGATTAGAAACTGTTCTAGCAGCTCGAATATATGTAAACTCAAGTATTATTGCTAGAACAATAATAACCATAGAATTCATCAGAAAATCAGTTAATGATAACTGTTGCTCTTGAGTTATCAGAAACTTTTGAAATAATCCCCACTTATCGTTCATTAGCTTGAAAATTTAAAATAATTAACAGGCAGCAAAGATATTAATTTATTGTTAAATATTATGGCTGCTTTTAATAGTACAAGAACAACTTACCTTGGTTTGTTTTTTTAAATTTGAAAGAATATTGAGGATGACTTGTGTTAACTAATTGTCAAATGTTTGCTAATTATATTACCAAATTAATCTAATAGAACGCACACTATGGTTGTTATTATTAATCCCCATAAGGAATAAGTTCACTCAGTGAATTTATTATTTTATGTCTTTATTTAGTTAATAAATACTTCTGGCCAATATCTGTAAGATTATCTTTTTAGTGTTAAATTTGCAACTTAAAAATATCAAACAATAATCAAAAAGAAATCAAAATGAAAAAAAATCTACTTCTTATTACACTAATATTTTTCGGAGCAGGAGTATTTGCTCAGGAATGTTCTGATTTATTTATATCTGAATATGTTGAAGGTTCAGGTAATAACAAAGCAATAGAGTTGTATAATCCTACCAATAATCCAATAGACTTAGTTAATTATGAGCTTGTAAGATATTCAAATGGTGCTTTTGAAAGAAACGCCGTTGGGTTAATGGGTTGGATTGAACCAAAAAGCACATTTGTGGTGGTTTTGGAAAAACTAGACCCAAATGGAACAGGTTATGAAGTGCCTGTTGATACTGCCTTACAGGAAAAAGCAGACTTATTTTTATGCCCTGTTTATGAAGTTAATAAAATGATGTACTTTAATGGTAATGATGCCGTTACACTTGAAAAACCAACTGGTGAAGTGATTGACATTTTTGGTATGATTGGCCCACCAATGACAAGTGACGACAATGGTTGGGGTAACCTAAATGATACTACGATTACATACAATAGCGGGGGAAATCCAACAGAATATACAATATCAGACTACATTGTTGGACCACTATTTTGGTTGGCATGGACAAAAGATCATACATTAATTCGTAAATCAGATGTATCTTTTGGTGTAACTGATAACCCAGTGCCATTTATCGTAGATCAACAATGGGATTCCATTCCGGAGAATACGTTTGATTACCTAGGATCACATTTTTGTGATTGTACAACATTTGGAATAGGTGAAAATGAAAATGACATAACTCTTAATATGTATCCTAATCCCGTTGTAGATAATTCATTAACAATTCAGTCAAGTGAACCAATCTCAGAGATAAAAATGTTCGATCTAAGTGGAAGAATAGTAGCTATTACAAATTTGGGTTCAAATGTAAAAACCAAAACGTTGAATATTCCAAATGAATTTAGCGGAATACTTTTTGTCAGTACAACCATGGATTCGGGAATTACTCTGACAAGACGCACTTTGGTTAAATAAGTTAATAATACTTCTTTCCACAAGGCTTTGGACTAACTTGTTCGAAGCCTTTATCAGCTATATTAATTACAGAAAAATCAACTATGACACGAAAAATATTATTTGTACTAATCGCTTTGACATGGTCTATAATTTCTTATTCTCAAACCTATAGTGTTAGTGGTGTTGTAACAGATTATGACATTGGAGAACCATTAATAGGTGTTAATGTATTAATTGGAGCAGGTCAGGGAACAATTACTGATATAAACGGAGAGTTTATTTTAAAATTAGAACCTGGCAATTATAGTTTAGTTGTATCATATATAGGCTTTAACTCCCAAACTCGTGAAATAGAAGTTACAGATAAAAATATTTTCCTTAGTTTCAATCTAAAGACAGTCACTCTGGACGAAGTAGAGGTTGTAGGAGATTTTGCCAGAACAAGAGAAACACCAGTAGCTTTTTCAAATATTAGTACAGCCAAAATAGAAGAACAGCTTGCATCGCAGGATATACCCTTAATTCTTAATTCAACACCTGGTGTTTATGCAACACAATCAGGGGGTGGAGATGGAGATGCACGAATAAATATTCGTGGATTTAATCAAAGAAATGTTGCTGTTATGCTTGATGGCATTCCCGTAAATGACATGGAGAATGGTTGGGTATATTGGTCAAATTGGTTTGGTCTTGATGCTGTAATGAGAGGAACTCAAGTTCAACGTGGACTTGGGATGTCAAAGTTAAGTATACCTTCTGTTGGTGGAACCATAAATATTACAACACAAGGTATTGAAAATAAAAGGGGGTTAAACATTAAACAAGAGGTTGGTTCAGCTGGTTACCTGCGAACATCCCTGGGATTAACCACCGGAAG
Source organism: Lentimicrobiaceae bacterium (assembly GCA_018661505.1). Classification (GTDB taxonomy): domain Bacteria; phylum Bacteroidota; class Bacteroidia; order Bacteroidales; family F082. The sequence goes on from JABJIE010000017.1 coordinate 3,065, forward strand.
AATGAAAAATGGCTGGGGTGTTACCTTTGCAGGCTCATATAAACAAGGTGATGGATGGGTTGATCAAACATGGACAGAGGGTTGGTTTTATTTTCTCCGTGTAGATAAGGAGATTGGCAAGCATCTAATAAGCTTTTCCGCCATGGGAGCACCTCAGAAACATGGTCAAAGAAGTTATAAAAAACGAATGTCCGTATTTGATAGAGAGTATGCTGAAGAAAATGGAATGTCTGCAGGATATATTGACACATTAGAAAGTAATGGTTTACCAGTTGATAAAGGATTAAGATATAATCCCAATTGGGGCTATTTAAGTCAGGCACGTATAACTGATACCGATACCATTTATCCCACTGCAGATGGATTTAGTACAGCAAATAATTTTTATCACAAACCAATGTTTAGCCTTAGAGATTTTTGGAATGTTAGTGATAAACTTTATATATCAAATGTACTATACCTTTCTCTAGGATCAGGTGGAGGTAGGTCCATATCTCCAACTCCTTCAATAGATACTACAACTGGGCAACAAAATTTGCAGAAAGTTTATAATTCAAATATGAATATTCCTTATGGTTGGAATGTTGACAAAGAATCATCGGGAATAATTAGAGATGCTGTAAATAATCATTTTTGGCTTGGCTTATTATCAACCTTTGATTATGAGTTAAACGATTTCTTTTCTTTGTCAGGAGGCATAGACCTTCGAACATATAGGGGTGAACATTATCGTGAAGTACATAATTTACTTGGGGGTAATTTTTATAGAGATAATGGAGATCAAAATGAGAGTAATCAAACTAATAAGATTGTTGGAGATAAAATTGGCTACTACAATGATGCTCTCGTAAGATGGGGAGGAATTTTTGCTCAATTGAAGTATCAAAATGGGAATCTAACATCTTTTATAAATTTAACAACATCTCTTTCTGGTTATAAAAGAATCGATTATTTCCTACCAAAGGTACTGGAAATTGATGGTCAAAAACTACTTGTTTCCTATGATGAGCCAGCTGAATATAATGGAGTAACATACGATTACACAACCCCAGGTTTAAAGACCAATGAATCCGAATGGAAATATTTACCAGGATTTACTCTTAAGGGAGGTGTTAATTATAACCTAAATGAAACCATGAATGTATTCATGAACTTGGGTTACCTGTCAAAGGCTCAAAGATTTAGCAATGTTTTTGATTATGAAAATCAACTGTTCTTAGAAATAAAAAATGAACGAGTAAAGGCCATTGAGTTGGGCTACAGCTATGTTAACCCCCGTTTTACATTAAATGTAAATACCTACTATACGGTGTGGGAGAATAAACCATCCGACAAGAAAACATATATTAACGACTCCATAAACAATGATATTAGATACACTGTTAATATCAACAATATGAATGCTCGCCATATGGGAGCCGAGTTCGAGTTTGCCTTTAGAATTACTGATAATTTAATATTTGAAAGTATATTATCTCTGGGTGATTGGAAATGGACCTCCAAAGATACTGCATTGATATATAATGATGATGGTAGACTTGTGGGCAAAAAACCATTCGATGCCAGAGGATTATTTGTTGGTGACGCTGCTCAATTTCAAAATAGAGAAAGTTTAAGGTGGCAAATAAACAGAGGCCTCTATGTTTCGGGTGCATTTACTTGGTTTGGCAAACATTATGCTGAATTTAACCCAATGGATTTGGATCCTGAAAGAAACCCATGGGCATTTAACGAAGATGGAACACCAAGGCAATCATGGAAGATACCCAATTATTATATGGTTGATTTTCATGCTGGATATACATGGTATATCAAGGATATAGGATTTAGCCTCAGAGGAAGTGTGCTGAATGCATTAGATGGAGTATATGTTACTGATGCCCAAAATAATGATTCATATTTGAGCCTTGCAACAAATGGTTTCAATGCTAACTCAGCTAGTGTTTTTATGGGTATGGGTAGACGATTTAATCTTTCATTGAGAATTAATTTCTAATACTTTACCATTCAATGCAACTATTTCGATTAATAATTATCTATTTGTATAAACATCAATAAAAAATAATGAATAAAATAATAACTATTCTTTCAATTTTACTTTTTTCATCATCAGTATTTTCCCAATTAACTGGATATTATGATGGTGTGGAAGGAAAACAAGGAGATGATTTAAAGTCATCACTTCACAATATTATAAAAGGTCATACGGTATTTTCATACCATTCGGCTAAATATATCTTTAAGTTAAGCGATGCTGATCCTGATAATCCGGATAATGTTATTCAAGTTTATACAGGTTTCTCTCATGATAATAGCGACTATGGTACAGGAGGACTAACATTGAATAGAGAACATGTTTGGGCAAAGTCTCATGGTAATTTTGCAGACTGGTTGCCAATGTATAGTGATGTGCATAATCTTAAACCATCTGCTGCTGCCGTTAATAGCGCTAAGGGGAATAAGGATTTTGATAATGGTGGAATTCCAAATGACATAGCAACTAACTGTTATTACACGGATTCTACATGGGAAGCAAGAGATGAGGTAAAGGGAGATATTGCTAGAATTATTTTTTATATGGCTACTAGATACGAAGGTGGAGATGGAGAAATAGATTTAGAAGTAGTTAATAATAACCATTCATATCCAAATGCTCAGCATGGCAAGTTAACCACATTAGTTCAATGGAATCAAATGGATCCGCCTGATGACTTTGAGCGCAATAGAAATAATGTAATTGAGTCTTTTCAGAATAACAGAAATCCATTTATAGACAACCCTGAGTGGATAGACCTCATATGGGGAGATGGAACATTAAATCCAATCTCCATTGATAATATTAGCTTAGAAACAGAAATAGTGGTTTCCAATACTCCACTTCAAATTAGTGCTGAAATAGTCTCATCTTCTGGAAATGTGTCAGAAGCAAAAATACTTTGGGGGTCTACTTATAATGATTTGGTAAATGAGGTTCCGATGTCAGATATGGGTAATTACTTTATAGGTGAAATGCCAGGTCAACCTGAAGGTGCTACAATATTTTATAGAATTTATGCTGATGATGGAACAAATCAAAAATCATCAGTAGTATATAATTTCTATGTTCCAAAAATATTTACTGGTGAGCTGGTTTCAATATACGATATTCAAGGGCAACAAGAAGATTCACCATATAGCGGCCAGGTTGTTAGTACAACTGGAGTTGTTACCGGTAATTTTGGAACTTCCTACTTCATTCAGAACGGAACTGGGTTATGGAATGGCTTATTTATTTATGAATCTGGTCGAAATCCATCCATTGGAGATAGTGTAATTGTTACTGGAGAGATTAGCGAATATTATGGTAAAACAGAGATGTCTAATCTCACGGATTATTATTTTATCTCATCCAATAATCAATTACCAGAACCTGTTGTTTCAGAAACTGGTAGTATTGAAGAAGGTCATGAGAGTATAATTGTGAAAGTTACAGGAGCAACTTGTACGGATGAAAATTATCAGTCAAATTATTATATGTGGAAGGTTAATGATGGCTCCGGCTCATTGAATATACACAATACAAATATCTTTGAATATAATCCCATCAAAGGCTTTGTTTATGATATACAAGGACCTATGAACTATGATTTTGATGAATGGAAAATAGAACTTAGGTATGAAAATGATGTGGTTAGCTCCCAGGATTTAAATGGTCCTGTGGTTATAGAAGTTATCCCCGTAATAAGCACAAACATAAGAGTAATGTTTGATGAACAAGTAGAAGCAGCTTCTGGTGAAGACATGAACAATTACTCAATTGATAAAGGGGTTATTATTGAATCAATATCTCAACACTCATTTAACAAAGCACAGGTCAATTTAACCGTGTCTTCAATGATAGATGATTCATATATCCTTACAGTAAAAAATGTTCGAGATCTAATCGGTAATATAATGTCAGATCAGGAATTTGAATTTTCATTTGTAGGAGTAAACGAATTATTTACTGATGATAAATTAGACATCTACCCAATTCCATCAACTAATAAGGTAAATATTTCTCTTGAATCTAAGGAAGAGATGACTCTAAAGATTAAGATTTTAGATATGAATGGAAGAACTATTTACCAAAAAGATGAAAATATTAACAGTGGTAGTAATAAATTAAGCATTGATATTTCAAACTATAAAGCTGGAACCTATCTTTTATCGCTTTCAAGCAGAAATGCACATAACAATCATAAGCTATTAATTAAATAATAATCATTCCTTTATGGATATCGTATAAAATCACGATGTCTTCTGTTGGACATGATTTGTTTAATATATCATTGAAAAGCAGTATTTTTATCTCGTGAAGATTCCATTTAATAAACCTTGGTTTACTGGTAAGGAAATTCAAAACATTACCAGCGCAGCTTCATTCGGACATATTTCGAGTAATGGAATATATACCCAAAAATGCCACACTTACTTTGAAAGGAAGTATGGGTTCAAGAAGGTATTTCTAACAAGCTCATGTACAGATGCCATGGAGATGGCAGCAATTCTTATGAATTTAAATGATGGTGATGAAATTATTATGCCATCTTATACCTTTGTAAGTACAACAAGCCCATTTATACTGAGAGGAGCATCCATAGCTTTTGCTGATAGTCTTCCAAATCATCCAAACATAGATCTTGATCATGCCGAAGAATTAATTAATGATAGAACGAAGGTCCTTATGGTAATGCATTATGGTGGGGTGGCAGTAGATATGGATAAAGCTGTTTACTTGGCAGAAAAATATGACCTTATATTATTAGAGGATACTGCTCATTCAATAGATTCATACTATAAGGGTAAACCACTTGGAAGTTTTGGCCACTTTTCTACTTGTTCATTCCATGAAACAAAGAATATAAGTAGTGGCGAAGGAGGTATGTTGGTTGTTAATGATGAGAATTTTATACCCAGAGCTGAAATTATATGGGAAAAGGGAACCAATAGGTCTGCATTTTCTCGTGGTGAGATTAGTAAATATGAATGGGTGGATGTTGGCTCATCTTACAATCCTTCTGATATGATAGCAGCATTTCTATATGCTCAATTAAATCATTTAGAAGATATTCAACAAACACGAATAAACATATGGCATAGGTATGAATCTAATCTTAAAGCACTAGCAAACGATGGTAGCATTGAGTTGCCGTTAATTAATGATTATGCCACTAATAATGGTCATGTGTTTTACCTGATTACAAGTAGTAAATCAGAAAGAAATAATTTACTTAAATATCTTAATAGCAAAAAGATACAGGCAGTATTTCATTATCTTCCACTACATAAAAGCCCCTATTACAAGGATAAATATGATGGTAAGCCATTATTAAACACACAAAAATTTGCTGATCGTCTTATAAGGCTTCCTTTATTTTATGAATTACCACTTGAGATTGTTGATATGATCTGCCAAAAGGTGATTGAGTTTTATGAAAAGTAAATATTTAGCTTTTTGCTATTTTTCGTAAAAGTGCATCTCTTTCATGTACTTATATACTTTAGCTGGCATCCAGAATTCCATGTTTTTCCCTTTCTTTATACCTTCTCTTATAAAACTTGATGAAATCTCCATTAAAGGTGCGTTATATAACTTTATCGACGTATTATCGGAATATTTGCCCAGAGTAAATCCAGGTCTAGGATAAGTATATATACTATATTGATTTAAGATTTCATTATAATTCTTCCACTTATGGAAATTTTTAAATATATCCGTCCCGCATATCAATATAAATTGTCTATCAGAGTTTGAATCTTGAAGCCATGCAAGTGTATCAATTGTAAAGGAGGGTTTTGGCATCTTAAACTCAATGTTACTAACTTTTATATTGTTATTGTCTTCTATTGCCATACGCACAAGTGCTAATCTATGGTAGTCTGCCAAGAGACTCTTTTTATCCTTTAATGGGTTTTGTGGTGATACTACAAACCATACCTCATCAAGGTCTGTAAATTCAACCATGTAGTTTGCCAAAATAAGATGACCATTATGAATGGGATTAAATGATCCAAACAACAAACCTGTTTTTATGCTATTTAACCTCTTACTCATTGTTTGGAACAATTAATAACTTTCCGTTGCTCATATCAGAAATATATGTCCTTAGACCTTTTATAATATTATCATAAGAAATTTTCTCGTTTATCTTTGTTTGTAGGCTTCCCGAGATAATTTTTTTCTGCAATAAACCTGAAATTCTATTGAATTCATCTTTTCCAATTTCATCTTTCCAATCAATGAGATTAAATCCAGATACTGTTTTGTTGTTGAAAATTATATCCATGGTATTTATATCTATTATATTTTTACCCGAAAGGCCACCATAAACAACCATTTCACCATCATTAGACAAACTATTAAACATTTGGCCAGCTAGCTGACCTCCCACTGCATCGTATGCTACAATTGGTTTCAGATCATTGGTTATTTCCGTAAGATTAGTCATAAAATTATCATCGGTTTCAACCAATACATGTTTTGCTCCAAGAGATTTTAATAGAGAACTTGTTTTTTCTTTTCTAACAATATCAATCACATCAATATTATTATCATAGGCTAATTCGCGAATAAATGTTGCAACTTGGCCTCCTGATGCATTTTGAATTATTGCATTTGCTTTTTTATCTATTGCAAGTGAAAGCATTCCCCAAGCAGTAAATGGGTTTACAGTAAAACAAGCAGCTTGATTCATATCCATATCATCATGCAGTATTATGATATCATCGGATTTTGCTAAGATGTATTCTGACCAGGTACCCGAGCCATTGTCTTGAATAAAACAACTAACTTTCTTACCAATTAGATGCTTTTTATTATCACCACCATTCACGATAACACCTGATGCTTCAAAACCTGGTATTGCAGGTAAAGACTTAACAATATTATATGCACCCTGAATAAATGCTATGTCAGATGGGTTAACAGGAGCAGCGTGAACCTTTATTATAACATCATCATTATCAGGTTTGGGGACTTCTCTTTCTTCAATACTAAGCCCTAGCATTGCTCTTATGATATTTTTATTATAAGCTTTGAGTAATACAGCTTTCATTTTCCTATTTATTTACAAAATCTGATACTATTTCCATGGCTTCCTTTTTGGCAATTTCCAAATCATCATTTATAATAGAGATATCAAATTTATCTGCAAACGTTAGTTCGTATTTTGCCTTACTGATACGTGTTTCAATATCATGCTTACTGTCTGTGTTTCTGTTTATTAACCTTTTATCTAATTCATCAATATTAGGGGGCATAATAAATACAGCTAATGCCTTGTCTCCATATATCTTTTTTATATTTAGGCCTCCAACTACATCAACATCAAAAACAACATTGTCTCCAAGGTTAGTGATTCTATCAACTTCCGACTTTAATGTTCCGTAATATTTACCATCGTATACTTCTTCCCACTCCACAAATTCATCATTAGCTATTTTCTTGCGAAAATCATCTACACTCAGAAAGTAATACTCTTTTCCATCAACTTCATTACCTCGCTTTGGCCTACTTGTAGCTGAAATGGAGAATGATAGTTTTTTTATCGAGTGCATTATATGGTGAACCAAGGTTGTTTTTCCAGCACCCGATGGAGCAGAAAATATAAGAAGTTTTCCTTTACTTTCCATGATTATAAGATATTGAACAGTTGTTCTTTTATTTTCTCAAGTTCATCTTTCATTAACACCACAATTCTTTGTAGATCAGAGTCATTAGCTTTGGAGCCAAGAGTGTTTATTTCACGACCTATTTCCTGAGTTATAAATCCAAGTTTCTTTCCGGATGATTTTTCATTATTAAGGTTTTCCAAAAAATACTTGCAGTTATTTTTTAACCGTACTTGTTCCTCAGTAATATCGAGCTTTTCTATGTAGTATATAATTTCTTGTTCAATTCTGTTTTGATCCATTTCGGGGTCATTTGCAAATTTTGCAATGTTTCCCTTAATTCTATTACGTATTCTTTCGATTCTATTTTTGTCGTAATTGTTTACCTCTTCAAGTAAATTGAGAATGTTATCAATTCTCATCTTAAAATCTTCTTCCAGATCGGCTCCTTCTTTAATTCGCGAATTATCAACAGCTTCAACGGCTTTTTCAATACATTTCTCGAATTGTAGGCTATCATTCTCATTTATAGCCTTCTCTCTTTGAGTGAAAACATCAGGCATCTTTACCACAAGTTCTAAAAAATCTGATGTACTATCTATTTTCAATGAATCGGATAGTTTAAGTAACTCTTTATGGTAATGCTTTGCCATATCCTTATCAATTACTGGAGCCTCATCGGCAGAATTATTATCTAGAGTTATTCCAACATCGATTTTTCCTCTTATTAATGCATTGGAAATCATTTTTCGAATGTTAATCTCTTTTTCCTTTAGGTTCTGAGGCAACCTAAGATTTATGTCCAACTGTTTGCTGTTGAGCGTACGTATTTCTACTGTAATAGATCTATTTTCAATCGAAACAGATGACTTACCATATCCAGTCATGGATTTTATCATAACCTATAATTTTTATACAAAGATACGAACTAATTGATGCAGCTTCAAATTTTGGTTTTTGATTTGGCGGTCAATCAAATAAAGAATTTGTACATCAACAGCAGTAATTCACTTAATTTTTTGTTATTTTTACTTTGCTATATCAGATAAACATTTTAAAAAATCCCAGTAGATACCATTTTTGTGAAAATAAATGAACAATATCATCTTTTTAGTGAGCCGCTGAGTTATTACAACGAAATGATTGAGGATATAGAAAACGCTAAAGATTATATTTTTATTGAAACATTTAGGATTGGAAAAGATGAGATTGGAGAAAGGTTCAAAAGAGCCTTAACCAGAAAAGCTAACGAAGGTGTAAAAGTAAAATTACTGATAGATTATTGGGGTGCAGGTCCTGTTGATAATGAATATTTTAGTGATCTCATAAAGCATGGAGGTGAGGTAAGGTTTTTTGAGAAAATAAAATTTAACTCTGATATATTTACACGTGGTCATAGAAGAAATCATCGAAAATTATTGTTAATTGATGATTGTGTGAGTTATATTGGATCGTCAAATTTGACGGGATATAATATGAACTGGCGAGAATCTGTTCTGAGGATGCAAAGTGATATCACAGTCACCTTTTCAAAACTATTCGATGAGGATTTTAAAAATTATAATAAGTATATCTTTAATAATCCATCAAATTCAAAGCGAGTAAATCATGGTACTTTTGAAATAATTAGGGATGTTCCATCAATAACCAGAAAACAAATAAACAATAAATTCATTGGTTTAATCAAGGAAGCTAAATCTATGATTAATATTGAAACTCCATACTTTCTTCCGGGATTTTTATTACGCAGGGCACTTATGGATGCGGCCCAGCGTGGAGTTGAAGTAAATATAATATTACCAAGACATTCTGATGTAACACTAATAGATATTCTAAGAAATAAATACTTTGGAGTATTATATAAATCAGGTGTGAATATTTTATTTTATGAAATGAATAATCTTCATGCTAAATTATTGTTAGTGGACAAAAAAACATTTGCAATTGGGTCGTCAAATTTCGATTACAGAAGTTTTAGGTACATGTATGAAATTATGCTAATCGGTAATAACGAATCCATCGCTCAGCAAATTAGCAAACATGTGGAAATAACCATTTCAGATTCAAAACTATTTAATTATGAAAACTGGAAAAAAAGACCACTTATCAATAAATTTTTTGAGTGGATTTTATTGCCATTCAGACATTTGTTGTAATTATATGACATCATAATACCACATACTGGTATGGTTATTCTAATTGGGACGTTAAAAGTTCATAAATAATACATTACAAATACTAAATTGCTTTTTTTGATAGAAGAAAAGCCCTAATTTTGCTCATAATTTTTCATTTCAAACCAACCAAATAAAACATCAACTAATGGCAGATATATTAACATCAAAAAAGGCAATGGATCTCGAGTATAAGTATGGTGCACATAATTATCATCCTTTACCAATAGTATTATCAAAAGGAGAAGGAGCTAAAGTATGGGATCTTGAGTGTAAAGAATATTTTGATTTCCTTTCAGCATATTCAGCAATAAACCAAGGCCATTGTCATCCGAAAATTATTGGAGCCATGACTGAACAGGCAAGAACACTAACGCTTACATCAAGAGGTTTCCACAACGATGCATTAGGTCTTTATGAGAAATATATTACTGAATTATTTGGATATGATAAAGTATTACCTATGAATACGGGGGCTGAAGCTGATGAAACTGCAATAAAGCTTGCTCGTAGATGGGCATATGATGTGAAAGGCGTAGAGCACGATATGGCTAAAATTATTGTTTGTGCTGACAATTTCCATGGTCGCACCATATCTATCATATCAATGTCAACCGATCCTGAATCTAAAGCAAATTTTGGTCCCTATACACCTGGTTTTATTGTAATTCCATACAACGATTTAAATGCGCTTGAAGTAGCATTGGAAGACCCTAATGTTGCGGCTTTTCTTGTGGAACCAATTCAAGGAGAAGCTGGTGTTGTTGTTCCAGATGATGGGTATCTAAAAAAAGCCTCCAACATGTGTAAGGATAATAACGTTTTATTTATTGCAGATGAGGTGCAGACTGGTATCGCACGCACAGGCAGAATGTTAGCATGTGATTATGAAAATGTTCACCCAGATATTCTTATTCTTGGGAAGGCCCTCTCAGGAGGTGCATACCCTGTTTCTGCTGTTTTGGCTGATGATGAAATTATGTTGACAATAAAGCCAGGTCAACATGGATCAACTTTTGGAGGAAACCCTGTTGCAGCTAGAGTTGCCATCGCAGCACTTAAGGTTGTTGAAGATGAAGGTCTTGCAGAAAATGCAGAAAAATTAGGTAAAGTGTTCCGTGAAAGAATGGCGTCAATAGATTCTGATATGATTGATATAATAAGAGGCAAGGGACTTTTAAATGCTGTAATTATAAAACCAAAAGATGGTAAAACTGCAATGGATGTTTGCATGAAAATGGCAGAGAATGGAGTTTTAGCTAAGCCAACTCATGAACATATAATTAGGTTTGCTCCACCTTTGGTTATTACTGAGGAACAATTTGCAGAAGCTATGGATATAATTGAAAATACAATACTATCTTTCGGATAGTTGCAATACCTTAAACCAAACTCATTAAAGCTATCCAACTCGGATAGCTTTTTTTATTGGTATATGGACAAAAAAAAAGCTGTTACCCGAACGCAACAGCTTCATATAGATTTTAATATAAATCTTATTGAAGAGTAAACTTCACAGGCAGATTATAGCTAACCCTAACAGGTTTACCTCTCTGCATACCGGGTTTCCAGTTTGGCATACTCTCAACAACCCTTATGGCTTCCTCATCGCATCCACCTCCGATACCCCTAAGTACCTTAACATTTGAAATGCTTCCATTTGGCTCTACCACAAAGTTTATAAATACTCGGCCTTGAATATTTGTTTCCTTGGCAAAAGGAGGATATTTAATATTGTTTCCTAGGTATGCCATAAGCTTACCCATTCCACCAGGGAATTCAGGCATTGCCTCCACAACAGTGAAAATCTCAGCCTCTAATATTTCCTCATCGTCATCGATGGGAATATATTCCTCCATCTCTGTATCATCATCAGCATCAACATCGATGTCTATTTCATCTTCAACCTCAACATCATCTTCAACAATAGTAATTTTTGTTACTTGCTTAGGCGGCGGCGGCGGCGGTGGCTTAACTTTTTGCTCAGTAATCGGAATGATTTCTTCAGGTGTATCATCGATTGCTCTTGAGGCAAGATCAATGGTAATCTTGTCGTAGTTTTTATATTCAAAAGCTACAAGTACAACTAAAAGTGCTATTATTAGGCCGATTTCAAAGAAATAAGGTTTTTTTCTTTCAAGATCTGCCTCTTTGGTCTTTCTGGCTTCCATTTTTTAATGTGTTTATGTTACCAAGTATAATTTGGCTAAATTAATAAATTATGCAATAGCTAATTGGACTTTTGTTTCTTTTTAAAGTAAAGCCAATAATATATCAAGAATCCAATAATAATGCCACAAACATCAGCTAAGAAATCATAAACGTTACCATGTCTGCCATAAAAAACAAAGGACTGTAGTAACTCAGTAATACCAGCAAAAATTGTAACGGCAAGAAAAATACCTACAACATTTGATAATTGCTTTTCTCCAGATAAATTTTGAACTCTAAATCCATGTATTACTAACACCGCCTGCACACCAAAAATAAATAAATGAATTAGCTTGTCGTATGATAACCAATGCCAAAATGAAACTACTTTTGGGAAGTAGTTGCCAGGCAATCCCATCAAAACCAGTATGGCAATTGCCCATGCTATTGATGGCAGAAGTCTCCTTAATAGCATAAATCTTTATGCGTCAATGATTGATGCATATGCATCCTTATCTAATAAATTATCTAATTCTGATTTATCTGTCATTTGTATTTTAATTATCCAACCATTACCATATGCATCCTTGTTTATGGCTTCGGGATCGGATTCTAATTCTTCATTGAACTCAATAATAGTGCCTCCAATGGGCATGAACAAGTCTGAAACAGTTTTCACAGCCTCGATTGTTCCAAATGATTCGCCTTTATCAAGTTCTTCACCCTGGGTTTCAACTTCAACAAATACTATATCACCAAGCTCTTTTTGAGCGTAGTCAGTAACACCCATAAAAGCATAATCACCATCTATTTTAACCCATTCGTGATCTTCAGTGTAAAGTAAATTATCCGGGATATTCATCATATTAGTTTTAAATATTACATCGTCAAAATTAAATTATTTTTTGCCCAAGAAACCAAGTATTTACAATTTTTTACAAAAATTATAATCGTTACAAATAAGACTAATAGAGCCAGATATTATTGTGCAAGGTTAAATCTTAAGCTAAATCCACCACTTGTGGTAGCATTCGGCATTTGATTAGATACGTATGGATTACTACTGGTCCAATTATAGTAGAATTTGAGCTGTATACTTTGACTTAGCATATAATCCGCCGCAAAGTTTAAGGTAAATTGTTTAGCACCAGCCGAAATCTGATTATTAACCTCATCAATTCTTCGTAAGGTTGTTTTATTATCTCTTATTCCAAAGTCAAACTTCAAGTTTAAATCACTTTTGAAATTTTTATTCTTGTTACTACTTCCTGACATATTTCCGATGGTAAAATTGAGGTTTTTAATCCTATAACCCATACCAACAACAACTTCATTTCCAGTCACCTCAGTGAGCTGGTTGTTAACAAAGCTAAGGTCAAGTTTTCTAGATTTCTTAAATTCAACCTTGGCGGAAAGACTATTGTGCATGGTAATGTCAACACCAATAAGTGGACTATATTGCTCCATAATTGAAACAATTCCAATATCATATTTTGTGATATAGTTGTAAGAATTAGGAAATGTCAAGCCTGGATCTTCTGGTTTAAAGTTAACATTTGTTGTCCATGATGATATGCTCAACATTGACCTATAACCATGAGTAATATTGACAGATCTAAATAATTTTCCAACAGCTTTAATTTTAGTTAGCCCATTAAATGTTACTCGCCAGTTTGGAAGAGGAAATGTTGGAAAAGGGTTTTTTATATTTACCTGTGAGGTTGATTCTCCCGAATAAGCGGAGAGAAAAGCATAGTATAATACTGGTTGTGAAGTAGAGGTGTATCCTCTTGGATATAAACTACCAGCTAAACTATCGTATACCTCTTCACCATCCCAAGAATTATTATTGTTTGCTAATCTGTATGCGACTTCTTTTCTTGATTCAAGGAAAGTTGCAAATGTACCTGAGATATTTGCTGAATCAGACTTCTCAAATGATGTTTTTATGATTGAATATGAAACACTGAAATTTCCTCCATCCATTGGGGTAAACTCTTGAAATACCGGGTTATTTATATCACTGCTTCCATTTCGGAAATAAGATTGATAATTACTGGCATATATTCTGTCTCCATCAATATCTATCTTAATGGCACCTAAAAAGTCAGCATTAATTTTGTAAGACATTGATTCTGTTGATTTTCTCATATATGGATTATTTAGAATGGTATCTGCAGTTATCCATCCATCTGCAGCAGCATCCCATTTAATATCCCTTTGATCTCCAAAAACAAACCCAAGTCCTGGGGCTGATGTTGCTAGGTTCACACCCATTAATTCTGGCTCCTGATTAAACCCTGGAAGCACCATCCCATATCCTGAGCTATAAGTTAATGAACCTCCCTTTATTGAGAGTAACGTTTTAACAACTGTTTCTCCAATTATCTTGGCATAATTAACTCTGGGTTTTTCTATAGTATCATTGGTATCATCCGGTGGAGGAGGAGCACCGCCTCTAAGTCTTGATGATGGCCGTCCAGAACCTCCTCTTTTTGGAGCAGTAAGCTTTTTGAAGTAAGGAACCTTGTTGTAAAGTGTTTTGAGATCTAACTTACCATTTAATTGCTTCTGATTAGAATTCTCTATGGTATTTCCCATTCTCAATTGTATGGATGTTGGTGATGCTGTCCATTTATAAACTGCTTGATAACTTAATGCAACGGTAACCCAATCCAGAAGAGGAATCTTTTTAAAAGGCAAATTATATGTTACTTTGAACGACTGATTATATCGTTGCATGGTACCACCTGATGTGATGTCATTCCACACTTCTTGTTTGTATTCCTCCCATTCTTGGGTACTTTTATCAGGGTATATGGTTGGTTCTTTAATAAATGCATTGGCCCCTGCTGCAAATTCAAAAATTAATGACTTGGAAAAGTCATATTTCAAATCATAATCTCTGTTCCATGTCCATATTCGATCAATCGTTGGCTTTATTATAATATCACCAATACTCTTATCTCTATAAAGCATCTTTCTAATACTCCTATCCATATCAGTTCTGAAGCTGAAAGTTTTTGGTAATAGATAAAAGTTAAAATCTTTAAGTAGTCTGAGATGTTTACTATTAAGAGCTTTTACCTTGCTTAGTGGCTTGTAATTTTTAGGCTTTGGATTGAAATTATATCCCAAGCCACCTCGATATTGGTTTTGATCATCATACTCAAAATCTATATCTCTGTGCTTGTCTTGTGAATATGCAAAGGAAGCATCAAAGTTTTCAATATCATATACTCGTTGTTTCTTATTGGTACCAACCCTATCCTTCCGTACATTCATCAAATTAAAATTTTGACGAACAGTTTTATCAATAACTAATCTGCGCACTGAGTCACGCTTTTGTTTTTCTACATAAGTATCAAGATCATCCTCTAAAAGAACATCTGGGGCTAGCGGATTATATTCTGGTGTTATTGTTGTTAATGCATAATCATAATGAACGGGGATCCTAACACCGGCATTTTCACCAAAAAACTTACCCATGTCCAAATCAGTTGACACCATAAAGTTGGTAACATGTTCAAGCGGTATCTGGCTAATTTTTTTCTCGATACTTGCAAATCCGGCTGAGCTATGTGAGCTAGTTACAACAACTCTACCAAGATCTGCTAGAGTAGCTTCAACCCTTCCTGTAGCCGCCCATCCAGCATGATTATTGAAGTCTGTGAGTCTGAGTTCATCAAACCAAAGTATTGCACTCTTGTCCGATCCGTCGTCATCGGTTACACTACGTTGTTTAGGGTTTCTAACACCCAATAAAATTCCCTTTACATCGCTGATACTAGGACTACCAAGTACTGTTATTTTATTTTTGCCAACATATTCAGTGTAAGGTTTATCAAGTCTAAATTGGCTATTGGGATCTCTCATTGCCACATTCCTATTTTGCTTAATCGTCACAAGTTGTTGCAATTCAATGTCAAAATTATTTACTTCTGGCCAAATACTATCCACATCGTTTGCAGTTGTAAACCATTCGGTAAACTCAAGTGGCACTTCATACTCATAGTAATTGTCTGTGAAATCTGCCCCTATTCTTATGAAGGCAGTTAGGTCACCGTAATTTAAGTCTTCTTCAACCTTCATCTTTTCGGCATGCACAAACATCTTTAAACGTTTGTATTGTCTAAAGTCAAAATCCGTAGTCTTAAATACACCCCTTGCATCTCCATCAAACAGATTTGCTGTGGTTAGTTCAATGGATTGCTCATTCTGAAGCACATAACTTGTTGTTCCGAAGTTTGATTCACGTTCTATGCCTGGAGGAATAACGTAAGGAACGGGTTCACGTTTTCCATTTTCTTCAATATTAACTGTTGCCACTGTGAAATTAGTTTCGTTCCCATAATCTCCAGTAGGGTAATCTCCGGGTTCAAGTATTGGATAATTATATCTTCTCCATTCTCCTCTGACAAGTTCAAAAGTTGCAAATCTCACAACAATGGGTTTTTCAAATTCTTTCATGAACATTCTCATGAACCGAATTGAACGAAAATCGTTTATGTTACCAATTATTTCATCAGGATTTTGTATTGGAATTTTAAACTGATACCAATTAACACTTGTTAGGTCACCATTTGCTAGCTTGATATCTTGGGCTTCAAATACATCTGTTATATAGTTTTGCCCCACTTCCATTTTATTGGGATCCAAATCAACCTTGTATTGAAAATACCTTTCAGATTCACTTAGTGTATTATCACGGTTGATATCCTCAACATTTGGCAAATTAGTTGCCGCGGTTGGATATGCTTCAGGGTTTTGACCATCTGTTGGTGAGTTACCTTCAGAATTGTTGTATTTCTTATATCTTTCGGTTACACTTGAATATTTTGCTTCCTGATCATAATCAGATCCTCTAAAATAATGGTAATCATCAAAGGAAGGATCTTCAAGTGAATTCAGATATGCATTCGAGTTAGCACCATATTTATTTCTAATTACGTCGAGGTATGTTGATTTATAGAAAGTTTGTTCATCACCATTATCTGTTGTATTCGGATTACCTAATAGTCCGTCGTAGCCTACGTCCTGAAATTCACGACTGCCGCCCAGACTACTGAATGATTCAACTAATGCTTGTAAAGAAGGTATTCGGCCCCAAATAGTTGTATCAACATTTTCTACAACCGATGAGGTTGGTAACCCATTCTCATAACTCTTTCTCCCATCCTTTAGAATATCCTCTGATATTTCACCAAGGTTAATATAAAGCTCCCCTTTGTTATCTGGATCTTCAGTGAATGGATCCATCATCCAAAATTCTATGTATTCAATGTTTGCTGCCTCAAAGTCAGATGTTTCGATTTCTCTCATCATACCACCCCATCTTGATACAGGGTTTTCTAGTAACCCTTCTTCATCTATACCATCTGAATAATTGTTTGGTTCAACATCAAAATTATAGGATCCTTTTTCTGTGGGGAAGTAGGAGAGATTCAGTACGGCAATATTTGTTGGTATATTATTAAGGTTATAGTCTTTATTTGGGAAAACCTCTTTTTGAAAAACTTGACGAACAGAGTTCTTAGAGATTTCATTTTTATCAACATTTGCTGGACGAAAACCTCCTCTTACATCATAAAATAATGGATCAATTATATACCATGCAAATTTCGCACGGTTCTTTCCATATGCATACTTATTTATCAGTGATGTATCCGATACTTGTGCTTCCGGAAAAATATTTGGTTGACCTTGGGGTGTACTAGCAAGGAACCACATATTTGTATTTTTTAGATCTATTGATGAAGATGCTCCTTCAAAATCATCGATATAGGATGTGCCTGATGATCCAATTGCCTTACTATGTCCTGGTATGAATTGTGCAAATTCTCCATCAATGTTTAATTGACTTACCTCTTTTGTAGATATTCCAGGTAGCTTATCA
This sequence comes from Lentimicrobiaceae bacterium, assembly GCA_018661505.1. Taxonomy (GTDB): domain Bacteria; phylum Bacteroidota; class Bacteroidia; order Bacteroidales; family F082. Next base: position 20,918 of record JABJIE010000017.1, read on the forward strand.
ATCATTTTTGTTAGCCACCTTGATTCGGTTCTATAACTCATGTCTACGCCCCACATAGTATTTGATATGGGATCATCACCATAGTTTACTTTTTGAGTGAGAGGTCGTTCATGAAGGTTTAAAAGTGTACCACCTATGTGAAAATCCTTATTGACTTCATGATCGACGTGTATACCCATCATTCGTTTTTGCTGGATATTGAACATTGAATTACTTTCCAGAGAGACATTGATAGGCACCCCGGAGTTCATAATACCATCATTAATAATCTTAACTCGTCCCAAAGTATAGTCAACAGTATAATCTACATTTTCCACAAGAGGAACTCCCCCTGCTGTAACCTTAACCGATCCCTGAGGTACGTTCAATGCATTTAAACTAATGTCGGCACCTCCAGAGGAGCTATACATACCTTCCAAAAGAAATCTGTTTTTGTCTGGAAATTGCTCAGCACCTGCCTTTGTCATTGAATATAAGGAATCGTAGGCATACATGTTTGCATAATCAGGATCATTTGGAAATAAGGAGTCTCTGATGTAACTTCCAAAAGGTTCAATATTGGTGAAAAATATTCTACCATTGGAGGCTTGTATTGTACCTCCATTAATTGTTGCTCCATCAATGAAGTCAAATATTCCATCTCCACCAGGAATTGGGTTTAGCTGATTATCTAAATTATCCATCCCAAATAAGTGTACCAAAGGAACCCCTGTGACATCTGCAGGTCCTTGGGTAAAATATCCCGTAGGCACTCCTTGCTGGTTTCCAGAGTACAATATGTTAAACATAAAATTCTGTTTCTGCACCTGATATGCACCAATTGAGTAGACGTTTTTCATCATCAAATCCCACATTGGCATGTTTGTATTGAGGGTATTACTTTTTAGAAGTTTAACAACTATGTTAGCTGGCGCAACAATTCCTTGATCCGAGAATTCACCAACTTGATAAACGCTATCACTTCCTATTACCGTATATTGATATGCCACTGCTAAGACTTGATCAGAAGATAGTGTTGTATTCAATGACAAGAACCCTAGTTTTCTATTCATGTTATACTCAGATTCTCTTAGTTTACGTGCATTCTCAAGCTTCACATAGTCCTCGCCAGCAACAAAATATCCTGTTTTTCCAATTCTAAGGGGGTCTCCGCTAAGGTAATTTGTTACAGTGCTAATACGTCGTATTTGATTGGTATCCATACTACCCATCAAACTATTTGAGTAATTTGATGGCTTTTTTCCGCCGGGTAAAGCATAAATATATGGACTGTATATATCTTCTTGTATACCTGTGCCAAGATCTGTGAATGCAACTATATTTCTATTTTCTTCTGTGGCAGCTCCAATATTTGTTACCCATACTTCTAGTTTTGTAATGTTAACATCCGATGCTATAATTGGTAATTGAGAAAGAGCTTTTGAATAATTATCTCTAAAGGTATGTGCAAAGAAAAAGTGTTTGTTTTGCTCATAATCAAGCGCTGTGAGTTTAAACCTTTGGGTTTGGGCACCTCCTTCAACGGTTATATTTTTGGTTTCGCTTTGTTGTTGAGAGAATATCGCTGTAATGTGTGTTTTTCCAAATTGCAATTCTGTTTTAACACCAAATAAACTTTGGCTTCCACTAATGAGTGTAGAGCTCAGCGGTAGGCTTACATTACCTGCCTCAATGAGTTTTATTATTTCATCCTCTTTGCCTTCGTACTTTAGTTTTAGAGTGTTCTCAAAGTCAAAGGAAGATTCTGTATTGTAGTTTGCCTTAAATTCGATCTTATCTCCAATCTTTGCAACCACGTTCATTTGAATCTTCATATCGAAATCAAAATTTGTGGTTTTGCGCTGCCGCACATCCAGAGCTGGATCATCTCTTTTTGTGGACAAAATACCAAAACTTACCTCTGCTGAACCTTGTGGTCTGATATCAATGGTATTGCTTCCGAATATTCTGTCAAAGGCTTCTCCACCTACATAAATCTTTGGTATCAACCTCTCACCCTCTGCAGTACCTGCTGTTTGGTTTCTTTCGTTCCAATAATCAGAAACATCTTTTTCTAATTCATAATTTTGATATTCATCAAAGCTCATTGTTGTTGGTGGTCTGTAGTAAAAGTCACCAACTTTATTTACAAATTCATAGGAATTTGTTTCTGGATTATAAATAATCTCTTTTTGGATGTTTGCAGGTGGTTGTAAAAATAATGGGCTTGTGTTTTGTTTGTCTATGTATGGGTTACCTGTAAAATCATTGAAGGGGAATAAAAGATTGTATTCCGAAGTATCAGAATTTTGATTATTTGGAAAATTAACATTTTGTGATTGTATTGAGATTGAGATCAGCAATAGTGTAACCACCAAAAATGAAAAAACAACTTTACCTATTAGGATATATATATTATCTCTAATCAAAATCTTTACATTTATAGCCACGAACCCAAACGCAGAGCTTTTACATCATTTTTAAAGACTCTTTTATCAGTCCCTCCACATCAGAAACGCTACCTGATTTCAGAACCTTGTCTAGAGCTTTTTCCACCGATTGTTTAGCAAACCCTAAAACTAGTAATCCTGATAACGCTTCTTCCCTAATTGTATTGTGGGTTTTGTCTATTTTTTCAAGCTCAATACCTGATTTTATCAGTTTATCTTTTAAATCTATAATAATTCTCTGAGCAGTTTTACCCCCAATTCCCTTAACTCCCTGTAGCACATCGGCTTTAGATTGTACTATTGCGTCATAAGCTTCATCAGTTGTTAATGATGAAAGAATGAGTCGTGCAGTATTAGCTCCAACTCCAGAAACAGTTATTAATTTTTCAAAGATTAACCTCTCATTAATATCAGCAAACCCGTAAAGCACCTGGGCATCTTCACGAACAGCAAAATAAGTAAACAGTTTAATATTCTCCTGATCCTTAATTTTAGAATAAGTTGTTAATGAGATATTTACCATGAAGCCTATTCCTCCAACGTCGATAACTACATAGGTAGGAGTTTTTTCAACTAGTTTCCCTTTTAGATAATTATACATTGTAACTTATGTAAATGTTGTTTATAATATTGTCGTAACTGGCAAAAATACAATTTATATGCTTTTGTGCAATCACTTAATAGCAACTTAAAAGTAAGAATTTAATGTCTTTAATTGTGAGTTTGCAATCAATAAATTAATTAATCTTGGAGTAATATTTGTTGATATGAGATATTATACTCTTAGTGTCATAACCACACTCTTCATAAAGGGTCTCCACATTTCCATGACCTATGAACTTATCAGGAACTCCTAGTGTAACTATTTTTGTAGTAAAGTCATTGTTATTTTTAAATGTGATTACTTTACTTCCCAATCCGCCAGATATAATGCCGTCTTCAACTGTAATTATGAGATCATAATTATCAAAAATTTCATGCAATATCTCTGTATCCAATGGAGCAATAAATCTCATGTCGATTAGAGATGGAAAAATATCTGTCTCATTAAGTTTATTAATAGCTTCCATTGCAATATTACCAGCATAACCAATTGATAGTATGGCAACTTTGTTTCCTTCTATAACGATACGTCCTTTGCCAATTTCGACCTTTTCCAAGTCAGTCTCCCAGTTTTGTATTGTTCCTTTCCTTCTTGGATATCGGATAGCAATAGGTCCATCTTTATAAGTCGATGCAGTGAACATCAAATTCCTAAGTTCTATCTCGTTCATAGGTGCACAAACTATCATATCTGGAACAGTGCTCATATATGCTAAATCAAATACTCCATGATGAGTTGCACCATCTTCCCCTACTAAGCCTGCTCTATCTATGGCAAATACAACAGGTAATTTTTGAAGTGCAACATCATGAATAACCTGATCATAAGCTCGTTGTAGGAATGTTGAATAAATAGTGCAAAATGGTTTAAATCCTTCTGCGGCAATGCCAGCAGCAAAAGTCACAGCATGCTGTTCTGCAATTCCAACATCAAATACTCTGTTTGGGTATTTATCTCTCATATAGTTCATGGCGGATCCAGTAGGCATAGCCGGAGTAATTCCAATTATCTTATCGTTTGATGTTGCGAGTTCAAGCAATGTTTTGCCATAAACCTCTTGGTATGTGGAATTTTTAGATTTGGTTTCCGAGTTTATTTCACCAGTTTGTCTGTCAAATTTACCAGGAGCATGATATAATGTTTGCGCTTCTTCTGCTTTTTTGAATCCCTTACCTTTCTTTGTGATAATGTGCAGAAGTTTTGGTCCTGGAATACCTTTTATTTCATTTAAAACCTCAATCAAACCTTGAACATCATGACCATCTACAGGACCAAAGTATGCAAAATTCATTGCTTCAAAAAGATTACCTTTTCTTTGAAATTTTCCTTTTATTGATGATTTGTTTTTACTCAAATCATCTGCATTTTTAATGGCTATACCCAATGCCTTCCATTTTTTAAGGTCATATTTGGTAGAACCAGCCATTTGGGAGAAATAATTTTTTAGTGAGCCAACATTTTCATCTATCGATATACCATTATCATTTAGTATAATTAGAATGTCAGATTCAGTTGTGCCTGCATTATTCATTCCTTCAACCGCCATTCCACCGGTTAGAGCACCATCGCCGATAATGGCAATATGTTTTCGATCTGACTCTCCCCTTAGTTTGGAGGCTTCAGCCATTCCCAATGCCGCAGATATTGAGGTTGAAGCATGTCCTGTTCCAAATGCATCATATTCACTTTCACTTCTTATGGGAAACCCACCAATACCTTTATATTGTCTGTTTGTGTAAAACTGATCTCGTCTTCCTGTTAAAATTTTATGTCCATACGCTTGATGACCCACATCCCAAATAAGTCTATCGTATGGTGTGTTGAAAACCTTATGCACAGCAACAGTAAGTTCAATAACTCCAAGACTGGACCCCAAATGACCTGGATGAACAGAAACCACATCCAGTATAAACTCCCTAAGCTCCTGACATAATTTGACTATTTCAGGTTCGCTGAGATTTTTTAAATCTGCAGGAGATTCTATTCTTGATAATATGGTTCCTTCTTTTGGTGTCATCAGAGGATATATTCTGAGTTTAAATGAGAATAATTATTTAATCAACTTTAACAATTTCAGGTTTCTGAATTGAAGCAGCAAATTTATTGGTTTTATAAACATCAATATTTACATTATAAAATTTTTGGAAAAATGGCTTTTCTATTCTTGGGATAATCAACAAACCTATTATGATACCACCTATGGTGATCAATTGCTCGTGGAATTAGGTTTGCCATTGTCCAAATTGCAAATGAAAGACTAGGTAGGCACCAACTCATTAATGCCCATCCTGTCCATTCAATAATTTCTCCAAATAGATTTGGCGAGGAAATATAATCAAACAAACCTCCTCTGGGAATATAGTATCCTTTTTTACCTCCTTTTCGGAGATTAATAAGTTTATTGTCAGACCAGACATTTATAATCATTCCAATTATAAACATAGATAACCCAATAATAAATCGTGGATCATAGAACCATTCATCAGGGTATTCTGGCGTTAGATAACCAAACCAATATCCATTGACGTATCCATTCATCATATTGAAAAATATTGCCGAAACAACTATGACTAAAGGCATTTGATTGGGCTTGGATTTTATTCTGAGAGGAAATATAAATATTCGGTTTATGTAATGAATCATAAATAGACCATAAATTATATATAATGGTGCAGATTTTATGGAATTACCACTAAAGAATAACCAGGAAAAAATAACAATAACAGGTATTTCCATTAAAAACCATCCTATTCTATTGTTTATTTTTGGTCCCCAACTACTCGAACTATGTCTACCATATGGAACTATTACCTTTAATAATATTGGTGCCATAAGGATTGCAAGACCTATCCATGCAATAACAATAATATCAAATGAATTTTGCGAAATCATAGTTAAACAAATTTATGTTGTTTCATCCAAGTATATGTATCATGTAATGTAATATTTAGAGGCCTTGGCTTAAATGCTAGATCTGCTTTGGCTTTATCACTTGAAATTTTTCTATTACCAGATTGAATAATTGAAAGGGACTCTCTTGTGTAAATTGGTTTTGAGCCATTTATCATGGAATATAAGCCCATAAAAGGGATGCCAATTCTAGCTAACCATATTGGAATGACAGGTAGTTTTTTGTTTTTATCACTTACTGAAAAGAACAGATCGATAAACTCTTTTATGCTCACCCAACTACCTCCAAGTATGTATCTGTTCCCAGGTTTTCCCATTTCAATGCAGTTAATGGTTGCAATTACCACATCTCTTACATCAACCCAATTATATCCCCCCGGAACAATACCCGGTATCTTCCCTTTGTATGCCATTATCAAAAACTCACCCATTAATGAAGGCTGATGATCTTCTGGTCCTATAATCGACGTAGGATTTAAGCTTATTACATTGAAGGATGGTGAATTTTGTTTAATCACCCATTGTTCAGATAGGGCTTTTGTTCTTTCATAGTTTAATTTAGAATTAGTTGCCAACTCCTTACCTTCATCCATTTGAATGTCGATTGGTTCTTGCACCAGAGCATGAATTGTGCTAAAGTGAATAAATCGTTTTACCTTACTTTTCTTAGCAGCTTGAACAAGATTCATTGTACCCAGGACATTAGTTTGATGCACTTTTTTCTTTGATTCCTGGCCTATAGATATGACAGCAGCCAAATGTATTACTACATCCAAATTTTTACAGAATTCTAACAAAGATTCCTCGTCTAACAAACTACCTTTAACTTCTGATATTTTTTCGTTATTAAAGTTAAAAGTTGATTTATGAATGAGAATTCTTACACTTCTGTTTAATTTACATAATTCTTTAACAAGATTTACACCAACGTGACCTGTTGCGCCTGTAATACCTATTCGTATGCTATCCATCAATAATTAAATATAGTGTTGGTAAGATATAATTAATATTTATTACTGAGCTAATAAGGCTAAGATTGCTAAAACCATTATCAATTATAGTTTCTTAAGTATTATCCTAAAAGTGGTTCCTTTTCCCACAATCGAAGATTTTACAAAAACCTTTCCCTTATGATAATCGTTAATAATTCTTTTTGCAAGGGATAAACCAAGTCCCCAACCTCTTTTCTTACTTGTATATCCAGGATTGAAGATTGCTTTAATCTCACTGGATGATATGCCTTTTCCCGTGTCACTTATGTCAATTATAACATGTTTGTTATCGTCAATTAGTTTAATTGTAATTAGTCCATTACCTGACATTGCATCAATGGCATTTTTACATAGATTCTCAATAACCCAGCTAAAAAGAGCACCATTAATTGGAATACTTAATTCACTATCTTTATTATAATCTAAGTTGTATGTAACCTTTTTTGATGTTCTAGGTCTCAGGTATGTAATGCTATCGTTTAGTATTTTTACAATATTCCCATAGCTAAGTGTTGGTGTGGATCCTATTTTGGAAAACCTTTCCGATATCATATCTAACCTCTTGATATCTTTCTCAATTTCATCTGCGGCTTGTTGAGGGTTTGCACCTTCTATTTTTAATAACTCTAACCACGCCATGATTGATGATAATGGAGTTCCTATCTGATGAGCAGTTTCTCTTGCCATGCCAGCCCAAACACGATTTTGCTCTGATCTTCTTGCGAAGCTAAATAATAAATAAGCAATGAAAGCAAACACAGCGATTATCAATATTTGAGTAATCGGAAAATATTTGATTATTGTAAGTAACTCTGAGTCCTGATAAAATATATAGGATATTCCCTGTTCTCCAAGATTAACTATTATGGGGTTGTTTTCATCCTCCATTTCCTCTAGCTTATCATTTACATACGCAGGGTCAGACATTTTAATTTCAGCCAAATTACCGTACATAATAACGTTCTCCTTAGTACTATCAGTTATTATAACAGGCACACTTGAGGAATTTAAAGCCACTTCCTCCATGAAGGAGGTTACATAGTTATTTAAAACACTCTTCAATTCGGAGAAAAACCTAGAGTCTTTATAGTATAGGTAGTGCTTCATTGTTGGCAAGAACTGAACTGATATGGGGTCATAAACAGAAAACTCATCAAGGGCTTCTCCATCTAGAATTTTTAGGGTATCATATCTCGTCTCAAGGTTTTTGGTCTCTATAATTTCTCCCTTGGTATTTGTCAATATGATAGGAACTGTATTATTATTTTTTATTACCTCCAGGTAAAACGTTAATTCCGATTGATCATCATCCAACAACTGCTTATATACATTTGCAAGTAATTCAACCCTTTCTCTTTCCTGCTCTTGGAGCTGTCCAAACAAAAATTCAGTGTACTTAACCAAATTTGCTTTTCTCTGCACAGCTTCTGCCCATAACTTTACATTCTTGCGTTCTTCGGTGGCAAATTTCTTAACTATTAAACTTGTGTAGAATAAGGATAAACCTATGATTACAAGGCCCAGTATAGTTAGCACAATTTTCCAAATTCTCTTTCTAGCGTATATATCCATGGAATAAGTCCAGTTTTTCATTAACAAAGTTAAAACTAATTATGATTTACAATATTGTGTTAGATGTGGTTAAACCGAATTGCACATCAAAATATTCTTTAGCTTTGTTCCTTCTCAAAATTATTAACGGTTTAAATTTAAACAAATGAAAAAGATAAATGTTATCCTATCCATTCTTGCCTTGATTGTGGTTCTTGCATCGTGTGATTCTTCGAACAATAAAGTAAAAGAGGAAAAGCCTTATGAAATGAAAAAATATGCCAAAGTAAAATTAACAGCGGATATTACCCATTTAAGCGATAATCAGAAAGAGATGTTAAAGCTTTTATTTGAAGCGGCGACAATTATGGATGACATTTTCTGGATTGAGAATGTTGATGAAAAAGAGGCGTTCCTTATGGGAATTGACGATCCAAATCTTAAGAGTTATGCTGAAATTAATTATGGTCCATGGGATGAGTTAAATAATCTTGAAATTTTTATTCCAGGTTACGGAGCAAAACCTGCGGGAGCTCAATTCTATCCTGAAGATATGACCATAGAGGAATTTGAAAAATATAACGATCCTAACAAATCCAGTTTGTATACTCTTATCAGAAGAAATACAGAAACTGCCAAATTAGAAACAGTATGGTATCACGACGGATTCAAAGAAAGAACAGATAAAGCAGCAGCATTATTGGCAAAAGCTTCAGAGTTGGCAGAAGATGCTGGCTTCAAAAAATATTTAAACCTGAGATCTCAGGCCCTTCTAACGGATGAATATTTTAATAGTGATATTGCATGGCTTGATATGAAAGATAACCTTATTGATATGGTGGTAGGACCCATTGAAAATTATACGGATGGTCTTTTTGGTTATAAAGCAGCTCACGAGGCATACATACTGATTAAAGATGTTGAATGGAGTAATAAGCTATCACAATATGCAAAGTATTTACCAGAATTGCAAACGGAATTACCTGTTGATATCAAGTATAAAAGTGAAGTGCCTGGTTCAGATGCACAACTTAATGCGTATGATGTAATTTATTATGCTGGTGATTGTAATATGGCTGGAAAAACAATTGCAATAAATCTTCCAAATGATGAAAAGGTTCAATTGGAGAAAGGAACCCGTAAGCTGCAATTAAAAAATACGATGAAAGCTAAGTTTGATAAAATTCTTGTGCCGATATCTAAGGAACTTATAGCTCCTGATCAAAGAAAGCACATAACTTTTGATGCATTTTTCTCAAATACGATGTTTCATGAAGTTGCTCATGGTATGGGTATAAAAAACACAATAAATGGAGGTGGGCCTGTAAGAAAAGCTTTGAAGGAAAAATATTCAGCAATTGAGGAAGGTAAAGCTGATATTTTAGGCTTATTCCTTGTTACAAGGTTAAATGAAATGGGTGTATTTACCGAGACGGATTTAATGGACAATTATGTTACTTTTATGGCTGGAATATTTCGCTCAGTGCGCTTTGGAGCATCAAGTGCCCATGGTATGGCCAATATGCTGAGGTTTAAATTCTTTCTTGAAAAGGGTGCTTTTACCCGTGATGATAATGGCACGTATTCCATTAATTTTGAGAAAATGAAGTTGGCATCAAACGAACTTACTGAAAAGATACTAGTAATCCAGGGAGATGGGAATTATGAAGCTGCCAAGGCATGGATTGAAAGTGATGGTAAGATAAGCACTCAACTACAGCAAGACTTGGACAGAGTAAATGCTCTTGGAATACCCTCTGATATTTATTTTGAGCAAGGTCCAAGTGTAGTTGGCCTTTAGTATTAGTACCTTTAGTAACGAGTTGAAGGAAAAACAAAATATAATCCTAAAATTAAAAAGTATTTTGGCTGGTAAACCATAAAGCTAAATTTATACAAACATTTTATGTTTTACCAATAACAATAAATGTATTATGAAAAAATTATCATTACTTTTTATAACTTCTCTTTTTTTACTTAGTTGCTCGAATATCAAGGATACTGATCGTGGAACAGAGATTAAGAATAGCTATTTAGACTATTCCAATAGGGATGATAAATTTACTGGTGGAATTAGTATGATACCAATTGAAACGCCCGTTGGAGAATTTAAAGTTTGGACGAAGCGTGTTGGAAATAATCCAGATGTGAAAGTGTTGTTACTTCATGGTGGACCGGGTAGCACACATGTAGATTTTGTATGCTTTGAGTCTTACTTTCCACATGCAAATATTGAGTTCTATTATTATGATCAGCTTGAATCAGGTTATAGTGATAATCCTAATGATAGTAGTCTTTGGAATATTGAGAGGTTTGTGGATGAAGTTGAGCAAGTAAGATTAGCATTGGGTTTAAACAATACAAATTTTTATCTCTATGGGCAATCATGGGGAGGTATTCTAGCTATGGAGTATGCTTTAAAACATCAAAATAATCTAAAAGGGTTGATCATATCTAATATGGTTTCTTCAATACCAGCCTACAACAAATATGCAAATGATGTTTTAGCTCCCCAACTACCGCCTGAGGTGCTAGCAGAAATACGCGAGATTGAAGCTGCTGAAGATTATGATAACCCTAGATATATGGAACTCCTACTTGAACATTTCTACACTAAGCATGCTTTGAGAATACCATATGAGGACTGGCCTGAACCAGTAATTAGAGGTTTCTCATCACTAAATAATGAAATATACCTTAAAATGCAGGGCCCAAGTGAGTTTGGTTCTATAGGTGATGCAACTTTGAAAGACTGGGACAGATCAAAAGATCTACATAATATTATTGTGCCTACGCTAACAATTGGAGGAAAATACGATACAATGGATCCTGAGCATATGGAATGGATGGCAAGTGAAGTTAAGAATGGAAGATATTTATATTGTCCAAATGGAAGTCACTTGGCTTTTTATGATGATCAGGAAACTTATTTTACCGGGTTAATTCAATTTATTAATGATGTTAATCATGAAAAGTAGTATTAAAAAATAGAGATAAGATTACCAAAGCAGTTAAAAATAAAAAAACTAGGCAATTATTTTTTATCATAATAATACGATTGATGAAATAGAAAAGAGGTTGGGAAAAGTAAATAAACTCTTTATGAAATGTGTTAATTTATGTAAGAGATTATATTCCTTCCTTACCGATAGAATACCACTATTCACCGAATATATTTTCTCAAATGAGCAGATAGATTTATTTTTGCCAAATAATGCACATGAGGAATCAGTTATTCTAAGAAATTAAAAATGGTTGTATTTCACATATGTACGATTACTAAATTCTATGTAAGTAAATTATTAGAAATAAATGTACTTCTACCTTTAAATGAAAAATTATTTTAATATGAAAAAATTATCTTTTATTTTAACTTTTGTGATTCTTTTTTCCTGCGTAAAGTTAAAAGCAGATGAGGGAATGTGGTTACCCATATTTCTCGAGAGGCTAAACTATACTGATATGCAAGAAATGGGATTGCAACTAACCCCAGAAGAAATATATAGTGTTAATAACGCTAGTTTGAAAGATGCCATTGTGGGTCTTGCAAATAGTCCAACTCCGCAAGGATTTTTCTGTACAGCGGAGATAGTATCACCCGAAGGCTTGATGTTTACAAACCATCATTGTGGGTATGGTCAAATTCAGGAACACAGTACCACTGATCATGACTATCTTGCAGATGGGTTTTGGGCCATGAATAAATCAGAAGAGTTGCCAAATGAAGGATTAACAGCTTCAGTACTTTACAGAATGGAAGATGTAACAGATAGTATAATTCCAATGTTATCGGATACTTTGTCAGGAAGTGACAGGTCCTCAAAAATTAAGGAAATTACATCAAGACTAAAAAAAGATGCTTCAGAGGATGGCAAATACAATGTTGTAATAAAAAGTTTCTTCAGCGGAAATGAATACTATATGTTTGTATATGAGGTGTATAAAGATGTAAGATTAGTCGGTGCTCCTCCATCTTCAATTGGAAAATTTGGAGGCGACACTGATAACTGGATGTGGCCGCGACATACAGGTGATTTTGCAATATTTAGAATATATACTGCTCCAGATGGGAGTCCGGCTGAATACTCAGATGAAAATATACCTCTTAAACCAAAGCACTTTCTTCCCATTAATTTAGCTCCTGTTAAGCAAAATGAATTTTCAATGATATGGGGTTTCCCTGGAGGAACAGAAAGAAACCTAACTTCATCAGGTATAGAGTTTAAGGTTAATGACTTCTACCCTCCCATAGTTGAAGTTTTTGGTAAGAAACTGGAAGTATGGAAAGACCATATGAGTGCAGATCAGGAGGTGAAAATTAAATATGCTTCAGACTATGCGGGAATTGCAAATGCTTGGAAGTTGTTTATTGGTCAAGATAAAGGTATTAAAGACTTGGATCTTTACAATGAAAAAAATGCCTTTGAAGTAGAATTCCAATTATGGGTAGAAGCTGATTCCAATAGGAATGAAAAATATGGAGAGGTTCTGGAAATCATTAATAAATCCAATAGCGATATGTCCAATGGGTATTCAACTTTAATTTATGCAAGCATTTCAGGATCTGGAGGTGCTGATTTAATAGGATATGCAGGTAAATTTGGTGCTCTAAAATCATTTATGGAAAAATATAAAGAAGAGAAGGATAAAAAGAAAAAAGAAACAAAGAAGAAGAAGTTAGATAAGGAAGTTGACAAATTAAAGGGAATGTCAGTTGAACACTTTGAAAATTATGATATGTTCACCGATGAGGATGTATTTGCAGTAATGACAAAAATGTACTTTGATGAGATTCCATCAGATATGCATCCAGCCCTATTGACCAAGTTGGTGGATAAATTCAAAGGAGATTTTTCTAAAATTGCAGCTTATGTTTTTGAAAAATCTAATTTCTCATCAGAATCAAAAGTTGAATCTTTTTTAGCAAAACCAACACTTAAAGCTTTAGGTAAGGACCCTGCTTTTATCCTAGCTAATGAGTTCAGAGCTTCATTAATGGCGGCTTCTCAAAAAGTTAGTAGAGGAGGTGATGATACCAAAACAGCCGAAAGGTTATATGTTGAGGGGATAATGGAAATGCAACCTAATAAAAAGTTCTACCCTGATGCTAACTCAACTCTGAGGTTTACCTACGGCGAAGTTTTGGATTACTATCCTAGAGATGCTGTTCATTTTGATTATATAACTCACCTCAGCGGTGTTATGGATAAGGAAAATCCTGACAGTGATGAATTTATTGTGCCTGAAAAATTAAAGGAGTTATATGCATCACAGGATTATGGTATATATGGTGAAGATGGTAAAATGGTTGTTTGTTACCTGTCAAATAATGATATTACAGGAGGAAATTCTGGATCACCCGTCATGAATGCTAAAGGAGAGCTAAAGGGTATTGCATTTGATGGAAACTGGGAGGCAATGAGTAGTGATATTGCTTTTGAGCCAGATCTTCAGCGTACTATTGTTGTAGATATACATTATGTTTTGTTTATTATGGATAAATATGCCGGTGCTGGCCATTTGGTTGATGAACTAACTATCAATCGCTAATCATTAGCTTTTGATGTGCTAAATAAATATTAACTGTATTTATGGAAATATAAAGGGAGCTTGCTCCCTTTTTTTATTGAGATTTGAAGTATAAGGTTTTCAAACCGTTTTTGGTGGTTATTTTTGCAATACTCCCGTTGTTGAGTTTGTTAAAAAATAAGTCAGCAAATCCATTTTCATTATCATGTTCTTCAAATTCAAGTATAGTATCCTCAGTGCCTACTAATTTTAGGAATGCTCCCCTTATGAATTTTGACTTTGAAATATACGTTTCCTTGGTCATTTTATAAAGTTGATTTTCCTTTTCTTCCTGTCCTTCACATAATTTAAACCCCAGAAGTTTATTATATCTTTTAGCTCTATGGTTTGTTTTAAGTATGCGTGCATAAGCAGTTAAACCAAATGTCATAACACCTAACTCACCAAAAATTAGAACAGCTACCATGGGTATATGTGTGTTGAGATAATTTTTATCCCAAATAAAGATGCCCGTTTCCATAGCATTATTATCCCAATCAATATCTCTTCCATTTATCAAACCAATTTTTTCTCCTTTGTATTCGATAATGAAGTACAAGTTGTAAATGTTATCAATAGACTTAAACCATTTTTCTTGCATTTCAGGAGTAATAATCTCCTTGTATTCCATGAACTGGCTAACATCATTGGAGTTACGTTGTTTCCTAACAAGCTCAATGTCACTGTGAGTTAAGCGTCTAAAAACAATATTTCCTTTGCTAATAAGCATATTATTGCAAATGTAAGTTTAAATAATATTGAGTCGTTTCCAATTTTAAAAATTTATAATAATTTCTTTTGGTGCGATACCATAATTAATTTATATTATTATTTTTGAAATTATTATTTCAAAAACTAACAACAAAAACAAGATGAAGTACTTAACCTTTTTATTAATTATAATTCCAGCATTTTGCTTTTCTCAGGGTAATTCAATTCAAACTTCAACGGGAATCCCACTTAGCAACATTGATTTTGTAACAGCAGCAATTCAAGCTGAACTTAGCCCTGATGATGTGCTACAGGAATTGAAGGCTGGTAATGATAGATATAAAGCAGGTGTGCCTGCTGTTTTCAATCAAAGAAAAGCCTCGAAAATTGCAAGCATTGATGGGCAATTTCCTTACGCTATGATTATAAATTGTATCGATTCAAGGAGTGTGCCAGAAATTATATTCAACCAACCAGTAGGGGCTATGTTTGTGTCTCGCACTGCAGCGCCTGTTGTGGGGCCTGTTACAATTGGTGGTATGGAATTCGCATCAGTTCATAGTGGTACAAAATTGATTCTGGTTATGGGACATAGTCAGTGTGGTGCTATCATTGGTGCATGTGCCGGTGTTGATACACCTTCAAATTTGGATCATCTACTTCAGAAGATTCAGCCCGCGGTAAAGCAAACAGCTATGGATAATAATGATCCCTTAGATTGTGATGATTATCAAGTTATTGACCAAATCGCTAGAATTAATGTTCTTAACCAAATGCAAGCTATTTATGATCAAAGCCCAGCATTAAGTGATTTAGCTGCCCAAGGTAGTATTAGAATTGTTGGGGCTATGCATAACATAAATACCGGAAATGTAACCTTTTTTGACAAAAATGGGAGTCCTCTTAGCTTAAATGATTAATTACTTCTTTGTAATCTCAATCTTGGTTGTTCAATGGCTAACATTTATATGAGTTGTATCAAAAAAACGTTATTTAAATGGATTCTAAATAAAAACTTATTACTATTTTTGCTGATTAAATAAACAATAAGCATCATTTAAAAAATATAATAATGAAGATATCAACAAATACAGCTGCGCAGGTATCTTACAAGATACTTACAAACGATAATAACGGCGAACTAATTGAATTTGCTGACGACAAAAACCCACGTTTGCTGATATTTGGAAACAATACTCTGATTCCAGGTTTTGAAACTCATATGGCGGGTTTACAGCCCGGTCAGGAATTTGAGTTTTCATTGACACCAGAAGAGAGTTTTGGAAATTATCAGAATGAACTAATGATTGATGTTCCAAAATCAGCTTTTACCATAGACGGTGTTTTGAAAGAAGATTTATTGTACCTAGGAAATGAAATTTCCATGTTAGACAACAATGGGAATGTTGTTTCAGGTAAGGTGGTTGAATTAAATACTGATAACGTCAAGATGGACTTCAATCATAAACTTGCTGGAAGCGGGTTGTATGTTTCAGGTACCGTTCACAATGTAAGAATGGTGACGGAGCAGGATCTTGCTCCATCTGGTGGATGTGGTTCTGGTTGTGGTTGTGCAAGTAATGAAAAGACCGCAGATCCTGTTCCTCAAGAAGCTACAGGATGTGGACCAGGTTGTGGTTGCACAACTTCTTCTTCGGAAGATAAGGTTTATGAGGATGATTGTCCAAGCTGTGGTAATCCTTCCCATTTAAGAGGTAAAGGTCATGGAGATTGTGGTTGCGGATAATAATATCCAACACAATAATATTATTTCAAAATACCTCCATTGATTTATTATTATTTTGAAACCATAGACATCCCAAATACAAAAAATATTATAGCAGAATAACCAGAATGGTTACTCTGCTATTTTTTTAATATCAAATTTTTATTTCGCCTTGTAAATAACTCTATTGGTTTTTTATTTTAAATCTTCTTTAAATTTAAAATACTGCATTAGTGATAGAATACAGGTTACCATAACTCCAATCGGTCTATTTCATTACCTTTGCAGTAAAAAATAATTAATGTTTTCATCCAAAGCAGAGATATTACATCAGGATTTTTATTTCAACGAAACTTCCTTCATTCACTTGATGAGAAGAAGGATTTATCAGGTATTATTAATCTCCAGTGTTTATGATGCTTTTATGCTAGAAGAGGATGGAAGAATTGATGAGCAAATATTTCATGAATACACATCATTGAATTTGAGATATCCACCTCAATTCTTAAAAGCCACTAATGAAGAAGAAGCTCTTCAAATATTGGAGAGTGAAAGTATAGACCTTGTAATATCAATGCTCAGTGCAGAGAAGGAATCTACATTTGAGTTAACGGATTATATTAAGAATGAATACCCCGATGTGCCGATAGTAATGTTAACTCCATTTTCACGAGAGGTTACACTTAAACTTGAAAAACTTGAGCTTAGATCTGTTGATTATGTATTTAGCTGGTTGGGAAATGCTGACATTCTTCTCGCAATCATAAAACTCATTGAAGACAGTATGAATGTTGACAATGATGTTGACGAAGTGGGGGTGCAAGCAATATTACTTGTGGAGGATAATATCAGGTTTTATTCATCCTATTTACCAATAATGTATAAGATTATCTTTCAACAATCGAAATCATTTGTAAATGAAGGCCTTAATGAGCATCAACGAATGATGAGAATGCGTGGAAGACCCAAGATACTTTTGGCAACTAATTATGAGGATGCATTTAGTATTTATATAAAGTATAAGAAGAACCTATTGGGTGTTATTTCGGATATAAGATACATGAGAAATGGAGTTATTGACAAAAATGCAGGCTTTGCCCTGTGTTCTCATATCAAATTAGATAATCCATATACACCATTGCTTTTACAATCTTCGGATAAGAAAAATAATGTGAGAGCCAAGGAGCTTAAAATTGGCTTCCTGGATAAAAACTCCAAAACCCTAACTTTAGATTTAAGAGAGTTCATCAAAGAATATTTTGCGTTTGGTGATTTCGTTTTTAAAGATCCTAAATTAGGTATTGAGGTTGCAAGGGCAAAAGACCTGAAGGATCTTCAAGATAAGATTTATGATATTCCTTCCAATTCATTACGATATCATATTCAAAGGAATCATTTTTCAAAATGGTTAAGAGCAAGGGCACTTTTCCCCTTGGCTGAGTTGTTTAGATCATTTAAATCCGATGATTTTGAAGACTTGGACGAAATACGCTACTTTATACATAACGCTATTTCTCAATTTCGTATCTCCAAGGCAAGAGGTGTTATTTCCCAGTTTAATAGAGATACATTTGATAAGTATTTTAGTATTACGAGGCTAGGACAAGGTTCCATTGGGGGTAAAGCTAGAGGGCTAGCATTCCTAGATACTCTTATAAAAAGAAATAATTTATACACCTACTTTGACAAAATTGAGATAGCGATTCCCAAAACTGTTGTAATTGGAACTGATATTTTTGATGAGTTTATGGATATAAATAAGCTGTATTCAATTGCACTATCAGATACCTATAGTGATCAAGAAATTTTAGATAGATTCCTAGAATCAAAGTTGCCTGAGACTGCTCTTGGGGATATATATAAAATTGCTAGTTCAATTGAAAGTCCCTTAGCTATTAGGTCGAGCTCTCTTTTGGAAGATTCGCAATACCAACCTTTTGCTGGTATTTACAATACATATATGATACCATTCAGGAAAAATGATCCTGAGCGAATGTTTTCCATGATGCAATCGGCAATTAAAGCTGTATATGCGTCAGCTTATTATGCTGACAGCAAAGCATACATGCAGGCAACGAAAAATGTTATCGATGAGGAAAAAATGGCAATCGTTATTCAAGAAGTTGTTGGAAGTTCCTATGGAGATAAATTTTACCCCACTATATCTGGAGTGGGAAGATCAATAGATTATTATCCATTGGAGCCAGGAGTACCAGAGGATGGGACGGTAAGCCTTGCCTTTGGACTTGGAAAATATATTGTTGATGGTGGTTTATCACTTAGATTTTGCCCCAGATATCCAAAAAACATCCTTCAAACGTCTACTCCCGAGTTAGCACTTAGAGAAACTCAGAAATATTTCTTTGCTTTGGATGTCTCAGATCATGAGCTTATTTTAAAGCCTAACGATGGCGAAAGTCTTAAGAAACTAAACATTAAAGAAGCAGAGAAGGATAAATCCCTAAAACCTATTGCTTCAACATACATCATGCAAGATAATGTTGTAAGAGATGGTTATAACTATCAAGGCAAAAAATTGGTAACTTTTTCTAATATTCTTAAACATGATACAATTCCTCTTGCTGAGGTTTTGGATAGGATACTTAGGCTGGGTGAGGAGGAAATGGGAAATCCTGTTGAAATTGAATTTGCCATAGATTTGAAACTCAAGAAAGGTGAAAAGGCTAGTTTGAAACTTCTTCAAATACGCCCAGTTGCTTCCAAGGATGAAAGTGTAAACATTACAGATGAAGAATTGAAAAAGTCAGATTCATTAATAGTCTCAAGATCTGCTCTGGGAAATGGTGTGATTAATAATATTCATGACATTGTTTATGTACGAACCCAGAATTTCGATGCATCAAAAACAAATGAAATTGTAGAATACATAGATTCCTTAAACAAGAATTTCATTGAAAGAGAAGAAAATTACATTTTAGTCGGACCAGGAAGGTGGGGTAGCAGTGATCCATGGCTTGGAATTTCAGTAAACTGGTCTCAGATTTCTGCCGCAAGACTTATTGTTGAGTCGGGTTTAGAAGATTATCGAATTGACCCCAGCCAGGGAACACATTTTTTTCAGAATCTCACATCATTCCGAATAGGTTACTTTACAATAAATCCATTTATCAATGACGGAATTTATGACATTGACTTTTTAGATAAACAACCAGCGGTTTTTGAAAATGAATTTGTTCGCCATGTCAAATTTGATAAAAGTCTTAGGATTATTATAGATGGTAAAAAAAATCTTGGGATGGTACTAAAGCCATAATTTAAACCAATATACTGGAGTCCCTAAGTAAATTGGCTGTCATACATGAATGTATAGGTAAAATACCTATTAACGAGCCAACTTCAACTCTATTCATAAGTTCCTTGGAAACTTTTAGAATGCCATGCTCCTGAGATAATGATTTCAGGTATGATACTGTATCTTGATATTTCCACTTGTAATTGGTAAATTCAACAACATAGCCATATGATCTATTATTATTGTCATCTTCCATAAACTCCTTTGATAAATGAACTCCACCACCATATATGATAATTTCGTTTCTGCTTTTATGTTTTGCAACAACAGGACAGGCAACAGCAACAGCTATATCCTCAATCGCACATGATCCCAGATGATATTGCATTATGTCGTAATACACAAAATTACCAGGTCTGTATTCATCAAAACCATTTAGATTATCACTTATGCTACATGATGGAGTGTCTCCATAAGAGGTAATAATATTTGGAAAACTATGAATATATTTATTTTTAATTCCAGATAATATTTTCTTGCTATTATCCATAATTGATAATATTTCTTTAGTGCTCTTTGCGCTGTAAGTATGGCCCGCATGAGCCAAAAATCCTTTGAAATGAATTATATTAGAATTTCTAATCTCATTAATAATTGTAGAAACCTCTATATCCTCTGAGGTTAGGCCAGTTCTGTTATAACCTGTATCAATCTTTATGAATAACCCAACTTTATTTTTCAAGTTGTTTTGAAGGTATACAACAGTATCAATAGACTCAACTAGTAGATTAAGGGTTATTTTACGACTTAATTTATTTATATCATCAATTTCCAAAATGTTCACGGGAAAGGCTATTGTAATGTCATTCCAATCTTTTGCAAAATATTTTGCCATTGATACTGATGATACAGTTATTTTTTTTACTCCAAGAATCTTAAAAATATTACTAACATCTTTAGATTGATGAGTTTTAAAATGAGGTCTTAAATTTTTTACATCATCCAATTTGGCAATCATATTTTGGATGTTAAGCTTTACTTTTAAGCTATCAATTATTAGACTTGGCTTATTTATATTTATCATTATCGTGAAATGATTAATTTTTCAGTTTTTATAAAATATACATTTTCAATGACTACAATGTAATACCCGTTCATTAAGTTCTTGACAGGTATTGCTATGATATTTTCATGATTATTTTGAATCTTTTTTTCCAAAACGATATCACCCACTAAATTTATTATTTGGATTAGGCTTGATGATTTTACATAAGAAAATGAGATATTTATTGCTGATACTGCTGGATTAGGCCAGATATTTATTTCAACTAATTCATGTAGCTGATTATTAACGCTTGAAATAGAACTATCAGGACAAACAGTAAAAACATCACCAGTATTAAATCTAATTTCTGCTGGGATTGTTCCAGCACCCAGTTCTATTGGTATTCCAACAGAAGGCCATTCCAGAGACTCTATCCAGAAGTTTGGTTTATTTGATAGATAATAACTCTGATCAGGAAGATTATTAGTTCCTGTCGGTATAATTTCTCCTAATATGTTATTTCCAAATTCAAAATTATTCGTACCTGACAGACTATACATTCCGTGCAAAAATTCTGTATTTGTAACTTCATTTCCAACAAAGTTTTGACTATTTGTTTCAATGAGGTCGCTTGTTGTCATTATAATACCGTATAGTTCAGCGCGATTTCTAAATAAAGTATTAAATGGCCCTGAAGGACCCCAATAGTGGTCAATAATTATGTTCTGTACAATATTGCCTTCCCATAAATTTGAAAATGCATAGTGACCATGGAATGATATATCTCCTGAAGCATCTGGAATAGGTTCTGAGCGATGCGGTTCAATGGAATAATTATAAGAGAAAATATTTCCATTGGAACCTGTTTTTATCATCATTGCATGTCTTAGGTACCTAAATATATTATTAGTAATCAGGCATTCACTGGTATGCTTGCTCAATGCAACTCCATAACCATGCATACCAACACCATCATATTTAAATGCATGATGAAAATAATTCCCATCAATTAATATGTTTAAGCTTGAATTCACAGATATATGAGCACCAACACTAGTATCACTTTCAACACCTCGGACAAAACAATTTTCGGCCATATTCATATATATGTTTGCACCTGACCCTTCCGCAGGTTCATCAACCCTGTGTATTTTAAGGCATTGAATTCCTGAGCTATGCCTTGTGTTTATGGGCCTAATCTCGGGGTCTAAATCTGCAGAATAATTAATCCTAAGTGGACTTTCAAGAAGTAGGTTATCATCATAAATGTCTTTGATTCTGGTTATTTGTCCTACCGAATAATCAGCCCATGCTATGGGGACCACGTCCCAGTCTCCATTCTTCTGTCTAATTTCAACAACATCTCCAATATGAAAACTAGAAACATCTTGCACTGTAATTAGGTTATTACCCATATCAAGTCCGCCGGTTATGTCATTAAAATCAGAAGACTGAGACTTGCTCAATATTATGCAGTTTGCCGCTTCTCCATTGAGGTTAAAAAGAAGTGTTGTCTTATTAGAGCTTTCTCCCATTAAAATACAACTGTCTGGTAAATACAATGATTTTGTAATAAGGTATTTTCCTGGAGGAAAATATATGTATCCGTGTGATCCATTTAAGGCACTTATTGCATTTTCAATGGCATAATGGTCATCTGTAATACCATCACCAACTGCCCCGAAGTCTTTAACATCTAATTTATTGTTGGGCTGAGTAATTATTATATTATCAATTACTGCTTCCCAGTTTACCCGTCTATTCTCAGGGATTACCTGACTCATAGAACTTAAAAATAAAAGTACCAAGGCAAATACCAATAATAAATACTTCATTTTAGTGGTTTATAATACATAATAAAAGTAGTATTTTTTTACTTTTGGAATAAATTAATTAAATCATGAAAATATCTACAATTATACTTTTTATAATCTTGATAATTGGATTTATGGGCTGTCAAAATGAAGAATTAAATGTAATTACCAAAAAAATCCAGTATGATGTTAACATCAAGAGCCCAAGTCCAGATTATGACTGGTGGATACAAAATCTGGTTGGTCCCGAAAGAGAGAGATTGATAGATTTGATAGTGGATGGAGCAATATCTGGTAAATGGCAAGCGTACGATTATTTTAACGATTCAATATCGGTTCTTGAGGTGAGAACAATCTTTTCGGATACACTTGTGGCAACAATGATGAATGATTTTCCACCCTACGATTTATACGATACAGTAATTATTAGTACCATATCAAAAAGTGATATTGAAAGAATACGATTTCTTGAGGAATGGTACATAAATAGTGATAACCTTTATTTTTCTAAGAAAATAATAGGTATTGCACCAATAGCAAAAAGATTAGATTTTAATGGTATAGAACGATGGCAGCCATTATTTTGGGTATATGTAGACGAGAGTTTTATAAAAGATGTATCAAATAATAATTAATAATAATCATAAACATGAAAATTATTTCTCGAAGTGAGGTTCCAAAAAATAAAGTTAACATGGAGGGAGCAAATGGAGCATCCAAGCAAGTTCCCCTATCTGTAAATGATGGAGCACCAATATATTCATATCGAGTTTTTACAATTGAAGGTGGAGGTAATACACCATATCACCAGCATAATTATGAACATATGAATTACATAATAGAAGGTGAAGGGTATTTGATCAATGAATCTGGTGAAAAACTACCATTAAAAAAGGGTGACTTTGCCTTGGTTAATCCCAATGAAAAACATCAATATCGAAATGCATCCAGTGAAAACGAGTTTATTATGATATGTGGTGTGCCAAAGGAATTTGAATAGAAAGATATTCATTAACAGTGATAACTTACACCTTATTCCAGTATAATTTAGTCATTGAGCTTTAGAACAACCAGGAATGCCTGTTGTGGAACTTCTACATTGCCAACTTGTCGCATTCTTTTCTTACCTTTTTTCTGCTTTTCTAAAAGTTTACGCTTACGTGTTATATCTCCTCCATAACATTTTGCCGTAACATCTTTTCTGACAGCTTTTATGGTTTCGCGTGCAATTATTTTAGCTCCTATTGCAGCCTGTATTGCAATGTCATATTGTTGCCTTGGGATTAATTCCTTTAGTTTAGAACATATGCGTTTCCCAAAATCATAGGCATTATCAAAATGAATAAGTGTTGAAAGAGCATCCACAGATTCACCATTTAATAGAATATCTAGCTTTATAAGTTTTGCTGGCTTATAACCGCTTATATGATAGTCAAAGGATGCATAACCTTTGGATATACTTTTTAATTTATCATAAAAGTCGAATACAATTTCTCCCAATGGCATGTCGACTGTTAATTCTACCCTAGATGTGCTTAGGTAAACCTGATTTTTCAATTCTCCTCTTTTATCTAGGCATAGTTTTATAATGGGTCCAATGAAGTCACTCTGAGTTATTATTTGAGATTTTATATAAGGTTCTTCAATGTGATCAATATACTTATGTTCAGGCAATCCGGAGGGATTGTGAACTTCAATTATCTCATTCTTATTGGTTACAACATTATATGAAACGTTTGGCATGGTCGTAATTACATTCATATTAAATTCACGATCCAAACGTTCTTGGATAATCTCCATATGCAGAAGCCCTAGAAAACCACATCTAAACCCAAAACCAAGAGCCATGGAAGACTCGGGTTCATAAGTTAATGATGCGTCATTAAGCTGAAGTTTTTCGATGGATGCCCTCAACTCCTCATAATCATCGGGATCCGTGGGATAAATTCCAGCAAATACCATTGGCTTAACATCTTCAAACCCTGAAATTGCTGAAATACAAGGATTATTAAGGTGGGTTATGGTATCTCCAACTTTAACTTCTTTTGATGTTTTGATACCTGATATAATGTATCCTACATCACCTGTGCGTAATATATCTCTTGATTCTTGATCCAATCTTAAAACTCCAATTTCGTTTGCCTCATACTCACGCTCTGTATTAACAAATTTAACTTTGTCACCTTTTTTTATTTCTCCGTTGAATATTCTAAAATATGCAATTATACCTCGGAATGAGTTAAATACAGAATCAAAAATCAGGGCTTGGAGTGGCTCATTTGTATCTCCCTTTGGGTATGGCACCTTATGAATTATAGAATCTAGAATTACATCAACTCCATATCCAGTTTTACCACTAGCCTCAATTATATCTTCATAATCACAACCAATTAGATCAACTATCTGATCTTTTACTTCGTCAGGCATTGCATTATCCAGATCCATCTTGTTGAGAACAGGAATTATTTCCAGGTCATTCTCTATGGCCAAGTAAAGATTTGAAATGGTTTGAGCTTGAATCCCCTGCGTGGCATCAACAATTAGCAATGCGCCTTCGCATGCTGCTATGGATCGAGAAACTTCATAGGAGAAGTCAACATGACCAGGTGTATCGATTAGGTTAAGTACAAATTTCTCATCGTTATGGACATAGTCCATTTGAATGGCATGACTTTTAATGGTAATGCCCCGCTCACGTTCAATGTCCATATCGTCTAAAACCTGAGCTTGCAAGTCACGTTCTGAAACAGTTCCAGTATATTCCAGAAGTCTATCGGCCAAGGTGCTTTTACCATGATCAATATGGGCAATGATGCAGAAATTCCTTATTTCTTTCATAGTCCGCAAAAATACAAAATGTTTCATCCAAATAACATGTGAACGTTAACCTCAAACCGTCTTATTAATTTTGTTGATTTTTGGTAAATTAAACTTAATTTCGCGATGTTATTATTGAAGTAGACACGATGGAATAATTATTGATGTATGATTATCCTATTAATGAGTTTATAATATGTTAAGTATACTTAAGAAAGTTTTTGGTGACAAATCCGCAAAAGATCTAAAAGAGATAAATCCTTTCGTTGATAAAGTAAAGGAAGTTTATAACAATATTTCCAAATTAACGAATGATGAATTACGGAACAAGACCCATGATTTTAAAAATCGCATTGTTGAGAATACAAAAGAAGAAGAGACTGAAATAAATCGTATAAAGGATCTGATAGCCAATGATCCTGAAATGGATGTGGAAGTGAAAGAAGAACATTATTCCACAATAGACAATCTTACAAAACTGAGCTACGATAAAACTCAGGCTTTTCTCAATGATATTTTACCAGAGGCGTTTTCGGTTGTAAAAGAGACAGCTAAGAGATTTGCTGAAAATGATATGGTTGAGGTTACGGCAAATCAATTTGACAGGGATTTAAGCGCTACACTTGACAATGTCACTGTAAAGGGTGACAAGGCCTATTATAAAAATACATGGGAAGCCGGTGGAAATACCATTAAATGGGATATGGTGCATTATGACGTGCAGTTGATTGGTGGAACAGTTCTTCATCAGGGAAAAATTGCAGAAATGGCGACAGGTGAGGGTAAAACTCTTGTTGCAACTCTGCCAGTTTATCTAAATGCTCTTCCGGGAAAAGGAGTTCATGTGGTAACAGTTAATGACTATCTAGCAAAGCGTGATAGTGAATGGATGGGAATGCTTTACATGTTTCATGGGATGAAAGTCGATTGTATTGACAACCACCAGCCAAATTCCCATGAAAGAAGACAGGCATATTTGGCTGATATTACTTTTGGTACAAACAATGAATTTGGATTTGACTATTTGCGTGACAACATGACAGGTAATCCAGAAGAACTTGTGCAGCGAGAGCATAATTATGTAATTGTTGATGAGGTTGACTCGGTACTTATTGATGATGCGCGTACTCCATTGATTATATCAGGTCCAACTCCAAAGGGTGATATACACGAGTTTGATGAACTTAAGGCTGATGTCCAGAACCTATACAATGCACAAAAAGCATTAGTAACTAAAATCTTAGTTGAAGCTAAAAGTCTCCTTCAGAATAAAAATAACAATGAAACTGTAAAAAAGGCTGGTGATGCATTGCTTAGAGCTTATCATGGCTTACCAAAAAATAAAGCTTTTATAAAACTTTTAAGTGAGGAAGGAAACAAGCAGTTAATGCAAAAAACCGAAAGCTTCTATTTGCAGGAACAGGCAAAAAATATGCATGTGATAGATGATGAATTGTTTTTTGTAAATGATGAAAAAAATAATTCGGTTGATCTAACAGAAAAAGGTATCGATCTTCTAACAAAATCATACGATAATCCCGATTTCTTTGTAATGCCAGACATTGGTGCAAGGGTTGCTGAACTTGAAACTCAAAATCTTGCAGAGAAGGAGCTTATAGAGCAAAAGAATAAAATGATTCAGGATTACTCAATAAAGTCTGAAAGAATACATACCGTGACCCAACTTTTAAAGGCATACACTCTGTTTGAAAAAGATGTTGAGTATGTAATAATGGATAATAAGATTAAGATTGTTGATGAGCAAACTGGTCGTGTTATGGAGGGGCGTCGATATTCCGATGGTCTTCATCAGGCAATTGAAGCTAAGGAAAACTTAAAGGTGGAAGCAGCTACCCAAACCTATGCTACTATTACGCTTCAGAATTATTTTAGAATGTATAATAAACTTGCTGGAATGACTGGTACTGCGGAGACTGAGGCCGGAGAGTTATGGGATATTTATAAACTTGACGTTATTGTAATCCCTACCAATAAGCCAATACTTCGTGATGACCGTGAGGATCTTGTTTACAAAACCAAGAGAGAAAAATATAATGCAGTTATTGATGATATAGAGAGGCTTGTGGATGAAAAACGGCCAGTCCTTGTAGGTACAACATCAGTCGAAACATCTGAGCTTTTAAGTAGAATGTTAAACAGAAAGAGGATTCCTCATAATGTTCTTAATGCAAAACTACACCAACGAGAAGCACAGGTTGTTAAAGAAGCTGGTCAACCAGGGATGGTTACCATTGCAACTAATATGGCAGGTCGTGGTACAGATATTAAACTAGGAACAGGAGTAATAGAGTCCGGAGGTTTAGCAATAATTGGTACCGAAAGACATGATTCTAGGCGTGTTGACCGTCAGTTAAGGGGTCGTGCTGGTCGTCAAGGAGATCCAGGTAGCTCACAGTTTTTTGTTTCTCTTGAGGATGATTTGATGAGAATGTTTGGTTCGGGAAGAATTGCTGGCATAATGGATAAGCTAGGACTTGAAGAGGGCGAAGTTATTCAGCATTCGATGATTACTAAATCCATTGAAAGAGCACAGAAAAAAGTAGAGGAGAATAACTTTGGAATTCGTAAAAGACTTTTGGAATATGATGATGTCATGAACTCCCAGAGGGAAGTAATATATCGTCGTCGTAAGCATGCGCTGTTTGGTGAAAGACTTTCTGTAGATATATCCAATATGATATACGATCTATGTGAACATATAGTGATTGATAATCAGGAAACAAATGATTTTGAAGGCTTTCAGATGGAAGTTTTGAGAAGCTTGGCAATTGAGTCACCTGTGGACGAAAAAGAATTTATGGTCATTGATGGTGGAGAGTTAACTCAAAAACTAATGGATAAGGTATTTTCCAATTATCAGAGTAAAAGAAAAAATCTAGCGGAAAAGACCTTTCCTGTGATAAAAGATGTTTATGAGAATCAGTCACAATATGAGAATATAGCAATACCATTTACCGATGGTAAAAAACAAACCCAGGTTGTTGCTAATTTGAAGAAATCTGTGGAATCAGATGGTGCAGAGGTGCCTGTTGCATTTGAAAAGAGTATCACTTTATCTACGATTGATGATCTTTGGAAAGAGCAATTACGAGAAATGGATGATTTAAAACAATCTGTACAAAATGCTTCTTACGAGCAAAAAGATCCATTATTGATTTATAAATTTGAGTCGTTTGAATTATTTAAAAAAATGATTCAAAAAATTAATAAGGATGTTGGTACGTACCTAATAAAGGGAGATGTTTTAATGCATAGTGGTGATAGTGTTCGTGAGGCAAAAGTACCAAGAGGATTGGATAGAACCCAAATGAAAGAGGAAAGAGGCGATCTTTTAACACAAGCACATAGTGATACTCAAGAACGCCAAAAACCCCAGCCTGTGAAAGTAGAAAAGCGAGTTGGAAGAAATGATCCTTGTCCATGCGGTAGTGGTAAGAAGTTTAAGCAATGTCATGGAAAAAATTAGGATTACACTAAAAAGTAAAGCATCATCCTGCTAATGCTGGTTAAAATAATATCTGATTATTTTACTTTTCAGCATTGTTGATTATAAATATTCTAAAACAAGAGGGATTGTTAAAATATCCTACCCCCAAATACTGAAAGTATCATTTGTATTGGAATCATATGGTTTCATTTTAATGAATTTGAAACTTTCTAATATATGATATATTTGTGCTAGAAAATATATAGTGTGATAATGCTCAAAACAAAGTGTATTTCTTTAATTATTTTAATTGTTTTGCAGTTTACGGTTGGGTATTCATATTCTAATGAGCCTGACGATATCCCCAAAAAGAAACGTCCAAAGATTGGTTTGGTATTAAGTGGGGGCGGAGCAAAAGGGTTTGCATACCTTGGTATGTTTAAGGTTTTTAAAGAAGTTGGATTACCCATAGATTATATTGGAGGAACCAGTATTGGTAGTGTAATGGGTGGGCTATATGCTGCTGGTTATGGTTATGAGGAAATAAAAAAAATGATTGAATCCCAAGATTGGGAGAAATTGATTAGAGACGAAATACCCAGAAAGTATTTAGCATATGAAGAGAAACATTTCATGGAATATTCCATAGTTTCTTTACCTCTTAAAAAGCGAAAAGTTAGGTTACAGAAATCTATGCATAAAGGCCAGCAGATCAATCTAATGCTAAATAGATATTTTTCTCCAGTTTGGGATGTTAATGATTTCTCAAAATTGCAAACGCCGTTTTTATGTGTAGCAACAAATCTCTATAATGGCGATGCAGAGATTTTAACCAACGGATATCTTCCTATGGCAATTCGTTCCTCCATGTCAATACCAGGATATTTTGCTCCAACACATTTCAATGGCATGTATCTTATTGATGGTGGTGTTGTAAATAACTACCCTGCCCAACCCGTGCAAGATAAAGGAGCTGATTATCTAATTGGCGGTGATGTTCAGGCTGGACTTAAAGATACTATTACCGAATTAACGTCTCTGATATCTATTATAAATCAAGTTGTATTTTTTCATGCTGAGGAAGCCAACTATGTGACAGATAGTCTTTTGAATATTAACATAAGATTTGAAGTTCCTGCAGGCATGTTGGACTTCAATAAATATGATACTATAATTAAGTATGGTGAATATGTTGCGAATCAATATAGACCTGAACTCAAGGCTTTAGCTGACTCTTTAAATGCAATTGAATATAAACCTGTAAAGGTAAGAAACGCCAAACCCCTTAAAACAATAGATATTAATGAGGTAGTATATGAGGGCAATAAAAAAATGTCATCAGAATATCTTGATAATTTCTTTGGTGAATTTAGAAATGAGACAGTTTCAATTGATGATATTGAGGATAAAGTTACCATGGTTTATGGCACTAAATTTTTTAAATATGTTTTCTATGAGCTAGAAAAGTCTAGCGATGGTAGGGCAAATATCATTATAAAGGTTGAGGAAGCATCGCCAGGTTATTTGTCTGCATCTATTCATTATGACTTAACATACAATGGAAGTATAAGAATTAGTGGAATATTCAGAAATATTATTGGAAAGCGAAGTAAAGTCTTCGGAGAAATTGTTTTTGGAATCAATCCTAGGTTTAGACTATTATATTTTCTCTCAAATGGCATAAAGCCAGGTTTTGGGTTTGATATAGATATGTATGAATTTAAATTTAATTATTACAAACGATCAGAGAAGGTAACAGGTATAAGTATAAGAAACTTAAAAGCTGCAGCTTATACTACTTCTATGATTAATAACCTATACAGCGTTAAATTGGGAGCAGAATATGAATACTTTAGATTTAAACAGACTGTTGTAGTTGACACATCGTTGTTACCTTTTCAAAATTTTAATAGTTATGGAAGTATTTTTATCAAGTTTAGAGCTGATACTAAGAATAAACTATACTTTTCAACTACCGGATTCGATGCCGAATTTGATGCGCATTATTGTATGAACCTTTCAAAAGGGTGGATTGATAGTGTTTTCACAAACGCGCTGATTATGAGTGTCAAGCTGCATAAAAATCTACCACTTAATAAAAGATTTACTCTTAAACCAGGTCTTTTTATTGGTTGGACTTTAAATGATGATGAGCCTTCAATTCAGCATCGGTTTGGAGCAGGTGGATTAAATGAGATAAACTATATAAATAATTTCGTACCTTTCACCGGGGTTCAGTTTATACAAAGATTTGGTTTGTATGCGGCAATAGCAAGATTGAAGCTGCAATATAATGTGTGGGAAAAGATATATTTAACCCTGAGAACAGATATGGGAAACTTGGAGGCTACATCTAAGGATTTAACTGACATTAGTAATGCAATGTTTGGATATGGGCTTACGGCATCTTACAATAGTTTCATTGGACCTATTGAACTAACAGTTATGAGTTCAAATGTCAACCCTTCGGTTTCATTTTTTATTAATATTGGATTTAGTTTCTAAAAAATAGATATGTATAATAGAGTGCTATTAAAATTGAGTGGAGAGTCATTAATGGGTAGCCAAAGCCATGGCATAAACCCTGATGTTCTATTAAGTTACTGCGAGGATATTAAGGCAATCGTTGACAAAGGTGTTCAAGTAGCTATTGTTATAGGAGGTGGTAATATCTTTAGAGGAATTCAAGGAGTTGCAAATGGTATGGATCGTGTCCAGGGTGATTACATGGGAATGTTAGCAACAGTAATCAATTCTATGGGCTTACAATCTGAGCTAGAAAAGCAGGGATTGAAGGCAAAACTTTTATCTGGGCTTTTCATTGATCCCATTGCTGAATCAATGAGTGCTGGAAAAGCAAAGAAATATCTTAATGATGGTTATGTTGTTATTATTGCTGGAGGTACTGGAAATCCATTTTTTACAACTGATACTGCTTCTGCACTTCGTGCGGTTGAGATAGGTGCTGATGTACTTTTAAAAGGTACACGTGTCGATGGTGTATATTCTGCTGATCCTGAGAGAGATCCTAATGCCAAGAAGTATGATGCAATATCATTTGCTGAAGCTTATGAGAAGAATTTAATGATAATGGATATGACGGCATTCACTCTTTGCAAGGAAAACGAGTTGCCAATTGTTGTATTTGATATGAATACAAAGGGAAACCTTCTCAAGGTTGTTGATGAAAAGGGCATTGGTACAATTGTAAAGTAAGATTTATCTCTGTGAATAAAATCATGAAAATTCTAGAAATGTAAATCTAGGTATAGTCATAGATATATTACATTTGTAATAAACAAAAAAGGATACAAAATGGAAGATGAAGCTATTTTATGTATTGAAGAGGTTAAAGAAAGTATGCAAGATGCTATGAAACATTTAGATAAGGAATTTCTAAAAGTCAGAGCGGGTAAAGCATCACCTTCGATGTTATCTGGAGTTATGGTGGAGTATTACGGAACATTAACACCAATTGAACAAACATCAAACATCAATACTCCCGATGCACGACAGATTGTTATTCAACCATTCGACAGAACCCAAATGGGTGAGATTGAGAAAGCCATTCTAAATTCAAATCTAGGCTTTAACCCCCAGAATGAAGGAGATATTATAAGAATTAATGTTCCTCCATTAACAGAAGAGAGAAGATTGGAACTCGTAAGAAAAGCAAAAGCAGTTGCTGAGGATACTAAAGTTGGAATAAGGAATGCACGCAGAAATGGCAACGATGAAGTAAAGACGCTCGAGAAAGATGGTTTGCCAGAAGATATAGGTAAGAAACTTATGGGTGACATTCAAAAGCTGACCGACGAATATTCGAATAAAGTAGACACTCTTTTTGAGGAGAAAGAAAAAGATATTTTAACAGTTTAATTATACTGTATCCGAAATAAACCACTAGGTTTCTAAGTTAGTTTCTTCGTTTGTTTTTAGCGGTTTTTTTACCTTTTTTTTACTCTTTTTATCTCCCTTAAATTTACTTATAAGAGTATACACAAAACGTGCAACGTTTGTGGTAGTAATTATTGAAGAGTATGCTTTCCCCAATATTTCTTGAAGGATATTTTTTATGGTTAGGTTATGTTCTATAACCTTCACTTTTTCATTGATGTTTTCCTTGTTATCCGATAACTTCTTCCTTAATAGTAGGATATTCTCATTCTGCGACTCATTGGTATCAAATGTGAATTCATCATTTTTTGGGTTGTAATCATCAAAAAAGATACGTCCAAAGAACCCTCGCACTGGGTTAAAAATTAATCGCTTTCTGTAAAAGAATATGATGCCTGCAAAAAACAAGTAAAATAGGGCTACAATAAGGAATCCAACTCCGGTTGACCATCCAGTTATTGCACTAAACCATTCAGCAAATGCAAAAGAAAAGAATAATAAAATGAAGCCACTTATACCAAAAAAAAGGAGGAGCAACATCATATAAGATGCTAACTCACTAGATCCTTTTACAAAAACTAGTTTGTTGTAGGTAATCAGATTATCTAAGTAATCTTTAAAATCATCAATAATTTCCTTGAAAGGATCTGTAAGATTATTTTGCTCCATGAGGAAATTAGTTAAATGAGTTTTAGGCCTTACTTTTTACTTCTTCAATTATGGCAGAGGTACTCTTTTTTACAGTATCGATTGTTTCTTCAGCTCCTTCTTTAATGTCTTCGAGTACGTCTGTCATTGATTCTTTCAAATCATCGAATTTATCAAATAAATCGTCAGTTATTTCTTTGGACTTATCAGACAGTTTTCTTCTTGTTTCTTCTCCTGGCTCAGGAGCAAAAAGTAAACCTGCTAATACTCCCGCTGCAGCACCCATTAGAGCACCTGCTACAAAGGCAAAGCCTGAATTTGAATTATTGTCGCTCATTTATTAAAAATTTAAAGGTTAAATATATATTATTATATGATTATTACTTAAAAAGGTTACATTCTGCTAGTTAAATATTTAACTAATTTCATTTGTTGCATAAACTGACGCAGTATGACCTTCAAAATTGTATAGGTAGGTATTGCAAGTATCATACCAATAATTCCTGCAATCTTGCCTCCAATGATAATTGCAAGAAAAACCTCAACAGGATGAGCTTTAACACTTTTGGCATGTATCTGAGGTTGCAATATTAAATTGTCGATGATATTTGCGATTAAAAATACTCCAACTACGCTGAGGAATGTAAATGTTATAAGGTCATATTCACCATTACTTAATATTGATAGGATTGCTAAGACTGAGCCTATGGTCATTCCAATCAATGGGCCTAAATAGGGAATTACATTCATTAAGCCTCCGATGAAGCCAATTAGCAGTGCATTTGGCACACCCAATATTAGTAGCCCAATGGTCTCTAGTGTCATCATTATTATTACCTCCACGAGAATACCATGAAAATACCTAACCAAAAGAAATTTGGAGTCATGCAATGCCTTGTCAAGATCTTCCATATATTTTTCCGGTGAAAGCATTAGAATGAAATTCTTGAGTAGTTTGTCGTCAAATAAGAAATAGTATGTTAGAAATACTACAATAAATGTACCTACAAATACAGAACCAGTGGTGCTAACAATATCTGTGAAGAAGTTTGTGAATTTGGCAATGCTTACTAATTCAAGAATCTGCGATTTCAAATAAATTGCAAGTGTTTCATCTGCATTTATGACATTGTACTGAACCAAAAAAGCGTCAAATCGATCCATGGGTTCTTGATAATTAGCAATTATATCGTTCACATTAATGCTGGATATTATATTTGCCTGTCGTATTATAAGTGGAACGATTAGAACCATAAAAGCACTAATTACAAGTATAATAACAATAAGAGATATAATGGTACTCAAGGTGTGTGGCATCTTTCGGTTCCACATTTTAACACTATCCAATTTCTTCACCAAAGGTGTTCCAATCATGGATAGAAATAATGCAATTAATATGTAGCCAACAACATCCATAAAATACCATCCCATAAATACAATTATTACAAATCCTATCAATGGTCGTATGTATTGAAAAAGGTTATCTCTCATGTGAATAATAAAAGTTTACATTATAAAATTACACAAATAATTATATTGTTTGCTTTAAATAACGTTTTCGTTGGTCAAACATTATATTGACCTTCTACTAATATTAAAAATAATGTATTTAGGAATAAGCCTAATCCTTTTTACTTAAGTTTTGGATTATTTTGATGTCTCTGCTTGTCTCTGTTATTTTTTTTTTCAATATTTTCTCTTAGAGCGTTTTCTAAGTCTATGCCAGTTTGGTTTGCAAGACAAATAATAACAAATAAAACATCTGCAAGTTCATCACCAAGGCTATTATCTTTCTCATTTTCCTTGAAGGACTGTTCACCATATTTTCTTGCTATTATTCGAGCAACCTCACCAACTTCCTCGGTCAATAAAGCCACATTGGTTAATTCGTTAAAATATCTTACACCTGTTGTTTTAATCCAGTCATCAACTTTTTGTTGCGCCTCATGTATGGTCATCTTATAAGTTTTGAAAATTTATTTTAACTCAGGCGAAATTAGTTAATTTTGCCAAGTGTATGGATTCGCTAAAAGATTTTAAAATGGGAATGGATTTAATGGCAAAAACATTTGCTGGTCTTGAGGATGAGCTTGCTAGTGAGCTAAAAAGTATTGGGGCTAGTGATGTAGAGATTATTAAACGTGGGTGCACATTTCGTGGTGATACATCCCTAATGTATAAAATAAATTACTTGTCACGACTTGCTGTAAGAGTATTGAAACCCATCAGTGTTTTTGAAGTAAAAAATGATGAGCAGCTTTATAAAAAAGTTAAGAAAATAGATTGGGGCAGTATATTCAAACTTAATCAAACTTTTTCTGTTGAAGCAAATTTATTTCATAGTGATTTGGACCATTCACATTATGCAGCATTAAAAACGAAAGATGCTATTGTAGATCAGTTTCGCGAGGCAACTGGGAAACGCCCCTGGGTTAATGTCGAAAAGCCTAATATCTATATCGATGTGCATATAAGCCATAATTTATGTACCATATCTCTTGATAGTTCTGGGGAATCCTTACATAAAAGGGGTTACAAAATTGATGCAGATAAAGCACCCATAAATGAGATATTAGCTGCGGGAATGATTAAATTATCGGGCTGGAAAGCTGATTGTGATTTATATGATCCAATGTGCGGTTCTGGAACAATACCAATTGAGGCTGCTATGATGGCAATGAATATACCTGCAGGATATTATCGTGACAACTTTGCGTTCATGAATTGGGAAGAGTATGATGAAAGCCTATGGGAGAGTGTAAAGTCATCTGCTAATGATCAACTAAAGGATTTGGAATGCAATATATATGCTTCGGATAGATCTGATAAGGCCATAGGCATAACCAAGAGAAATCTTAAGCATGCTGGTTTACACAAAGATATAATCGTTAGGTCAGCTTATTTTGATTCCATCAAACCAGAGGTACCCAAAGGAATTATAATAATGAATCCTCCCTATGGAATTAGATTGGAAGAACGTGGTGAATTAAGGGATTTATATAAGGGAATAGGAGATGTCCTTAAATCGAATTTTAAGGGCTTTGATGCGTGGATTATAAGTCCAAATTTTGATTCAGTAAAGTTTGTTGGGTTGAGACCATCAAAAAGGATTACCCTTTTCAATGGCCCTGTTGAAACAAAGTATATGAAATTTGAAATATATGAGGGAACACGGAGATATGGCGATACTGAAAATCAAAATTGGAAAGATACTCGAAAGGAGTCTGCAAAATTTGGAAAAGATAGATTGAAAAAGAAATTTTCACCAAGTAGTAATCCAAAAACTGAGAAAAAAATATACCCTAAACCCAAAGAAAGAAGTATAGAAGAATCTTCCTCTGACGAAAACCGCAGAAATGTTTTGGATAAAAGGAGTAAAGATTTTGAAAGAAGAATGGAGTCCTTACGAAGATTTACGGGAAGCGATAGTGGAGAAAAATCAGGTAAACGACCAAGAAAAAGAATAGATCCAGATAAAAGTTAGGTGAAGAAACATCAATAATTGCTAATTAATTATTGTTCCAACCATTGCTTTGATTACAATACGTGTAGTCACTGATAAAACTAGTATTTCTTTGTTCAAAGTCTCCATTTGTAACCAAATTGTTGTTGGTTATTTCACTTCCTTCTAATCTATAGATTATGCAGGCGCACTGGAGAAACGTTTGGATTAGATATGCTAGGATCTGTAGGAGTGAATATCCATTCATAACTATAGTTCCCTGATGAAGATCCCTCAAATTGAGTTAGCTTGATTATTTATTACTTCATTTCTTCTGCGAAGAAGTGATAAAACCATGTTATGGTTTCTATGCCATTATAGAAATTGACAACAGGAAAATTTTCATTTGGCGAGTGTATTGCATCTGATTCGAGACCAAAACCCATAAGAATAGTCTTTATGCCAAGCTTTTCTTCAAAGGTTGAAATTATTGGAATACTTCCTCCTGAGCGCATTGGAACGGGAGTTTTGCCATATACTTTTTCAAAGGCTTTCTCTGCTGCATAATATGCCGGTAAGTCTATTGGACAGACGTAAGCTTGTCCACCGTGGTGAGTTTCAACTTTTACTTTTACAGATTTTGGTGCAATTCCTTCAAAGTATTCCTTAAACATCTCTGCAATTTTTTTATGATCCTGATTTGGAACTAGTCTTGCAGAAATCTTTGCAAATGCTTTGGAAGGCAGCACTGTTTTTGCCCCTTCACCGGTATATCCTCCCCAAATACCACAAACATCGAATGTGGGACGTATACCAGTTCTTTCGGTTGTGGTAAAACCTTCTTCACCAAAAAGCTCTTCAACATTAATTGCACTTTTATAGTCTTCTATGGAGAATGGTGCTTTATTTAGCATTTCTCTTTCTTTTTCTGACGATACAAGGACATCATCATAAAAACCAGGTATGGTAATTCTCCCATTTTCATCTGTTATTCTGGCTATCATTTTTGCCAAAATATTAATTGGATTTCCAACTGCCCCACCAAATAATCCTGAATGCAGATCTCTATTGGGGCCTGTTACTTCCACCTGCCAATAAGCAAGACCTCTTAACCCAGTAGTAATTGATGGAATATCTTGAGCTATCATTCCAGTGTCTGACACTAAAATTATGTCAGCTTTAAGCATTTCTTTGTGTTCATCACAAAAAGCACCAAGACTCACAGAACCAATTTCTTCCTCACCTTCAATCATAAATTTGACATTGGTTCTAAGCATATTCGTTTTGCATAATGCTTCAAATGCTTTTATGTGCATAAAACCTTGACCCTTATCATCATCTGCTCCTCTGGCATAAATCTTTCCATCACGTATTTCTGGTTCGAATGGTGGAGAATCCCATAAATTTAGTGGATCAACAGGCATAACATCATAATGAGAGTATATCAACACCGTTGGTAATGATGGGTCTATTATTTTTTCACCATATACAACTGGATTACCCGCTGTTTTCATAATCTCTACAGTATCAGCTCCTGCTTTCAAAAGACATTCTTTTAGGTACTCTGACATTCTTATCATATCATCCTTATGATCGGATAATGAGGATATCGAAGGAATACGAATTGCATCAAACAATTCTTCCATAAATCTGTCTTTATTTTCGTCAATATATTTTTTTACTTTGTTCAAATTGTATCTTGTTGTTTTGAATCTTCAAAGGTAAAAATTCTAGGAAATTATTAAAGTAATAACAAGCAAAATCAAAGTTATTTTATTGAAAATATTGAAGAATTTAATGGGGGTACGTGTTGAACTTCAACTCTGGAAACCCTTGCCCATTGTGGGCCAGTTTTACACCAGTCTATAAAACTATCAAGGTTAGCTTTAGTCCCTTCAGCTTCTATATATACGCTACCATTAGATTTATTTAGCACATATCCACAAATATTTAACTCCTTTGCTTTTTTATTAGTATAAAACCTAAATCCAACACCTTGAACTTTTCCAAAAACTGATATTGTTGCAGCTATTTGTTTTGATTTTAACATTAATAGAAATTAACTAAGCTTTAGACTAATTTGTATGAAAGGTAGCCATATCAAATAAAATTATTTAAATACCTAACCTATTATTGAAAGTTAAGGTTAATTTTTCAAACAACTGATCGGGCATTATTTTTCGCCATTGAACATCATTAAATTCTCCACTGAAAGCTATGAAATAATCTATATTTACCTCGCTAAATTCGCTAATTACAAAACTCCTAAAGTTTATACCTATAATCCATCCGTCTCCTATGTTATTTGACCATTCCTCATAATAATCATTTGTGTCAGCATGAAAGTTAAGAATATTCTCACCAATAAGGATGAAGTATTTAATACCTTTATCAATGAGTAATTCAATGACGTTCCTGTATAAATACATTATATCGTTGTAAAGAAGGTCGTTCCATTCTCCAATTAATTCAATGATACAATATTTAAGATCATAATTAACCATCAATATCTTAATGAATAGTGTTTGGGAGC
This sequence comes from Lentimicrobiaceae bacterium, assembly GCA_018661505.1. Classification (GTDB taxonomy): domain Bacteria; phylum Bacteroidota; class Bacteroidia; order Bacteroidales; family F082. The sequence continues at coordinate 60,306 of JABJIE010000017.1, forward strand.
CAAAATCATCCCACTGTGGATGAATTAAATGATTGTAAATTGAATTTGTAAAAGTGAATTCACTATACTCCCGATTATGAAAAGGTGAATGGGCGTCTTTTGCAGCGTTATAGAGATCACTCCAATGATAGTATGGCTCAATATGATGCATTAAATTAATTTTTAATTAAAAGCTAAACTTATTTGCCCTGGTATATTTTGAAGACTAAACATTTTTTTTATCCAGCTTATATTATTCTTTAGATCATAATGCAAACTTAAAGCCTGAAAGCTTCTTTATGTTATCGTACATAGTTTCCATTTGAGATTTACTAATTATTGTAACTTCAAAATGATAGCTAGTGTATGTACCCTTTGAACTTACATTACAACTAAGGTATTTATTTTCAATATTTAGTTTATTTAGCGTATCCTCAATGTTTTTTATGTGCTCCTCATTGGATAGGGATGCATCTAGAACAGCTTTCAGATGGAACGTAATAGGGAACTCAAGTTTGGCGCCATTAAACGCATCAGTATTACCTTTATCATCACCATTTTCTGGTGTTTGTATATCTGACATATATTTAAATTTTAAAAATAAGTTTTACTCTTCCCCACCTGAAATCATATGCACTTTTGAATTCAGGAGTCATATAAAAATTATGTAATTCTAAGCCAATGTTATTATAAAATACTGCTAATCCAATGCTTGCATTAAATACATGGGTGTTTATATCTGATCTGCTCAGTGTATATTTATTATTACTTGAAAACATTCCTCCTTGAAGTGTTGCATCATAAAAAACTAAATTTGATTTACCTTCAATAAATATCCAGTATTGAAATGATTTATTTGAGATACCTCTGTATACTGGAGAAAATGACCCAAATCTTAAATATAATCCTCCGAATAATTTATTAAAAACTGTTCCCATCTTTGCTCCCGCTATTCCATTTATCTCAAAATGCGGATTAGAAAATATACCTTTTTCGATTTCTATCTCATAGTTGACTGCTAAAGAGTTATTTATTTGATTTTCCCAACCAATGGGTTCAAATTTATGTATTGAGGATTGCACAACTCCTCCTAGTGATGCAGGACCTATTATTCCTATATTAAATTCACTTTTGAGGCTTAATAACCTAAAATAATCATAGCTATGTCGAAAGTTTCCAAATGTTAAGAATGCTGAGAATGGTCTGTCTCCTAAACTTATTTCAGGTTTCTCGGGGTTAATGGGAGTATAAATGTTTTGTTTAAGAGAAAGCCCAAAGTAATTAATATCCGCTGATTTTATACCCAACAATATCTTGGATATTGGCATTGAACGGGCAAATGGGGATACTAAGCTTATGTTCACTCCATTGGTATAGTAGTAGTCCGTATTATTAAAAATATCATTGTCAAAATTAACTGACAAATAGCGAAAACTAATGGAATTATCGATATTATGATAGGATCTTGAAATCCTTGATGTTTCACCTGAAATTTTATTTTCAATGGGTGATGTTCTCGATTTCAGTTTGGACATGTCTAGGTTAACTATATCGCCTACACTCTTAGAAAAGGATGAACTATACGGGAACTCTTTGGAATTATCTGTTTCAGATAATGTGGATGTTGTTTTTTTGTCTATTACCGATTGTTGACTGGGTTTAAGTAATTCATTATTAATATTTGGTTTTTGATTAATATTATCAGAATTTGAACAACTCTTTAACATAACAAATATGCCCATTGCCAGAGGAAAGTAGATATATTTGAAAAGAGGGTGCATTTTATTATTATGATTTTCTAGAATATTTTAGGATAATTTTCTGGATTATATTCATGCATGATATTGTATACTGCGTCAAAAACATCTTCTGCATTGGGATTTGAAAAATAATCTCCATCAGTACTATAGGCAGCTCTATGTGGTTTTGCTGTTAGTGTTCGGGGTTTGGAGTCCGCATAATAATATCCATTATGTTCTTCCATAACTATCTGCATCATGTAGGCAGTTGCCCCGCCAGGAACATCCTCATCAAAGAATAATACCTTGTTGGTTCTTTTTACGGATTCAACTATTATTCTATTTATGTCAAATGGGATCAAAGATCTAACATCTATCAATTCAACACTAATATTAAATTCTTTTAATTGCTTAACTGCATCTTCTGCTATTCTAACACATGATCCATATGTTACAAGGGTAATGTCACTACCTTCATTTATGATTTCAGGTATACCAACAGGCGTATTAAATTCCCCAATATTATTGGGCTTCTTCTCTCGAAGTCTATATCCATTTAACGGTTCAATTATTAGTACAGGTTGATCTGATTTGAGATATGTGTTATAAAAACCAGCTGCTTGTGTCATATTTCTAGGCACTGCGATATGAACTCCACGAATTGAGTTTATAACCATACTAAGAGGGGAACCAGCATGCCATATTCCCTCCAACCTATGACCTCTTGTACTAACAATCATTGGTGCTTTTTGTCTGCCTAGTGTTCTGTAATGTGTTGTTGCAAGATCATCACTTAAAACCTGTAATCCATATAATAAGTAATCAAAATATTGAATTTCAGCAATTGGTCTAAGACCACGAAGTGCCATACCAAGCCCTTGTCCTATTATGGTTGTTTCTCTTATTCCGGTGTCAAAAATTCTATTCTCGCCGTATTTGTCTTGTAGGCCTTCATAAGTTTGGTTTACACCTCCAATTTTGCCTACATCTTCACCAAATGCATAAACCAATGGATTGTTGTCAAAAATTTTATCAAAATTGTCTCTTAAGATTTCTCTTCCGGGCAATATTTCAGGTTTATCATCATATTGGGGATGTTTAATTTCTACATTAGTGGCAGACAATTCAGATTGACTATAAAGGTGCGAGCTATAACATTGATTAAAGTACTCCATTTCTTTATCTAGCCAATTAGTTAAATTTATTTTAAGAGAGTTTTGAGGATTTGAGCAGCTATTGCAAATTAATCGAAGTATTTTCTTTGAAGAAGCAATTACATCTTTGTATATGGGTTCACCCACCTTCTGTAGGTCTTTTTTAATTTGTTCAATTTCATCTGTGTGGGCGCAGTCACAATTGGTTACGTCAACTAGATTAAGAAATTCTTCTTTTTTTGCAATTATGGGATTTAAGTAGTTATCCCAAGCATTCTTACGAGCTTGCTTAACTCTTTTTATTGCCTCTTTTTCAATGTTATCTAGTTCTGGTGCCTTTGCAATATTATTTTCTATTATCCATTGTTTCATTTTAATGATACAATCAATTTCGCTTTCATGTTTTAACTGATCTTCAGATTTATACCTTTCATGAGAACCAGATGTGGAATGTCCTTGTGGTTGGGTACATTCTGTAATATGAAATATAACAGGAGTATGTTTACTTCGGCATATCTCAATTCCTTTTTTATATATCTCTATTAATCCTTCGTAATTCCCACAAGATTCTTTAAAAATTACGTATCCATTAGAGTTTCCATCTTTGGCAAAGCCACTTAATACATCGCTTATATTGCCTTTTGTTGTCTGATACCTATTTGGAACAGATATTCCCCAACCATCATCCCATATAGATATTGCAAGGGGAACCTCCAATACTCCAGCTGCATTTACTGTTTCAAAAAAATGTCCTTCGGAAGTAGATGCATCTCCAATGGTTGCAAAAGTTACTTCGTTCCCTTGATTACTAAATTTATCAAAGGAGGCTAAATCTTTATCATTTTTAAATATTTTTGATGCTAATGCTAGTCCTAAAGCACGAGGCATCTGACTTGCAGTAGGAGAGGTGTCCGCTGAGGAATTAGGTTGCTTTGTTAGGTTAACCCAGTTGCCATTTTCATCAAGACTTCTTGTTGCAAAGTGATTATTCATTAACCTTCCACCATTACCTCGGTTTAAATCAAAGTCGGTATCTCCATAAAGTTCGGCAAATACCTCTTCCAATGTTATCATTCCTGTTGCAAGCATAAATGTTTGATCCCTGTAGTAACCAGATCGCCAATCACCCTCTTTAAATGCTTTAGCCATTGCTAACTGGGGGACCTCTTTGCCATCTCCAAATATGCCAAACTTAGCCTTGCCAGTTAGCACCTCTCTTCTTCCGAGTAAACTTGCTTGACGACTTTCATGGGCAATTCTATAATCTTCCAAGATCTCTTTTTTAGAAAGCATTATATTGAATGTGGTCTTTTTGTTTTTACTCATGTTAATCTTTTGGTTATTTTTAATAGCCAACGGTACAGCATTTAAGTTGTTGTTTATAAGCTTTTTATTGATTCTTTTTTGTATGATTTTGCTATGATATTTCATGTTAGCAAATGATTGAAATGGTTATTTGGCTTTACATGCAAAGGTAATTAAAAATGATTCTAAATAAAATTCTAAAAGTTAATATTGACACCAACAGGACAATGGTCTGAGCCCATAACCTTGGGAAGTATAAATGCATCCGTAACCTTATCTGCAATGCTATTACTTACCATAAAGTAATCAATTCTCCATCCAATATTCCTTGCCCGAGCACTAAATCTATAACTCCACCAGCTATAGGCAACTTTTGTTGGGTATTTTGCCCTAAAAGTGTCAACAAAACCAGCATCTAAAAGGTTGTTAAATCCGTCAATTTCAACTTGAGTATATCCTGCTGTTTTGTTATAGTTATTTTTTGGATTTGAAAGATCCATGGGCTGGTGAGCAACATTAAGATCACCACACAATACAACAGGTTTGTTTTTCTCAAGGTCTTTAAGATATCTTAGAAAGTCTATATCCCATTGTTTTCTATAGTCGATGCGAACAAGTTCTGACCCCGAATTAGGCACATATACATTTACTAGATAGAAATGTTCGTACTCGGCTGTCAATACACGCCCTTCATTGTCATGATTTTCAATACCAATATCAGGTGTGGTATTTATTGGATTTGACTTACTCATAATTGCAGTTCCCGAATAACCCTTTCGTATTGCTGAGTTACTAGTAAAATCATATCCAGAATCGAATAATACTTCTCTTACCTGGTCATCTTGGGCCTTTGTTTCTTGAAGGCATAACACATCTGGGGCAAGATCTTTAACTATTTGGTCAAAACCTTTTTTATGGATAGCCCTTATACCATTGACATTCCATGAAATTATTTTTAGATTCATTATTTTAATGTTTAGATACAAAAATAGTTTTTATTGCTGAAGCTTTTCAAAGATGTGTTTTTGATGATATGACCTTAAGAATATGTTTGGATCTCAAGGAATATCCACAAACAAAGAAATTAGATGAATACTTAGATATTTTTAGAATAAGTATTTGAAAGCAATTATGAAGTTTCTTCCTGGAGATGTGATCCCAGAGGAGTATGTTCTGTATCTATAATTGAGAATATTATCTACACCAAAGGTAGTGAGGAAATTATTGTTGAATGCATAGCTACCTTTTAGGTTTAGTGTCCACCAAGCTGGTGAATAGGGGTTCCCATTTTTATCCTTAGCATATAAAAATTCTTTATCTCTCTCACCGGGTGCTAGTTGGTCAAAATCAATTTGTCCATTATATCTTGCACCTATCATAACTTTAAACTTTGATCTTTCAAATGTTAAGCTTGTGCTACCAAATAATGGTGGTGCATGTCGGAGCGTTTCTCCATCACTATCCTTACCATATGTTGCAGTTAGCACGCTTTTAAAAAGTAAATGTGGGAAAATCTTTAATTCGGCTATAATACTTGCTCCATAAATTACAGCACTACCAGTATTAACTATTGCCTGAACTTTACTTAGTTCTCCATCATAAATTATAGAGTCTTTGCCGTTTATTAAATAATCTCTACGAACCATTGCATCAATAAGGTAAGAGTAAAAGCCTGTAATTTCAATTTTCGCCCAATCATCATACTTTCTTATAATACCAACATCTAGGTTATATAAATATTCGGGTTTGAGGTTTTCGTTTGGTACAACCACATTCCCAGGTTCAGAGTCAAATATTTTTCCAACATCATCCAAATTAGGTGCTCTAAAACCAGAACTAATGTTAATGTTAAACTGCCAATCACCCGGATGATAGACAAATCCAACATTACCAGTAACAGCACTGTTATTAATGTCTATCTCATCATATGGTAGGTTATAAAAAGTGGTATCATTAAACTTTGAATCTAAACTTACAAAAGAGTATCTTGCTCCTGTTAAGAATGTTGCTGGGATATTCTGGAAATTCTTTTTATAACTCAAATAAGCACCTGTTTGAAAGAAATTAGTACCTCCATCTGGATATCTCGATGAAATTAGGTTTGTTTCATTTGTTTTTATGTTTTCTTCAATCCCATCACTATCAACTTTGTTATAAGTTAGTTCAATTCCATAATAAAGGAAATTTCCGTTTGAAAGTGTTTTATCAAAATCGGCATTTATTGAAAAAATATTTACTTGTTCTTTTCTTTTTCGGAGCCAGTCATTCTTAAATTTTCTATCATTCCTTCCTTCTTTTACATTCTGGTATGCAAGGATAAAAACAGCATTATCGTACCAGCTTGCATTATTGTGGATATTAATCATTAGATTATTCATCAGCCACTGCTGTGGTTCATAATTCCAGACTGCATATTTTAATTGATTATTTGACTCCTGTAGTAGACGATCGTATCTTGGAACTGCTGATGCACGAGTTAGATATAATCCATATACCCAATCAATATTTTCATTAAACTTATGTCCAAGCTTTGTGATAAAATTAGTTTGGTCGTATCCAGAAAATTTCTGGATTTCTGGATTATCATTATTTATAATACTATCATTACCATCAATAACAGCTACATACTTATTACGAAGATTATAATCATTGTGCATTCCTCCCATTCGTAGATCATCAAATTTTCCATATGAGATATTTGTTAAGAGTGCCCATCGATTATTTGAAATATTAATATTAGCACTTAGAGTTTTTTCAAAGTCAGCTGATGATATTCTAGCAAAGGCACTTCCAGTAGTAGTTACTTTTTCTTCAAGGCTGAATCTGGGATTAAGCGTATGGAAATCTATAACACCACCCAATGCATCACTTCCATATATGTTAGTGCCAGGTCCAAAAATTATTTCTGCACTTTCAAGGCTATTTACATCTGCTTGCAATACATTATGCAAATTGCCACTTCTGTATATGGCATTATTCATCCTTACACCATCAACAATAAATAGAATTTTGTTTGCTGCAAATCCTCTGATCATGGGGCTACCTCCACCCAGTTGGCTTTTTTGAACATATACCTCATTTCCTGATGCAATCATGTCTGCAGAGGTAGCCGGATTATTAAATACAATATCTTGCTGCTTTATTTTCTCAATTTTGTTGGGAATCTCATTTGCTTTTGTTTCCCATCTGCTGGCACTTACTATTACTTCATCAAGATTAATCAACTTTTCATTGAGGGGAACTTTATAATTTAGTTTTGCAATCGAACCCTTATCAATTATCAATAGATTAAAAGATGGGTGTTGGAAAATTACTTCCTCAGTACTGCCAAATACATCAATATTTGCTATGCCAATATCATTTGAAATTGATGTTAGGCTTTTATCAGTATTGTAAAGTGCTACATTACTTACTGGGTTTCCTGTTTGCTGGTTGTAAATAAAGATATTCTGTCCGGAACAAACATCTGAAATAATCAAAAGAATAAAACCAAGAAATATTGACTTTCCAAGCTTCATCAGATAGTGGGTTAAAGTTATAAATTCTAGCGTCTCTGATTCTGTCCCCTTTGTTTTGCCGCTTCCTCTAATCTTTTTTGGAATGCAGATTTTTTCTTTGGGGGTTTTTTCTTATTTTCCTCTATTTTCAGACGTAGTTTATTTTCATTAATTGCATATCTGAAAACAAACATCTGACCAAACGTAATAACATTTGCAAGGAAGTAATAATAGCTTAATCCTGATGCATAGCTATTAAATATACCTAAAAACATAATTGGCATCAAGTACATCATTGTCTTCATTCCAGGCATCTGATTTGTTTGACTTGCCATCATCTGATTATTCATGTAAGTATACATTATGGTTGATACTGTCATTAATAATGTGAATAAACTCACATGATCACCATAAAAGGGAATTGTGAATGGTAAGCTTGCAATGGAATCGTAACTGGATAAATCATGCGCCCAAAGGAAAGGCTGTTGTCGTAATTCAATTGATGCCGGAAAGAATCTGAACATGGCAAATAATATTGGCATTTGCAAAAGCATTGGCACACAACCTGCAGCAGGATTTGCGCCTGCTCGTTTATAAAGAGCCATAACTGCTTGTTGCTTTTTCATGGCATCTTCCTTCTTGGGGAATTTTTTCGATAATTCATCAACCTCTGGTTTTAAAACCCTCATTTTAGCAGATGAATAATATGTTTTGTATGCTATTGGGAATAAAAGCAACTTTAGCATGATAGTCAAAACAAGAATAACGATGCCATAATTCCATCCATAGCCACCTAGCCAGTCAAATGTTGGTATTACAATGAACTCATTAATCCAGGCTAAAATAAAAAGACCCCAACCAATTGGTATCTGTCGCTCCAAATCAAGGCCGTACGACTTTAATGTGTAAAATTTATTTGGTCCAAAATAAAATGACAAAGGAATACTTGCATCACCTCTTAGGTTAACTGGTAATTCAATATCCGTTTCCATGGTTTTAAGATACCTATCCGAACCAGGATTTTCTTTCTCATAAACTTTTAGATTACCATTATCAAATGCTTCCTTTGCAACCAATGAAGAAGTAAAAAATCTTTGCTTATATGATATCCATTTTAATTTAGTCGTTATTTGCTCCTCATCATTGTCGCTCTCTGACATATAATCAACTTCATCCTTGTAGAATTTATAGTAAATAGTTGATCCGTTAAATTGGTCAACCGTTTTTTCTTGTCTTCTCAGATCTGCGTACCAGTTTAAATCCATAAAACTGGAATTAGCAGAAATAATTCTATCCATTCCAACCATATTTATGGTGAAGTCAAACATATAGTTATTACCTTGAATGGTATAAAGGTATTCTATGTAACTGTCAGTTTTTAATGCTCCTTCTTCTCCGCCTGCGTATAACCTCATACTAATTTGGAGACTATTGTCTCCACTGACAACCATGTGACTTGTTACATTGTCGCTGGGCTGAAAGTAAAACTGTTCCGTATTAATTATTCTATTATTGGAAAAAAATGATAAACCAAATCGTGTAGTATTTGGGTCCAATAATATAACTGGAAGCGAGTCGTATGTTTTATAATCCTTTAGCTCAACAGTTTTAATATAGCCTCCCTTATTACTAAGTTCTAATTTTAGCAGGTCATTTTCAATAATAAAATTTTGTTCTTCTCCCGCAGCAGCATTAGCAAACTTGTCATATTTACTTTGTAAATCAGAATATTCAGGAGATTCTATAACTACACTTTCTTTTTCCAACACTTCAGCCTTTTCTTCTTCCTCAGCAGCCTTTGCCATCATCTCCATCTCAAGTATCCTTTGATTTTGTACTTGAGCAATTGAATCGGCAACAAACTGACGCTTAGCAAGCTCTTCTTCTGAAGGTGACATCCAGTAAGTATAGCCCACCATAATAGCAGCTATTAGAATGAAACCAATTATTGAGTTTTTATTCATGGAATGCTTTTTATCTAATTATTAAATCCCTGCCTGGGAAATTAAGGTTGCAAATATATTTAGAATTCTTCAATTAATGTCAAATAGTGTGCCAGCAATTATAAAGTGTAATTATAGACTTAGCATTAAATCCCTAACTCTAAATAGAAACTAACTTAATTAGGAAAATATATGCTGATATCTGTCCTAAACGGAAAATAAATATTAATGGATGGGATATTATACTTTCTTATCTATGGCAGCTTTTATAAAACCTGTAAATAAGGGGTGAGGTGCTTTTACTGTACTTTTGTATTCTGGGTGAAACTGAACACCAATAAACCAAGGGTGATCTTCTAACTCAATTATCTCAACCAGATTTTTTTCTTTGTTTATACCAGCTAGTATCATGCCATTATTTGTGAACTTATCTCTAAATTCATTGTTAAATTCATATCTGTGACGATGCCTTTCTTTAATATCTTTTTTGTTGTACTCTTTGTATGTTTTAGAATTTACATCAATTGAGCAATCATAAAGACCAAGTCTCATACTACCACCAAGATTAGTAACAGATTTTTGGTCTTCCATGAGATCAATCACAGGAAATTTGGTTTCCGAATCAATTTCAGTGGTGTTTGCTCCTTTGAGCCCTAAAATATTTCTAGAAAATTCAATGGCTGCGCACTGCATACCAAGGCATATCCCCAGAAATGGTATTTTATTCTCTCTGGCATATTTAACAGCCTCTATTTTTCCCTCTATTCCTCTACCTCCAAAACCCGGGGCAACAAGTATCCCATCAAGTGCCTTTAGTTGTTCATCTACATTGTCTATATTTAAGTGTTCGCTTTGAATACTTATTACATTTACTTTATATTGATTCTCAGTTCCGCCATGAACAAGTGCTTCATTTATTGATTTATAAGCGTCCTTTAATTCGACATATTTACCAACAAGCCCGATGTTTACTTCACCTTTTGGATTTTTTAAGCTATATACAAATTTCTCCCATTTGCTAAGATCTATTTTGTTGGGAATTTTTGTTCCAGTAACTTTTAGTACTTCAATGTCAAGTTTTTCTTCTCGCATTAAAAGCGGCACATCATAAATTGTTTCAGCATCTATTGACTCAATAACTGATGTGGGATTTACATTACAAAATTGGGCTATTTTTCGCTTTATACCCTCGTTTAGATGATGTTCGGTTCGACAAACAATTATATCAGGTTGAACTCCTTGTTCCAACATAGTTTTTACAGAATGTTGTGTTGGTTTTGTTTTTAATTCTCCGGCAGCACTTAAGAATGGAACAAGTGTTAAATGAACAACGGCACAATCTTTTCCCAATTCCCATTTCATTTGACGCACAGTCTCAATGAATGGAAATGACTCAATATCACCGACTGTTCCTCCAATTTCTGTGATTACAAAATCAAAATTATTAGTTTGGCTGAGTATTTTAACACTTCTCTTTATCTCGTCAGTGATATGCGGTACCACCTGAACTGTTGTCCCAAGATATTCACCTTTTCTCTCCTTGTTTATTACATATTGGTATATCCTACCAGTGGTAACGTTATTTGCCTGTGATGTTGGGGTGTTGGAAAATCTTTCGTAATGTCCAAGGTCTAGGTCTGTTTCAGCTCCATCATCGGTAACATAGCACTCACCATGTTCATATGGATTTAGTGTCCCAGGATCAATGTTTATGTAAGGGTCTAGTTTTTGAATGGTCACAGAAAAACCTCTCCCTTGCAATAGCTTTGCTAAAGATGCAGAGATTATTCCTTTTCCTAACGATGAAGAAACACCTCCAGTCACAAAAATGTATTTTACTTTTCTTTTCATTAAAAAATATTAAACCTTTCAAAATAAACACCTACCCTTCCTTTTTTTAAGGCTAGGAATAATAAAAAACGCAAATATAGCAATCAGGTAAATTTTGCAAAAAACTATTACCATAAAGTTTTTCACATGTATTGAATTAACATGTTGAAAACTAACTTATAAAAGAATAACCAAAGCTAATAAATATTTAATAACCTTTGGTATTAAACATCTATCGTTTTAAAAGGTTCTAGTAATAAGTTGGTCTTTTAACGTTTGCCATATTCTTTGCTACTCTGATTACTTGGAGAGCATAGCCAAATTCATTATCATACCACACATAGGCAACCAGACCTTTTTTATTGGGTGATACAATTGTTGCATGGCTATCAAACACTGAAGTAGATGGTTCACTCATAAAATCTGATGAAACTGCCTCAGCTGAGGTTGAGTATTTTATCTGGGCAACTAAATCTCCTGACAAGGATGTTTGGCGCATTAGCTCATTAATTTCATCCTTGCTAGTTTCTTTGGCAAGGGTTAATTTTAGAACTACCAATGATACGTTGGGGGTAGGCACACGTATTGCATTCCCAGTTAACTTCCCATCAAGGCTAGGCAGTATTTTGGTAACTGCTTTTGCAGCCCCTGTTTCCGTGATTACTAGATTTAGGGGTGCAGATCTTCCTCGCCTGGATTTTTTGTGCATATTATCCAATAGGTTCTGATCATTGGTATAAGAATGAACTGTTTCTAAATGTCCTTGAGTTATACCATATTCATTCTCTAATACCGATAATATTGGTGCTGCAGCATTTGTGGTGCATGATGCAGCAGATAGAATGGTTTCCTTTGTATAATCAACAGATTTATCATTTACACCAAAAACAATATTCGGGATGTCTCCTTTTCCAGGAGCAGTAAGAAGTACTTTACCAATGCCCTTAGCTTTTAAGTGTTGGCTTAATCCATCTCTATCTCTGAAGATACCAGTGTTGTCTATAAGTATTGCATTCTTAATTCCGTATTCTGAATAGTCAATATCATCTGGTTTATCTGCTTCTAGCATTAGAACCTTGTGGCCATTTATATAAATTGTTTTATCATCAAAGTCTTCAACTGCAACACCTCTGAAAGGTCCATGTACTGAATCATGACGGAATAATGATGCACGTTTAGTAATTGCGGTTTCATCATTTCCTCTGGTTACTATTGCTCTAACTCTTAACTGATGTCCGTTACCTTGTATAATTAGTTCGCGTGCAAGGAGTCTTCCAATACGTCCAAATCCATATAGAACAACATCAACAGGTTTCTTAGATATTTTTCCTGGCCCGAAGAAATCCTTTAGTTTAATTCTGATAAAATCCTCTGCATCTACGTAGTTTTCACGAGATTCTATCCATTCACCATTTAATTTACCAATGTCAATTTTTGATGGTCTAATGTTGCAATGCAGGATAGCTTTTGCAAGTTTTAAAGAGTCCTTAATATTTAGCTTTTCATTGATGATATTCTCGGCATATGAATGTCTGTAAAGAATTAAGCTAGCAGATCTATCGATGAGCTGACTTCGAAATAATACCAGTTCTATGGATTTGTTGTAAAATAACTTTGATAAAACCGTAATAAATTCATTGGCAATCATTTCCTGTTTTGCCCAATCATTTAATGAGACTTCATAATTGCCATTTCCATTCTTTGATTTAGTCATTGTGATTTATTTGTTAGTTGATCGTGAAATAAACTTTGAGTTATTCGGCAAAATTAAAAAAAGAAGCCCACCAAAGTACAAAAGGTTTCTTCTTTTTGTCAGAGATGGATTTAAGTTGTCTGTAGTTTATTGCCCTAAATATGCCTTTAATAATCTAACACGCGCAGTGTGGCGTAGTTTTCTAATGGCTTTTTCTTTAATTTGTCTTACGCGTTCTCTTGTTAGATGAAACTGTGCACCTATTTCTTCTAGTGTTAAACTATAAGTAAGGCCAATACCATAATACATATTTATTATGTCACGTTCTTTATCCGTTAATAATTCAAGCGATCTTTGGATTTCATCTCCAAGTGATTCTTTCTCAAGATCTTCGTCGGTACTTTCAGAATTTTGTGGAACAAAAAAGTCCAAGAACTTTGTGTCTTCGTCACTTGAAATGGGAGCATCCATGGATACATACTTAGTAGCAATTTTCATTGTTGACTTTATCTTGTGACTGGACAATTCCATTTCTTCTGCTATCTCAGACTCTGATGGAACTCTTTCAAATTGTTGCTCAAGCTGAGATGTTACTTTCTTAATTTTATTTATTGCTCCTACTTGGTTTAATGGTAATCTAACTAACCTTGACTGCTCTGCAATTGCCTGTAAAATTGATTGACGTATCCACCACACTGCATATGAAATGAACTTGAAACCTCTAGTTTCATCAAATTTCTGAGCAGCTTTAATTAATCCTAAGTTACCTTCATTAATCATGTCGGGGAGACTCAGACCCTGATTCTGATACTGCTTTGATACCGAAACAACAAATCTTAGGTTTGCCTTTGTTAATCTCTCCAGTGCTTTTTTATCACCCGCCTTAATTCGTCTTGCCAATTCAACTTCTTGTTCAGCTGTAATCAACTCCTCACGACTAATATCCTGAAGATATTTATCAAGCGATGCCGAGTTACGGTTGGTTATTGATTTGGTGATTTTAAGTTGTCTCATTTTGAGTTATAAGAGATGATTCTGCCTGGAAAAAAGACATGCAATATATGAAAAATATCCTAATAAACAAATAGTTAGAGCATAAATTCATATGAAACTATCACACCATTGGGATAAATTCCTTTCATTCGAATAATATTTCTTTTAGTGTTATTTATGGCTGAAAGAAGCTCAGATTCAGTATCAACATCTGAATTGTTTATTTCTGTGATTATAAACCCTTCATTGATCCCCGCGCGACTCAGAATACCGTTTGTTATTTCCATTACTTTAAGCCCAGTTGAAATATTTAAGTCATCTTTTTCCTCATTTGAAAGTTGTTGCAAATCTGCACCAAGTAACTCGTTAAAAAAGACATCTGAGGATCTTATTGCTACCAATGTTCCATTTTTGTTTTTTAAGATTACTTCCTTACTCAGAATAACACCATTGCGCTCTAAATTTACCATAACAATAGTACCTGGATTATATTGACCTATTAAACCCAAGAGAGTTGATAGTGAATTGGTTTTTGTTTCGTTTACAGCTATGATAACATCGCCTTCTTTAATTCCTGCTTCATAAGCGCCACTATTTTTCATTACTGATGCAACATATATACCATTAGTGTTCTCAAGATTATTTGCGTTGGCAAATTCTGCATTAATATCTTGTATTTGAACTCCAAGATACCCTCGCTGGACTTCACCAAACTCGATTAAATCATTCACGACTTTTCTTACGATATTTACAGGGATGGCAAATGAGTACCCTTCATATACTCCTGTATGAGATGCTATAGCCGCATTTATGCCAACTAGATCACCAGTAGTATTTACTAGCGCTCCACCACTATTCCCTCTGTTCACTACTGCATCTGTTTGAATAAATGATTCTATAGCCGATTGTCCCCCTAAAATATTTATATTTCTAGCTTTTGCACTAACAATTCCTGCTGTAACTGTTGAATTCAAATCAAAAGGGTTACCAACTGCTAGTACCCATTCGCCTACCTTTACATTATCAGAATTTCCAAATGTAATAAAGGGAAGGTCTTTCTCTTCAACTTTGATTAATGCGAGGTCTGTGCTTGGATCAACACCAATTATTTCTGCATCTGTTTCTCTTTCATCGTTAAAAGTAATGGTTATTTTATCGGCTCCATCAATTACGTGATTGTTGGTTACGATATGTCCGTCCGATGAAATTATTACTCCTGAGCCAAATGCCACATAACTATTACTTCTTTGTGGGTATTGGTGAAAATACTCCTTAAACTGTCCAAAGAAATCATCGTAGGAATTTGTTCTTGAAATAATTTTAGTTTTGATATGAACTACCGCGTCAAGTGACTTTTCTGCTGCATAAGTTAGGTCTACACTTTGTTGCGGTGAAAATTTAGATTTGTGAATAGGAGGGATTTTATCAACTTTTTCACTTTGTTTATCTTCCAAAGTAATGTTGTCGGAAGTGTTATCTTTGTGCTGTGTGTAAAGAAATAATACGAGGATTACAATCAATGCACCTGCTACACCACTTAATGTACTTTTTATTATTGTTGTAGTTTTCATTGATATTAGATTATATATAAAGTTGATAACGCTATTTTAAATTGTAAATTTTTCTCCTAAGGTTAATATTTGTTAAATATATCTGACTATGCAATTTTCGAAATTTCAAGGCAATGGTAACGATTTCATAATCATAGATAATATTGATGGAAGACTTAATTTGACAAATAAGGAGGTACAATTTCTATGCAATAGAAGGCTTGGGATTGGTGCGGATGGTCTAATATTATTAAATTATTTTGAGTCAAGTGATTTTGAGATGGTTTATTATAATTCGGATGGTAATATTGGTAGTATGTGTGGCAATGGGGGAAGATGTATATCCGCTTTTGCGCACATGAATAATATTGCTGGCGAAAACCAATCATTTATTGCATTTGATGGATGTCATGAAGCTATTATTTTAGGGAAGAATAATACCAATATGGAGTGGGATGTAAAGCTTAAATTATCAAAAGTAACAGAAGTAGAAGAAAATCATGGCAATTATTTAATCAATACAGGGTCTCCCCACTATGTAGAGTTTGTAAAAAATATATCTGATATTGATGTAGAAGAAGAAGGTAGAAAAATAAGATATAGTAATATGTTTTCATCCGAAGGTACGAATGTCAATTTTGTAGAACTGGGTAGTGATAATATATTCGTTCGTACTTATGAGAGAGGTGTTGAAAAAGAAACCCTATCTTGTGGAACAGGTGTTGCTGCATCTGCGATTGCCAACTTTCTAGTTCATGGAATTTCAGATATAAGTGTTAATACCAAAGGTGGGGATTTTAATGTCAGTTTCAATCATAATAAAGAAGATGGTAAAAATATTTTTGATGAGATATGGCTTAGAGGACCTGTCAGATTTGTATTTAGCGGAGATATTAATATCTAAGAACTATGGATAAGCTAACAAAAGATAGTTGGCTACCAACTACAGCTAAGGAAGTTAAGGAAAGGGGATGGGAATATTTAGATGTAATTCTATTTTCAGGTGATGCCTACATTGATCATCCATCATTTGGAGTGCCTGTAATTGCAAGAGTACTTGAGAATCTTGGTCTTAGGGTGGCAATTGTGCCTCAACCAAATTGGAGAGATGATTTGCGCGATTTTAAAAAATTGGGGGAGCCTAGATTATTTTTTGGTGTTTCAGCTGGTGTTATGGATTCAATGGTAAACCATTATACTGCAAATCGCAGACTAAGATCCAACGACGCGTACACACCCGGCAATACGTCAGGATTCAGACCAGATTATCCCACAATAGTTTACACAGAAATATTAAAAAAACTTTATCCTGAAGTACCAGTTATCATAGGAGGTGTTGAAGGCTCTCTAAGAAGATTTACTCATTATGATTACTGGAATGATGAACTCAAGAAAAGTATGCTATGCATGTCGGGAGCCGATATGTTAGTATATGGTATGGGAGAAAAACCTATAACCCAGGTTGTAAAATTACTGCAAAGGGGAGTACCATTCGAAAAATTAAACACAATACCACAAACAGGTTATATTGTTGACTCAGAGGAAGATATTCCTGAGAATAAAAATTGGCATACGGAGTATCTTGCTTCACATGAGGATTGCATAAAAGATAAAATAACATTTGCCAGAAATTTCAAGATGATAGAGGTTGAGTCGAATCGAATTAACCAAAATAGGCTAATACAGAAGGTTGATGGCAAGTTCCTTATTATGAATCCTGCTTATCCATTTTTGGAAGAAAAGGAAATGGATGCTATTTATGATTTGCCCTATACAAGAATGCCTCATTATAAGTATAACAATAAAGGTAGTATTCCTGCTTATGAAATGATTAAACATTCTGTTAATGTGCATAGAGGTTGTTTTGGTGGATGTAGTTTCTGTACAATATCAGCACATCAGGGAAAGTTTGTGAGCTCAAGGTCAAAGAAGTCTATTCTAGAGGAGGTTAAAAAGGTTAGTAAGCTTCCTGACTTTAAGGGCTATTTGACAGATTTGGGAGGACCATCTGCGAATATGTATAAGATGAAAGGTATAGACTTTCCTATGTGTGAAAGATGCAAAAGGCCATCTTGTATATTTCCAAATATTTGTACCAATTTAAACACATCTCATCAACCATTACATGATATATATGAGAGTGTTGAGCAACTACCAGAAATAAAAAAGGTCACAATAGGAAGCGGAGTCAGGTATGATATGCTTAGCAAGGAAAGAAATAAAAATGGAGGTGAGGATTTAGATAGATATTTAAAAAGACTTGTTACTAAAAATGTAAGTGGGAGGTTGAAAATTGCTCCAGAGCATACCTCTGATGATGTTTTAAAAATAATGCGCAAACCCTCATTTGATTTATATGATTCTTTTAAGAAGAAGTTTAATAAAATATCAGAGGAGGCTGGTTTAAATCAGCAAATAATTCCTTATTTTATTTCCAGTCATCCGGGAAGTAAAGAAGAAGATATGGCAAAGCTTGCATCAGATACTAAGTCTGCTGGACTTCAGTTAGAGCAAGTACAAGGGTTTACTCCAACGCCCATGACCAATGCAACAGTTATGTATTACTCTGGGGTAAATCCATATAACCTCAAGCCAATATACTCAGCAAAAAGTAAGCAAGAAAAAGAGCGTCAACACATGTTTTTCTTTTGGTACAAACCTGAGTTTAGAAATAAAATAAAGTCTGTACTAAATAAACTGGGACGCCAGGATATATTAAATAACCTAATCAACAAGTAAGCTTTAGGATATAATAAAGCCAATGTGTTTTATAGCAATCTAGTTGTGATTATTTTCCAGTTGCTGGCTTAACAGGATACTTTGCCATAATTGCAGATACGGCTTTGGGAATAGACTTCTCTCTATTTGTTGGGTTAGAATCTACGGTTCCTTTTCCAACACCTTCCCAAATAAGTTTTTTCTCAGAAGCATCGAAAACATCACAAACTAAAGTTCCGACTGTGTAGTTGTAGTTGCTTATTGTTGTTACCGATGTTCCCATCATTGGTGCGCCCCAGCCCCAGCCAGGACCATAGCCATAATAACCACCATAACCCCAACCTGCATAGCCTCCCATGTTAGTTGTGTTTGCAACTTGCTCAGTTTTTTCTTGAGTAACAATAAACAGTGCTACAACTAGTTCACCATCTTCTTTAACAAGAGTAAGTCCGCGCTTGGCAAACTCATCTTTGAATGCGCTCTCAATTCTAGCCTTATCAAATGGATTTAATATTTTATCACTATCCTTTGCCCAACCATGGTAAGAGTAAGTTGTAAATTTTGAAAAATCTATGGACTTGTCATAGTCAGAAGTTACTTCAATACTTGAGCATGAACCCAATAAAAATATTATCGAAAGAAAAAGTACTTGTTTTAATTTTGACATATTGTTAATTTTAAAAGTTAATTATAATTACCACAAATATAACAATTACAAGATATCTATTTGTAATTTTGATTTAATGAAAACTAATCGCATTATACTAACAAAAGATGGATCGCACACTTTATATAACTGTGATATAGATGAGCATTATCATTCGTCATATGGTGCAGTGCAAGAATCTGAGCATATTTTTATAGCTGCTGGGTTGGGTGAGATAATAGAAAAAGGATTATCAACGGTTAATATATTGGAAATTGGAACTGGAACAGGATTAAATGTGTTGCTTACTCTTTCAAGATATTCCAATAGTGACGTACATATAAACTATGACGGTGTTGAATTAAGCCCTCCAGAAATAGGTGAGATTTCCCAATTGAATTATCCTGATTTATTGGGTATTGATAAAGATTTATTTTTACGTATTCATACGACCAAAGATAAAAGAATGGAATTAGCACATGACTTTATCTTTTCAAATAAAATAGAAAGTATCCATGAAATAACTCTAAATGACAAATATTATCATGTGATTTATTTTGATGCTTTTTCTCCAGAAACACAGCCTGATATCTGGGAAATAAATGTTTTCAAAAAACTATATAATAGTATTAAACCGGGTGGGATATTAACAACATATTCTTGTAAAGGGCAGGTAAAGAGGGTTTTAATGCAGGCAGGTTTTCGTATTGAGAAATTACCCGGGCCACCCGGAAAGAGAGAGTTTTTAAGAGCCTTTAGAGACTGATGTCATTTGATTAAACCAACTGAACAGGCCAATTGATAATGCGTGGGTTACATTAAGAGAGCTTATATTTCCAGGTATGGGAATGTATAGAGTTTCATCAGCAATTTCTAATGTGGAATTACTTATGCCTATTACCTCATTACCTACTACGAAAGCTGTTTTTTTAGGGAAGATAAAATCAAAGATGTTTTTGGAATATTGGGTTGTTTCCAATGCTACTACTTTATAATCCTTTGGTAGATAATTTAGAATCTCATCGGTGTTGATTACCTTCCAATCTATTTTATCGAAGGCACCTGACGATGTTCGTTTTATTTTGGATCCTTTAAAAGATATTTCATTATCGTAGGCGAATAAAGTTAGCACGGCTCCAACATTAGCAGCCAACCTCATTATCATACCAATATTCTCGGGAGTTCGGATATTTTCTGCTATTATTATAACTGGATGGATATTTTCCAGTGATTTAGCTATTTCCTTATTCCTGAATAGTTCAACGGATGAATGTGTCATAAAATCAAAATAAAAAAAAGCCTTGCATGCTAGCATGCAAGGCTTTTATAAATTTAAAACAATTTATTGAATTAGTACTTTTTGAGTTGTTGTTCCATTTTCTGTATCAACAGTAATGAAATAAACACCTCTTTCAAAATTGCTTATATCAATGCTATTTGCGCTAGTGTTATTATAAACAACTTGGCCAATTGTATTAACAAGAGTAACGTTTTTTACATCGCCATTTGAATTAATACTAAGCATTGTACTTGCAGGGTTTGGATAAACTGCAACGAATTCATTTTCGCCATTTTCACCAACTCCAACAATTACACCTAGTGTAACTGAGACTGCAACTTCTTCATTTGTTGGATCATTATTTCTAACAAGTAATTTACCTGAATAAGTGTTTGAAACAAGTCCACCAGCATCGATAGTTACATCAACATTAACAGACTCATCTTGCACTAAAAACCCACTTGTAGGATCTGCTGATAACCACTGTGTAATTGGATCACCGGTAAGGTTTGCACGAATATTCCAGTTAAAGTCCAATTCGGGATTGTCAGATAAATGACTCCATCCTGGTCCTGATGACATCCAGTCGCCATTTGGATCAGCAGGACCTGCATCACATCCAGGGGTAAAGCTACCCGCTGTTGATGATACCCAGTATCCTACCCATAGGTCTTGTCCATCAACATAAACAGGGTCATCAAGGTAGATGTAATTCCAAGCCGCTGGTTCAGCAAAAAATTCTTGTTCCATGAGTAAGTCTCCTGGTCCTGGAGTATTAAATGAACCCATGCCATAAACTTGAGCAAAGTATTGTATACCAGGATCATTTATGTAAACATGAATCTCATTTATTTCCATACCTATATAGGGTGCCAACATATCTGATGGAAACATTGCTGCAAGTCTCCATTCATAATCTCCACCTGTTGATCCTATCGCACTTGAATTATCCCCATCATAGTTTAGTACTTGATCACGTGTTGAATTGATATTATTGTTTGGGTTATATTTAGGGGCCTTAGTGATATCCTGATTAAGTACCTTTGGAGTATTGGCACCTGCTGGCTCATGCTGAAGTGCTTTACCGCTAAAAGGATAAATAGTTACAATATCATATACTAATTCCTCTTGCCCTGTATTTGAAATTGTAACCATCTCTGTAACGGACTGGCCTTCTTCTATAGTAAGGAATATTGAAGTAGGATCTACGTCTATTATTGGGTTACTTATACCTGGATCGAGAACTATGTATTCAATGTTATCGAAATAATAATCTGGAGTTTCACCGGTTGGTGCACCAGCATAAATATTAACACCACCAAGTTGCAGTGTTCCAGCATCTCCTTGAGCTTGTAAACTAAATTGCCATTCAGCAATCATTACATCATTAATGTAACAAGATGCTAAGTCTTCATCCAAATCAAATTCAAAAGAAATTGGGAACCATTGATCATGGGGAAATGTAAATGGAATTTCTGCTGGATCGCCTGCGTACATATACCCATTTTCATTACCACTGGCTGCACCAAAATAAACTTCACATGCCCACTCTATTCCTGGTGCTTCAAAATGTTGAATGTTGATATAACCACCAAATGTTGAAGGAATGTAGTAAGCTATATTTACCATATAAGCTCCGGATGTTTTGTTACCTAGTTTAAGTACAATGTCTGACGTTCCGTCAATATGTACTGAATTATCTGGACTAAGTGATTGTGCATCTGATATTAATGCATCCTCTGCAGTGCCAGGGCTACTTGTCCAAGTATCCCAAAATCCGGTTACATCGCTTTCAACAAGATAGTCTCCTACTGTCCAAGACTCAAAGTCATCTTGATAAATATATTCGTATCCTGCTTGGATTGAAACACCGTCAAGGCAAGCTAGGTCTCCGTCGTTACCTACATATTGCCATCCAATTTCAAAAGCGGAGCCTATGTAATCTGAAATATCCACAGAAACAAAATTCCATGCCCAGTCTGCAGCAGGGTCAATTTCGTCTATAGCATTCCAAAGTTCTTCAGATGTATTCCATCCATCGGTAGATATATGACAGATTAGAGTTGCACCTGTAAGCCATGGTCCACTTACACCTGCATAAAAATTAAGTGTTAGTGGTCCCTCATTTGCTACAATAACAGGAGTTTTTAACCATTCATCCTGGTCAGCTGCTACCCATGGTACCATTGCTGAAAATAAACTGTTAGGATCAATTGTATTAAAGTTATTACCAGTCTCATTCCCTTGTTGCCAAGTATAATCTGCGTTCAGAATATCTTGTGACCAACCTGTTGGAGGGAAATCTCCCTCAATGTCAAAACCCTCTTCTAAAAATACTGTTCTTGATGCCGTTTCGGTTGGCAAATTATAAACAGGTGTTGAGGATTTTAATCCTAGTGTTTGCGCTTTTGTCATAAAAGTATTTTGAGCAAATGACGATGTCACAGCAAATACCATTATAACAAGTAATGTAATAATTGAAGTAAATTTTTTCATAATAAATAAAAATTAGTGAATATGATCATTGTTATGTGTACAAAGTTAATTAATTATATTTTTAAACCAAGCAATACAAAACGATTTTTAATTTTCAATATTTCATGGCTACTAGACTAGTTATGTTGATTATAGCATGTGTTTAATACTATCAAATTTTCATTTATGAACTAATTCCTAATTATTGTAAAACCAAATAGTGCCTTTGTTTTGCAAATGTGGAATTGTTGACAATGTTACTTATTTGAGAAAGGTTGTTGAATTTACCATTTTGATCACGTTCGTTTATTATTGCCTTAGTAGTTGTGTAATCAAAATATGGATGCCTCAACAAATCCTTAAAGGATACTGTATTAATATTCAATTTATTTATCAAGGTGCTGTCAATCGTAATAAAATCTTGAATTTTAAAATAAATTGAGTCGCTTAACCCATAAACTTCTGAAAGTTGATATTTTATATAGAAACCTCCTAATAGATTTCGGAATTTCACTAATCTTTTTGCTAAATATTTTTGTATCCCCAGATTTTTTATCAGCTCAGATTCGTTTGCTGAATTTATTTCAGTTATAATAAGTTTATTTTTTACCTTGGTATTTCTTGCTTTTATAGGTTTTTTAAAAAATATGAAGGGTTCTAGTTGCATATATTCCTCAGCCTTTAGGGTATATATTTTTTTTAAATCATTTTTTGTTAAAAATTTACCACCCTTTGCTTCATAATTTTTAATGTTTTTGATTTGATACTCTTTTAACCCCATTTCTTTCCACTTATCAAAAGGTAAATCATTTGGGTCAAATGGGAAAGGTGTTAATACGTATTTTTCTTGGATTGTATTATCCGCAAGAAGATTCGTATTTAGCTTATCTATGGAATCTATAATTCTATTTTGCTCTTCTATGAATGAGAGCAATTCATTTTTGTTTTGGGCAAATTTTGGGTCAATCTTTGGCTTAAATATGTAAGGGACAATTACATTAAAACTATTAATTATCAATATTATGACAATCAAAATAATAATCCCTCTTTGTTCACTTTTTTTTAAGCTAAGAAATGACCTGAGCCACTTTTTTAGCTGAACTTTCATTATTTATATCTCTTGATCTCTCCTGCTTTTAGCTGTCGCCAATAATCATTAAGGTCGGTTAATATTTCAGGAGAAAGAATTAGCAGCCCAATAATATTTGGGAACGCCATTGCCAGAATCATCATATCTGAAAAGGCAATTACAGATCCCAAATTAGAACTTGAGCCAACAACTATAAAAAACAAAAATATAACAAAATATGTATACTTCCCAATATCTCTATTTCCAAAAACCTTTTCAAAAAAGTTACCCAATAAATAATCAAAACCTTTTAAACCGTAATAAGACCAGGATATCATAGTAGAAAATGCGAATAGAAAGATAGCAACCATTAAAACATATGGAAACCATGAAAATACCTTTGCAAATGCCATGGAAGTTAATTGAGCTCCCTCATGACCCATGGGGTTTTCGTATGTTCCGGTATATATTAAAACTAATGCGGTCATAGTGCAAATTACAACTGTGTCCACAAATGGTTCCAGAAGGGACACAAAACCTTCTGTTATTGGTTTATTTGTTTTTACAGCAGAATGTGCAATTGCAGCAGAACCAACTCCTGCTTCATTTGAAAAAGCAGCTCTTTGAAAACCAATAATAAGTACACCGATTAATCCACCTTTCATTGCATTGTCACCAAAAGCACCATCAATTATAAGGCGAAATGCATTTCCAGTATTTTCAATGTTCATTATAATAATTACCAATGCTGTAGCTACATATATAACAGCCATGAATGGCACAATTTTATCAGTTACTCGAGCTATACTTTTAATACCTCCAATAATTACAAACCCAACTAAAATAGCTAGGATAATTCCAAACCACATGCCATGATTTTCGATACTGGGAACTAAATAAGCGAGCTGCGAGAAGGCTTGGTTAGACTGAAACATATTACCACCACCAAGTGATCCGCCAATAACCAATATTGAGAATATAAATGAAAGAATCAGTCCAAGCCATTTCATATTCTTTTTTTTAAGGCCATCTCTTAGGTAATACATTGGACCTCCTGAAACTACACCATTCTTGTCGATTATTCTATATTTTACTCCTAAGGTACATTCAATAAATTTGGATGACATTCCCAACAAACCCGCAATTATCATCCAGAATGTTGCTCCAGGACCTCCTATGGATATAGCAATTGCCACACCAGCGATATTTCCAAGGCCTACGGTTGCCGACAGGGCTGTTGTTAAAGCCTGGAAATGAGAAACCTCACCTTTATGGTCTGGATCATCATAGACTCCTCTTACCAACATAATTGCATGTTTAAATCCTCTAAAGTTTATAAACCTCAGCAAGATTGTAAATGTAACAGCTCCAAATATTAGCCAAATAACAACTAACGGAATGGGGCTCTCTTTTTGGCTACCATCGGGTTCAAGGATAGGATTCCCATCTTCATCCTTTAGGTCAGAATCATGAAGGCCGAATGTTTCAAAGGGATCCCAAAAAAGTACAACCTCTAAACCATCTACAATTGGAGTAAAAGCTCTATCTATTTTCTGACTATATGTAATGTCCTCACTACCATAGTTGTTTTCTATTGCCTCGCCTTCCTGAAATACAAATAAAGTATCTGAAGAATTTGTCTGTGCGTTTGAAGATATAATGAGTATTACAAAGGTAATTGTGGTTAGTAGTCTTTTAATCATGTTGCAATTTTATAACGTAATCGCCGAGTAGGTTTTTTATAATAATTGCAAGTATAGTAAAAAAGATATTTTTTTTATTATATCTAATACTATTTTTATTAATATTTTTACAACTAATAACTAAATTTAAGCCCAAACATGAATGTTGCTATATTATTATTAAATGAGGGAAGAGGTAGTGGTGAGGTTGCCAGAGAACATGTACGTCATTTAATTAAACTTGGACACAAGGTTTATTTTTTGTTTCCTGGAAACACAGATGACATATTAGGTGCCATAAATATCAACATCAAAATTCATACCGACGTAATGCCTGTTCATGAATATCTTCCGTCTGCTGGCGAGCATCAAAAGCAAGTTGCCAGAATGGATCATATTGAGATGGATAAATACCTTACTGATTATAAACGGGCACTCGAAACTATAGCCCATGATGTTGATATTTTCATTGCTCATCATGCAAATCTAAGTTGCGTTGCTGTTCATTCCATTGCAAAAAAATATAAAAAGCCATATGTTGTTTTTGTTCATGGCACAGGAATAGAACCTCGCCATAATAATTTTTGGAATGATAAAAATTGGGAGCTCATTGAAAGGGCACTTCTCGAAGCAAATGGGTTAATTGTTACCACCAAGTATGTTAGGGATAAACTTGTTAAGCCATTGGTTGACCTAGATGATGACAAATTTCTAATTCTACCATGTGGTGTTGATTTGGAAAATTTTAGTCCAAATAACGTTGAAGGTATCAAAGAGAAATATAATCTTCCAGACACTTATGTGATATGTCCAGGCGCTTTAACAGAATCAAAAGGTCCTCAAAATATTGTAAAGGCATCATTGGAATATTCAGAATATGCTGAAACTATCTTTATTGGTGCAGGTGAGTTAAAGAACACTCTTGAAAATGACCTTAATAACAGAGGAAGGTTTCTTGGCTTTGTTTCATCGGAGGATAAAGCCAAACTTATAAACGCAGCAACTCTCCTTGTGGCAGCACCAGAAAAAAAAGAGCATTTTGGAATTATATATGCTGAAGCACTTGCTGGTGCAACTCCCTGCGTTGCCTATGAAGGCGGTGGGGTAGGGTCGATAATTACTTCCACAGAGGGAATTCTTACTGAAAGATCTCCACAAGTACTTGGAGATAAAATAAAATATCTTCTCCAAAATTCAGGTCTTAGAAGACAGATGGGAGTATCATGTAGAGTAAGAGCAGAAAAATTATATAATTATGATGAATTAGTTAAGGAATTAGTGGATTGGTTGTTACCAATGATTAACGCGTAATCCGTGCTCATTAGCCTTATTTCCTATGATTATCTGAAAGTAAAAACGCAGGGGATATAATTATTATTCCAATGCTTATTGTCGTAACTGCAACACCAGGGCCATAAAGGTCGGCTAACCAGCCAATGGAAGGTGCCAGAATAACTGCGAATAATGATTTTGCTTGTGATGTTATTGATAATGATGTTGCCATGGCCTTATCTTTTGATATGGTGGCTATAATACCTATACCTATAGGTTTTCTTAGGTTCTCGATTACCATGATTGTGAAAAAACATAATATTGATACAATTAATGCATCACCTTGTACAAATATTCCAACCATAACTCCCATTACAAGTCCGAATAAAAGAGTAAAATTCATGGGACGATAATAGTTCTTAAACAAT
Organism: Lentimicrobiaceae bacterium; assembly: GCA_018661505.1. GTDB lineage: Bacteria > Bacteroidota > Bacteroidia > Bacteroidales > F082. The sequence goes on from JABJIE010000017.1 coordinate 87,558, forward strand.
GATTTGAATGTACCAGAATAGCTTGAGGCGATAGCTGTAATTAAAAACATAAAAAAGTAAATAATTCCAACGATTACTGCTATTTTTTGATTATCAGTGTAATTTGATAGAAGTGGAATGCTTATGGCTAGAATTGCAATAATAGGCTGAATATAATCTTTTATCACTCGGTTATATCCTGTAAAAATAGAAAGGTTTGTAAGAGTTGTAAAGTATATAAGGTTTTTTATGGTTTTCAGGGTTGCCAAATACACTTCCCTGAACTTTGAACTTACTTTATTAATGGATAAATAACTTATCTCACCTTCCAGATATCTTGGATAGGATAGAACTAAAATCATATCAATAATATAAGGTATAATCGATGCTAAAAAAATGATTCTGTAATCCAAATACCAAAAAACTAGAGATCCAGAGATTAATGCAGAAAATGCAGATCCTGCTTGAGACCAAGAGCGGGTTTTACCATAGTAACCTATCTTTTGATCACTCCAATTATTAATTTTCAAATATTGAAATATCATAGCTTTGTGGACTCCTGTTCTAAATGCATCTGCTATTGCAAAAAGACCCATTGCAAAAACAAATAATACATAAGTATTAGATAAGTAGAATATTATAAATGAAACTATGTAGATTAAAAATGATGAGGCAAGTGTTTTACGTCTTCCAAAGGCATCGGAGATGATTCCACTGGGGATTTCAAATACCATCAATACCAGTTCGCGAATTGAATACAATATTCCAATTTCAAGAAAATCAACTCCGTTATCCAAAAAGAATAAGATCAAAAAGGCATCGAAAAACCTCAGGTTTTTAAAGAAACCATATGAGCAGAATTTGTAATACTGTATATCCTTCTTATACTTGTTTTCCACCAAGTTTTATTTCAAAAATAAAGTAATTTGTGTATTGTTGCTCATATATTTTGCAGTTAATATTGTTTGTTATATTTACAATCGAGAAATTAAACAAAATCATGCTAGATAATTTTAAATACAAAAAACAATCCGTTAATGCTCTCATAGTTGTAGTATCATTTATAGTATTGGTATTAATACTTCAAATTATTGCGGGTAAAATCATTTCAAATAAGATAGAAAAGACCATTTTTATAGAAAATGAAAAGTACTATGATGTAAAGATCAACAGGGCAAGGGTTAACTTATTTAGAATGAGTGTTATCTTAAAGGGCCTGAAAGTTATTCCTGACAGTTTACTTTTAGCGGACCTTGGAAAACCAAAAATGCCTAATGTTGCTTTTGATATTGATATGAGGAAGCTTCAACTAAAGGGAATTGGAATTCTTGAATTTTTACGTAACAAGTATGTTGGTTTAGATAGCTTTATTATTGATGATACGAAGGTCAGTATTTATATGGCTGGAACTTCAGATAAAAATAAATCGTCGAGTAAGAGTGGGGGTATAAATTTGGATAGTTTATCCTTAAAAGGGATTTCCGGAGGTAATATTAATAATTTTCGTCTTGATGATATTGTAATTAATGTAGTAGATACAAAAAATAGGGATACTCTTTTTTCAGCTGGATATTTTGAAATGCTATTGCATGATATCACTCTATCAGAAAATAAGAACGACTCTTCATTCAAAGCTAACTGGGGTCATTTGAAAATAAAAATGACAAGTGAAAGAGCCATATTACCAGGAAATACTTATAATCTATCATTTGATGATTTAGAGTTTAGCACTGAAACACGAAAAATTACATTAACCGGATTAGGTATTAAGCCCAAATATAGTCTTTCTAAAATGGTTTCTTTTAGTAAATTCAATCATGAAATATACAATGTTAGCGTTGGTGATTTGGAAATAAATTCGGTTGATATTTATGATATAATAAGAGATTCAGGCATTTACCTTTCGTCCATAAATATTGATAAACTTAAGTTAGATATCTACAAAGATAAGCGGTTACCCTATGATACATCAAAAAGACCAAAGCTGCCTCAGCAACTTCTGAAGTCGATGAAAATAGACCTTAATATTGATAGCATAGATATTTCAAATAGTGAGTTGATATATTCCGAAAGACATGAACTTTCTGATAAACCCATGAGTGTAACTCTAGGAAGTTTAAACGTTAAGGTTAAAAATGTAACATCCGTTTTGGATAGTATAATCAATGGGGCTATGATGACCATCAACCTAAATGCTGAATTGCAAAATCATCTATACATGGGCGTTGACATCTATTTTCCATTGAATAGTGTTTCGGATACTTTTTCTTTCTCTGGACATCTTAAAGGAGGTGACTTGAAGCTTTTTAACCCAGTATTGAAACCAGTAATGGCAGTAAGTATTGAGAGTGGTACTTTAGATAAATTAACTTTTTCAGCTTCTGCAAACCCATATTGGTCAATTGGAAAGATGGATATGCAGTACCATAATTTAAAGGGAAATGTTATGAATCATGAAATGACTAGGTCAAAAAAATTATTGACCTGGATTGCTAACACTGTATTAATTCAGAATAATCCAATCAAAAATAATCATGTGAGAATTGAACCCATGTATTTTGATAGAGATATGTATAAAGGTCTAGGAAATTATCTATGGAAAACATTACAAAGTGGTATTACTGCAACCATAATTCCTACCATGAAATCAAAGGTAGAACATGAAATAAAAGAGAGGGTTGGCTCATCAAAGAAACGAAAGAAAAATTAAAGGAATAATTATACTTAAAGTTTGTTATATCTTTTTGTTCAAGATAGATTTTTAAATATAGGGTTGAACTAAGCCGCATTGTTCTTTTTACTGCAAATAATTACATTAACTTTCCTATTTTTGCCATCTTACACTTAATATGTAGCAAATATGGATATGCCCAGTAAATATAATCCGGTAAAAACTGAGGATAAGTGGTATGAGCATTGGATGAGTAAGAAATATTTTCATTCATTACCAGATGATAGGGAGCCTTACACAATAGTAATTCCACCACCAAACGTTACCGGTGTTTTGCACATGGGGCATATGCTGAATAATACCATACAGGATGTGCTAATAAGACGTGCTCGTATGCAAGGTAAAAATGCATGTTGGGTGCCAGGAACAGATCATGCTTCAATTGCAACTGAGGCAAAGGTTGTTAATAAACTCAAGCTTGATGGTATAAATAAGAAGGATCTATCTAGAGAAGAATTTTTGAATCATGCCTGGGAATGGACTGATAAACATGGAGGTATAATATTAGAACAACTCAAGAAACTGGGGGCATCATGTGATTGGGATCGTACGGCATTTACAATGAGTGAATCATTACATGATTCTGTAATTGATGTTTTTATAGATATGTACAAAAAAGGGTTGGTGTACAGAGGTGTAAGGATGATAAACTGGGATCCACAAGCAAAAACCGCCGTCAGTGATGAGGAGGTAATGCACAAGGAACTACAATCCAAACTATACTACCTAAAATATAAGATCGAAGGCCATGATGAATACCTAACAATTGCCACAACTCGTCCTGAAACGATATTGGGTGATACTGCTGTATGTGTTCATCCTGATGATGATAGATTTACTAAGTTTCATGGTAAAAAAGTTGTTGTACCATTAGTAAATCGCACTATACCAATAATCACAGATGAGTATGTTGATCGTGAATTTGGTACAGGCGCTCTTAAAATTACTCCTGCACACGATGTGAACGATTATGAAATTGGAATAAAACATAAACTTTCATCTATTGATATTTTTAATGATGATGGAACAATGAGTGAATCTGCCGAGCTGTATATAGGAATGGACAGGTTTGAAGTGCGTGACCAAATAATTATAGACCTTAAGAAAGCAGGGAACCTTGTAAAAGCTGAGGACTATACAAATAAAGTTGGCTTTTCAGAAAGAACGGATGTTATTATTGAACCAAAACTTAGCCAGCAGTGGTTCTTGAAAATGAGTGAGCTTGGAAAAGCCGCTCTGGATGTTGTTGAAAGTGGAGAAATAAATTTTCATCCCCCCATGTTTAAAAACATATATAGGCATTGGATGGAAAATTTGCGTGATTGGAATATATCACGTCAATTATGGTGGGGGCAGAGAATACCTGTTTTTTATCTTCCGGATGGAAATTATGTTGTTGCAAAAACTCAAGAAGAAGCTCTGGATATTGCAAGAGAAGAGTTCGGTAATACCAATATTTCAATTGATCAATTAAGGCAAGATGAAGACGTTTTTGATACTTGGTTTTCATCATGGTTATGGCCCATTTCAGTTTTTGATGGAATAAGAAATCCAGATAATGAAGAGGTTAATTATTATTATCCTACCAATGATTTGGTAACAGGACCAGATATTATTTTTTTCTGGGTTGCAAGAATGATAATGGCAGGGCTAGAGTACCGAAAAGATATTCCTTTTAAAAATGTTTATTTCACAGGGATAGTAAGAGATAAGATTGGACGAAAGATGTCTAAGACCTTAGGTAATTCCCCAGATCCTTTGGATTTAATCAAACAATTTGGTGCTGATGGTGTGCGGATTGGCATGCTATTAACGGCTCCTGCTGGAAATGACCTTCCATTTGACCCTGCATTATGTGAACAAGGAAGAAATTTCAGTAATAAAATTTGGAATGCATTGCGTCTAATTAAGGGGTGGGAAATTGATGATAAATTAGAGCAAACAGAAAATAATAGCCTTGGTATTAAGTGGTTTGATGCCAAATACAATAAAATATTCCGTGAAATTGAGGCTAATTTTTCTAAGTATCGAATTTCAGATTCATTAATGTCTATTTATAAACTAATATGGGATGACTTTTGTTCTTGGTACTTGGAAATTATTAAACCAGGATATCAAAAACCCATAGATAGACAAACCTATGAATCTACCCTTAACTTTTTTGAAAACTTGATGAAGGTATTGCATCCATTTATGCCATTTATTTCAGAAGAAGTTTGGCACCAACTTAGAAAAAGAGAAGAAGGAGATGACATTATCATATCCCAGCAACCTCAAGAGGCAATGTTTGATGAAAAAATAATTGATGGATTTGAAAAAGCAGAAAGTATAATAGTAGCGATTAGAAATATTCGAAAAGAAAAAAATATTCCTCAAAAAGAATCAATAGAGCTAATGGTGAAGGAAAATAATTCACCTAAGTTTGATTTTTATCCTCTCGTTGGCAAGCTATGTAATATATCTAACATTGAGTTTGTAAAGGAAAAACATGAAGGCTCATTCACATTTACGGTTGGAGCTCAAGAGTTTTATATCCCATTGAGTGAGGGAATTGATGTTGAATCAGAGATTGCAAAACTGGAGGAAGAACTTAAATACACAAGAGGATTTTTAAACACCGTAGCAAAAAAGCTTTCCAACGAAAGATTTGTAAACAATGCCCCTGAAGCCGTTGTGCAAAAAGAACGTCAAAAGCAGGCAGATTCAAAGGATAGAATTACTGTTATTGAGAAACAACTAGCAGATCTAAAATAACGTAGATTACTTAATCTGTGTAACCTTATTAAATTATCGCAATTTAAGTTTTGTGCCAACTTCAACTTGTATACCCTGGGGTAGGTTGTTAATTTTGTAGAGCCTTTTTAATCTAATCCCAAAATTTTGAGATATGCTATGCATTGTTTCACCATTTGTGACGGTATGGAATTCAAATTCCTTATCAGCTTTACGCCTTTTGCGTTCCAAATAGATTATCTCACCGATTTGTAAGGTATTATCCTTTTTTAAGTCATTATATTTTCTGACCTGCCAGCTATAAATCTCAAACTCCTCTGCCAATCCCCAATATGTATCTCCTTTTGTTATAATTATAAGTTTCTTGCCATTATTTTCATATATTTTTCTACCAGAGGACCAGGTATCAACATGTTTAAATTCAGAAACAGAAATAGCTGAAGAAGTACCTTTTTCAACTTGTTTTTTATTGGTTTTTGTTGCTCTTCCCTTATCGTATTGTTGTAAGTTATATTTTTCAATTATCTTTATTAGGAGTTGCGGATATTTAGGATTCGTTGCATAACCAGCTTTCTTTAAGCCATATGCCCAACTTTTATAATCGGTTATTTTATATTCAAAAAGGAATGAATATCTACCTCTTTGAGTCAGAAATTTGGAATGGTCTCTGTAGGAATCTTCAGCCTTTTTATATTTTCTAAAACATTCATCTGCCTCATCATCATCTATATGGAATGTTTTGCCATCCCAACCCTTGTGGCATTTTATTCCAAAGTGATTGTTTGCCTTTCTAGCAAGCGTGCTATTACCACTTCCTGATTCAAGAATTCCTTGCGCAAGAGTTATGGATGCAGGTATCTTATACTCCTTCTGTTTTTTAATGGCAATACTCTTGTAAATATTTATGTACTCTTCTGTGGTTATTCGGGTTTGACCTCTTAATGATGATGAAGCCAATGCCATTATCGACAGGTACAGAACCAAATATTTAAAGTTTATTCTATGCAATGTTCAAGATTGTAACAAAAACAAATGTATATGATTAACATTTCTGTAATTAATGTAAGCAACGCTTTTTTAAACAAATCATTGTTACTAATAGCAGCGTAGAGATATAATTAGGTATTTTTGAACACTAATTTAGCTTTATGGACCATAACTTAATTTTGAAATATTTCAATGACTTGTCAGATAGACAAATTGAACAGTTTACCCAATTGAAGGAACTATATGATTACTGGAATCAAAGAATAAATGTGATTTCTCGAAAGGACATGGATAATTTTTATCTCCATCATGTATTACATTCCTTGGCCATAGCAAAGGTTGTTTCTTTTAAGGCCTATACTGAAATTATGGACGCCGGAACAGGTGGAGGTTTTCCCGGTATTCCACTCGCGATATTATTTCCAGAGGCCAAATTCTACCTCGTTGATTCCATAGGGAAAAAGATAAAAGTTGTAAATGAAGTAACTAGTAGTCTAGGAATTAAAAATGTGGAAGCACACCAGCTTAGGATGGAGCAGGTAAAATTAAATTTTGATTTTGTAATTAGCAGGGCTGTTACTTCTCTGCCACTATTTATGAAATGGACATCTTATAAATTTCATGGTAAATCATTCAATGCCATTCCAAATGGAATACTTTACTTAAAAGGTGGGGATGTTCAGTCGGAACTGATGTCATTAAAAAAATTTAAAAAGTCTACATATAAAATCCCAGATTTTTTTGATGAGGAGTACTTTGAGACAAAAAAAGTAATTCATGTTTTTAGATAGGGGTTAAAAATTTACTTGGGTATTGGTTGTCAATTATATATATGTATAAGCATCACCTTTGTAATGCCTACGTTACTTAGACAAAATATAATAAAGCAAACCACATAATCTTAAAAAGTTTAGACTTCATAAATAATTTATCTTAAATTCGCCCATTCATTAAAAAATGCAATACAATTTAGAGTTCTACTTTTAATCAAACATAAATCAATCGTATATGGAACAAGATGATAGTCTAAAAGACAAAGTTGCAAACCAAGCAGAAGGCGGATTTAAAGGACACCCAAGGGGGTTAATGACACTTTTCTTCTCGGAAATGTGGGAAAGATTCTGTTACTATGGTATGCGGGTCCTACTTACACTTTATTTGGTTAAATCCCTTTTGATGGGCGATGCTGAAGCTAGTTTAATGTACGGAGCATATACAGCATTAATATATGCTGCTCCGGTACTTGGAGGAAAACTAGCCGATAAATATTTAGGTTACAGATATGCAATATTGCTAGGAGCTGTACTTATGGCAATTGGCGAATTTCTTATTCTAGGCGGAAACCAAGCATTCCTGTTAATTGGTATGGGCGCTTTAATTGTAGGGAATGGATACTTTAAAGCAAATATATCTACAATAGTAGGTAAACTTTATAAAGATGATGACCCTAGAAGAGACTCAGGATTTACCATCTTTTATATAGGAATCAATATCGGAGCACTTCTTGCTACAACTGTTGTTGCATATGTTGGAGAGACCTATGGATTTAAATATGGCTTTGGATTGGCTGGTTTAGGTATGCTTGCAGGATTAATTATATTCTATACTGGTAGAGCACAGTATGCTGCTGCACCAGGGTTAGATTTTCGCGAAGCTGGACTAACAATAAAATGGGGAATGAAGACTTATCAGTTAATCACCCTCGGATCCTTGCTACTTATTCCTCTATGCTACATATTAATACTTAATAACACTTTTGAAATCTATGTTGGTGGAAATGGTTTCACTTTTCCACTTATGACCGTGCTATTAATCGGGCTATTCATTTATGTAGCCATGAGCTTAATTAAAGCAGGTGTTGCTGTGAGTAAGACCTATAGGGATAGAATGGTAGCACTTGTTATATTCATGGTTATTAACATCATTTTCTGGGCTTGTTTTGAACAAGCAGGAACATCACTTACACTTTTCGCAGACAGAAATGTAGATCGTGAAATATTTGGATGGATTATGCCAGCTTCCATGACTCAGTTTTTTAACCCATTTTTTATCGTAATATTTGGGTCAATATTCTCAATAATGTGGGTAAAACTTGATAAGATAGGTAAAAATCCAAGTATTCCAATGAAATTCTCTCTTGGAATTTTTCAATTGGGATTAGGGTTTTTAGTAACTCTATTAGGTTTAGAATTTGTTGATTCAAACTATATGGTACCATTGCTAACGCTTGTATTTTTATACATGCTTCATACATCAGGAGAGTTATTCATATCTCCAATTGGCCTCTCCATGGTTACTAAGTTAGCTCCAAAGAATATTTCTGGAACAGCCATGGGTGGATGGTTTCTTAGTTTCGCCATAGCAAATTATGCAGGTGGTTTAATTGCCACACTAACTGGTGGACATGGTGGTGGTGAAGGAGAAGCTACTGCTGCAAGTGGACTTATTCAATACACAGATGTTTTCTCTACAATTGGATTTGTTTTGATTGCATTTGCAGTATTAATTGCTTTTCTTGCTAAGCCTCTTAATAAGCTTATGCACGGAGTTAAGTAATTTAATTCATTTTAAAGAATTTGAAAGGCACCTTTGGGTGCCTTTTTATTTTGTGTCAAATTTAGATTTACACATAAATAAATTGCAATTGGGCATATCATATATCAATAATTACAAATAGAAATAAGAGTAGATATCGACTTAATATATTGATAGTAATTGAAAGCTTGAATACATAAACAAAGAAATCCAACATTAGAAATTGATTAGTTTACTTTGTGATTGCAGGGAACCTAGTAATTTGTTTAAAGTTCCCATGCCACAAGTTGAAAATGGTTAGAAAGAAAATGTATTTTTGCTTCCTGTAACTTAGAAACAATTTTAAAACTTAAACTATTATGGGTAAGGATATTCTAAAACTCAAACCTGAATCTGTATGGCGAAATTTCTATGAGCTAACTCAGATTCCTCGTCCTTCAAAGAAGGAAAAGAAAGCAATAAAATACCTCAAGAAATTTGGTGAGAATTTAGGTTTAGAGACCATAGTTGATGAGATAGGCAATGTAATTATTAAAAAGCCAGCAACAGATGGAATGGAAGACCGAAAAGGTATTATTTTGCAGGCTCATATTGATATGGTTCCACAAAAAAATGCTGATACAGAACATGATTTTGAAAAGCACCCAATTGATGCATACATAGATGGTGACTGGGTTACAGCTAGAGGAACTACCTTAGGGGCAGACAATGGTATGGGAGTAGCTGCTGCTATGTCTGTACTTGAAGCAAAAGATATTGAACATGGCCCCATTGAAGTACTTATCACAATGGATGAAGAAACTGGCATGACAGGTGCTGAGAACCTAAAAGCTGGTATGCTTGACGGGGATATACTTGTTAATTTGGATTCAGAAGACGAAGGAGAATTATACATAGGATGTGCCGGAGGAATTGATACTACTGGGGAATTTAAATTTAAAGCAGAAGATGTTCCTGAGGGGATGATAGCATTTAAATTAGCCGTTAAAGGACTAAGAGGAGGTCATTCTGGTTTGGATATAAACCTAGGAAGAGGAAATGCAAATAAAATAATGAATATTCTCCTGCTCAAAGGAAGCGAAAAATATGGACTCAGACTTTCTGAAATAAATGGAGGTAGTCTAAGGAATGCAATTCCACGTGAATCATTTGTAGTAGCAACTGTACCAGAAGTCAATAAGGGTGATTTTACACAATTTGTAAAGGAGTTTGAGGATATTGTTAAAGATGAATTCAAAGATACTGATGCAGGTGTGGTTGTATTAGCTGAGGAGACGGAAATGCCCAAAAAACTGATTGATGATAAAACAGCACAGAACTTATATGCTGCAGTTGCAGGTTGTCCAAATGGAGTGATTGCCATGAGTGAGAGCGTTAAAGGTATAACGGAAACATCATCAAATCTTGCTATAGTACAATCCACAGGTAAAAAAATAGAGCTGGCATCATTACAAAGGAGCCTTTCTAATGAGGATAAAGATAAGCTAGGTGCTGAAATGTGTAAGGTTTTTGAGGCAGCTGGGGCAAAAGCAAACAGCTCAGGTTCATATCCTGGTTGGAAGCCCAATCCTGATTCTCCAATTCTAAAGGAAATGAAAGAAGTATACAAGAATAAATTTGGTAAGGTTCCAGAAGTAAAAGTAATACATGCAGGTTTGGAATGTGGTATTTTAGGAGCTACCTATCCAAACTGGGATATGATTTCTTTTGGTCCAACAATACGAAACCCTCATTCACCCGATGAAATGGTTAATATTGAAACCGTAAAATTGTTTTGGGAATTTCTTGTAGAAACACTTAAATATGTTCCCAAGAAATAATTGAGCTTTTGTTGTGGGTTTAGCATTGGAATTTAAATCCATACCAATTTTAATTTTTTACTAAAAAAGTTTGAGATATTAAATAAATTTCTAATTTTGCACCTCCAAAAGAAAATATAAGAGCGATGACAAAAAGAACATTTCAACCATCGGTAAGAAAGAGAAAGAATAAACACGGATTCCGCGAGAGAATGTCAAGTGTTAATGGAAGAAAAGTACTCAAAAGAAGAAGATCCAAAGGAAGAAAGAAACTTACTGTTTCTGACGAAGTGCGCTAATAAGGCGATACGCATATAAATTATACTAATTGGGAGGTGTGAATTCATACCTCCCTTTTTAGTTTAATAACTTTTAACTTCAACAATATCCAAACTTATACTAAATTCGCATCACTTATATACTGATTAAATTGGAAGCATTATTAAGACTCATATTCATTGTAATTATTATTTATTACGGATTTCGCTTGTTTTTCCGTTATGCTATGCCATGGTTATTGGCAAGGTTTATGAGAAAGCAGCAAGAGAAATATTCAAATATGGCAGGTTTCGGTAAACAGCAACAAAACTCCAAGTCAGGAGATGTTAATTTCAAAGAAGCTTCAGGTAATAAAAATAATAATGATAAAGATTTTGGAGAATATGTGGACTTTGAAGAGGTTGAAGATTAGTTAGCCATTCATCTACAAATACAAAAGCTGAAATTATGGATAATTTGAAGAAGAATAAGTTTAATTTATTTGGAGAAAATACTGTGGTTATTATGGCTGCAATATTTATTTTTCTCGCCATAACCATAGCCTATTTTTCACCTGTGCTTGAGGGAAAGAAGCTAAAGCAGCATGATATTGCCATGTTCAAGGGGATGTCCAAGGAGATAGTTGATCACAGGGAGGCAACGGGAGAGGAGCCCTTATGGACTAACTCCATGTTTGGTGGAATGCCTGCATGGCAGATTAGTGTTAAGTATGATGGTAACCTGATGTCATACATCGATAAAGTCGTTACACTATGGTTGCCCTATCCTGCAAGTTATGTATTTCTATACTTCTTTGGATTTTTCATATTAATGCTAGTTCTAAAGGTTGATCCATGGATTGGAATTATTGGGGCAATAGCTTTTGCCATGTCGTCCTACTTTTTTATAATATTGGGTGCAGGACACACATCAAAGGCACATGCAATTGGTTATATGGCACCTGTTTTAGCTGGAATTATATTGGCTTTTAGAGGGAAATATTGGCAGGGTGGTTTGTTAACAGCCATAGCATTGTCACTTGAAATCTATTCAGGACATCTTCAAATAACATATTACCTCTTGATAATTGTTATTATTTATGGAATATTTCAGATTGTTGAAACAATAAAGACAGGTAACTACTCCCATTTTCTGAAGGCGGCTGGAATATTAATTGCTGGTGCCATATTAGCTGTTCTTACATACTCAACCAACCTATGGGCTACATATGATTATGGAAAGGATACAATGAGGGGAGAACCTGAGTTAACAAAGAATGCAAATGTTAAATCTTCAGGTCTTGATAAGGATTACATAACCCATTGGAGTTATGGAGTAGGTGAATCATGGTCTCTAATAATTCCAAATGTAAAAGGCGGAGCATCCGGGGTTTTAGGTGATGTTGATGCCATTGAAAAAGCAGACGACGCGTATAGAAGTGCAATCTCACAGCAAACAAATGCTTACTGGGGCGATCAGCCAGGGGTTTCGGGCCCCGTATATGTTGGAATTATTGTTGCATTCTTATTTATTCTGGGAATGTTCCTTGTAAAAGGCAGGTTGAAATGGACATTATTTACCATAACAATCATATCAATATTCCTAGCATGGGGGAAAAACTGGATGCCGTTTACCGATTTTTTCATTGATTATATTCCTGGTTATAATAAATTTAGAGCCGTTTCAATGACTCTAGTTATAGCAGAGTTAGCGATACCAATTCTTGCATTCCTTACATTGGGAAAAATAGTTGAAGATCCTTCCATATTGAAAAGAAATAGAAATGCATTATTTATTTCCTTTGGCTTAACAGGAGGTTTAGCATTATTATTTTACCTCGCACCTGCGACGTTTTTTAGCTTTATGAGTGGTGGTGAAAAGTTGCAATTTGCCCAATTATTGGAGACGAACGATGCTGCGCAGGTAAATCAATACCTTGATAGTCTTAAAAGGGTAAGAATAGAGATATTTAAGGCAGATGCCATTAGAGGTTTCTTCTTTGTTTTAGCTGCTGCTGGATTGGTATATTTATTTTCAATGCAGAAAGTTAAAAGATCGTGGCTTATTATAGGTGTTGGTGTTTTAATATTAATGGACATGTCATCTGTTAACCGCAGATATCTCAACAATGAAAACTTTATAAGAGCACGAGAATTTGATAACCCCTTTACTGCAAGCTCCGCTGACAATTATATACTAAATGATAATAGCGATTTTAGAGTTCTAGATATCAGTAAAAGTACATTTAACGATGCAAGTACTTCATATTTTCATAAGAGTATAGGCGGTTATCATGGCGCCAAACTCCAGAGATATCAAGATTTGATTGATTATAATATACAGGGGGAGATAGAAAAGGTAATTAATGAGCTTCAAACAGGATCAACGTTGCAGAGGATAAATGAGGTTTTTGATAATTTGGATGTACTTAACATGCTAAATACAAAATATGTTATTTATAATCCTGATGGCATGCCTCTTTTAAATAATTCCACATTCGGAAGTGCGTGGTTTGTTAATGAAATTATTACAGTGGCTAATCCCGATGAGGAAATTGCAGAATTAAATAATTATGATCTTGGAACAACGGCAATTGTTGACAATAAGTTCTCTCAAATTACTTCAAAAATTAATATTTCGGATGACTCATCTGCAACAATAGTTCAAAATTCATATGCACCGAATCATTTGGTTTATTCGTCCAAATCCAATAGCAATCAGGTAGCAGTATTTTCAGAAATATATTACGATAAGGGATGGAATGCATATATAGATGGACAGAAAGTAGATTATTTTAGAGCCAATTATGTTCTTAGAGCATTGGAGATACCTTCTGGAGAGCATACCATTGAATTTAGATTTGAACCACAGGTTTTTAAGATAGGAGAACGTATATCTTTTGCTAGCTCATTGCTTCTAATTTTACTTTTACTCGGAGGTATATATGTTGAAGGCAAAAAATATTTTATTAATTAGATTTAACAAATAAAAGTTCACTTGAAGAAAGTACTCATAATAACCTATTATTGGCCTCCAAGCGGTGGAGGGGGAGTTCAAAGGTGGGTCAAGTTTGTTAAGTATCTAAGAAAATATAACTGGGAACCAATTGTTTTCACGCCTGAAAATCCAGAAATTCCATCCTATGATGAATCCTTGATTAAGGATATACCGCATGACATAACCATCTTGAAGAATAAGATTTGGGAACCATATTCATTTTATAAAAAATTTACTGGAAAAAATAAGAAGGACAGAATTCAAACTGCATTTCTGAGTGAGAAGAAGACCAAATCTAGCTTTCTGGAAAACATGTCAGTGTGGATTCGAGGTAATCTTTTTATACCTGATGCCAGAAGATATTGGATAGCACCATCGGTAAGGTTTATTAGAAACTATATGGCATCTAATAAAATTGATGCAGTAATTACAACAGGACCTCCCCATAGTACCCATTTAATTGGCATAAAACTTAAAAACCATACTGGAATACCATGGCTTGCTGATTTCAGAGATCCATGGACTAACATTGATTTTTATCACGACCTAAAGTTATCTAAATTTGCAGATAGGTTACACCATAAACTTGAGAAGAAAGTTTTAAAAGAAGCAGATGCAGTTTCTGTTATAAGCCCAGGTATGGTAACTGATTTTTCTAAAATATATGCAAGAAAGTACCATATTATACCCAACGGGTTTGATGAGGATGATATTAGGAATATAGAAGTTACAAAAACCAAAAAATTTAGTTTGGCTCACATAGGGTCCTTAACTAAATCTAGAAACCCAGAAAACCTTTGGAAAGCCATATCTATTCTTATAGAAAAAACTCCAGGATTCTCCAATGATATTGAAATATTGATAATTGGTAAAATTGATATCTCAGCAATTGAATCGCTAAGGAAATATAATCTAGAACAATATTTGCGACAAATTGATTACATGCCTCATGATGAGGTTATAGCAGAACAAAGAAAAGCATCTCTACTGCTATTGCTAATTAATAATACTCCCAGTGCTAAATTAATTCTTACGGGTAAAATATTTGAATATTTAATTTCTAATACACCTATTATTTGTATAGGGCCTAATGATGGAGATGCAGCAAAGGTTGTCATTGATACAAATAGTGGCTCTGTGTATGATTTTAATAATGAGAGTGAATTATTGTCTGGTATTGCTGGCTATTACAATGATTATAAGCAAGGAAATCTCGTTTCAAAAAGTAATAACCTTGAAAAATATGAAAGGAAAAGACTTACTGGCGAGATGAGTTCACTTCTTGATAGTATGACTTAAATATCTAAGATTTTATATCCTGGTAATATTATTTACAAAGTTATTAATGTCGTAGTCTTCATCATTGAACACCTTGTATAATTCTTTGAGCATTAAATTTTTAGTTTTTACTCCTCTTTTTTTTGCTATTTCTTCAACGAATACATTAACCGCTACTTTTCCTTCTAAAACTACTTTCTCGCTTATGTAGTCTGTAAAGAAACCTTTGCCAATGAGAAGTCCAAGGGTTCTGTTACGAGATAGGTCATTTAGAGCTGTCAAGGTGAAATCACCAAATCCACAATAATTAAACATTGTATATTCTTCACCTCCAAACTTGGAAATTATAACCCTCATTTCATTTATTGCCTTGGTTAGAATTAATGATCTAAGGTTTGGTGAATCAAAGTTCGCATCCACAATACCAACTATTATTGCATAAATGTTTTTTAATATGCTGGCAAGCTCAACGCCCATAACATCCGTTGTATAGTCCATCTGAACAGATGTGTTCTCAAAAATAGAATCGAATAGTTTAAAATGCTTATCTTTTTTTGATGCTAAAGTAAATGCTGTAGGGAGATTGTTGATTATCTCTCTTGCAAAGGAAGGCCCTTTCATGCCAAATATTTGATTGGGAATTTCTTTACTTAGAGATTGTGGTATCGTTTTTTGACCTTCGCCAAAACCCTTTGCCAGATTTACAATAAGAGAATCTTCATTGATAAATTGCTTATTGTCCCTTATGTATGGAACTATAATACTTGATGGGATACCAAGGAAAATAATATCTGATTCAGTAAGTATGGTTTTATCAAAAGTAGCCTTCAGAGACTTATCCAAATCTATATTTGGAAAATATTTACGATTTATGTGTTCATTACTTATGGAGTCAACAACATCTTGTTCCACTGATAATAGATAAACATCATACTTATGCTTCTGGGCAAGAACATTGCCCATAGCTGTGGATATAGCTCCACTTCCAATAAAACATATTTTTAATAGTTTCTCCATATTTTAATGCTTAGAATCTTATAAAACTTTAATTGTGTCTAAACAACCTTTCAAAAATTACTTCAATTTTATTATTAATATCTTCTGATATTTTGAAATAGTAAACGGGAATTATAAATAGCACACCGATGATAGAACTTCTAACGATGATATCAACCAAATAGTTTGACATGACAGGTATAAGTAGTGAAATTGAATATACAGTAATTCCAATTAAATAGAGTAATACGATTTTCCATGTAAATGGTTGCAGTCTAAATTTCCTATACAAAAAGATGAATTTTATGCAGTTATAAATAAACTTTGAGATAAGAGTTGCAATTGCGGCACCTATTATACCATAGATAGGTATTAGCAAAATGTTTGAAACTACAATTAGAACAGCAAATATTAGTAAGAAATAGGATAAATATCTATAATATTTTGAGTTTACAATTATATGCGGACTAACTCCCATTGCAATATCAGTTAGGTTTGCCAGACCTATTATTAATATTACATATTTTCCTGGCAAGTATTCATTGGTAATTATATGAAACACATTATCAATATTTCCCCAAATACCAATTAGTAGTAGCAGGCCAACAATGCTGAGGCTTATACTGCTTTTTTTGTATATATTATTTATAACGGCAATATCATTATTTTTCCAAGCATCAGAAATAACCACCGAACTTATTTTTCCCATTGTTCTCATTGGCACAAGAATAAGGGTTCCGAAGAAAAATGTAATTGAGTAAATTCCCGTTGCACTCAATCCCATTATCCTTTCCACCATAATGGAATCTATTGTCATAACCAGCACACCGGAAAAGCTAGCAACTATACCAAAGAAGCCAACCTTAACCATATCTTTTGCAAAATTTTTGTCAATTATGCTGAGGTCAGGCTTTATGTGTAGTTTTCGATTATAAACAAGAGATGCAAACAGTAATACCCCTGGTGATATTAACGCCAGAGTATATAAAATTACTGTTTGATGAAAATCAAACACTTCAAAATAAAAGGGTATAATTACTGCTAAAACAAGAGTTCTTTGGATAACTTCCTTATAGATTATTCCTTTCACAGCATTGTATAATACTCTGTAATATGTATCAAATACATTGAACAATAGGGTAAAAACAATAAGTGGAATTACATAATAAAAATAACTTGTAAATAGCTGGCTACCATCTTTAGCATTATCCAAAATAACGGGCTTAAATAATAAATAGGCAAGTATGGCTAATACTAAACCTACCAGTGAAACTATTAAGGCAAGGCCAAGATAGCCATGATGGTTTTTACCCTCATTTCTGAAATAAGGAAATAACTTAACAGTTATGGTGTTGATTCCAAGTCCAGCGAATTGGGCAAATAATATGGAGTAGGAAACAAGAATTCGGAATAACCCAACCTCCTCAGTTGTGAAGAAGTGTGTGAATAGCAATGCTGTGGTAATAAAACCCAATATAACCCCTACATAGGAATATATTGTACCCGATATGCTCTGCCTTTGAATTATACCCATCAATTAAACAAAATTATGAAATTATCTTTTTACCATGAGAACGAATAACCAATATGGTTTTTTTGGAGAAATAACCGCATTGATTGTATCTATAAATGAAGAAATAATATTGAACTTATAATTATTTGTAAACTCATATTCACAGCTTGGACATATTGTTTTTCTATTGCTTTTGCCTATCCAAAAATATGGAACCCATGCACTTGATGGTGTTACTGAAGTTTTAATGTTAAGCAATAAAGGGTTGTAGTATCTTACCTTCTTGCCAAATGTGAATGATTTTAGCACTTTGTATTCTGAAAATATTTCAGATATATTATCCATATTAAAACTTCTAAGGTGATTGGGACGGTTATATTTGTATCCACATTTCTTGCATTTTATTTGAAGTTTATCTGGATTCTCATCATTGGGCACTGTTATAAGAACATATTTTTTTGAAAGTCGTTTAATTTCTTCAACGGTACCGGCCAAAGTCTTATCATCCAAATGTTCAAGTAGTTCACTTGAAAAAACCATATCAAATTGATAACTAGGTAAAGGAATACTGTCGGCACTAGCCAATACCTTTTTTGCGTTTACGAATTCAAGTGCTTTTGCACTTCTATCAACAGCAGTAACATCATACTCTTTATTTAAGGCATTTGTAATAACTCCATTTCCACATCCAATATCTGCAATTGTATTAACATCATCCGGAATAATATCAAACACTTTAATAATCTTATCAGCAAGATCCTTATGCTTCAGATTACTCCAGTCAAAATTTTCGTAAACTTCCTTATTATCCACTGTATAGTTGATTTAGAACCTTGGAATCTATTTCCCAAGAATAGTCTTTTAGAACTTTATTTTTCCCAGAATTAATGAGGTTTAACTTTAAATCCTCATCAGAAATAATACTTGAAACAGCTTTTGCAAACTCTTTCGGATTATTGTACTCATAAATTAAACCACTCTTTGTTGTATTTATTATGCGTTTTATGGGTAGGCAATCTGATGCAATTATTGGCTTGCCAGCGTACATATATTGAAAGATCTTATGAGGAATGGTAGAGTTTGTGTGATCATTTTTAACATGTGGTATAAGGCATACATCAGCTTTTCCCACATAATTTATCATTTCTTTATAAGGTTTCCAGCCGGTGAATTCAACAATTTCTTCAACTCCTTCATCTTTTGCTAATTTCCTAAGGGTAGGTAAATAGGAGCCATCGCCTAGTATTTGTAAACGTACCTTTGGGGTAGTGTTTTTAAGATGTTTAAGACCCATTATGACATATTGTAAACCCCTATGTAAGTTAATACCACCAGCATATAACAAGGTAAAGAACTCAGGGTTGGGCATGTGATTTGTCAGATCAAAGTGTTTTGTATTTAAAGTATTAGATACAACGGATATTTTATCCTCCTCAACCCCCAAGTTAATTAGACGATCTTTGGCCTCCTCCACAACTACTATAACATTGTCTGCTAGTTTACAATACTTGATTTCGTATTTAATCCATTCCTTATCATTGGATAAGAACTGTCCTAATATGGATTGCGTGTGTGTAGCAATTCTGAGAAGTGCAGGCCAGTTCTCATGTAAGTCAAGGGTTAGTTTTATGTTGTGTTTTTTTGCAAATTCATAACCTACCTTTGCAAGAGGAAGGTCATGGATATGAATTGCATCAAACTTTTCAGTTTTGAAAATATCTGCAATGAAAGATCTCCAAAAATTAAAATAGAACGGAAACTTTATAGCACCA
>JABJIE010000018.1 GCA_018661505.1 Lentimicrobiaceae bacterium
TAGCTCAGTTGGTTAGAGCATCTGACTGTTAATCAGAGGGTCCTTGGTTCGAGTCCAAGAGGGGGAGCAAAAGCTCTACAGAAATGTAGGGCTTTTTTTATGCCAAGTAGTTATTAGTTACAGTATACTAAATAATAACAAATTAAACCCTAGGCATATCTTCTTTAGAATTTAAACTAATTGTTTTTCTTCTATACTAGCATAATTTTTATCCCAGTCGGATAACTTTCCCACCATTACTCTCTTGTATAAAAATGGTGTAAGTAATACAAGGTATAGCATCGACAAATATCCATAGGGTGCCATTGGTGCATCTTCAGGACATGGATGAAGTTCCCAAAACTTTAATCTAGCAAGCCTATGATGATCTGAATGCCTTGTTACATTGCATAAGTATATACTACTCATAAAATGGTTTGAATTCCAGGAATGTCTCATTTTAACTCTTTTTTCTCTTTCTCGAATCAAACCATAATGTTCAACAAAATTGATAGCTTCTAAGAATGATTTTGCTAATAGTGCAAATATTAAAAAATACAATATGCCCATAACTCCACTAATAGTAAAAACTATAAAGGCAATAATTATACTTCTTAAATAACCAATAAGCATATTGTTATGAATACTTAAGGGCTTACGACTTTCTTTTTTTAAACGATTTAATTCGATTTTCCAGGCGTCAATATGTTCGTTAAATACTGCTTTTATGATAAATAAATAAATATTTTCTCCTCTTTTAGCTGAGGCTGGATCCTCAGGAAGACATGCGTTTTTGTGATGACCAAATACATGTTCAATTGCAAAAGTGCAATCAAAGGAAAATGCAAGTAACCAATTGCCTACGAACATATCAAATTTATTATTTACCCTATGAGTTAATTCATGGCCAGGTACAGTTCCAAGTATGCCAATAAATAAGGCTGTTTGAATTATTAAAGAGATTTTATCAATTATAGTATAGGAATTTTTAGTCTGGTTAAAATCAATGTTTAGCGATGATTCCATAAAATTAATGTACCATAGTGATATGTCAGGGCTGAAAATGGAGGTAGCTAATAAGACAACAACAAATAAAATAGGAAGATTTATATAGATTGAGAGATTTAATAAACCCGGATAAGAAAATTGCTGAATGTGTCTATCCTTGGGAAGAATATAGTCGCCGAGTATAATAAATAATGAAAACCCAATTAGAAAAAATGTTGGGTAGTATTCACCCTTTGAGGCTATTATTAAAAAAAGAACACTAGTAAATGCAGGAAGAAAATGCTTAAGGTATTTAAACATAGTTACAAGAGGTAGTTGTTATCCATTGAATTCAATTCAGTCATCAAAGTTATTAATTTTCTACTTTTTTAGAATTTTCTATATATATCTTCAAAAGGAATCCTAAAACGTTCGCCATAAACCCCCTCCGGCTTCCTAATTCCACAGCTTACAATCATATTTATTTCAGCTCCACGAGGTAACTTCAAAAGCTTTTTTATTCTCCAGGTGTCAGTTCCTTCCATCGGACAGGTATCATAACCTTCTGCTGCCATACTCAACATAAAATTTTCTGCTGCAAGGGCACAGGTTTTATGGGTTACAACTCTTATGTCTTGAGCCCTTACTTCTCTATACATAGGTCTAAATAATCCAACCACAATTATAATTAAGTATTTAAACATTCCCAAGAGGCCTAAAAAATCATTATAAACCAATGGAATTAATTTGCCATAATAGCTCCTAATTATTTTTTCTCTTTTATTTTTCTTGGAGTTGGGGTTTGTAGGATAAATTTTATTTACCATCTCCAAGTTAGCCTTTGCTCTATTACGCCATAAGTCCTTTCTTGTAACAAAAACAACCAACTCTTGAGCTGTTTTTGCAGTATTTTGATTGAGGCATAATGGCTCCATTTTCTTTAAAATATCTTTGGAGGTTATGTGGCAAAACTCCCATAACTGCATATTACTGCTATTTGGTGCCAATGCTGCTTGCTCTAAGCATTTTTTAACAATTTTGGGATCCATTATTTTTTCTGGGTCGTAAATCCTAACCGAACGCCTGTAATTAATAGCCTCTGAAACTGTCTTTTCTTCAGAGCCTTTTTCCCCATTTATTATGTCTTTTTTCATTATGTAAAATTATTATTTTTAATCATAGGGACATAATCTCATCCTTGTTTTGGAATCAGTTATATTCTTAATAAGTAGTTTCATTAGGTAAAAAATTAGATTATAATAAAATGGATATATAGTTAAAAAAAACCACTCAAAACAGAGTGGCCCTTTTTTTGCAAAATCAACCTATGATAATTTTAGTTACAATAATGTTTTAAATATTTAAAACAACTATTCTTTCTACCATTTAGCTATCATCTTTTTTGTTTCTATCCTTCTGCCGTCAACAAATAAAGAGTAATAATAAGTTGAGTTTGACATGTTAGACTTATCCACATCTATGGAACCTTCTCCAAAGCTATTCAATGAAATATTCTGAATTATCTGCCCTTTATGACATACTTTTAGACTAATAATCATATACCCCTTATAACTAGGGGCCAATAATTTAATATTTAAAATGCTACTCCAATGAGGCAAATGGCAGCTTTATAAATACAAATTAAAGAGGCGCTAATCTGTTTATATTTTTAAACAGAGTAGACTTCTTTAAACCTACTCTATATTTAATATAAAACCTCTATCGTTCATCAAGGCCTCAATTTTTGCATCACGCCCTCTAAATAGCCTATAAGCTTCAGCAGGATCTATGCTGTTTCTTGGAGCAAATAAATACTCAACCAATTTGGCAGACATTTCCTCATCATAAAAACCACCTGGAGCTTGGGCAAATGCTTCGGAAGCATCTGAGGTGAGCACATCTGCCCACATATAGCCATAGTATGCAGTTGCATAGCCTTCACCTGAAAAAACATGGCCAAAATGAGGTGTCCTATGACGCATTGGTAATTCTTTTGGCATATTTAAATCCTCAAGAGTTTCACGTTCAAATACCTCTATGTCAATGTTTGTTGGATCAGCAAGATGTAATTTCATATCCATAATAGCCGAAGCCAGATACTCCGTTGTGGAAAATCCTTGGTTAAAAGTAGACGCTTTCTTTATTTTTGCCACTAACTCTGGTGGCATGGGCTCACCCGTTTTATTATGAATTAGATAGTTATTAATAACCTCATCTGTTGATAGCCAGCGTTCAAGTAACTGTGATTGAAATTCTGTGTAATCTCTCACACCTCCATTTAAAGTAGGGTATTTTACATTGGAGGAAAAGAAGTGAAGTGCATGACCAAATTCGTGAAAGAAGGTGGTAGCATCATCCCATGAAACAAGCAGAGCTTCTCCTGAAGCTGGTTTCACAAAGTTTGAGTTGTTGGTGGCTAGTACATTCTTTTTTCCATCGAAAGTAGTGTGGCTCCTAAAGGTGTTTGCCCATGCACCAGATCGTTTTCCTTCTCTTGCATATGGATCTAAATACCAAAGGCCAATGTTCTCACCAGACGACTTGTCGGTAACTTCCCACACTTTTACATCTTCATGAAATACTGGAACGCTGCCTTCGGGAACGGGTGAAAAGGTATAATTAAATAACTTTCCTGCAACATGGTGCATAGCTTCGGTTAGCTGATCCAGCTGAAGGTATTGTTTTACTTCCTCAGAATTTAGGTCATATTTTTCTTTCCGTACTTTTTCCGCATAAAAACGATAATCCCAAGGTTCAATTATAATGTTATCTCCATTTGCATATGCTAGAGCTTGCATGTCATCCACTTCTTCGCCAACTCTTGATATTGCAGCTGGCCAAACAGCTTCCATCAATCCCATTGCATTTTCAGGGGTCTTAGCCATTCTGTCTTGTAAACGCCATTCTGCATAATTTTTATGACCTAAAAGCTCAACACGTTCGCGGCGTAGTTTTAAAATTTCTGCAATTATTTTTTTGTTGTCATACTCATCATTATTATCGCCTCTTGAATAGTAGTTTGTCCATACTTGCTTTCTTAATTCTCTTTCAGTGGAGTAAGTTAAGAATGGGTCCATTGAAGAACGGCTATTGGTAATTGCATATTTGCCTTCATGTCCTTTGTCTGTTGCTATTCTTGCCGCAGATTTAATATATCCTTGTGATAGACCTCCCAATTGTTCTTCATTTAAATATGTTACATAATTTTCTTCATCATGTAATACATTGTTTGAGAACTTAGTGTAAAGGCTCGATAATTTTTTGTTAATGGCTGCATAAGTTGCTTTTTTCTCAGCATCTAATTCTGCACCATTCATGGCAAAGCTTATGTATATTAACTCTACCACACGCTGCTGATCTGCTGGAAGTGGGTTCTCCATAGATGCTTCATAAACTGTTTTAATTCGCTGGAACAATTTTTCATTTTGAGTGATCTTAGATCTAAACTCAGAAAATAATGGAGCCAACTCAGCCTGTATTGCTCTAAATTCCGGGGTAGACATATTGCCGCTCAATATACCATAATAGGCATAGGCTCTATCTAATTCTTTACCTGCACGTTCCATTGACTCAATGGTATTTTCAAATGTTGGAGCGGCTTTATTATTGGCTATTGCTTCAATGTCTTCAAGATTTAACTTCATACCTTCAAGCATTGCATCTTTTACATCTTCAACTTTCATTAGGTCAAAAGCAGGCACGCCGCCATATGGTCCTGTCCATTCCTTTAATAATATGTTATCAACCATAGCGTCCTTCGTTTCTTGTTTACAACTCATAAATACACTTATAACCATTAATAAGACCAGTAAAAATTTGTTTTTTAAATACCTTTTCATTGTGTTACGTTTAATTAAAATTGATTGACAAAAATACTTTGCCAATGGTTCAGCTTTTAAAATACACTTTGTATTATGCTAAATTTAGCGAGTAAATATAAAGCTAAAAATACTACATAATTTCTCAGAGCATAGCTGTTTGTACAAATATTTATAATTACGTAGAAATAAGCTATTACGCAATCTGTTTTAAGTATGATAATTTTGTTACCAGATATGGCATTATTTTTTTAATTGATATATTAGCGACTAAATAATTAATAACTTAACAAACTAATTTACTATGAAAAATTATTTTTTAACACTTTTATTGCTAGTTTTTGCAAGCATTGGCTTTGCACAAGACCCTCCTTTAACAGAACAGGAAAAATCAGAATTATTATCTAAAAGTCCGTTTAATGTAATCTATCCTACATCAATATTAAAAAGCGCAGATAAATATTTTGAATCACAGATGGGATTATATACTAAAGGAGTAATTAATGAAAAAGATGCTCACCTTATAGCACTTGGTACTGCTGCTGCTACTAAATGCGATTACTGTGTTCCATATCATGTTACTGAGGCAAGAAGGCTAGGAGCAACAGAAGAAGAAATTAAAACAGCAATCTTAATTGCCGCTGATATTATGCGAATGAGCACGCTATTCTATGGTAATGAATATGACTTGGATGCTTTTAAATTAATGCTGCGTGGACCAATGAGTGTATTGGTAGTTAATTATGAATTAAAGGATATTAGCCTTGATGATCATGCTAAACTTGGCGCTCAGGTAGCACCTATGTTTACACCTGAAAATGTACATGGACTTATTGGTAAAACCTTTATTGGAGATGCTGATGATGGTGTATATGGTGGTGTGTACTATTTCACAGATCAAGCTTCCATGAATGCTTATCTAAACTCTGATTTATGGAAAGGGATTGTAGCACACCCAAATTTAGTTAATTTCACAACAGAAGTTTATTCTGTTGCCCCAATATCAGAGGGCACAAATGGTATTGCGTCTGCAAGAAAAACGTCCAGTAATGGCGATGATGCGAAAGATATCCGCGTTCTAATTGTAAATTACGAACTTGAAAACATGACACTTGAAGAGCATGCCGAACTAGGATCAAAGGTAGGTTCAAATTTTTCACCTGAAAATATAGATGGTTTAATTGGAAAGACCTTTATTGGAAATACAAGCGATGGTGTTTTTGGTGGTGTGTATTATTTTACTGATGAAGACTCTATGAATACATATTTAGAATCTGATTTATGGAATGGAATTGTAGCCCATCCCAATCTGGTAAATTTCACAACTGAAACCTATGGAGTTGCATCTATTTCTGCAATATCAAATGGAGTACCAGTTAAATAATTGATGTTAGAATAGAAAAATTTCAAAAGGAAATAAAGAGATATAAATTTCCTCATATTACAAAAAAAGCTCACCTGCCTGGTGAGCTTTTTTATTTGGTCATTTTATGCTCTTTTGTAAACAATAGCAACAACAGTTACATCATCACCACCCATGTTTATTGTCATACCATAGGGTCGATCATCTGTTATTTTTATTTGTGATTTACCAGCTTTTCCTGTAAGTTGCTGCCATATGGTCACTGCCTGGTGTACTCCAGTGGCACCGGTTGGATGTCCCCATCCTATTAAACCACCAGTTGTATTCATTGGCATTTTACCATCTCTTGCTGTATTGCCAGAGGCAACATAATCCCATCCTTCTCCATCTTTAGCAAGACCTATCGCCTCGGTTGATAATACACCTGCAATTGAGAAACAGTCATGAGTTTCAATTGTTCCAACTTGATCTATTGTAATACCTGCATTTTCCAGTGCCCTTTGGGATGCTTTTTTAATTGTTTCAAGTTCGGTAAGGTCTGTTGGTGCGTTTGTTATATTTCTTATGGATTGTGCGAACCCCATTACTTCTATGGCATCCTTTTTATCCACTCCAGTCCTCTCCAATCCTTCTTCAGAGCATATTGCAATGGCTGATGCCCCATCACTTACCTTTGAACAATCAAGTACATTTAGGTGATCTACAAATGCTGTTCCGTTGGGTTTTAGTTTATCATAAAGAGCACCAAGGTCGGCAACCTTATTTTGGTGTTCCTGGGCTGTTTCATCCAGACGGGCATTTTCCATGGCATTTATAAACCATTGCTTCATACCTGAGCGGGCTTTATCGTACCCTACTTTTTCATAATAGGCTCCAGCTCTGTCGCTGTTTTGACCTGGAAAAAAGTATGCATGACCATTTTTACGATTCTGGTACCATCCTGCTCCTGCAAGTATGTCTGCGCAATACATTGCTTTCACGGTATTCTGAACCTCAACTCCCAATGATAAAACAACATCTGCAGTTTCTGCCAAAACAGATTTAATTCCACTTATTAGCGCAAGACCTCCAGAAGCGCATGCACCCTCAACGCTTGTGGCTGGTTTCCATTGCAGTTTTTCATCTATGTATGGAACAAAACCGGGAAGATTAGCCTGTTTATTAAAGCGTGATGCCATAAAGTTACCAATAACACCCTCGTCTACATTATCTGCTCCTCCAATCTGATCAAGTGTGCCTTTGCCTGCCTTGCGAATATAATCTTCCAAACCAGGACGTGGTTTTTTTGGATGAAATTCTTTACGTCCAGTGCCCATACTAATGGTATTAAAACCACCTGTCATATATACTTTTCTTTTCATTTTACCCAAATTTTAGATTATTCAAAAAAATTGTTTACCGGTCCGTATGCATGGAAAAATCCTGTTAACATAACTGTATTTACATGGTCTACTTCCTGTGCAACTTGATCGGCAACCAATTTGTTTGCAATTTCCATGGATTTCTTCCCATAGCTTATTGCAGTTTTTGCACCAAGATTTTCTGATGATTTTAGGTCATTGAAAAATCCTGAAAGCAGTGTGTCTTTATTCTTATTTCTAATTATTGATTTCCAATCAACCGCAGAGTCAGGCATGTTACCCATCATCTCATTGCATTCTTCCTGGAATTTATCAATGTCGACATACTCCTGTTTATGAATATCCCAAACAGATGTTACTCTAGCTCCCTTGTATTTTAAAAATCCATCTTTTTGTGCTCCACTCGACATTTGTCCTCCTTTTGTACCTTGAAGCATCATTTTATCAAGAAGCTCACTGTGCAGATCTTCATCCTTGAAGAAAGGATTCATCACACCTAATATGAACTGAACCACATCAATACCCACATAATCAATCAGCTGGAATATGCCCATTGGCCTTACTAGGTAGTCCTGTGTGACCTTGTTTATGATATAAATGGCCTTATAAAGAGGTATATTTTTTTCTGTTGCGAGTGCTTGAGCTTCATTCATACCATGAAGAGCGTCACGCATAAAGTGTCCATTTCCGATAAACCCTGCAAAATCATTTGATGGAACAATAATCTTACGAAGCTTTTTTGCATAGAGATGTGAAAATTCAACTACTTCCACAAGAGTATTGTCTGTTTTTATTAATTCAACAAGACGTTGAACAGCAGGTGGATTATAGAAATGGAAACCAATAACTCTTCCTTTTAAATTAGCCTCATCTTCAATTAATCCAATCGGCACAGATGAAGTATTTGTAAAGTACCAAGGGTTATTGCTGTTATGATTATCTATATCGGATAAAAGTTTAACCTTTAGAGCTCTGTTTTCACTTACTGCTTCAAAAATTATATTTGATGCATAGGCAGCTGAGATTGTTGAAACTGGTCTAACAATATTTAGTGCATCAAAAATATATTCATTAATTATATCATAATTTTCAACTAGGTCATCTCTAGTTGCATACATTTTTCTTAACCAAACAATTTTTTTTTCTGCTGTTTTTCTTACCTGTTCACGAAGGTATTTCATCAACCCTGATAATCCTTCTGGACTCACATCAATGGCATTTAGAACAAATGTTTTTTCTTTATTCTCAGGAAGCAGACTGAGGTCTGTCATCTCCAAAGCTGTAAGAAGAAGTATGCCACTTCCCATTTTACCAGCAGCTCCTATAACTGACACATTCTGTATTCTTTCTTCGTAGGTCATATAAATATATTTTGTTCGTTACTTATCTTTTTAGATTGCTCAAAATTAAGAAAATTACCCCAATATCTATCGAGCTAATAATCAATTTAGACCAGTGAAAAATAACGGAATTTTATTTTGATTAGTATTATACTTTAGCAACCTTATAAACTTATCTAATGTCTATATTTACGCATTAATAATTTTACAAAGAAAATATGGCTAAAAGCAAATTAATAAGCATAATATCCTTAGCATCCTTTATACTAGTAGCTGGGTTGTTAGTTGAATACATTAATCAACATGATTCTAGAAAAATATTTGAAGAAAAAATACTAAGTAAAGCAAAGTATGCCGTCTTAAATAATCAGAAAATTCTCAGTGACAAAAAATCTCCTGATCAACCTGATATGGCAGCCTTCCAAGAATATTTGATGACATTTGATCCAAAAAGTGGAAATGTGCCAAAAGATAGACTTATTCAAGCATATGGTACCACTAAAATGCTTCAGGATAAAAAAACATTATCGAGAAGTATGGATGTAAGTATGAACTGGGAAACTTCAGGATCTGATATGGGAGGGCGAACACGAGCTATTATGTTTGATCCTAATGACCCTAATAATAAAAAAGTATGGGCAGGTTCAGTCACTGGAGGCTTGTGGTATGTTAATGACATTACAAATCCCAACGAGGAATGGGCATCCGTTAGCGATTTTTGGAGTAATTTAACAGTGAGTTGTATTACCTATGATCCAAATAATACTCAAGTTATGTACATTGGTACGGGGGAAGCCCAAACTGCAAGAATTATTTACCGAGAATCATCAGGTCTTGGTGCAGGTATACTTAAATCAACTGATGGAGGTTCAACATGGGATTTCATGGAAAGTACCAGTAATTTTGACTACATAACAGACATTGCAATAAAAGATGAAAACGGCACAAGTGTAGTATATGCTTGTGTAGCATCTGGTTTTTATATGGGTGCTAGTCACATAAGCCAGCCATCAGACGGTGTATTCAGATCCGATGATGGAGGATCAACATGGAGTCAAGTATTACCATCAATTCCGTCTTCTACAGATAATAAACCATACACACCTTCTGATATTGAGATATCTTCTAGTGGTAGGATTTTTGTAGGAACAATGGAAAATGTAGATGAACAGGGTGGGGCTACTGTTCTCTATTCTGATAGTGGTCTTGCTGGCACATGGAATATATATGAAGAATATCATGACATAATTTTATCTGAGTCATATTATAAAATTCCTGCACGCACCCTTGTTGCTGCATCACCTTCTGATCCAAATGTTGTATATGTTCAGTTTGCTGCTGGATATTTTGGAAATAATAATTTTGTCTACTATCGTGGAAGATATATGGCAAAATCTATGGATGGTGGCTTGAACTGGACTGATGTCAATATTCCAGATCCAGATTGGTCAACATTGGCTTGGCATGCATTTGTTTTAGAGGTAAGCCCCACTGACCCCAATACTGTTTTTACTGGTGGGCTTGACTTATGGAAATCATCCAACGGTGGTGATAACTGGGATCATATTTCCGACTGGGTACTTATGTATTATGGTGGAGGTGATGATTATGTTCATGCTGATCAGCATTCAATACAATTTCAGCCTGGTTCAAGTAGTACTGCTATTTTTAGCTGTGATGGAGGGGTGTTTTTAACCAATACCGCTAACCAGTCGTATCCAGTTTTTATTGAGAGGAATCAGGGTTATAGTACCCTGCAATTTTATTCATGTGCCATAAAACCTATCCCAGGATCTAATCAATATATTGGTGGGTTACAAGACAATGGCACTCTGTTCCATAGCGGAAACCCTCTGAGCATAAATAATATGATCGATGGAGGTGATGGTGCATATTGTTTTTGGGATCAGGATCAGTTCAATATATATATAACATCTGTATACTATAACAACTACACGGCATGGAGTAATAATTCACAATCTTCTAATTTTGGTGGTAATTCGGGAACATTTATAAGTCCTGCAGATTATGATGACGAGGACAATATATTATATTCAAATGCTGTAACTTTTACAGGAGGAAATGCCAACCAGTTACTCCGCGTAAAAAACATTCCTTCAAATGTGAATGAGCAGTTAGTAGACATAGGCACAAACTCAAATGTGCCATTTTCGCATATTAAGAACTCTAGTTATGCTCCGATTGGCACATCTACCTTGTTCGTAGGTACACAATCAGGAAAACTTTATAGGGTAATAAATGCTCATACTAATCCAGTTTCGACAGAGATAGGAAGTTCTGAATTTCCCACAGCAAATATTTCTTGCATTGCATTGGGGAATAGTGAGGATGAATTATTGGTTACATTTTCAAATTATGGGATTTCATCGGTATGGCTTACTATGGATGGTGGTGATTCGTGGATTGAGAAAGAGGCTGATCTTCCCGACATGCCAATACGATGGGCTATTTTTCATCCTGAAAATAACGGTCAGGCTCTTTTAGCAACAGAAATTGGAATATGGTCAACAAATACCCTTCAGGAAGAAAGCACCCTTTGGGAACCAAATTCTAATGGTATGGCTAATGTAAGGGTAGATATGTTAAAGCTTAGAAAAGGAGATAATGTTGTGCTTGCTGCTA
This sequence comes from Lentimicrobiaceae bacterium, assembly GCA_018661505.1. Taxonomy (GTDB): domain Bacteria; phylum Bacteroidota; class Bacteroidia; order Bacteroidales; family F082. The sequence goes on from JABJIE010000018.1 coordinate 11,492, forward strand.
CTCATGGACGCGGCTTATTTACAGCTGAATTTCCACTGGATATTTATGTTGGTATTAATTCATTATCAGAAGAAAAATCATTCAACATATTCCCTAATCCTGCCAATGATGTAATAAATATATCCAGTTCAGGAGAGCATAATACTATTTTGGTAACAATCTCAGATATTAATGGTAGAAAGGTTTTTGAAACCAAGCCAGAATTAACCACAAAATCAGTGTCCGTATACTTGCCAGGTTTGACGCCAGGGAATTACATCATAAGTGTTGAATCAGATGGTATTAAAGAACGTCAAAAATTGTTAATCACCCGATAATCCTATTTTTGACTGTATCACCTTTAATTAAAAAAAGCTGCTTGAATGAGCAGCTTTTAACTTGTTTCTTATATTGGATAGTCCTTAATAATTTTAGCTGGATTAAGCAGTATGTCAACATATTGTGCCCTTCGATATGCATAAGGGTCTTTGACATTCTTTTTACTCAGATTACCTCTAAAATCATCAAGGCTTTTATACTTTTTCTCTGCCATCCAAACTTCCATGTCTTCCAACATTTTGGTTATTTGCTGGGGTCCGTTTCTGTATATTGTGCTTACGACCTGAACGACATCAGCACCAGCTAAAATCATTTTGATTACATCATCTGCAGTAAATATGCCTCTGCTAGCACATATGTTGGCATTTATGTTGTCATATAGTAGTCCAACATATCTTAAGGATAGCCTGGAATCATTTTCGGCACTTAAATTATAATTAGAGGTCAACTCTTCGGTATTTATATTTATGTCTGCATGAAAAAGCCTGTTAAATAATATCAAACCATCAATACCTTTTTTATCCATTTCATTGAATGTATATAATGGATTGGTGTAGAATGAGCTTAGTTTTACGCTTACAGGTATATTAACAGAGGCTTTAACTTGTTCTATTGTATCTAATTCTGAGAATAAAATTGCTCTTCCTTCAAGTTCGGGATCCTTTGGGTTATTGTAAAAATTTAGTTCAAGAGCATCAGCACCTGCATCTTCTAATTTTTTTGCATACTCTTCCCATGTGTCATCATAAATTGCATTTAAACTTGCAATCAAAGGAATATTAACGGCTTTCTTAGCATCAGAAAAATTTAAAAGAAACTCTTCAGGCCCTACCTCAACATTATGCCCAAATCCAGATGCCATTTCTGCGTGCCTTTCTTTGCTCCCATCGATGGTTTGATTAAACTGTAGGTTTTCAAGGTGAATTTGTTCTTCAAAAAGCGATTTATATACTATAGCTCCAGCTCCAGCTTCTTCTAATTTTTTTAATGTTTTGATATCAGTTGCAAGATTGCTTGCTCCTACTATAATTGGATTCTTTAATTCTATCCCTAGGTATTTGGTTGACAGGTTCATTTAGTATCAAATTTTATTTCAATTCGAGTGATGCGGTAAAATTACGATAAATTTAATTCCATTTTAAATTGCCACTATCTAAATTGATTATAAATTACACATTTTGATGTAAGTAAATGGTAAAATAAAGGGATAAATTTCTTCAAATAAGTATTTTCGCCAATAGCCCATATGGGGTTTTGTCACACTTTCTAAAAATACAAATCATGGACAGAAAGAAAAAATTTATTACTTGTGAAGGTAATTATGCAGCTGCACATATAGCTTATATGTTTAGCGAAGTTGCTGCGATTTATCCAATTACTCCATCATCAGATATGGCAGAGTATGTAGACCAATGGGCTGCAAATGGAAGGAAGAATATTTTTGGTGAAACTGTAAAAGTTGTTGAGATGCAATCCGAAGGTGGCGCTGCTGGTGCAGTTCATGGTTCACTTCAAGCTGGAGCTCTCACCACAACCTACACTGCTTCGCAAGGGTTGTTATTGATGATACCTAATATGTATAAAATGGCAGGTGAGTTACTACCAGCAGTTTTCCATGTAAGTGCACGTAGTCTTGCCGCTCAGGCACTATCCATTTTTGGTGATCATAGTGATGTTATGAGCACACGACAAACGGGGTTTGCTATGCTTGCAACAAGCAGTGCCCAAGAGATTATGGATATTGCAGCTGTAGCTCACCTTACATCCATAAAATCAAGGATACCATTCATGCATTTCTTTGATGGTTTTCGCACGTCACATGAACTACTCAAGGTAGAAACAATGGATCAGGATGATATTGCTAATTTAATTGATTACGATCAACTTCAAAAGTTTAGGCTTAACGCTTTAAACCCCGAGAATCCGGTTACCAGAGGAACGGCTCAGAACCCTGATGTCTATTTCCAAGCTAGGGAAGCCAGCAATAAATTCTACGACGTTATCCCTGACATGGTTGAAGAGTACATGCAGGAGATTAAAAAAATTACAGGCCGAGAATATCACCCATTTACATATTATGGTGATGACAATGCTGAGAATATTATTGTAGCAATTGGGTCAATTACAGAAGTAATAAAAGAAGTAATCGATTATAAAAATGCCAATGGAGATAAGGTTGGGTTAATAACGGTTCATCTTTACCGCCCTTTCTCGGAGAAGTATTTTATGAAAGCTTGTCCAAAATCTGTAAAAAAGATTACTGTTCTGGATAGGACAAAAGAAATTGGAGCAAATGGTGAACCTCTTTATCTTGATGTAAGAGACTTGTTCTATGGTAAAAAAAATGCACCAGTTATAGTTGGTGGTAGATATGGTTTGAGTTCAAAGGATACTACCCCTGCAATGATTCTATCTGTCTATAATAATTTAGAGGAGAAAGAACCTAAAAATGGTTTTACAGTAGGCATTGTTGATGATGTGACTTTTAAGTCACTTCCAATGTTACCTGAAATAAGTGTTTCTCCAAGTAGTACTTATGAAGCCAAATTTTATGGTTTAGGAGCCGACGGTACTGTTGGGGCAAATAAAAATTCAATTAAGATTATAGGTGATTCAACCGACAAGTACTGTCAGGCTTATTTTTCCTATGATTCAAAAAAATCAGGGGGGATTACAGTAAGTCATCTTCGCTTTGGAGATAGCCCCATCAGGTCTCATTATCTTGTGGGCTCTCCAGATTTTGTAGCCTGTCATGTTCCAGCTTATCTCGAGAAATATGATATGCTAAAGGGCTTGAAGAAGGGTGGAACATTTTTATTAAATAGCGTTTGGGATGTGGATGAAACAAAAAACAGACTCCCAGATCACATGAAGAAATACCTTGCGGAAAATGATATAACCATGTATATCATAAATGCTACAAAAATAGCTTCTGAAATAGGGTTGGGAAATCGTACTAATACAATTATGCAATCCGCATTTTTTAAAGTATCAGAAGTAATACCATATGACGATGCGGTTGATGAAATGAATAATGCAATAAATAAAACATATGGGATAAAAGGAGAGGAGATAGTTAGTATGAACTATGCTGCTGTAGAACATGGTGGCGATGTTGAGTTGATAAAAATCCCAAAGGATTGGAAAAATATTGTAATATCAGATATCAAGGAGGATAACACATTACCAACATTTATTAAGGATGTGGTGGAGCCAATAAATAGTCAAAAGGGAGATTTACTTCCCGTTAGTACATTTAATGGACGTGAGGATGGTACATTCCCAAATGGAACTGCTGCCTACGAAAAACGTGGTATTGGAACAACTGTTCCAGAATGGATTGAAGAGCATTGTATTCAGTGTAATCAATGTTCTCATGTATGCCCTCATGCTGCTATTCGTCCTTTCTTACTAACTGATGAGGAATCTTCAAAAGTTCCTGATGGAACAGCATTACTTCAAGGCGCTGGTCCAATAAAAGCATATAAATATCGTATTCAGGTTAGTGTTCTTGATTGCACTGGTTGTGGTGTTTGTGTGGAAGTATGTCCTTCTAAAATAAAGTCGCTGGCGATGGAACCAGTGGGAACTCAATTCGATGAAATTGACAGATGGAATTATATGAATGATAAAATTGGCTATAAGGAAGATGTTGTTGACAAGATGAAGAGTGTGAAGAACAGCCAATTTGCACAACCGTTGTTTGAGTTTTCAGGAGCATGTGCTGGTTGTGGTGAGACACCGTATATAAAAACAATAACTCAATTGTTTGGAGAAAGAATGATGGTGGCAAATGCAACGGGATGTTCCTCAATTTATGGCGGTTCTGCACCTGCAACACCTTATTGCGGGCATCAAGATTCAGGAAAGGGTCCTGCATGGGCTAATTCACTTTTTGAAGACAATGCGGAATTTGGTTTTGGAATGGCAATTGGAGTGGAAAAATTAAGAAATCGTATTTCTCTTAAAATGCAGGAAGCACTAAACGCTGATTTTTCTTCGGAGGCCAAAACAATAATGGAAGAATGGATAAATAGTAAGGATCATGCAAATGCATCTGTTGAAACTTCTGCCAAAGTAATAGATGTGCTTAAAAAGGAAAAGAATTCATTGGCAACAGAGATATTGGACCTGAAACAGTATCTGATTAAAAAATCACAATGGATTTTTGGTGGCGATGGTTGGGCATATGATATTGGATTTGGCGGATTGGATCATGTGCTTGCTTCTGGTGAAGATGTCAATGTGCTAGTAATGGATACTGAAGTCTATTCAAATACTGGAGGACAGTCGTCAAAGGCTTCTCCTACGGGTTCAGTTGCTAAGTTTGCAGCAGCAGGAAAGAAAACTAGGAAAAAAGATTTGGGTGCCATGGTAATGACATATGGGTATGTTTATGTTGCACAGATTGCAATGGGTGCAAGCCAATCTCAGGCATTTAAAGCCATTAAAGAGGCTGAAGAATATCCTGGACCTTCATTAATAATAGCTTACTCACCTTGTATTGCCCATGGTATTAAAGGTGGCATGAGTGGAGCACAGTATGAAGAAAAATATGCTGTTGAAGCTGGATATTGGCACAATTACCGCTATAATCCATTGGCAGAAGCCCAAGGAAAAAATCCATTTACATTGGATTCAAAAAAGCCAGATTGGCAAAAATTTCAGGAATTCCTTAATAATGAAGTAAGATATGCATCATTAAAAAAGACATTTCCTGAGGAAGCACGGAAATTATTTGCAGAATCTGAAGAAGATGCCAAATGGAGGTACAATAATTATCTTAGACTTTCACTAATAGATTTTTCAAAATAACTTAACATAGGCCCTTTTACAATTGGGGTTTATATAAGAGGATTGAAATTATAATTTAGCGCATGGGTAAATTTTATCCTATGCGCTATTTTTTTGACTAATTTAAATTCTATTTTTGAGGTTGTTATTATCTGAATTTTTTAAAATTATAAAATGAATAAAATTTTATCCCATCTACTGATGTTAACTTTTGTTGCCTCCATGAATTTGGGCTGCGACAGAGAAGTGAAACCTACAGAAACTGAGCCCAATAACGACTATATGCTTTACGCAACACTCTTTCATCAGCAGGCTGCTGAAAACATAGCGTTGTCATACCAGGCATTCAATATTGCCAAACTTATGTTGAATAATTCACTAAGAAATGCGGCCCTCACTAAAAAACTTGCCGTTGTTGTTGATGTTGATGAAACAGTTTTAGATAACAGCCCCTATGAAGCAAGGTGTATAATAGAAAATGTTAATTATCCTATGTACTGGAAAGAGTGGTGTGAACAAGCATCCGCAACACCCATAGCGGGATCTGTTGACTTTTTAAAATATGCTGAATCTGTTGGGGTAGAGGTTTTTTATATAACAAATCGCAAAGAAAAATATAGAGCTGTTACAATTAGTAATTTAAATAAGTATAATTTTCCATTTGTTGACAATGATCACCTTATGATGAGAACAAGCGAATCGAATAAGGAACCAAGAAGAGAGCTAGTTGAGAAAGATCATCATATTGTGCTTTTAATAGGCGATAATCTAGGTGATATGCTTTATGGCTTTGATGTAAGCAATAATAAAAGCCGTATTGAAATGGTGGATAGCTTAAAATCAGAGTTTGGATCCCGGTTTATAATGCTTCCCAATGCCATGTATGGCTTATGGGCTAATAACCTTGTTGGTGATAATAATGACATTAGTAAGGCAGAGAAGATACGATTGTTAAAAAGTGGACTAACATCCTTCTAAAAAAAAAGAGCGGTACATTAACATGCACCGCTCCATAAATTGTATATTCTTTTTAAATCTAATTTATTTCCATGAAATAAGGTAAGCGAGCTTGAACGCCTTTCATGCTTTTAATCGTATGAATATTCTCATAAAATTTGTAGTACTCGCCCAATTCTTTTTTAACAATTGATTGCGATGCTTGTCCGGTTAGTTCTGCAACTAATTGCTCAATGAAATCCTTTTTCTGAGGATATGTTGATATTCTGTAATTATCATCGAGTTCTGCTTTTTCAGCAGCATATGCTACCGCATCTTCCAAACCTCCATAACCATCAATTAATCCAATTTTAAGAGCATCAACTCCGGACCATACACGACCTCTTGCTATGCTATCAACATATGATACATCAAGACCTCTGGTTTCTGCAACAAGTTCAGTAAAGTTGGTATATATTTTGGTAATTTCCTGATCTAATTTTTCCTGCTGGTATGGTTTGAGTGGTGCAAACAAATCAATGAAATCCGAATTTTCATTGGTCATAATATTATCCATGGTAATACCCAGTTTTTTGTTCATCATATCACCCAGATTAGGAATCACTCCAAAAACTCCGATGGATCCAGTTATTGTTGTTGGTTGAGCAAAAATATAATCCGCGTTCGTTGCTATCCAATATCCTCCCGAAGCTGCAACATTTCCCATTGAAACAATTACTGGCATTTTCTCCATTGCCAACTCCACTTCTCTTCTGATTATTTCGGAAGCAAGTGCATCCCCACCTCCTGAATTAATCCTGAAAACAATGGCTTTAACCCTATCATTTTTGTGGGCTTTGCTTAAGGCTTTGGATGTTGTAACAGAGCCGATGTTAGTTCCATCACTTTTACCTTGAACTATTGATCCTTCAGCAAAAACAATTGCAATTTTATCACGGCCTAATTCTTTTTTTGATTTGACCTTTGCATTTGTGTATTTAGCAAAACTTACGGTTTTTAATTTATCATCTTTTTCAACACCTGTTTTTTCCTTTAATATATCAATTAGCTCATCTCGATAGATGGCCCCATCTATAAATCCCAGCTCAAGAGCTTTTTTAGCATTGTTAACCTCAAGCTTGTCTGCGATTTTATTTAAATCATCTATACTAATATCACGTGAATCAGAAATTGCCACTAGTAATTTGCCCCACATGGAGTTTAGAAGTGTTTGAAGTTGTTCGCGGTTTGCTTTGCTCACATGATCCCTCATCAGAGGTTCCACAGCACTTTTGTATTTATTGTTAGGGCCTCTTACTATTTGCATGTCAATATCAAGTTTGTCAAGTAAGTTCTTGAAAAACATAAGCTGAGCTTGTAAACCTTTAAAAAGTATCATTCCCTCTTTGTTTAGATAAATTTCATCGGCAAGACTTGCAAGGTAATAGGCTTTTTGATCATATCCGTTGGCATAGCTAATAATAAACTTGCCAGATTCTTTAAACTCAAGAAGTTTGTTTCTTATTTCTTCAGAAGTTGCCATTCCCGCAGGAAGAGTTTCCATATCGAGAAAAATTCCATCAATCCTTTCATCCTTTGATGCCTTATCAATATTATTGAGAATTGAATACAAACCAACTGGTCTTTTAGATTGCATTGTTACAAAATCAAATCCTTCAAAAGGATTATCATTTCCCTGATCTTTTATTTCTGCATTCCAAGATATGTGTAATACGGAATTGTCTTTAACATTAGTTTCGTCATCTCCAGACATTGCAACAATGGAGGATATTATACCCACAAAAAGTAAAACAACAACAAATATTGTAAGTAATGTCCCTACAAAAGATGCAAACATTGATTTGAAAAACTGCTTCATGATAATTTTATTAAGTATTAGGATTAAAAAGAGGGTGCAATATTAGCAATATTCTGGCAATAATGACCACAGCTTCAAGCCGTTCAAATATTATTTATTGTTAATATTTCATAAATCATTATGTATAACTAAACGAATTCAATAATTATTTCATAATAATCTTCCGGATTGAGTTGGATTGTTAATAAATTGACGATTCTTAAGGAGATAGATTTCCTACCTTTGCAGCACAAATAATTTTGATGACTAAAGTTAACTACGTTTACTTATTGCTGGGGAGTAATATTGAGCCACGATTAGATTATGTTATCAAAGCATCGGCAGAAATTGAAAATAGAGTAGGCCTAATTACTGATAAGTCATCATTGTATGAATCGGAGGCCCATGGTTTTGTTTCCAATACTAGGTTTATTAATCAGGTACTGAAAGTAAAATCTCTTCATTCTGCAGAGAATATGCTTGAAGTAATTTTAGATATAGAAAAAGAATTGGGAAGAGAAAGACAATATGAAGGGTACTCTTCTCGTACCATAGACATCGATATATTGTACTATAATGAGAATATATTTAACTTAGATCATCTTGTGATACCTCATCCAAGGTTGCATAAAAGACGATTTACTTTAATGCCTTTAAATGAAATAGCTTCTGATTACATGCACCCTATAATTAACAGGTCGAATAAGGAACTCTTGGAAAACTGTGAAGATGTATCAGAGGTGAATAAATTTAATAATGAGGAATTATAATTTTATTGCGATAGAAGGTAATATTGGTGCTGGAAAAACATCTCTGGCAACATTAATATCCAAGGATTTTAATGCTAAGCTGATTCTCGAACAATTTGAGGATAATTCATTTTTGCCAAAATTTTATGAGGATCAGGAAAAATATGCTTTCCCCTTGGAAATGTCATTTTTAGCATCAAGATTTCAGCAGTTAAAAGATCAGCTGGGAAACAGGGATCTTTTTAAAACATTTACAATAAGTGACTATTATATAATTAAATCTTTGATTTTTGCTCAGAAAACATTGGCAGAAGATGAGTTTAAAATATACACTCGCTTTTTTAATATTATCCTAAACCAATTACCTAAACCAGATTTGTTCGTATATCTTCATTTGAATACTAAAAAGCTACAAGAAAATATCAAGCTTAGAGGTAGGTCATATGAAAAAGATATTCAAAATGAGTATCTAGAAAAAATCAGGGATGGCTATTTTGAGTTTATTAAGCAACAATCCAATATGCCAATTGTTATTATTGATACCAATGAAGTTGATTTTGTTCATCGAAAAGATGACTATGAGAAAATGGTTGGGATAATTAACAGAAAATACGAACCAGGAGTTCATCGTATAATTCCATAAGGCAAAAAAAAATCCCGATCATCAGACCGGGATTCCTTTAAATTAAAATTTAATTTCTACTTCATGCTAACGACTGCATTAAAGTCTGCATCGTTATAATATTTTAAGAATTCTCTATCAGTTTTTGCTAGACCTGCTACATCTGGATCAGCTTTGATAGACTGACCTAAATAATCCATAACACCATCTTTGTTATCCTGACGAGCAGATGTAATAGCTAACAAGTAAAGAGTTTCTGCATCCTGAGGAGCACATTTGAAAGTTTTTTCAGCACCTGATGTATTACCATTTAATAACTGAGCAAGACCTAAGTTAAAGTCACATTTACTATCAGATAGTAATTGCTCTGCTCTTGCATAATCACCCAATGCAATATCAGCTAAACCAAGGTTATAATCAGCATCTCCACCTAGTTCACGAGACATTGTGAATGAGGCTTTAGCATTACTATAATCTCCAGTTAGCATAAAGAAAACACCCCAGTTATTATGAAGTTCAGATGAGTTTTCGTTTAATTCAACGCCTCTTACCAATAAGTCTTCAGCCAATTCAAGGTTACCTTCTGCTAACTCAACAGCAGCAGCATTATTTACAGATCTCCATGAGTTTGGATAAAACTCTATTATTGATCCATAGATAACTTTTTTGGTTCCATTGTCGTCGGTAAGTGTTGCAGCATAGAAAAGTTCCTCTATCTCTAAGTCACCAGGACTAGTAGTTGAAAGATTAGCTATTTCTGCATCTGTTCTTTTCGGTACAAATGTATTAACATTGATATCAGCTCTTCTTAATGGAGGAAGAATATCACGCTCAATCTCAGGATAGATAAGAATCATATTTCTGATCTCTTCTTCTTTCTTACTTTGATCAGCTGAGTTGATTACATTAAGAATTGCACTTTTATCTTTTATGTCAGAAGCCTTAACAGCTTTCATAAAACCATTCCAGTCTGGTCCGTTAGAGGTAACCACAAAGTCTATGGCTTCAGCCGCAACAAGTTCATTTTCTTTTGCAAGTTTGGATACTTTATTCTCCATGTATTTCATTGCAGTATTAGCACGACGCTCAGAAAGTCCTTCATTAAATGTTTCTTCACCTTCAGGAGATGCCCAACCGTCAATTGTAATATCGTCAAGTAACCATCCATTTTCCATGTCAGACATATTGTTCTTCAACATGTCGTAGTTAGCTTCATCCTTGTTTAAAGGAAGATTCCAGTTAAGGTCTGAACGATTAACCATAAAGAATAAGTCTGATTGCTGAGTGCTTATTGTTACTTTCTCATATGCATGAGGAGCAAATGCTAGGAATTCAGTATTGCGAAGGTACTTGGAAGTATGTATCACACCATCATCAAGTTTTCTTTCTGCAGCTGTGAATACTTTTGAGCCATCTTCCTGAGCTGTTCCACAATTATCATAAACTTCACCTTCGTAGGTATAGATTACAGGAGCAACAGTTAATTCACTTACATCCATCGCAGGGTCATAAGCTATTTTACTTGTGTAACTGAAAGTGCCACCGTTGGAATAACTAACAAGCGTTCCATCACCAGCTACTGATTCTCCTTTAAAATTCATTGTTTCGAAAGCGGTTTCACCACCATCATATTTTAAAACAGGAGTAAAGCACATAACAGCCTTCTTGTCAAAATATTTTGGAGGGAAAGTTCCTTTAATTGTAACTTCAATAACGTCACCTCTTTCTTCTAGTGGACTAGGAGTTGCCTCTAACTGAACTTTTTCAAAGTCGTTGGCCATCTTTTTGTTTTTGTTACCGCCAAATTTGAAACGTGCACCTATATTAAAATGAGAATAAACATCATTCTTAACCTGCATGGCACCATGAATTACACCATCAGCATAATCCGTATCCATCCACGTGTACGAGTAGTCACCGTAAATATCAAATTTTTCACTAACATTGAAATCAACAGAAAACCCAACAGGTACTGTATAGTCAACGTTTCTATCACTGATACCCTTACCAGTTCCACCGGACTTGTTTCCTTTGTATCCATTTCTTCCTATTTCTGCATCTGTTGCAAGATCATAAGTTCTGGACTTCCATTGTGCTTGGCCAAAACCAGCATGCAATGAAAAGTCAACGAGTCTGTCCTTGTAGCCGCTAATAAGGTTTGAGAGGTTAATTCCAACATTCACATTGGCTCCAAAATAATCGACATCGAAGTACATATCCCTTCCCCACTGAGCGTTTGGAATTGAAGTGGTAGGAACGTTCTTCTTCTCACCACTAAAAAATCCTCTTTCAACGTCAGCGTAAGCACTGAAAACAGATGTAAACTGACGACCAAAACCTAGTGCGCCATTGAAGTTAGTATGACTGAAATCTGGTGAAAAGCCATATTGACTAAGATCAGCATGTGACCATGATGGTCCTATTTCTCCTTCAATAAACCAGAAGGAAGAAAATGAAGATGATTTCGCAGCTTTATTTTCTCCATCTTCTTGAGCGAAGAAAGACATTGGTAAAGCCATAACCAAGCTTAATATTAAAGCTCTGTAAAATATAGAATAAGCTTTTTTCATGTTAATCATTTTTTATTGTAGAAATTTTTATTTTCAAAATTTTTATTTTCAGAGTTTAATCAATATCTCGAATAATCAAATTTATAATTAAACCCCATTTAACTAAGGCAAAAGTAAAAAATTATGTGAATCAACACACAAAGAACTGTGTTTTTTACGTTATTAGGGTTAATTAGTTTCAAATAATCGTAACTATTTCAATTTTAAAACCATATCCCATAAAACTATTCCCACACTTACACTGATATTTAGTGAATGTTTGGTACCCCACTGAGGAATTTCAACACAGCAATCAGAATTTGCAACTATTTCCTTATCAACACCTTTGACTTCATTCCCAAAAACTAGTGCGTATTTACAATTCTTATCAACCTGCAAATCATGGAGTTTAGTGCTATTTTCTACTTGTTCTACAGATATAATTTTATAACCGTCATCTTTCAATAAATTAATAGCTTCTATTGTTGTTTTATAGTATTTCCAGTCAACAGATTCGGTTGCACTGAGTGCAGTCTTGTGAATTTCCCTGTGAGGTGGAGTAGCAGTTATACCACATAAATACACCGACTCTATTCTAAAGGCGTCTGAGGTACGAAATACGGATCCAATGTTGCTCAAACTTCTAATATTATCCAGAATAACCACGATGGGAAACTTTTTTGCATGCTTAAACTCATCTACACTTAGACGGTTTAACTCTTCCATTTTTAGTTTCTTTGGCATATTGAATGTTATTGATACAAAAATAGTGCATGAGGTTGCATTAGCAAAATACTTTTAAGCATTTTTTTTGAATAGCTTGTGTATATTTGCTAAGTCATTATAAAAATCTGGTTTGGGAAAGTCAACAAAATATGTGGAAACTCCGCTGATGAAACAATATAATGCAATCAAGGCTAAGTATCCTGATGCATTACTTTTGTTTAGAGTAGGAGATTTTTATGAGACATTTGGGGAAGACGCAATAAAAGCGTCATCAATACTTGGTATAGTGCTTACCAAAAGAAGAAATGGGGCTGCTTCTTTTGTAGAATTGGCGGGCTTTCCCCACCACTCATTGGATACCTATCTTCCAAAATTAGTTCGGGCAGGTAATAGAGTTGCGATTTGTGATCAACTCGAGGATCCTAAACTTACCAAAAAGATTGTTAAAAGGGGAGTCACTGAGTTGGTTACTCCAGGAGTTACCCTTAACGATAATGTACTGGAGCAAAAAGAGAATAACTTTCTGGCATCAATTCATCTTACCTCAGGAGTTTCAGGGATATCACTATTGGATATTAGTACGGGAGAGTTTTACATATCTGAAGGTAACAACGAATATATTGACAAACTTCTTCAGAGTTTCAGCCCCAGTGAGGTTGTCATACAACGTCAAAATAGAAAAAAGTTTGAGGAACTATTTGGTGATAAGTTCCACTTGGCCTTTTTTGATGATTGGGTTTTTTCATTAGAATTTGCAAATGAGATTTTGTTAAAACATTTTAATACAAACTCTCTTAAGGGATTTGGTATTGAATCCATTAACAATGGAATAATAGCATCAGGAGCTGCACTACATTACTTACTGGAAACCCACCATGATAAACTAGACCATATCAGTAACATTAGCAGAATTGATGAGGGGAGCTATGTATGGTTAGATAAGTTTACGATAAGAAACCTGGAAATGATCTATCCTCTTACACCTGAAGCAAATACATTACTAAATATACTCGACCACACAGATTCTCCGATGGGAGCAAGGTTGATGCGCAGATGGATAGCTCTTCCTCTAAAGGATATCAATAACATAAACGAAAGATTAAATGTTGTTGAATATCTAATGCACGAGCAAGAGTTTAGTCATAAAATACAAGGACATATAAAAAAGGTTGGTGATTTGGAAAGGCTAGTATCCAAAGTAGCAACTGCAAGAGTAAATCCTCGGGAGCTAAAACAATTACAACTCTCACTTTATGCTGTCGAAGACATTAAAAATACATGTAGTGTAAAGGGAAACAAGGAATTTGGAAAAATTTCTATGAATTTAAATCCATGTCGTGAACTTGCAGATAGTCTATCCAAACAACTAACAGATGAGCCTCCTTTACTAATAAGCAAAGGCAATATAATAGCTAATGGTGTTAATGATGAATTGGATGAGTTGAGAAATATTTCTTCATCAGCCAAGGATTATCTGCAGAAAATTCTTGAGCGTGAAATAAAAAGGACCAATATTTCATCCTTAAAAATAGGATTCAATAATGTATTTGGATACTACTTAGAGGTTACCCATACACACAAAGAAAAAGTACCCGAAGATTGGCATCGGAAACAAACTCTCACTGGGTCTGAGAGATACATTACTGAGGAACTCAAGGATCTAGAAGATAAAATACTTGGCGCACAGGAAAAAATAATTTCATTGGAGCAGAGGTTATACGATGAAGTTGTGCAAGATGCTGCGAAGTATGTTTCTACTATACAGATTAACTCCACTGTAATAGCAGAGCTTGATTGCTTGTCATCATTTTCAAAAGTATCACTAGAAAATAATTACTCCAGACCAGAAATAGTAGAAGGTTATACCATTGATATTAGAAATGGCAGACATCCTGTGATTGAATTTAATCTACCACCAGGAGAGAGTTATATTCCCAATGATGTTTATCTGGATAGTGAGAAACAACAAATTATTATTTTGACTGGTCCTAACATGTCTGGTAAATCAGCACTGTTAAGGCAAACAGCATTAATTATATTAATGGGACAGATGGGATGTATGGTTCCTGCCGAATCAGCAAAATATGGTTTTGTGGACAAAGTATTTACACGGGTAGGAGCTTCAGATAATATAAGCTCTGGGGAATCCACATTCATGGTTGAGATGAATGAAACAGCAAGTATTCTTAATAACATCTCAAATAGAAGTTTGATCTTACTTGATGAGATTGGACGAGGAACAAGCACATATGATGGGATATCAATTGCATGGTCAATTGCAGAGTTTTTGCATAATCATCCAGCATATCGATCAAAAGTTCTTTTTGCAACACATTATCATGAGCTGAATGACATGTCTTTGACCATGAAAAGGATAAAAAACTATCATATAAGTATCAAAGAACATGGGAATAAGGTTATATTTTTAAGAAAGCTCACAAAGGGAGGTAGTGAGCATAGTTTTGGTATTCATGTAGCTGAAATGGCTGGAATGCCAAAGAAGGTAACTTCAAGGGCAAAGCAGATGCTAAAAATTCTTGAAAAGAGTCATTCGGAGAGACAGAATAATGTCGAAAGCAAGAATTTGAAAAAAGCTGTAAAGAGGGGAATTGATGAAAATCTACAGTTAAGTTTTATTCAGCTTGATGACCCTTTGCTTAATCAAATTAAAAACGATATACTAAACACAGATGTTGATACACTAACACCTGTTGAAGCTTTAATGAAGCTTAATGAGATTAAAAAAACATTGGGCTCATAGCTATATTGAGGCAATCAATTTTTTTTGATATTTTTTCTTTGAAATTAAAAAAAATACTACATTTGCACCTCCAAATTTTCGATTGATTATTTGGAAATCGCGGGAATAGCTCAGTTGGTAGAGCACGACCTTGCCAAGGTCGGGGTCGCGGGTCCGAGTCCCGTTTCCCGCTCAAAATCCCGATTTCGTTAAATCGAGTCGGGATTTTTTCTTGAAACGTCTGCTCGAGTGGTGGAATTGGTAGACACGTTGGACTTAAAATCCAATGGGCATCGCGCCCGTGCGGGTTCAAGTCCCGCCTCGAGTACAGGAAAGCCGGCTTTTGTTAGTCGGCTTTTTTTGTTGCATTTAATTTTTAGAGGAATCAATGGTTAGGGAGCCTATTTCATAGAATATAACATCATTAAACCATTTGTAATTTCCCAATTACCTCTTTTGTAGTTGGGCTCCAATAATTCCTAGAAGTCCTTCTTATTAAACTTCCTAATCATCAATAGAATTGGAATTATAAGCCACACAAACATAACAGTGAGTGATGATAACATCCCCATACCAGTACCAAAGAATTTTTTGAATACTGCTCCGGTATAGCCTAATAATACCGAGATATCAAGTTCCAACAATATCAGTATCCTGGATAAATCGATTGGATTAAGCATTGTAACGACCAATGAGAATGTATCCAATGGGTATTCCTTAAAAATTATAAGGATTATCATAAATACTCCATCATAAACAACTGCAAGAAGAAGCCATACAAGTATTGCATACCCGAAGCCTTTGATTCGATTTTCGTTATATAACGTGATGATAAATGCCAGTGCTACAAATATGAAGTTTAGAAACCCTCCTACTACTAATAGTAGAAAGAAATCAAATATTACCATCGACATAAACAAACCATAGACGGCAAATGGAATTCCAAGCCCTACAATAAGGCTAAGAGATAGTGAAACGGATAATCCAAGATACTGTCCGATTAATATCTTCGATCTTTTAATTGGCTGAGCCAGTAATAACTCGGTGAATTCCTTGGTGTTATAATAATACATTACCCCAAAAATAATTGCAATAAGTGGAGTTAGGATTACAATAATATTCATAATAGTAATTACAGCCTTCGACACATCTGAATTAAGAAATAATAATACGAAACCCAATATCAGATAGAAACTAAAGTAAACATAACTCCACCGACTTCTAAGTAAATCATATGTACTATATTTAAATATTTTAAACATACTGCTTAGATATTAATTCCGCAATTGATTTTTCAAGATTGTCTATTCCGGTCTGTTTTTTCAACTCTTCATTGGTTCCCTTAAAGTAGATATTACCATCTAACAGAAATATAATTTCATCGGCCATTTCTTCAACAAAGCTCATTATATGAGTTGTAATCAGAATGGTTTTCCCTTTTTGTTGCTCTTCTCTTAACAAATCTTTCAAACTTATAAGAGAAATAGGGTCAAGTCCTGTAGTTGGTTCATCAAGTATTAGAAGATCACTGTCAAACATAAAAGTCAGCAGGATATTTACTTTTTGTTTGGTTCCACCGGATAAGCTCACAAGCTTTTTATTAAGGAATGGTTCCAGATTAAACCTTTTAATAAGTGGTGCTTCATCTGAATCTTTAGGACGTAGATTTTTAACCATCTTAATTAATTCACTAACAGTTAAATTATTAGGAAAGTTTGCAATCTGAGGTAGATAGTTTAAGTTATTTCTGTATTCCCAATTATTAAGAATACTTTTGGAGTCAAAGCTTATTTCACCCATATTAGGGATAACCATACCAAGCAAGCACTTTATAAGTGTTGTTTTCCCTGAGCCATTTGGACCCAGAATAGCAAATACTCCACCATCCTTAATTTTAAGATCCAGATTTTCAAGTACAGTTAATTTACCGAACTTCTTATTTAAATTATTAATTTCTATCATTTATTCTAATCATAATTGGCTTATTATCAATCAAGTTCTCCGGCGTAAACACTGGCGACACCTTTTCAGAGAAGTTTATGATATCAACAAACAGACTTCTTAGCAACACTAAAGTTTCCGGTGTTTTATTCACAACGTACGAGAATAGTCTTACCGGTCGGTATGGTACATCGCCTATTCCATCCTTATCCAGATCATAACCATTATAATCACTCCAGTAATTTCCTTCAAATTTATTATCATTTAGCCTACTACTATAGGACAGGTCAAAAGAATTGTGAATAAAATTATTAAGTTCAAATATATTTTCATAGCAACCACCATGAAATTTTATCGCCCAACCATTTTGCACAAAGTGATTATTAGTATAGTTTATTCTTGAACATCCATCTATATTTATGCCGATAGTATTCTTTTCGAAAAGATTATTCTCAATATCAGCATCTGTAATCTCTTTTAACAGAAGACCATATGAAGCTGGCCCCCAATTCAGATGAAACGTATTATGATGCATTTTTATGATTTTAGAAAACATAACTGCAACACCAGCACCATTATTTCTAAACTCATTCTTAAAATACTCATCATTATTGGAGAACATAAAGTGTAATCCATATCTTATATTATCTGAGCTTTCATTGTTTGAAATTGAACTGTTTTCCACAAATTCAAGATATATTCCATCACGTAAATTTGAAACTTTATTTTGTTCGATTCGCATTCTTGAGCAATGCCAGAGATGAACTCCATTTCCAGAACTCGCTTCATGTGTTGCAGAACTACTAATATCATTATTTCTAATAAGCCCGTATTTGGATTTTTCTATTAATATCCCAAAGAATACATTTCTGAGAATATTATTCTCGATCGTAAAATATTTACTTCTGGAAACAAGTATGGCAGCATAATCCTTGGTATAGCTTATACCAACATTTTTGATTGTAAGCCCCTTTATAGAAAAGTTTTCTGCTGATACATTTATAATGGTTCCATTATTCTCACCATCAATAATTGAATTTTCTTCACCAATCAGATGAATCTCTTTTTCAATTCGAATAGCAAATTCTTTATAGACACCTGCTTTTATTATAATAGTATCACCAGAAATTGCATTATCAACTGCATCCTGAATACTATTATAATCACAACTCTCACAAACCTCAGTTGTGGAAGCTGCAGAATAAAGAACTGTATAAAATAACAGGGATATAATTAATAAATATCTATTGATCAGCAAACCTTTCCCTTAGTTTAATCCAATTATAAGTATTACCTCCTAAATCATCTTTTACACTTGTAGCTTTTCCTTCAGTACTAAATGCTGATAGGTTCGCACCCATTGGACTCTTTATTTCGGGACAAATGAGGAATGTTGATTTATGAGCATTCATAAGAACTCCCGGATTTTGATAATCAGCAACCAACATAAAGGCAAGCTCCTCTTCATTTTCCCTATCATTGATTTCTCTTACCATACATTCAATGGCATCAAACATATGTGCTTTGCCTTTTTTAGTTACATATTGAGCTGCATGTGTTTTGGAAACAACGGTCATATCACAATAGTAACAATGATCCTCACCATAATTAATTTCCTTTGGCTCTACATTACATGAGTTTAAACCTACTAACATCGTTAGTATGACTGTTATAAATGGGATACTTTTATTCATTTCTTATTTTCTATTTATTGTTAATTTAATCTGGTTTTTCGTTTTGTATTTATATAGTAAGCCAGGATACACAACAAGGCAGCCGATAGTATAATATATAAACCCGCAGCCGGGAAAGAATATACTTCAAAATTAAGCATTTGCTTGAACCCAAAAATTGGTGGCTGATAGGCCATCAGTTCACCAGTAATCGGATCGGTAATCTTTAGAACTGCTTTTGGATCTAAATTATGACCATAATCATATAACCATAAATAAAAATCAAATACACCCACAGACCCAAGAATTGCAAGAACTACAACCCAGACCAGATACAAATTCCTCTTCCCTATTATCGCAAATATAATACCTAGTATTGACATAATTACGACGATAATTGGCATAATTGTAAATTCAGCAAAAGGCTCTACTTTCCCATTCTTAACATTATCTTCAGTTGGTAGAAGGGCCATGCCAATGTAGTGATTAAGCAGGTCAATATTATTAACGTCATTAAACTGAACTCCATCCGACAAGCGGTTAATATGAATATGCATACCTAAAGGTTCAGGATATTGTGGAGCAACCAGAGTTATTGTCCACAAAGGGAAAATAAAAAGCAACAGTAACCCCAAACTACCAATGATCATCAATATTTTGTCTTTTTTCATTGATCCTAGTATTTAATAATTTAGTTTAAATATTATATCAAGCTAATTATTAATATGTAAAAGCAGCCCTGCTATGGACTGCTTTTACATATAATGAACCATTTATTAATCAATGTTTACAAATCTTCACCCGGAACTTCTTCATCAATTGTATATGAAATTGGTATCTTAGATCCTTTTGGAGAAACTCTAACATAACCTTGCATTTCCTGATGAAGAGCTGAGCAGAAGTCGGTACAATAGAAAGGCCATACACCTATTTCTTTTGGCTCCCAAACAAATGTCTCAGTTCTACCTGGCATAGTAAGTAATTCCGATGTATTAGCACCAAGCATTGAAATACCGTGAGGTACATCAAAATCTTGCTCGAGGTTAGTAACATGGAAGAAAACTTTATCTCCTACCTTAACACCTTCAATATTGTCAGGAGAGAAATGTGAACGAATCATAGTCATGTAGATATGAACTTCATTTCCTTTTCTTACAACTTTTGAATCAGCCTCGCTTTTTGTTGCATAAGGATGAGTATTATCTTCAAGTTTAAAAATCTTAACTGATTTGGATGCAAGTAAATCAGCTGGGCAACCTGCCGCATAATGTGGTTCTCCGATGGTTGGGAAATCCAACAATAATTCCATTTTTTCTCCTGAGATGTCGTATAGCTGAGCTGATTGACAAGCTTCAGGTCCGGTTGGTAAATAACGGTCTTTAGTAATCTTATTCATTGCAACAAGATACTTATCGAAAGGCTTACGTGAGTTACCACCTGGAATCATTAGGTGACCAACAGAATAAAATGTAGGTTTACGATCTATAACAACTAAGTCTTTGATATTCCATTTTACTACTTCAGATGAAATAAAGAAAGTTGTATAACCATTTCCTCTTGTATCAAATTCAGTGTGTAAAGGTCCTAAACCTGGTTGCTCAAGACTACCATAATTAACAGCTTCATAATTAATAATTGGAATACTGTATGTTTCACCATCAAAAGCTTTATCTTCAATAGCTTTAAGCATTTTTGAGAATGAATGAACAGTAATAGTTGCTGCAAGTTTACCACTACCAATTATATATTCTCCAGTAGGATCAACATCACAACCGTGAGGTGATTTAGGAGTTGGAAGGAAGTATATTGCTCCTGGTACATCCTCAGGATTTATAATAAGAACTTCCTTTTCCATTGTTGTGGTTGCGGTATGTGTGTGATCATCCCACACGTTATGTGCATATCTAGCTGGTTCCATAGTACCTACACCCTGAGCAACATACTCTTCGATTTTTTTCCAGTTAATGGCAGCAATGAAATCTTTATCATTTTGTGATGCATTAACCTCAAGTAAAGTACTAGCCTCCTCAGTATTATATGATGAGAAGAAGAACCATCCATGAGAATCACCTCTTCCCGGATGCGCAAGGTCGAAGTTAAAACCAGGCATCCTGATTTGGAAAGCTATATTCATAAGACCATTCTCCGGATCAATTTTAAGGAAAGTAAGACTCCCTTTAAAGTTACTTTTGTATTCGCTAATTGGAATATCTTTTTGAGGTGTAGGAACACCAAAACGTGTACCAGCTACCACATATTCTGAATTTTCAGTAACAAATGCTGAACTATGGTTACCTGCAGAATTTGGGATTTCCATAATTTCCTCTGTCTCAAATGTCTCAAGGCTAATTCTGGCAACCCTTGGTGTATTATTCTCATTTATAAATATCCACCTTCCATCAAGTTCACCATTTGTTTGTGAGATATCAGGATGATGTGAATCACCCCAAGGCACAAAACCATGAGAAGTCATAAGCATAGGTATTGTTTCTTCACTATATCCATAACCTTTTTCCGGATCTTGTGAGAAAACAGGGATAACTCTAAATAAACGACCTGATGGTAATCCATAAACAGCAAGTTGTCCACTAAATCCACCGGAGATAAACCCATAATATTCATCATGTTCTCCTGGAGCCACATAAGCTCTTTCAGCCTGACTACCAGAAAGCACGCCTTTTGAACCTCCTTTTTTTGAAGTAGTTGGTCCACATGCAACCATAACCATTGATAATACTATAATGGCAATAGTTGATTTTAAAATTCTTTTCATAACAATTGGTTTTATATAATTATTTCTTTTCACTATCTCTTAATCTAAAATACTCAAGTATTGAACGTGCCTGATCTTTCGTCATATTCTGATTGGCCATTGGTGCAGCATATTCAGCAAAATGCTTTTTTGCATTCTCATTATTGGCCATCATTCCATCAGGATTCATAATCATATTCATTATCCATTCAGGTGTTCTGTTTTTAGTAATCCCAATTACTGCTGGTCCTATATACTTTTTCTTAATTTTATGACAAGCTGAACAATAAGTCTTAAAAACCTCTTTGCCCTTTTCTGCTAAGGCAGGGTCTAACTCTTTTAATACAACTTTGTCAATTGGGCCTATTCCGGGATCTTCAGTTATATCCCAAACTGCCTTGGTTCCTTTTTTGGCATCTTTACCGTTTAAATTTCCTTCTCCACACGATATTAAAAACAATGCTATCACAATGAATAGCGTATAGTTTATTCTTTTCATCTAACTCTATATTTTTTTATTTATTCTGGTACTAATACATTATCAATTACATGTATCCATCCGTTGGAAACTTTCACACTTTTAATAACTTTGGTTCCTCCGACGTAAATACCATCATCTTTATTCTCCACAACTAAATATTTGCCTGAAGCCATATAAAGTTTCCTGCCTTTTTTTGCTTGTTTCTTTAACTGTTTCTCAGGATAATTAGCCGGAGCAACATGGTTAGTCAGAATAAATGCAAGGGTGCTCTTATTTTCTGGTTTAAGCAAACCTGCTACGGTACCTTCAGGTAATTTATCAAATGCAGCGTTAACTGGTGCAAAAATAGTTAAAGGTCCAGTGTTTACAACAGCGTCTTCAACTCCTGCTGCTTCGATTGCTACAACTAATGTTGAGAAGTCATCAAGTGATTTAGCAACTTGAAGTACATTGGCATCAGATACATTATCAACAACTGCTGATTGTCCTTTTGCAGGTGCCTCGGTTGATTTCATTGCGTCGTCATTTGACGAATTTTGGTTGCTTTTTGAATCTTCCATTCCACATGAATACAATCCAATTGTGAGAATTAAAAAAGCAAAAAAAGCAAATCTAGAATTTTTCATAGTATTTATTTTATGATACATTATGATGGATAAAAGAAAAATATCCACAATTATTTCTGCTAAACATTTACATTATTCAGTCAGTTTATTGTAGATATCCTAGTCCATTTAAAACTTTCTTAAAAGTAATTAATTACAGATTATTAGTTAATAAATTTAGCAGTCAAAATTCATGATATATGTCATAAAATAAGGCGTAAAACCCTGATTTTAAGCTTTATTCAGTCTAAATAAAAATCATTGCCGAAAAACGAACTCCAATTTATTTACCCATCGAAAGAATTGGGTTAAATAACCACATAATCATTGGGCAAAATTGTTTAATTATTTTGCAAGGTGAAATACCTAAAAGTGGGGATTTTAAATCGGATTATTTCTGCACTGCATTTTTTTTGTGGTGCTTTTTACTTACACCACTATTTACACGTTTTCTCCATAACTTAAATGAACCTTCTTTAAGTTCTTTACGCATTATTTTTATCATCTTTGATTCTGAAATCTCAAATTGTATTTCTAATGTTTCAAAGGTAGTTCTGTCTTTCCATGCCATTTAAACTATTCTATCTATTTCAAGATCTGTGATTATTTGATAAAAAAAAACTTTAAAAAATGCTTGTAATGGGTTATTATGAAATGCTTATATGTGCTTTCCATAAATCTAAACGCACTTTTTTACCATATTATATACGTGTAAGCATTAAAGAATTAATTTTCGTATCCTTTAATTTCTTTTAATGTGAAGAAATTCCATATGTTCTCTGAAATGATCCAGCCGTTTTCTGATATTATTGCCCAATCATGGCCTTGATTTATTAAAAAGCATCCTAGCACTTGATTTTCACCACTTTTATCTGACCACTTAACATAAATAACAGAATCGTTATTTACTATGGTATCAGGTTCAGGAAGACAGTCGTTCCATTTAGCCCATTGTTTTAAAACGCTGTTTATATTCATGGTCGGCCATGATAAATCTGAAGAGCCATTGATTAAAACTGCTTGATCTGCTGT
Source organism: Lentimicrobiaceae bacterium (assembly GCA_018661505.1). GTDB lineage: Bacteria > Bacteroidota > Bacteroidia > Bacteroidales > F082. The sequence goes on from JABJIE010000018.1 coordinate 35,268, forward strand.
TCCGTGAATGTGAAGAATTGGTACTGGAAAATCTGGTACAATTGTGTCAAACATCATTGACCCAGCCAAATTAGCCATTGCAGTAATTCTGTGACTAAGCTCCATTGCTAGTCGGTACGACATCATTCCACCATTTGAATGACCAACAATAAATATGCTATCAGTATCAATGGAGTAATCAAACGTTAATGTATCAATCAGATTATCTATAAATTTAACATCATCTATTCCTCCATAGTTATTTGATAAACCTCCTCCTGAGTTCCAAAAATAATTTATGCCATTTTCTTCCATCATACCGTGTGGATAAACAACTATACAATCTTTGTTGACGAATTTGTCGAACCCACTGTAAATAGGCATTCCCAGGTTTTTATGATAATATCCATGAAGAACAAATATTAAAGGAAAACTCTTTTGCTCATTGTAATTATTTGGCAATTGGAGATTAAATGTTCTTTGAATATCTGAGCTCTTTATGCTGTCAATTTGAGCTTCTGCAATAATTGGGATAACAAATAGTATTAGTATCCATTGCTTGACAAAACAAAAGTAGGTTCTTGATTTATTCTTAGTGTGCATAACATTTTAAGTAAAAATTGATTTGCTAATCTAATCATTTGCTAATAAATTAAGGCATATATTTAATTAGTTTAATTATCCTAGAAAGAAGTATTATAATAGATGGATTATCTATAAATATTTATTTTCTCAACCTATTATTTCCTAAATTTGCACCCAAATTTTAATGATATGAGCGACCATATTTCAATGAATCCAAATCCGGTAGTACAGTATTTAAGTAAGCCAGCAGATAAGCTAACCAAGGCTGATCTGATAAAATTTATTGAAGATAATGATATTGAGATGATAAACTTTAGGTATGTTGGCTGGGATGGTCGACTTAAAACACTTAATTTTATCATTGGAGGCCGTGAACATTTGGATAATATTTTGAGTGCTGGAGAGCGTGTTGATGGGTCTAGTTTATTACCCTTTGTTGAACCTGGATCAAGTGATTTATATGTTATCCCAAGGTTTAAAACAGCTTTTGTAAATCCGTTTTCGGATATACCTACTCTTGATATACTTTGTTCTTACTATGACCGAAATGGTGAACCACTTGAGGGTGCACCGGAAAATATTTTGCGTAAAGCACATTTATCATTTCAAGAGGTGACGAGCTTTCAGTTTGAGGCAATGGGAGAGCTTGAGTATTATATCATAAGTGAAGATGATGGACTATTTAAGGCTGATGATCAAAGGGGATATCATGAATCTTCACCTTTTTCAAAGTGGGGAAGTTTTCGCACAGAAGCCATGAAATTGATTGCTGAATCCGGAGGTATGATAAAGTATGGGCATTCCGAAGTTGGCAATTTTAGTAAGGATGGGTTTGTTTTTGAGCAGAATGAGATTGAATTTCTTCCAACATGTGTTGAGGATGCTGCAGACCAGCTTGTTAAAGCCAAATGGATAATTCGAACTCTTGCAATGAAGTATGGAGTTACAGTTACTTTTGCACCAAAAATTACTGTTGGAAAAGCTGGAAGCGGATTACACATTCATACTAGAGTTATGGATAATGGTATAAATAGAATGATTGATGATGGTAAACTAAGCGACATAGCAAAAACTGCAATTGCTGGATATATGGAACTAGCATCTTCAATTACTTCATTTGGAAATATGAACCCAACATCATATTTTCGTCTTGTGCCTCATCAGGAAGCACCCACAAATATTTGTTGGGGGGATCGAAACAGGTCTGTTTTAGTAAGAGTTCCCTTGGGCTGGACAACACCGATTAATATGATTAATTTAGTTAACCCTCAGGAAAAGGGACGTATTGTTGATTTCTCAAATAAGCAAACAGTAGAAGTTAGAAGTCCTGATGGCTCTGCCGATATCTATATGTTGTTGTCTGCTATTACGATTGCGGCTCGCACAGGTTTTGAAATGAACAACCCCATTGATCTTGCTAAAAACACTTATGTTGATATTAATATCTTTGATGAAGAGAATAAGAAAAAACAGAAAGAACTAGATCAGTTGCCCTCATCATGTGTTGAATCTGCAAGACGATTGGAAGATCAACGATCATACTATACAAAATATGATGTATTTCCGGATAGCGTTATAGACTTGCTGATAAAAACACTGATAAATAAAAATGATGAAGGTTTAATTGGGAGAATCCAAAATGATGATGAAAAAGTAATGGATCTTGTAACCAAATATTTTAATTGTGGTTAAAATAATAGAAACACCCAGGGATGGGTTTCAAGGATTACCGTATATAATTGAAACAGATAAAAAGGTTGAGTACATTAACCTTTTGTTGGAATGCGGTTTTCACACTGTGGAGGTTGGTAGTTTCGTATCTCCAAAATTAATACCACAAATGGCCGATACAGCAAAGGTCATAAAATCATTAAAAACTGATAATACAAACTCAAATTTGGCAGTTCTTGTTGCAACTAAAAAAGGTGCCGAAAGTGCATGTGAGTTTGAAGTAATAAACGAACTTTTCTTTCCATTTGCTGTTTCTAGTACATTTCTTCAGAAGAATATAAAACAAACCATAGAGCAAGCTATAATTAATATCTATGAAATTCAAAACCTTTGTGTTAAACATGGTAAAGAGCTGATTACATATTTTTCTATGGGTTTTGAAAGTTCTTATGGTGACGATTGGAACATGGATATGCTGTATAAATATGTAGAAGTTTTTACAACAATGGGACTTAAAACCTTCCCGTTTTCTGACATATTTGGTAATGTATCTCCCATAAAGATTAATGAAGTATTTAAATTGCTTAATAGTGAGTTTTCAGAGGTAGAATTTGGATTACACTTGCATTCATTGGATAATGGCCGCTTGGAAAAAGTTGATGCTGCATATAAGGCAGGTATTAGACGTTTCGATACTGTAATAAATGGTATTGGAGGATGTCCACAAACAGGTAAAGAACTCATTGGTAATTTGCCATTACAGGAGTTTCTAGGATATTGCAATGAAAACAATATACCAACAGATATTGATGAGGAAAAGGTAAGCGAGATATCTAAATATAATTTATACTAAACCTATAAAACTAAGGTTCTGGCTTACATGTTGTCAAATGTTTCTTCAAGCCAGTTAAATCTATCAATCATCCACATTTTTAAGTGATTTACTTCTTCGATGTGAGTCTCAAAATAAATAGGATTTGGCCATACATAATTTCCATATAAATCCCATCTGAGGTCATTTTCTTCCTGTGCAAAACGAAGCTTGTGCTGTTGTGTATCTATTATTTCCAAGAAGTAATCTCTTTTATCGTTAAAGAAATTGAACCTGTCTTTAACTTGGCTTACAAAGTAGGGATCTTGGAATAGCCTTGTAAAATAGCTGTTATATTTTATCCAAAATCCATCTGTATACTGACTATCAGCATAATCAACATTTCCAAATGATAGATCAAAGTCCCATAATGGACCCATTTTTAATTTCTCTCCTGGAACCAAATTAAGGTAGATGCTAGAATATGCTCTTGCATCTACATTTTTGGCAATTTCATTTATGAGATACCAGTCAACGAAACTTTCAACATCGATATAGGATCTGTAACCAGTTATAGGGTCTTTGAAATTTCCTCCAAAAAGAGCACTTTCAAAATCTTCAATGTAATCAACTATATATTCATATTCAGGACTATTATATGTAGTAGATGGCTCTTTAATCTGATATAAGAACTTATATGAATTAAAGTAAATATCTTCTTCATCTAGATGGTCAGGAGTGTCTATTTCGAGAAGATACCCATCATCACCCACGTTTACCCTGCTACTGCTTTCCTCTACCTTTTCAGTTATGTTGTAAGTTCCATTATATGAATTGTTTATAAAAACCTCAGCATATCTACATCTTGGAGTCCAGTCAAGATTACTTAGATACCCCATTTCAAAAGCAAGGCGTGTTCTTATTAAAGTCTTGTCACTATATTCAGCAAGGAAGATCCACTTTTTTCCTTCGGGCATACCCAAAAATTCTGATTTTTCATCTAGCTTCATTTGATAAGGTTTTTTGGGATGGAGTCCCCAGGTAGAATGACCTCTACCTCTAATTTTCATTTCACCTTCAAAATTTTGAAACCCTCTACCACCAATAACAATTGATTCACCGCTGATGTATTCTTCTTTTGAAACAATATCACTATTATTTTCTATGTTTAGTTCAACTATGGGTAATCCTGTAAACAATATTGCATCTACATCGTATTTTACATCTTTACTAACATTTGAAACCTCATAGTTTAGTATATTAGTGAAATCATTAGGAGTTATCCCACTGGATTGAATAGAACTTCCAATTGTTACATTAGAACCGAATGAATTAAAGCTAGCAACTAAGTTTTTCATATCAGTTTTATAGGGTAACCTTCCTGTAATACTACCAGAGATTTCTGTCAGATATATATTTGAATTAAGCCCAGGGTTATGTTCGCTGAGAAAAGCGAAATTATTAATAATAGGATCACTAACTATATCAGGAGTTTCTGTCTTTTTACACCCCCCTATAAGCACTAAAATGAATATGGTTAGATATAAGTAGTATTTCAAAATATAAGTTTTAGGGTGTAAAGGTAATATTATCTGTATTTCTTACTAGTTCATGGATATCTTCTGCAGAACATTCACCATTACTTATGTATGGTAATTTTATAACAGGATGATCTATAAAGAAATCTTGGAAAACAGCATCATTGATTGATTTACCTTCTGGTACGAACTGTCCTATCCAATTGGGAACAATTTCTATTAAATATCCCCGTGTATCTTTATTATCCCAGTATTCCTTAATAAACGTATACTCATCAAAATTAAGTGGGACTTCTTGTGTAGATTCGAGTTCAAATGTTTGTATCATCCTTATATCCTTAGAAGATGAGCCCACAAGTATGGAAAATTTGCCACTTTCAGCAATCCACAATTCTCTTTTTGAGTCGAAAAATGTGAAATCGTTTGAATTCAATACAAATGAAACTTCTTTTTCTTCACCGGGTTCAAGTTCAATTTTTATGAATTTCTTTAATTCCTTTTTTGGTCTTTGCAGACTGCTTTTTTCATCTGAAACATACAGCTGAATAACTTCCTTTCCTTTGATATTTCCTGTATTTTTTACTGATAAAGAAACCACCAGCTCTTCGTTATCTAGTATTTTATCATTTGATAGCCTCATGTTATCATATTCAAAGCTAGTATAGGATAGCCCATGTCCGAATGGAAAAAGGGGTATTATATCTTTCTCATCATAATATCTGTATCCAACAAAAATACGTTCTCCATAAAGTACATTTCCCTGTTCGCCTGGAAAGTTAAAATATGCAGGAGTGTCTTGAAGTTTAACGGGAAATGTTTCTGCTAGTTTGCCAGATGGATTTACTTTACCAAACAAAACATCTGTAGTACCACCTGCACCTGCTTGTCCTCCCAACCAACTCTCAACAATAACTGGAGTATTATTTTCCCACGGCATAGAAACAGCACTTCCATTGGTGAGTACAATGACAGAGTTTTGATTTACTTTATTTATTTCATCAATAAGCCTATTGTGTGAGTTGGGCATATTGATATGAGTACGATCAATACCCTCGGATTCATACTGTAATGGTAATCCTGCAAAGACAAGCACAATATCAGAATTTTTAGCTATGGTAGTAGCATCATCTATGTATGATAAGTTATTGTCATCTTTTAGGTCGTAGCCTCTGGAATATTTTATATTGAATTCATTTCCATACTCATCCTGAATAATTTCTAGTACATTATCAAGTTTTGTTGGCCTTACCTCTGAACTGCCATTACCTTGATATCTTGGATTAACAGCAAACTCACCTATAACTGCAATATTTTTATATTTTTCCTTTGAGATGGGGAGTATATTATTGTCATTTTTAAGTAATGTAATGGATTCGCTTGCAACTTCTCTAGCAAGTATATGATGCTCTTCAATTTTCTGATCAGCATTTTCCTTTTCAAGTTTTTCTGCCTTTAATACAATGGTTAATATATCTCGTACAATGTTGTCGAGCACTTTCTCGTCAAGCTCACCACTTCTAACTGCCTCAACAATAAGAGAATCATTAACATCATTAACACCTGGCATTTCTATGTGCATACCAGATTTTATACCTTGCACACGATCGACTACCGCAAACCAATCAGATATTACTATTCCTTCAAAACCCCAGTCATCTTTTAATGTTTCTGTTAACAGAAACGACGATTGGGTACCGTATTCTCCCTGAACTCTGTTATAGCATGCCATGATTGTCCATGGTTGAGCTTTTTTTACGGCAATTTCGAAGGGCTTTAAATAAATTTCATGTAGTGTTCTTGAATCAACATCTGAGTTCATATACATACGCATTGTTTCAACATTATTGGCAACGAAATGCTTTAGTGATGTTCCCACACCTTGACTCTGAACGCCATTAATATATGCTACTCCCATTTCTCCTGATAATATTGGATCTTCAGAAAAATACTCAAAATTTCTTCCCCCCAATACGGATCTTTTTATGTTAACTCCTGGGCCTAACAACACGTTTACATCAATGGCTTGACATTCCTCTCCAAGTGCAACTCCAACATCATAAATTAAATCAACATCCCATGTTGCGGCTAGTGCTGAAGCAGTTGGAAAACATGTTGCTGGCAATTGATCACCATATCCTGCTTTGTTAGTTGCAGGTGCACGTCTCAATCCATGAGGGCCATCTGACATCCATATCCATGGAATATTGAGCCTATCAATTGATTCCGAACTCCAGTCATCTCGTCCGGAGCATAAAGATGCTTTCTCCTCAAGAGTTAGCTCACTTAAAAGCAGATCAACTTTTTGATCAATGGAATCATTCATATTTTGAGAAATTAATATATAGCTTGAAAATAATATAATAGGTAGTAAGAAAATTTTTTTCATAAAAAAAATAATTTAGGTTTTTGAATAAAAATTGGCTGCAACTGCAACAAAATTAAACTTATAACGGAATAGGTATTCATATTTTTAAAAAGTTAATTAATAAATCAATATGCTAATCCATAGCCAAATTGAAACAATGGATTTGCATCAATATTCCAATAGTTTGGACCATACTTACCTTCATACTGATTCAGGTTTGCAGGCCAAGAGTGTGGTAGTTTTCCAGTAAAATTATAATCACCAAATAAAACTTCAGCAAAGCCATCACCTTCTGATCCTGGTAACCAGCCCACAACAAATGCATCGGTTTTATTGAGTTCATCTGTTATTATCATTGGTCGGCCGGAAATAAGAATTACTACCGTGGGGATTCCAATATCCACATATGAATCTATATAATCCTTGTGTTCTTTTTTTAGATCGAGAGTAAATTCGCCAGTGCCATCACCAATATCTCCAAAAAATTCAACATATGGATTTTCACCAACAACGATGATTGCAATATCAGCATCTCTAACTAAGCCATCAGCTAATGTATCATATACAACATCTCCGTAGGAGAGCCTCTGGATTCCCTCTAGTATGGTTGTGGCTCCCTTATAATTTTTTGCTGTCCCTCTCCAATTCACGGTCCATCCTCCTGATTGCAGTCCCGAATTGTTGGCATGTTCACCAACCACAACTATTTTTTTAGTTTCTTTTTTCAGGGGAAGTGTTTTATTTTCATTTTTTAATAATACAAGAGATTCTCTCACTGCCTGTTTGGCAATTTTTCGATGTTCGTCACAACCTAATTTAATTGATAGCGATGAATCTGGAAATGGGTTATCAAATAAGCCCATTCGGTATTTTTGCCTCAATATCCTTTTAACAGCATCATTTATTCTTTCCATTGAGACAGAATCTTGAATAACTGATTCTTTGAGTTTACTCTGAAAATAATGCATATCTCCATCCACAGCCATTACCATATCTACACCCGCATTAATAACATTTATTCCGCCAAACCTAGAAAACCCTTTCCAGTCTGTTAGAACAATTCCGTCAAATCCCATTCCTCTTTTTAGAGTATCTGTAATCAAGGCTTTATGTGCGTGCATGTTTGACCCCAAAACAGAATTAAAGGAAACCATTATTGCCCCAACACCAGCATCAACTGCTGCTTTGTAGGGAGGTAGTAACCTATTGTTTATTTCTTCAGCTGATAAGCTAGTGTTTCCACCTTCAATCCCGTAGTCTGTTGCTCCGTCACCTATAAAGTGTTTCGCTGTAGCAAGCACAGAGTGTGATGTGTTAAAATCACTCTGGTAACCTTTTACGGCAGCATATGTTAACTCACAGGTTAGTGGTGTGGATTCAGAGAATGCCTCATAAACTCTTCCCCATTTTTCATTATATGGAATTGCAACACAAGGGGAAAATGTCCAGTTTAAACCAGTCGCATGCATTTCAATTGCTGTAATTTCTGCGGACTTCATTACCATATCCGGATTCCCTGATGCTCCCATTCCAATATTATGAGGAAAAATTGTTGCTCCTTCAAAAGTGTTTTGACCATGCACTGCATCCACCCCAAAAAGTAATGGTATGCCAAGTCTTGTGGATAAGGCCTGATTCTGTAGATCACGGAATTTAGATTGCCAGTCATCTACCGTTTCTCCAGGTATCGGACCTTGAGTATGTATTACTGAACCAATAAATTTATTTGAAATATCATCTTCTGAAATGTCATAAAAGTGTCTAACTTGAGTCATCTGACCTATTTTTTCATCAAGAGTCATAAGTGATAGTAATGAATCTACTTTTTCTTCTATTGTCAATTTGCTTTTAGGTATGGTTGTGAAGCTTGTTCCAATTAAAAGAAATATAAGAACAGTAAATAAAACAATATTGGCTATGTTTTTATTTAGATAGCTTATCATATTCGAATGAAAGTGCATATTATACCACTATTAGTTTGTTGGTGAATTTGAATAGGTAATAATTAATACCGGATTATTTTTTTACCATAAGATTTACTACCATCTATTATTTTAAGCACAGAAATTCCTCTTGGGATCAAATGACTAGGTATATCCACATGCTCATTTTCAGCACTTATATCTTCCGAATACTTTAATCTGCCTGATATATCGAATATTTGTATGAGCATTTCTGAATGATTTTCATCAATCAAATCTATGTTCAGGTTTTCACCAGAAATGGGATTTGGATAAATATTTACAATTTTGTTAGTGCTTAAATCAACAATATCTTCAAGTATATCAAATCGATACCAGTTAAGGTTAATTTCTCCAATTAGGGGCCTCATTCGAAGAGTTTGAATTCCTTTTGGAATAGGACTAGTAAGAGTTGCGGTAGTAGTTGTCCATGTTTGCCAGCCACCTGTTTTAGGTGTTATCATATTAACGAGCTCTGTTTCTGATCCATCTTCATTAAGAATGTAAAAACCAACTCGTCCTGTTGTATTTTGTGCTGCAACTCTTAAGTTAACTTCATAGCTACTAGTATCACTAGAGTATATTAAATAATCAGCATAATCACCCGGATTAGTGTATCCAATATTGTATCCACCACCCACATCGGTAGTTTCTTCAACAGCAAGACCAAGCATGTCAGAAAAATCCTCGGCTTGAATTATTGTGGGTAATTTGAATCTCGGTGGTAGAATATTTCTTATTCTTAGGTTGGAGAAAGATTCCATAACCTTACCATTAGTTGAGGTTATATCTGTGCCGTCATAACTCACATAGATAATATCAGTGTAGTACATATAATCTTTCAATTGAATTTCAATTGATCGGTTTTTATTTTCCTCCAAATAAACATCTTCAATGGTAACAGGGTTTCCATTTATCTTTACGGAAAAATATTCCTTAATATTTTCCATTGATTCCTCAAAAACTGGCTGATTGGTATATATTGTAATGCTTTTCTCATCTTTTTTTGTTTGACCATTTATTGCCAGCATATCAACATTGGAAGGATCACCAGTTTTTAAAAATTCTATGCTGCCTACGTTTATGGATGTATTGTTATCAAATTCAAATTTGAGCACATGTTCTCCTTCGTTAAGTACTAAATCATTTATTTCAAAATTGGAAAAGTCAGTCCAGCTGCCAGTACTTGTAACCTGTTCTGAGGTAGTAATATCTTCATCATCAATGGAAAGGTGGAATTTACCCCCTGTGTATGAAGTTGCAAATCTAACTTTTGCTTGAAATACTCCACTCTCGGATATGTTTACAGTATATTTCATCCATTCTCCTTTTTCTGAGTATGCAATATGAAAGCCATTACTGTTAAAAGTATCTGTATTTGATTCGATATCTACCCCATCATTCCTATATACCCAACCATTGTTCCATGCTGTAAAAAACCCTGTTGATAAGGAGTAGTTAGCATTTTCCATATCATAATACGCATGATTTAATTTTCCAAGGTCAAAATTTGACAAGTATATCAATCCAGGTATATTGTGAATACCATAAGGAATCGTGTTATTACTCCTGGGTTGTCTTATTTGCGCATCATGGACATCTTTCCTATAATCGCAGTTAATACTATTTGCATTTGTTGCCAGTTCCATCATCGAATTATAAGCTTCATCAACGGTGGGCTTTGGCCCTTCATTTCGCCAGTAACTTAGAATATCCTTGTATCCATCAGTAAAAAGGATTGAATATGGAGCAACTATTGTTTCAATCCTTTTGTATGGCCAAAATGACCAGCCTATGTTATTATCTTCAAAAAGTTCTATGGCATCAGTAAACCAAACATTTGAATTTTCTCCCGATTCACCCATCCAAAGTGGAATATTGTATTGATTTCGTAAATCTAAAACCCAACTTATTGATCCAGGATCATTATAATTCCAATATTTATGGAAGCTATATGACATATTATCATCCCAAGGAGGTGTTAAGCCGGTAAAATCATTTGCAAACCAGTTCCCTTCGATAAAAATAATATGACTAGTGTCTACTGCTCGTATTGAATCAGTTATTTCTTCGTACAAGGCTCTAAGTTGAGTATTACCGCTAAGATTCCAATTAACCTCATTCAGTAAATCGTAACCACCTATCCAAGGTTCATCGGTATATCGTTTGGCAAGTTTAGCCCATAGGGCAACTGTTTTATTCCTGTTATCCTGGCTTTCCCAAAGAGAAGGTTTATCAGGATCATAATCACAGATAGCTGCATTTTCACCTTGTCCACCAGGAGCTGCATGCAGATCAAGGATAAGGTACATATTATTTTGTTCACACCAGCTCAGTAAACTATCAACCATATTAAAACCTTTGGTTAGCCATGTATTTTCACCACTTACTGGTTCATCTTCAATCGGAAGGGTAAATAAATTATAGTGCATTGGTAATCTGATACTATTGTACCCCCATGCTGCAAGTGAATCTACATCGTCCTTTGTTACATGGTTATCTAGCCATGTATCAAAAAAAGTATCTGTTTTATCCTGACCCATTAGATCAACAAGTCGCTCTCTGAATTCGTGCTGAGTATCTGCCACATCACTGGATTGCATCATGTAACCTTCCATTAGCATCCACCCTCCTAAACCAATTCCTTTCAATAGAACATTATTTCCATCCTGATCTACTATTTTTTTACCATCCGTTTTTAACCCTTGACCAAAAGATAATAAGGTAGACAAAAGTATTAGAAGTATTATGTATACGTTTTTCATTTTATACTTGTTGATTACCTTATTAATCCAAGTAGTGATATAAATAATCAGTTAAATTATATTTCTATCTGTAAATCATTAATTTTTGGAAATATCGTTTCTTTCCATTTTTAATTTCTATGAAATACAAACCCTTATTAAGAGAGGAACTAAGATTAAAATCATAATCATTTCTGCCCATTTCTGAACTACCTTCAAAAAGAGTTTGAACAAGTTGTCCTCCCATTGTATATAACCTTATGCTTACCTCATCATTTGTACTATTATTGAATTCCAATGATATGGCAGATACTGCAGGATTTGGATAAACTGATATATTGGAAACTTCCGAATTTTTATTTTCAATAGCATCTATAATTGAAAAGTCAAAATAGTTTATGTTGAATGCATCTTGCTGAGCTACAACCTCCATTATGTAGTTACCTTCACTTAGGTATAATTCATTGGTAAAATTTTGCCATGACTGCCACCCATTTGTTGATGAGTAGTTTATTGATGATGTTATGCTATCATTAAAATTTAGAAGTAGATTACCTCCAGAGTATCCTGAAATTCTTGCCCTCACTTCATACCAACCATCCTGAAGTACTTCAACAGAATATTTCATCCAGTCACCTGGATCCACATAACCAACATTTAAACCTCCGCCATAATCAGTACATGTTTCTGTTTCTACGCCATACATTTCAAAGAAGTTTTCGGCTTGAATAATTCCTGGTATTTCCATTGTACCTCCAGAACCATTAACAGAATTGAACACAAAATAATTCTCCAGGGGTTCAAGTAAAAGAGAGTTTGAGAAAATTCCCGAACCATCGTAAGTCAATGATACATTCTTATCTGACTGCTCAATTTCGCTGTTTAGATCAAAAATCAAAATAGATTCTTCAGTGGATGATATGTAAATATCACTAATCATATCCTGGATTATATTCCCGTTAATTTTTAAAGTGAAATCATCCGTACTGGTTTCCATATTTGTTATGTTATCAGAAAGTGACAAATATATTTTCTGTCCATTCGAACTTGTTGCTGCACAATATGGAAGAAGCTCTGAAGCATCTGCAGTGCTAGGGAAGTCAATCAATCCATGTTTGTATGCATAAAGAGGGCTGTAATCATTGTCGCCATAATTTATGGGTATTTGATCCATTGATCTTGGCCAGGTAAGGCTTAATTTCCCAGAAGGTTTATAATCTCCAAAAATAATATCTGCTACTCCTGAGGCTTCTGTTCCTGGAAGCCAGGCAGATATCATTGCATCAGTATAAGGCATTATCTCCCCAATAATTCTTGGACGTCCTGTTAGCATAACACATATAATAGGAACTCCTTTTTCTTTTAACGTTTTTACCAGTTGAACCTGCTGAAATTCTATTTTTAAGTCAGCCTTGTCGCCAGCTCCTTCTGCGTATGGATTTTCTCCAATCACAACAATAATTGCATCAACGGGATCGTCATAATTTCCATTTTCTGAGAAAATAATTTCACTTGATTCTGAAACTTCATTCAAGCCTTCTAAAATACTTGTTCCTATTGTTATGTTCCCATTTGACCCCTGCCAAGAAATACTCCATCCTCCACAAGAAGCTCCTATATCATCAGCAAGAGGTCCAGCCACAAGATACTTCATATTGTTTTTATTTAATGGTAGGACATCATTTTTAGAATCCAGCAGAACCAATGACTCTCGGACAGCTTGTCTAGCAACATTTCTGTGTTGAGCTGATCCTACTAATGGTATCAAAGATTGATCTGACATTGGGCTTTCAAATAGTTCCAAAAGGAATTTTTGTTTGAGAATTCTTCTGACCGCATCATCTATACGTTCTATGCTCACATCGCCATCTTCAACCAAGCTTTTAAGAATGCTAATAAAAATTAGGTACCTATCGGGTACCATTACCATATCAATTCCTGCATTAATTGCTCTTTTTATGGACTCTCTGTAGTCTTCATTTATCTGGTCTACACCTTTCCAATCTGATACAACAAACCCTTCAAACCCCAATTCTTCTTTTAGAACATCTGTGAGAAGGTATTTATGACCATGTAATTTCTGCCCATTCCAGCTATTGTATGAAGCCATAATTGAACCCACATCTGCATCGATTGCATCTATGTAACCTGCCATGTGAATGCTTCTGAGAATTTCCTCAGAAACTTGAGTATTTCCCTGGTCAAATCCATTGGTTGTGCCACCATCACCAACAAAGTGCTTTGCACAAGCTAAAATTGTTTCAGCTTTATTTAAACTGTCACCTTGAAGTCCCATAACTGCTGCATATGCCATTATTTTTTGAATTTCAGCTGTTTCCCCAAAACCTTCATATGTTCTTCCCCACCTTTCATCCCTAGGCACTGCAATACATGGACTGAAATTCCAATCAATTCCAGTTGCAGAAACTTCTGTTGCTGTGATTTCATTCACTGTTCTTACAAGATCAGGGTTCCAGGTGCATCCCAATCCGATATTATGCGGAAAAATAACTGCTCCATAAACATTATTGTGGCCATGAACGGCATCAACGCCATAAATAAGTGGTATTCCAAGCCTGCTCTCAAGAGCTTTTTCTTGATAGCTATCATACATGTTTGCCCATTCAAGTGCGTTATTCGGTGAAGGAGCTGAGCCGCCGCCACTGAGAAGGGAACCCAAGCTATAATTTGAAATGTCATTTAAACTCTCCAACGCACCTCTTTCTGCCTGAGTCATTTGACCAATTTTCTCGTCCAATGTCATTAGATTTAGCAAACTGTCTACCTTTTGGTCAATACTAGTTTGCCCTTGACTTGTAATGTATAAAACAAAAAAACTTAAAATCAGATAAGGTCTTCTCATGAATTTATTTTTAAGTCCCCAAAAATAGAATAAATCGGTTAAATGTAAACGGGTATTAATTACATCATAAATACATCAAAAAAACAAATTAGGAAATTTTAACATACACACTTTAAAGCTAATTTTATTAATTTAGCCCACGTTTATAATAGGTAATGAAGAAATTAGCAATATTTTTAATTGTACTGAATTTGATTTTATTGAATTCTACATTATTTGCACAAATTACAACAATTGGGACTCCCTTCATTGAAAATTACAACCGAGCTGAATATCGCGGAGGAAGTCAAACCTGGGATGTTCAGCAGGGTGTTAACGGAATGATGTATTTTGCTAACAATGATGGATTACTAGAATTTGATGGCTCCAATTGGAATATCTACAATTTACCTAATAATACCATTCTTAGATCAATTGAAAATGGAAATGAAGGAAGGATGTATGCTGGCGGTTTCGATGAGCTTGGTTATTACAATATTGGCTTAATGGGTGGAGCAGAGTATGTTTCACTTACATATTTAATTCCAGAGGAAAGAAAAGATTTTGGTGAAGTCTGGAAAATTTATAATCATCCTGATGGAATTTTCTTTCAGACCATTGATCAGTTGTTCATATATAAGGATGATACAATTGAAATTGTTGATGCACCTTCGATTTTTCATTTTTCATACATGGTAAATAATGAGTACTATGTAAATGATATGGAATATGGCCTATTGCGATATGCAATGGGAAGTTTGTATCCTCTTAAGGGCGCAGAAAAACTAATAGGAAAAGAGGTATGGGCAATATTACCATTTGAGCGTAAGTTGCTAATAGCAACTGCTACTGATGGGTTATATGTTTATAATGGTGATGATATTTATGAATATAAAACAAAATCAACCGAGTTCCTTGAGAAGAATCAGATATACTGTGCCATAAGACTATCGGGAAACCGATATGCTTTTGGAACCATTCAAAACGGATTACTCATATGCGATAGTGAAGTAGATCCCATAAAATTTATAAATAAAGAAGATGGATTACAGAACAATACCATACTTTGTTTAGGTTCGGATAACCTGGGTAACTTATGGTTAGGTGCGGATCAGGGGATAGATTATATTCAGGAAAACTTACCATTAACTCAAATATCCTACAATTACAATGTTGGAACAGGCTATTGTGCTTTTGTAAAGGATAATAGGGTATACCTTGGTACAAATCAAGGCCTTCTCACACGTGACCTTGCTAAAATTGGGGATGTTGACTCCAAAAAGATGCAATTAATAGAAGAAACAAAAGGTCAGGTATGGTCACTAAAAGAGATTGATGGAACTTTATTTTGTGGTCATAATAATGGGGCCCTAATCATTGAGGACAGCACAGCAAAGTTTATAGGCAATACTCCTGGTTTATGGATGTTTTCAGAGGTTCCAAATAATCCAAACAAAATTATTGGCGGCACCTATACCGGTCTTGTAACTTATAAAAAAGATAAAGGAAGTTGGAGGTTTGATAAACAGCTTGATGGGTTTTCTCAATCATCTAGGAAGATGGAATTTGATCCTGATGGTACATTATGGATAACCCATGGTTATAAGGGGATTTATCATGTGTTCTTTAATGATACATACGACAGCATTTTATATGTAGAGTTTTTTAATGCCAAGAATGATAATCTTCCAGAAACTGTTTCTAGTGTGGTAAGTCTGAATGGTAAAATATTATTTACAACCAATGGTGGTATTTTAGAATACTCAAGCTCAAAAAATAAGTTTTTAATTAATGAGAGGTATAATAATATTTTTAATGGAGAATTCCTTAGAGCAATCAAAATGGATATTAAGAACAATCTATGGTATTTTAATAATAGTGAACTTGGAGTTATGAGATATGGGGAGGATGGCAAATATAGAGATGTTACTTTACCCTTTAAGAAGCTAGATGATAAATTCGTGAGCGGCTTTGAATTTGTTTATCCCTATAACGATGAGAATGTATTTATTGGAACAGAAAAAGGATTTGCGCACTATAACCCAAAATATTTTAAAGAATACTCATACGAATTTGAAAGTTATTTTTTGTCAATGCGAACATTTTCACCTGATTCGGTATATAGCTATAATGAATTGTATAACAATAATATAGAGTTGGCGTTTGCAAATAACAGTGTGGAATTTTCATATTCAGCAAACGATTTCGAGAATACGAGTAAAACACTCTACTCCACATTTCTTGAAGGAAATGATAAGGGATGGTCCAAATGGACAAGGCGAAATACCCGAACGTACACAAATTTATTTGAAGGCAAGTATACTTTCAATGTTAAATCAAAAAATATCTATGGATCAGTTTCAGAAATTCAAAGTATATCAATAAAAGTAGCACCTCCTTTTATCAGATCTATATTTGCATTTATTATATACCTAGTAATATTTTTATTAATTGTAGGAATAATAATATTATCTAATCGTAGAAGGTATAAAAGGGAAAGACTGAGAGGGGAAAGAAAACAAAATGAATTATTTCGAAGAAAAGAAGAGCAACTTCAGAGAGAAAGTCTGGAAACAGAAAAAGAGATAATCAGAATGCGAAATGATAAGCTCAGAGAGACTATGAAGCTTAAGGACAAGGAGTTAGCGAATTCAACAATGCAAATGCTTCAAAAAAATGAAATGCTTATAACGTTGCGTGATGAATTAAAAGAGCTTGCTAATATGGTAGATTCTGAAACGCATAAGCATGATGTTATTAGACTTGTGAGAGGTATAAATAAGGAGATTGATAACGAAAAGCAATGGCATGTCTTTGAAACTCATTTTGAAAGTGTTCATGAAGAATTTTTAAAGAGAATAAAATCAGAGTATCCAAGTTTAACTCCTCGAGAGTTAAAATTATGTGCTTATCTTAGAATGAATATTTCAAGTAAGGAAATATCTGTTCTAATGAATATTTCCACAAGAGGGGTTGAAATAAGCCGATATCGCTTGCGTAAAAAGCTAAAAATTTCCCGAGAAACCAACCTTACGGAGTTTATATTGACCTTTTAAACTCTGATGACTTTATTTGTTGGTGAGAATGTAATTGATGTATGATTAGCCCTTTTGGGAAAAATCACATAAGTGTCATATAATCAGTAATAAAACCCTTAATTTGATGTAATTATGATGTGTTGAAAACTTAATTTGATGTAATTAAGATGTGTTGAAAAACTTGTTATTGGCTATTCTATAACATTACTTTGCATACGTTTGCATGGAAAGAGTGTCTCCAAATAGTAGGATGTGCTCATATGACGTGCAAGCCTAAAGAAACTTTAAAATAAATGTTTAATTAAATTTAAAAAATTCGTTATGAGAAAAAGTAATTATTTTAAGTGGTTTACTTTGCTAAGTGTTGTTTTTGGTATAACTGCAGTAGTATCGTTCAGTTCTTGTAAAAAAGATTCTGATGATCCAAATACCGATGACCCGATTGCTTCATTTCAATATAGCATTGATGAATCTAATTGGTTGCAAGTAAGCTTTACTAACAACTCTCAAAATGCCACATCTTATTCATGGGATTTTGGCGATGGTTTCAACTCTACTGAAAAAGATGCAACGCATGTTTATGCTGCTGCAGGAGACTACATGGTAGCTCTTACAGCCCTAAATGATGCTGGAACTTCCAAGATTTATAGTAAGACCATTACTTTAACTGATCCTAATTCAGCTAAGAAATTGCTTACTGGTGAAGAATCAAAAACATGGAAACTATTCCGTGAAGGTACAAGTATGTCACTTGGACCAAATCCAGATGACCCGGCTGCATGGTGGCCAGGATTAGAAAATGATGGCGCAAGACCGTGTCTTTATGCTCAAACATTTACATTCCATAATGATGGCAAATATGTTTTCAATGATGCAGGCTTTTTCTGGGGTGAATATGGTGTGTTTGATGGTCAAGATTGGTATGAAACATGTTTTCCAGCAGAAGCTGAATACATGATTAACAAAGATGGTGATGATGTAAGTGCATGGTTATCAGGTGAGCATACGTTCACATACGATCCATCAACAGGAACTGTAACTCTTGATGGCGACGGTGCTTGGATAGGTATTCCTAAATTAGGGCCAGCCGGTGAAACTACCGTTCCGCTTACAAGTACTTCTTTCAACGTTGATATAGTGGCAGGAGAAGGTTATGATTTAATGACATTATCATTCAATTATGCAGATGCTGGCTTCTGGTTATTCCAATATGTATCATATCATGATCCTTCATTGGAACCAGATATTGTAACAATTCAACCTCCTTACGGAGAAGATTTACCTGACTTAACTCCTGAAGAAATGTGGAACACATTCGAAACTAGCACTAGCTGGGAAGTTCTAGATACTGCTGGTGTTTATCCTGGTTTAGGTCAAGCTGCCAATGGTGGTATGTCATTTACAATGGATGTTGCTGACCCAGCTGGAGCTGGAGTAAATGTTGGACAGTATGATAGAGCAGGAACTTATCAAGAGCTTCAGTTTATGATGCAAAATGATATTCAATTTGATAACTTTACAACAGTTTCAGTTGATGTATATGTTCCAAGTAGCAATGATTATTCAGGTACCTTAACTAAAGGTATTGGTGTTATCATAGGAGAGGCTAGCCAAACAGAAGGTTGGTGGAATGGTCACATTCAATATGATGCTGAAGCTACAGTAATGGATGAGTGGGTAACATACACATGGAACCTAGATGAGCCAACTAGTGGCCCTGGAGGTTATACTCCATTTACTAGAACAGATCTTGATTTCTTTGCCATATCAATTGGTGGAGGTGGTCATGAGGCTGAAGGAACATTTTATGTTCGCAATTTTACGTTTAATTAATATTTTATTTGGTTAATTTAGTATAAGCAACATTAGTCCTTGCATGGACTAGTGTTGCTTACTTTTAACATTTTCAGAAGAAAAAAATGATAAATAATTTATTACTTGTTTATTCCAACAAAGTAGAGCCAATTCATACTGGTTTATTTAATCAAGTAAATGTATTTCATCCTTATAATCACTCTGGATATTTTAATATTAATAACCTAAATACCAAAGAAATTAATCCCTTTCCAATTAGTCATTTTGGAGACTATAAGTCCTCATCTTTTCCTTATCATTTTTTTAAGCTAGCGAAGAGAAATAATAAAAAAATCAAATCAAATTAAATACTATTATGACTTTCATAAATTGTCAAAAAATTATAAATATCTAATAACCTATAATATGAGTAAAAATCTTTACAAAGTATTGTTTGCCATTTTCATTATAAGTTTGGTGAGTAGTTTTTCATTACAAGCTCAAACCGTTACTGGTAATGTAAAAGACGGAACAACAGGTTTTAGTATACCTGGAGTTGCCGTACTTCAAATGGGAACTTTAAATGGAACCGTTACAGATATTGACGGCAACTTTTCAATTGCATTGGCCCAAGGTAGTGATACTCTAGAGTTTTCCTTCATGGGATATGAAACTTTAAGCTTGGCCACAGGTGGACGTCAAGAAATTAATGTCCTACTTAAGGAGGATTTGCTTGAGTTAGATGAAGTTGTTGTTATTGGTTATGGCACCCAGAAGAAAAAAGTAGTTACAGGTGCTATTTCTACAGTTAACGCAGAAGAAATTAGTAAGGTGCCTGTTTTACAGGCCGGCCAGGCAATGCAAGGGCGTACAGCTGGGGTACAAGTAACCAACCAGTCAGGACAGCCTGGTGATCCACCTACAATCCGAATTAGGGGTGTAGGTACAACAGGAAACTCAGACCCTCTTTATGTTGTTGACGGTTTGGTCGTTTCAAGTATTGAATACTTAAATCCCGGTGATATTGAACAAATGGATGTTCTTAAGGATGCTGCATCCGCTGCCATATATGGAGCACGAGCAGCTAATGGTGTTGTTCTTATCACAACCAAATCCGGAACCAAAGGCAGTATTAATTTAACCTACTCAGCATACTATGGTATTCAGAATGCGGCAAAGCAACTAGACATGCTTAATTCTGATGAATACATGATGATGATGAATGAGGGGGCTAGAAATGGAGGTTTCACTGAACCTTTCAACCCAAATACCGTTGCAGAATATGATACCGATTGGCAAGATGCCATTTTTGTTCAAAATGCACCTATGGTTAGTCATGATGTTACAGTTGCGGGTGGTAATGATGTTGCTACTTTTTCATCTTCACTTTCATACTTTTCACAAGAAGGTATTATCGGTGGTGATAAGTCAAAATTTGAAAGAATTACTGCACGACTTAATAGTAGAATAAAAGTTACGGACTGGTTTAATTTTGGTAATAACCTTACTTTTTCACATGTTAATCGTAAAGGTATTGCATCCAATTCTTCATTTAACGGTGTGTATAGTAGTGCCCTTAATATGGAACCATTACTTCCAGTTATTGAACAAAATCCAGATAGCCTAGCTCAACCAAGGTATGTTAACAACGCTGATTATCTAATACGAAATTCAGAAGGTTTGATCTATGGTTTATCTAATAGGGTACCAGGTGAAGTTGTTAATCCAATGGCATTGCTTGAAATTCAAACAGGTGAAACAAGAGTGGATAAAGCTGTTGGAAATGTATTTGGTGAGATTGAATTGATAAAAGGATTGAAGTTTAAATCAAGTTTAGGAATAGACCTTGCTTATGTAAACTATGATTCTTATAGACCTTTTTATTATCTCAACGGCGCTCAAAAAAATATAAATAAAACATCTGTTTACAAAAGTGTTGCAAGATACCTAACATGGCAGTGGGAAAACACTCTAATTTATACCAAAAGTATTAAGAACCATAATTTCTCAATCTTGGTGGGTACGTCCGCAAGTGAAACCAATGGTGAAAACTTAAATGGATTTAACACAATGGTACCAACGGATGATCCAAATAATGTTTATTTGGATATGTCAATGGATACTGCCAGAGAAGCTCAAGCAGGAGGTGGAGCATTCCATGAAGCATGGTTCTCAGCATTTGCTCGTGTAACTTATGACTACAAAGGAAAATATTCTTTCACTGGTATTATCCGTAGGGATGGTTCCTCAAAATTTGGACCCAATAATCGCTATGGTAATTTCCCTTCATTGGGAGTATCTTGGTTACTATCGGAAGAATCATTCATGCCAGATTTAGGAGCTATTAACTTTCTTAAGCTAAGAGCTTCATGGGGTATAAATGGTAACGATAAAATCGGAAGCTATCAATACCTTTCAGTAATGGATTATAGTAGAGCTTATATAATTGGAGGAACTCGATTGATTGGAGCTTCCCCAAGGTTCATAAGTAACCTTGACATTCATTGGGAAGAGTCAGAACAGATTGATTTAGCGTTTGATTTGGGTGCTTTTAATGATCGTCTAATTGCAACATTTGATTATTACATCAAAAATACAAATGGATTATTAGAAAGAGTTCCAATTCCTGGCCACGTTGGTAATGATCCTCCATACGCTAATGTAGGGAGTGTTAGAAATAGTGGAATTGAGCTTTCAACAACATGGCGCCACTACATCAAAGGCCTAAAATACTCCATAGGATTTAATGGATCATATAATATCAATACCATGACTCATATTGCGAATGATGAAAAATCAATCCAAGGAGCCTCATGGTCCGTAGCAGGTCCCGTAACTAGAGCAGAGGAAGGTCTTCCTATCGCTTATTTTTATGGTTGGGAAACCAATGGAATTTTTCAGGACATGAATGATGTTTATACTTATCTTGCACCAGATGGTGAGCTACTACAGCCGCTTGCTTCCCCTGGAGATGTGCGATTTGTTGATATTAATGGAGATGGTGTTATTGACGATGAAGATCGTACAAAAATTGGCAATCCTACACCCGATTTTACAATGGGTATAAATGGCTCAGTTGAGTTTAAGAATTTTGATTTTTCATTCCTGATGATAGGTGCATTTGGTCATCAAATATTTAATGGTAGCCAAAGAATGGATTTGCAATTTACAAATAGCACTACCAAATTACTTGACAGATGGACCGGGCCAGGTTCTTCCAATACAAATCCCATATACACTTGGAGTGATAAAAACCTTAACAACCGAATCTCAGACTTATACATAGAGAATGGAGATTATGTTAGAGTTAAAAATATTCAATTGGGATATAGCATACCAAGTAATCTCCTGAGTAAGATAAAAATCAAAGACTGGAGAATATATGTCTCAGCTGAGAACTTACTTACTTTCACTAGCTATACTGGGGCTGATCCTGAGATTGGTGCCATGAGCTCCTTTGATATTGGTATTGATAGAGGAATTTATCCTCAAGCAAGAACCTTTAGATTTGGTACAACAATCACTTTTTAACATTTAAAACTCGAAGAAAATGAAAAGACATATGAAAAAACTTGGAGTATTAATGGCGATAACTTTTCTTTTAAGCGCATGTGAAAAAGACTTTCTAGATCGCCCTCCATTAGATACAGTAGTAAGTTCAAACTTCTACAAAACTGAGGCAGACGCAATGTCAGCATTAGTTGCTACTTATGATGTATTGGGTTATCAATCTGCACCAGGTGTTTCCTGGGCACCCTTTCTAACAATGTCAGACATCCTATCAGATGATGCTTTCGCAGGAGGTAGTGATCCAAATGATGGAAAGGATGAAGATGAGCTTAATACTTATAATATACCTACTGAGAATCTCATAGTTCATGCAATATATCTAAAGAATTACACGGGTATATACAGGGCTAATTTACTCATGGAGAAAATTGTAGATATAGAAGCATCCGAAGAATTTAAGTCTAGAATTGTTGCTGAGTGTAAGTTTTTAAGGGCATATTTTTACTTAGAACAAGTGCGCTTTTTTGAAAATATTCCACTTCTTACAGAAACAATAAAAGGCCCATCTGAATACATACAATCTCAGGCTGCACCTGCAGATGTATATAATCAAATTGCAACGGACTTAATAGATGCTATTAACATTTTACCTGCAAATATTCCAGCAAATGAAAAAGGAAGACTTAGTAAATGGGCTGCAAGTGGACTTTTGGCCAGAACTTATCTTTTTTATAACGGAGTATACGGTGCTCAATTCACTGTAAACGAAAATACTGTTGATAACTCGGTAGTTCTAGGATACCTAGAAGATATGATTACAAATAGTGGTCATGCTTTATTTGAAGATTACTCTGATAATTTCCATCTAATTGGAGAGTTTGGGGTTGAATCAGTATTTGAAATATCTCACGGAGACATACTGCCCTGGTGGGATTGGGGATATGTGAGAGGTGGCGAAGGTAATTTAGCCGCACAGATGCAAGGACCCCGTGTTACTGGATCAGAAAACTGGGACAGAGGATGGAGTTTTGGAACTGTAAATTATAAGTTGGTAGAGGATATGGGAAATGATCCTCGACTTGACTA
>JABJIE010000095.1 GCA_018661505.1 Lentimicrobiaceae bacterium
AAAAAATAATATTGATATTAAAGGTACTACGGCAATGGTTAAAAAAACAATGGGAAATAATCCTAGAAGAATAGCTAAAATTCAAATTGATATAATTTTCCCAAAAGAATACGATTCTAAAACTAAAACTATTTTAGAAAGGGCTGCTCATAATTGTCCAGTACATCATACTTTATCAGAAAATGTAGAAAAAAATATTTCTTTTTCGTATTTAAGTTAATCATAGTCATAATCTTGGAAATTAATAAACCCCACCTAAATAATTGGGTTTATATTTGGTGGACCTCTCGGTCCTAAGTTCGAACTTTTTTAGAAAATTATTGCATAAATTTGCATTATGAAAAAAATATTATTAATTACCATGGTGCTGTTTGTAATAAGCAGTATAAAAGCACAAAATCAATTATTAATTCCACCTACATTAACCGGGCCAAACTTCAATTTAACTATTGATTACGATTCTGTTCAGTTTTTCCCAGGAGTTTTTACTCAGACTGCTGGAGTAAATGGTTCAATTCTTGGACCTACACTTATTATTAATAATGGAGATGTAGTAACAATGAATGTTGAAAACAAATTAGTTGATACAACTACAATGCACTGGCATGGAGTTCATCTTCCATCAGAAATGGATGGCGGTCCTCATTCTAAGATATTTCCTAATACAACTTGGACTCCGAGTTGGACTTCTATGGAAAGAGCCTCAACAATGTGGTATCACCCTCATTTGCATCATAAAACATATAAACATGTAATGATGGGAGTTTCTGGGTTAATAATAAATAAAGATTCAGATGAAGGTGCTCTTGATTTACCTAGAGATTATGGTATAGATGACATTCCCTTAATATTTCAAACAAAAGTAATGGATGCTAATTATCAGATTGATGCAAACATGATGAATAGTGTTATGGATACTTTGTTTTTGGCAAATGCAACCAGAAATGCATATTTTGATGCTCCAGCACAAATTGTTCGATTTAGAATATTAAATGGTTCTCCTATGAGAGTGTACAATATAGGATTAAGTAATGGAAATGATTTTTGGGTAATTGGTTCTGATGGCGGATTGCTTTCTGCTCCAGTTCAGAATAATAGATTGTTAATAGCTCCTGGAGAAAGGTATGAGATTTTAGTTGACTTATCAGGAATGCAAGGTCAAAATATTTCAATTTTAAATTATGGAACTGGAATTCCTTCAAGTACTTATGGTTCAGGAACTATGATGGGAGGTGGTGCAATTCAGAATTATAACAACAATCATCTTAATGGTGCTGATTTCACTATGTTATCTTTAAATGTGATAGCTCAAACCTTAAATCCTATTACAACAATACCTGCTACTTTAGTTTCAGTAAATCCTTATAGTCAATCTAATGTTGATGAGAACAGACAATTTACTTTTACAAGTACTGGAGGGCAGAGTGGACCTTTTTTAATTAATGGAAATACTTTTGATATGAGTCAAGTAAATTATGTAATACCTCTTAATAATAAAGAAATATGGTCATTTACAAATCAAACTCCTATTGCTCATCCTTTCCATATTCATGATGTTCAATTTAATATCTTAGAAATTAATGGAGCAGCTCCACCATTACATATGCAGGGTTGGAAAGATATTCTTCTTATTCCTGGTCATATGAGCACAGCAAAGTTTATAACTAAGTTTGAAGACTTTGCAGATGACAATATACCTTTTATGTACCATTGTCATATGCTTGTACATGAGGATGAAGGTATGATGGGGCAATTTACTGTTGTAGATAATAACACATTAATAGTAGACCATAATAATACAAATAAAACACTTCTTAAAACTATAGATATCTTTGGTAGAGAAACAAATGCGAATAATCAACTACTTTTTTACATCTATGATGACGGAACAGTTGAAAAAAAGATAATTATTGAATAAATAAAAACCCACTAAATAAGTGGGTTTATGTTTGGTGAGCCTCTCGGTCCCAGTTTCGAACTTTTTTAAAACTTATTTTTTATATTTGTAAGATGAAAAAAACACTTTTTATAATTGGACTTGGAGCAATTGTTGCTTGTAGTAATCCTAGTGGTGAAAATAAAGACACATCTGCAGTTGTAGAAAAATTTTATGGAGAAAAAATTGAGAATAATAATATTGAAGAGTATTCTTCAGTAAAGGCAGAAGTAGAAAATAATGGAACTTCAACTGCCAAAATACAAGGAGAGATTTTATCTACTTGTGCTAAAAAAGGCTGTTGGATGGAACTAAAAGCTGGTAAAGATACTCTAATGGTGCGTTTTAAAGACTATGGCTTCTTTGTTCCAAAGGAAGGT
>JABJIE010000096.1 GCA_018661505.1 Lentimicrobiaceae bacterium
GGAAATGACTGGGGAAGGATGCATAATTTGCCTTCTTCATATGCGGGGCAGATTAGTGTTATTAAAAAAGAAAAAACTTTTCTTCATGATATTGGAAAGGTAACCTATATGCATAATGAGAAGACAAAAATCCATTACTTTATAAATATTGCCGGAATGGGATTTGATGCGCTGGTTGCCAAAAAGTCTAATATTGCTAAGCAGAGAGGTGCAAGTGGAGTTATAACTTATATGACAAGTCTTTTAACAGGCCTATTTCAGTATGGGCACTCTTATATTGAAATAGAAAAAGGTAACCATAAAATATTTTCTGGTAAGGTTTTTAGTATGAGCATTGGAATATGTAAATATAACGGTGGAGGGATGATGCAATTACCAAATGCAATACCAGATGATGGTCTTTTTGATGTAACAGTAATAAGAAAGGTAAGCAAGCTGAAGGTTATTAGGAATTTAAGTAGACTATATGATGGATCCTTTATAAGGATGAAAGAGGTGGAAACATTTACTGGTAGTGATTTTATAATCACCTCAATTCCTGAAAATAATGTATTTCTTGAAACGGATGGCGAATCTCTTGGCAATTCACCGTTAATTTTTCATGTACTACCCAAGGCAATAAAAATGCTAATCAGCTGAGCTAGTTTTGGCAATTTTACTAACTCTAAAGGTCTTAAAATCTGAAAGGAGAAAACTCTAATTATTGTTTGGTATTTAATTTCTCATCTATTTTTTTTAACATATGGTCCACCATATTTTTTACGTCGTAATCATCAATTAAACCCCAATCCTTTCGTGCGATGCTATCATCAATACTTGCTGGCCATCCATCCGCTATCTTTTGTCTAAAATCAGGTTTGTATACAACACTAAAATCAGGCTTGTGTTTTTTAATTTCTGTGGCTAATTCTTTTGGAGTAAATGATATTCCTGCCATATTATAACTCGATCTAAGGCTTAATTTTTCCGGATCAGCTTCCATTAGCCGTATGGTATTTTTAATTGCATCATCCATAAACATCATTGGAAGAGTAGTGTTTTCGGACAGGAAACATTCATAGTAATTATTTTTAACTGCGTCAAAAAATATCTCCACTGCATAATCAGTAGTTCCTCCCCCTGGCTCCGTTTTATAACTTATCAAACCTGGATATCGAACACTGCGAAAATCAACACCATATTTTGTAAAGAAATACTCACCCCATCTTTCTCCTGCAAGCTTTGAAATTCCATACACAGTATTGGGTTCCATAATTGTTAATTGAGGAGTATTGTGTCTAGGAGTGCTTGGTCCGAAAACAGCTATTGAGCTAGGCCAAAAAAGTTTTTTAGCTTCAGATTTACGTGCTACTTGAAGAGTGTTCATAAGAGCTCGCATGTTAATGTCCCAAGCCTGCAGAGGTATCTTTTCTGCATTACTAGATAATACAGCTGCTAGATTATACACCTGTGTGATTTTATTTCGAACAACAAAATGCAGAAGGTTTTTATAATCTAAAACATCTAAGATTTGAAAAGGCCCAGACTCACTTATTTCCAGGGGAGGTGTTTTTATGTCGGTGGCAAACACATTGTGGTTTCCATAAATACCTCTTAATTCCAGCACTAGCTCTGAGCCAATTTGTCCGGAGCAACCTATCACTAGTATTCTTTCCATATATGCAGTTAGATTTATTTATTTCAGCAAATTTATAAACATAAATTAGCAAAAACCATAATATTATCCGATTTCTTTATGTTGTTGTATTATATTTGCACGTAATCGCAGTATAATTAGCTATATGATTGAAATAAAAGAGGTTATAACCGCCAAGGATAGAAGGGATTTTGTGAACTTTCAATTTAGCCTTTACAAAGGGAATAAGTATTGGGTTCCTCCGATGAAAAAAGATGAAGCAAAACAGCTTTGTGCCAAATCCAATCCCTCCTTTGAATTTTGTGATGCTAAATTTTGGACTGCATGGAGAAATGGTAGCTGCGTTGGAAGGATCGGTGCAATAATAAATAAAGATTACAACATCAAAACTGGTAACGATTATGGTAGATTTTCAAGATTTGAGGTAATTGATGATATGGAGGTGTCGGAGGTTCTTTTCAAAACAGCTGAAGATTGGTTAAAGCATCATGGTATGATCGGAATTCATGGCCCCCTAGGATTCAACAATCTCGATAATCAGGGCTTGCTAATAGATGGGTTTGATTATCTCCCCTCTATTGCATCTGTTATGCATTACCCTTACATGCAGAAACTAATTGAAAACAGAGGTTTTAGAAAAGAAAATGATTGGGTAGAATTTCTCATAAAAATAGATGAAGTACCTGAAAAAGCAACACGGCTTGTTGAAATAATTAAAAAAAGAAATAATCTGGAAGTAATACATTTTAAAGAGAAAAGTGAAATGAAATACTATCTCAAAGATGTTTTTCATCTTCTCAACCATGCCTTTGATGAATTACCATATGTAACACCATTTTCAGATGGTTTGATTGAAAATGTATCAAAAAAATATATGGATGTACTCCAGCCAGAGTACATAACCATAATAAAAAAAGAAGGTAAAATGGTTGCCTTCATTGTTGGACTACCCAACCTTTCCAAAGCAATGCAAAAAGCTAATGGTAAATTATTTCCTTTTGGGTTTAGGCATATAATAAAAGCATTAAAAAACCCCACGGTAATGGATCTACTACTAACAGGAGTTGACCCGCATTATCAAAAGCTTGGATTACCGGCTATTTTAATCAGCGAATTACAAAATACAATGCTTAAAAAAGGCATAAAATATGTAGAATCTACGGGCATGTTTGAGTCAAATAAGAAGGGTGCCACAACTTGGAAAAATTATGAACACATTCAGCATAAGCGACGACGTTGTTTTGTAAAAGAATTTTAATCATAATCGATTTCAGCATCCATATGGCATATGAGTATCATTTTCAAACGAATTATTCCATAATTTTGTAAAAAATACATACATGAGTAGAGCTCTTCAAATATATAATACTTTAAGCCGTAAAAAGGAGATTTTTGAACCATTGAAAGCACCAAATGTAGGCATGTATGTATGTGGCCCTACCGTATATGGCGATGCACACCTCGGACATGCTCGTCCGGCAATAACATTTGATATTGTATTCAGGTATTTGATGCATATTGATTACAAAGTTCGCTATGTTAGAAACATAACTGATGTTGGTCATCTTGAAAACGATGCTGATGAAGGTGAAGATAAAATTGCGAAAAAAGCTCGGTTGGAGCAATTGGAACCAATGGAAGTGGTGAAGTTTTATACCGACAGATATCATCAAAATATGGATCAACTCAATGTTCTTCATCCAAGTATTGAGCCAACTGCCTCAGGCCATATTATTGAGCAGATTGAGTTTATTAAATCAATACTCGAAAATGGATATGCATACGAATCCCAGGGATCGGTTTATTTTGATGTTGATAAATATGGTCTTGATTATAATTATGGAAAACTATCAGGTAGGAAAACGGAAGACCTACTTGAAAACACAAGAAAACTTTCGGGCCAGGATCAAAAAAAGAATAGTTTTGACTTTGCACTTTGGAAAAAATCGGATTCAAAACATATAATGCATTGGCCATCACCTTGGAGCAAAGGTTATCCTGCATGGCACCTTGAGTGCTCAGCAATGGGAACAAAATATTTGGGTGATAAAATTGATATTCATGGCGGCGGTATGGATTTATTATTTCCCCATCATGAATCTGAAATTGCCCAGTCCAATGCAAGCCGTGGGCATGATCCAGTAAAATATTGGATGCATAATAATATGATTACCATTGACGGTCAGAAAATGGGAAAATCCTTAAATAATTTCATCACTCTTGATG
Organism: Lentimicrobiaceae bacterium; assembly: GCA_018661505.1. Classification (GTDB taxonomy): domain Bacteria; phylum Bacteroidota; class Bacteroidia; order Bacteroidales; family F082. Next base: position 3,863 of record JABJIE010000096.1, read on the forward strand.
AGTTTTTTACTGGCAACCATGAATCTTTGGAAAAAGCTTATAGCCCAATGACAATTAGGTTTTTTATTCTACAGGCTCATTATCGCAGCACATTGGATTTTTCAAATGAAGCTCTTCAGGCTGCAGAGAAAGGAATGAAAAAACTGCTTGGAGTAGCAGAGATAATTGAAAAGTTACAACCATCCAAGAGTACTTCAATTAATGTTGAGGGATTTCATAATAAACTTTATGATGCAATAAATGATGATTTTAATACGCCAATTGCAATTGCTCATCTATTTGACTTATCTAAAATTATTAATCAAGTGAATGATGGAAAAGCAACACTTACAAAATCCGACATAGAAAAAATCAAGAAATTATATTCATCCTTTGTTTATGATATACTTGGGTTAAAAAATGATTCTTCAGTCTCCACTGATGATTCATTGGTATCCGATTTAATGGAAACCATATTAACCTTGCGAAAAAATGCCAAGGATAATAAGGATTGGGCTACAGCTGATAAGATTAGAGATGAGCTTGCCAAACTAAATATAAGTGTTAAGGATACTAAGGATGGTGCTGATTGGAGTATTGATTAAGTAATATCTGTTCATTCAAAGGCAGCGATTCCAGTAATATCCAAGCCAGTAATTAGAAGATGAATATCATGAGTTCCTTCATAAGTTATTACAGATTCAAGATTCATCATATGCCGCATTATTGGAAAGTCTCCGGTTATACCCATTGCACCCAATATTTGTCGACTTTGTCGGGCAATATTTAAGGCCATATCAACATTGTTTCGTTTTGCCATTGATATTTGAGATGGAGTGGCCTTATCATCATTTTTAAGAGTACCAAGTCGCCATGCCATTAATTGAGCCTTTGTAATTTCAGTAATCATTTCTGCAAGTTTTTTCTGCTGGAGTTGGAAAGATGCTATGGGCTTTCCAAATTGCTTTCTTTCCAACGAATATTTTAAAGCAGTATTATAGCAATCAACGGCTGCTCCAATTACTCCCCAGGATATTCCGTAACGTGCAGAATTTAGACATTTTAAGGGTCCTTTTAGCCCTTGAGCATTTGGCAAAATATTTTCTTTTGGTACTTCAACATTGTCAAAAACAAGTTCGCCCGTTATTGATGCCCTCAAGGACCACTTTTTTAAGGTTTCGGGTGCGGTAAATCCTTTCATGCCCTTTTCAACTATCAACCCTCGTACAACATTATTATCATCCTTTGCCCAAACAATTGCAATATCAGCAACAGGGGAGTTTGTTATCCACATTTTAGAGCCATTTAGCAAGAAATAATCACCCTTATCTTCAATATGTGTTAGCATACCACCTGGATCAGAGCCATGGTTAGGCTCTGTTAGTCCAAAACATCCTATTAATTCACCTGATGCAAGTCTGGGGAGGTATTTCATTTTTTGATCCTCGCTACCGAAGGTATATATGGGATACATTACAAGTGAGCTTTGAACAGATGCTGCAGATCTTATTCCCGAATCTCCACGTTCAAGTTCTGTCATTATTATACCGTAAGAGATCTGGTCAAGTCCAGCACCCCCATATTTTTCTGGAATATATGGTCCAAATGCACCAATTTCGCCCATTTCCCTTATTAAATGTTTAGGAAAAACATGATCTTGTGCAGCCTTGTCAATAATTGGAATTACTGAACGGTTAACCCATTCACGGATAGATTCTCTTATAATTTTTTGCTCGTTACTAAGTAAATCATCAATTATAAAATAGTCCGGGAATAATTTCATGTGAAAATATATTATGATTTTTCTAATTCTATTTCAGAATAATACCTTTATAGCCAAAATTTGAATGAAATGGATTATTTGTATATTCGCTTTCCTGAGCACTAAATTCAACGTATCTTAAAGAAACGATTATATGCATTTGTAGTTTTTTTATTGTAGGCTATTACAATAGATAATCACTCAAAAGTAATCTTTTTTTTATCTTGACAGACAATCTAAGTTGTTGATTTATTGGCTCAAATTTATAACAGAGTTTAATGTTTTGAGAGATGAAGAAGATAATATTTACAAATAATGCTCCAGCACCCGTTGGCCCTTATAGTCAGGCTGTTGAAAAAAATGGAATGCTGTTTATTTCTGGCCAAATAGGCATTGATCCATATACTGGTAAACTTGTTACCGGTGGTGTTACAGAACAAACTGATATGGTATTGAAAAATATTCAGGCAATTGTATCAGAGGCAGGGTATGGTGATAACCTTCAGAATATTTTAAAATGCACAATTTATCTCAAGGATATGGCATATTATGCTGATATGAACATCGTTTATTCTAAATACTTTTCATCTGAAGCACCAGCTAGGGCTGCTTTTGCAGTTAGGGAGTTGCCATTGGATGTTATGGTTGAAATTGAAGCCATAGCTGTGAGGTAATATAACATCACATAAATTGAATTTACTTAACAAATTAAATAAACTATTATGAATGAAAGAATTAAAACAAATTGGTGGCTATTGTTGATAATTGGAATTATTTTTCTTGTATTATCAGTAAAAATAATGACACATCCTGTGGCATCAATACTTGGTTTGGCAGTATTTATTGGCTGGGCATGTCTTATATCAGGGGTGCTACAAATAGGATATTCATTATCTTCAAAAGATGCAGGTTCAAATCGAAAATGGCGTCTTTTCAATGGGGTTATTAACCTAGTTTTTGGTATTATTTTCTTATCCCATCCAACTTTAACAGCACAGGCACTACCGTTTATATTTGGATTTTGGATGATATTTATTGGAATAACAACATTCTTCCATGGCATTAAGGAAACGGATTTTAATGTTTCAGGTGGATGGTTTGATATGCTACTTGGAGTAATAATTACAATTGGGGGAATTTGGATAAGCTACAATCCTGCAATGGAAGCAATACTGCTGACATGGCTATTGTCGCTTGTATTTATGTTTTATGGGTTTTATTTTGTAGTAGGGTCTGTTATGTTGGCAAGATTAAAGTAGTTTTAAAGCCAATTTTTCATAATATTTATACCATATTCTGTCATTATTGATTCGGGATGAAACTGGAGTCCAATTATTGGAAGTTCCTTATGCCTTATTGCCATATTCATATCATTTTCATCCCTTAATATGATTTCCATGTTATCTGGTATGCTACTTTCTTCAATATTCCATGAATGATAGTGGCCTATGAAAAAATTGTCAGGAATACCATTGAAGATTTCATCACGGATCACAATTTTTGCAAGGTTTTTTATACCATGCATCGGTGTTGATATTTGCACTAGTTTTGCGCCAAACAACTCTCCAATGGCTTCATTACCAAGGCATATTCCAAGAATGGGCTTTGCTGCATAAAATTTCTTTAAAAACCATAGTAAATCACCAGCTTCTTTTACAACACCAGGACCTGGAGAGATGAGAATCTTGTCAAACATAATTGGAGATATTTTATTTAACTGGTCATTTTTAACTAGCAAATAATCAAATACTCCAACTTGTTCAACTAGTTGAACAAGGTTGTGTGTAAACGAATCATAATTATCGATTATTAGCAACCTCATGAATGCATTTTTGCAAAGTTAGTTAATTGACTATATGAAGTAGTTCAACCCGTTTTAAAAACTCTATCAGATTAAAGGAATGGCATTAGGATATTTTTGTGCCTTCAACTAACAACCCATCCTTGAATATATCTCGGATTCGCTCAGGTCCCGCTAGCTTGTAGGTTAGCAGCCCAAGTTTCTTTGCTGCATCTATATTTTCAGGCTTGTCGTCAATAAATAGAGTTTCTTCTGGAACCATCCCATGCTGATTCATAACAAATTCATAAATCTCAGGGTTTGGTTTCAGGAGGTGCAGGTCAAAGGAAAAGTAGGCCTTATGAAAAAGTTCGTCAAACTCACGATACCCAAACCTCAATTGTAAGTCTCTGACAAATAAATCATAATGAATTTCATTTGAGTTGCTAAGCAGGTATATGTTGTAGTTTTCCTTGACCTTTTCAATAATTTCAATTCTCTCCTTTGGGATATCGTACAAGAGGGCATTCCAGGCATCGTCAATTTCTTGGTCAGTAACTTCAATGCCCAAGAAATCTCTTAATTTTTGTCTGAATAATTCGGGAGTAAGTATTCCCTTTTCAAATTTTGCGATTATATTCTCAACAAATACAGGACTCATCAATTTCTCAAAACTTGAGAACCCAAGGTTTACAAATTCATTTACAGTGCGCTCTGGATCAATGTCTAGAATTACTCCACCAAAGTCAAATATTATGTTTTTTACATTCATTTTCTTGTATGCTTAAGTAAATAAAATTAGCAATTAATTTGAATCTGCAAAAATGACAATATTTTCTAACGTGATTGTACGCTTCTCAACGATTTTATTTAATAAAATGCATATAGTGAAAAAGGTTAGTTTTTCATTTCTTATGTATTAAAAAGCAACAATAATTTTGTTAAATCAAAAAGTAATCAAAATACATGTAAATCAATATATTATTAATTGTGCTATATTGTGACCATATTAAATTGTGAATACAATTATGAAACATTATGAAAAACCTACTGATATTTTCTCTCCCTCTACTACTAATTATCGGAGTATTACCTTCATGTAAAGAGCATAAAAAAACCAAAAAGGATACCTCTATCAATGTAAAGGTTTTAAGTGTAGAATCAGTACTTATGAATAAGGTGGTAGAATATAGTGGTAATATACTACCATATAAAACCATTAAGCAGGGTTTTATGGTTTCTGGAAAAATTCAAAATGTATATGTCCAAAATGGAGATTATATAGAACAAGGTCAGATGATGGCATCTCTGGATCCAACTGATTATCAATTTGCGGTGGATGCTGCACTAGCTCAATTCGATGATGCAGCAAAAGAATATGTAAGGCTCAAAAGCATGTATGACAAGGGTAGTTTAACTCAGTCAGATTATGATAAAGTGACCGCAGATGTAGAGGAGGCCGAGGCAAATTATGGCTATAAGAAGAGGCAGCTTAGTGAAACAAAATTATATGCAGCACATTCGGGATATGTTGTATCTGAAGGAGTTCAGCCCGGAGAGGTAATTTCGCAGGGTATGCCCTTATTTGGTATCGTATATACCGATACTGTTTATGCCGAAGCAGCTGTACCTGAACAGGAAATAAATTTCTTCTTCGAAGATATGATTGTTGAACTATATGCTCCTGCATTAAATGAATACTATTTTGGAGCAATTGAACAAATAGAAGCTGTTGCTGATAAAGCTGCAAGATCTTTTCCTGTAAAAGCAAAGGTTGCAAATGTTGACAATCTTTTGAAACCTGGTATGATAGCATTTATGAATGTAGAGCTAAGGGAACTGGAAGGTGTAATATCAATTCCTGCCGAGGCAGTGGTTACCGACGCAAATGGACATAAGTATGTTTATACCGTAACAAATGATACAGCAATAAACAAGCAAAGAGTAAGCTGTGGAATTGCAATGGATTCTAATGTTAAAATACTTAAGGGATTAGACCCAGGTGATATAATTGTAGTTGAAGGACAAACTAAATTGTACAGAGGCGCAAAGGTTAAAATCACTAATTAACAACAACTGAAACTCATATTCCATGAATATCATTAAGTCATCCCTTAAACACCATCAGATATCATTAATATCCATACTTATTATTTTCATTGCGGGGATTTATTCATTGAGTACAATGTCTCGTCGTTCAGACCCGGAAATTACAGTAAGACAAGCATTGGTAGTATGCTATTATCCTGGCGCAAAGGCTGTGCAAGTTGAAGAGCAGGTAACCAAGCAAATTGAAGATAAACTTTTCTCATATGCGGAGGTAAAAAAGGATGATACCTATTCCAACTCCTATGATAATATGGTTATTTTAACTGTAACCTTAGAGGATTGGGTTAAGATTCCAGATCTTTTTTGGGAACGGTTGGGCCAGGGCCTAATCCAGTTGGCAAATACCAAACTACCAGACGGAGTAATAGGACCAATTGTTAATTCTGATTTTGGTGATGTGGTGGCTTTGCTAATTGGGGTTGAATCGGAGAAAAGCTCCTATAGTGAGATTCAGGAGTACATAGGAATTTTAGAAAATTCAATTCGTCGTATCCCTGCAACTTCCAAGATAGATAAGCTTGGATATTGGTCGGATGAGATTCAGGTAAGCACGAGTTCTGCAAAACTGGCACAATATAATATTCAGCTAAACGATATAATAGATATACTAAAAAGCCAGAATACAATAAAATATGCTGGTTATATTGAGTCGGATTATTCCAAGATAAATCTACATGCAACTGGCCTTTTTAAGGAAATAGATCAGCTAAAAAATCAACAGGTTGGAGAGACAGCAGAGGGATCAATAATACGTCTAAAGGATATTGCAACTGTAGAAAGAATTCGTCAGGATCCAACTAAATATATTCGTGTAAACGGCAAAGAAAGTAATACAATGCTAGTATCACTGCAAATGCAACATGGATATAATATTGTTGATTATGGTAAGGAAGTAGACAAGGCAATTGCAGACTGTAAGAAATTACTTCCTTCGGATTTAAATATTACCATAATTAATAATCAACCTGATACTGTTAAAAAAGCAGTAAATGATTTCTTAAGAGAGTTCCTAATAGCAGTAGCGGCGGTAATATTAGTGATAATGCTGTTGTTACCATTCAACATAGCTATGATTGCATCATTTGCCATTCCAATTTCAGTTGGCATGACATTTACATTTTTGAATCTTTTTGGCTTTGAGTTGCAACAGGTATCCCTTGCTTCATTGATTGTTGTTTTGGGAATGGTAGTTGATGATGCGGTTGTAGTAATTGATAATTATGTGTCAAAACTTGATGCTGGTATGAAAAGATTTGATGCAGCATGGAAAGCCGCCTCTGAATTTTCGATGCCTATGATTTCTTCTGCCTTAACAATTATTATGTCCTTTTTACCTCTGGTTTTTGTTTTGAGTGGGGATGTGGGAGAGTTTCTAATGTCACTTCCAATTACCATAGCGATTGCTACCACATGCTCGCTAATTGTAGCATTTTTCCTCACGCCATTTCTGGCTTTTCTTCTCATTAAAAAGGGGCTTAAAAAAGATAAAAAGGAAGACGAAAGCAAAAAAAAGAAATTCTCACTACTTAATATTATACAGATTTCATTTGATAAGTTAATAGACTTTTCAATGGGTCACAAAAAAATAACTCTTTTCATTGGCTTGGCAGTAATATTTCTGGGTGTTTATTTCATGAAGTTTCCAAAGCAAAGTTTCTTTCCAAAAGCGCAGAGAGATCAATTTGTAATACAAGTGATGGAACCCATGGGAACAAAGCTTGAAATTACAAATGGTGATATTAAAAAGATTGAAGATATTCTGAAAAAGGATGAGTCAATAACCTCGTTTTCAAGTTTTGTTGGTACTTCAGCACCAAGAGTTTATTACAGTTTTTCTCCTGTTTTTCCCCAAGAAAGTTATGGGATGATACTTGTAAATACTGAAAGTGCAGATAAAACAGCCATATTGTCGGCTAAGTATCTTGATGATTTACAAAATCTTCTTCCCAATGCACAGGTTGATGTAATGGAATTCTCTCAGGGAGCTCCTACACTTTCGGCTGTTGAAGTAAGAATTTCAGGCGATAATCATAATGAGCTAAAAAGAATAGGGGAGAGTGTAAAGAACGTATTGAGAAATACAGATGGAACTAGGCTTATTGTGGAAGATTTTAAAAATAACTTTTTTATAAATGTGAATGTTAATGATATAATTGCCAATCAAACAGGCTATACCACAGAGATTATTGCAGACCTATTAGCTGCAGGATTCTATGGCGCTCCTCTGTCAACTTTTTGGGAGGGAGATGATCCTATTCCAATAACCTTTAGATTAGATAAAGAATCAAGGGAGAATTATAATGATATTATGAATACATACCTGGGGTCTCCAATTACCGGACAGTATAATACATTAAGAACAATGGCAGAAATATCTCCTGAATGGCAATTTGGTATGCTAACAAGAAGAAACGGAATCCCTACCCTAACAGTAGGGGCCAAATGTCAAAATGGTTATATATCTTCCGATATTCAGGCTGCAGTTCAACCCGCAATAGATACCATTCAATTAAAACCTGGTTACTTCATGGAATACGGTGGTGTGGTTAAGAGTAAGAATAAAACATTTGGAGAAATGGTAATAGCTTTGATAATAAGCTTAGTAGCTATTTTTATTATTTTATTGTTTGTTTTTAAAGATATAAAGCGACCATTGATAATAATGATTTCAATACCTCTAACACTATTTGGGTCAATGCTCGGTCTACTAATCACAGGTAATGTATTTAGCTTTACTGCTTTTGTAGGTCTGATTGCATTGGTTGGAATTGTCATACGTAATGGAGTTATTATGGTAGAGTATAGTGATGAGCTGGTTGAAACAGAGGGTTTGTCTAGAAATGATGCCGCGCTTGAATCTGCCAAACGAAGATTGAGACCAATATTTCTAACCACAATGGCTGCAGCCATAGGCGTTGTTCCAATGATAGTATTAAAGGATACACTTTGGGCTCCCCTTGCAAGTGTTTTTGCGTTTGGAATAGTATTCTCAATGATAATTAATTTTATGGTTTTACCAGTATTCTATGCATGGTTTATAAAATCATCAAAAAGTATTGAAAATAAATAAAGCACTCTTTATGAATGCAATTTTGAAAATATATTTACTAATTATCTTTTTTAGTTTTTCTGTGAACCTAACTTCTCAGGTTACGGGTAAATTAACCCTTGATGAGGCAGTAGAAATGGCTCTAAATGAAAATAAACTAATAAAGATATCCCAACAACGTATAATGGGTAGCGAGGGAAAACTCAGTGAAATGAAAAGCAATTATTTCCCCAGAATTGTTTTAGAAAGTGTTGGTGCCTATAATAGTGACCCAAACCTATACATTAATAAGGGGCAATTAAATAATCTATATGATCAGCTTGTGGAGGATGAAATTATTGATGATTGGTTAAAGGAAAACGCACCACTTCCTCCACGAAAGATTACTTTTCTGGGGGGTAATGATTTCGCAGTAAAATCAAATGCTGCGATATATCAACCTTTAACCCAACTTACATCGATTAATACGGGCAGGAAAGTTGCAGAGTTAGATGTTGAAATAAGTAAGTTAAACTATGATGATGTAAAATCACAAATAAGACTTGGTGTAAAAGAATTGTTTTATGGAATCCTGATTCAGGATGCAAAAGTTAATGAAGCTTCACAAGAACTTGAATATAAAAAGGCCGAATATCAAGATGCTGTCAATGCTTATGAAGCAGGTGAAATGCTACTCCTGGATGTTACATCTGCTAAAGCAGAAATTTTTGAAGCCGAGCAGGATCTATTAAATGAAGAGAATCTAAAGGACCAATATATCTACTCTTTTAACCAGTTAATAGGTGCTCAATATTCTTATAAACCAGATTTAGTTCTACCCACACTACGCTTTGAACCAGTAGGAGGAATACAAGAATATTATATACAAGGTTCTGAAAAAAACTATGGATTAAAAATTGCGCTTGCAAATCTTGATAAATCTGAGCTAGGAATTACAGCTGCCAAGAAAGCATACATTCCAGAATTATCCTATTTTGCTCAGTATTATTATAATTATGGAATACCTCTATATGCGAGTCAATATTTACTTACAGGACTGAATTTCAAGTGGACGTTGATTGATTTTGGTGAGCGATCTTCTGTTGTTAAACAAAGAAATGCCATCTACAATGAAGCATTGGATAACTTAGAATATAAAAAGCTTACGTTACAAGGTGAAATACAACAGGCCTATAGAAATATTAGTTATGCTGAATCTTTAATATTAACAGCACTAAAAGCATATGAGGCAAGAGAGGAAGAGCTTATACTTACAATAAATGCTGTTGAGGCTGGAGAAGCATTATCATCAATGATGTATAAAGCAAAAGCAGATATTGCCGGCGCAAAAGCAGATAAGTTAGCTGCAGAATTAAACTATCAAATAGCAGTCGCTAAATTAAATAGTTTGGTGGGTGAATAATAGCATTATTTTGAATCAATTTTGCTAGCATATATTCTAAGTAGAGTTTCATTAACATTATAAACTGGCAGATCACAAACTTTATCTTTACATACATAGTATGTTGTTTCTGTATTCCCTGTCTTATTTTTTAATAGGGGAAGGTTTTCAGAATTTCCACCAAGAAATATGGATGCGGGTAAATAATTATCTTGAACCTCATTGGAATACTGAACAGCATTTTTTCCAGTAATAGCAACTTCAGTAATTCCATTTGCATACAAGCCACCTAATGATGCCCAATTTGAGTACCATATGGCAGATCTCATAATATTTGTAGTTTCATTAACCAACATCTGTTCACATATATTCAGATATTCCGTATCATCATAATAATGACCAAGCTTATACAATACCTTTGCAATAATAGAATTTGATGATGGTATTACATTATCGGGTATTTCATATTTTCTAGCAACCAATTCTTCACTTAAATTTGAGGTATAATAAAACATTCTAGATTCGGAATTATAAAAATGCTTAATACAGTAATCACTGAGGTTTTTAGCAATATCGAGCCATTGTTTATCAAAAGTAGCTGAGTATAAATTAATGCATGCTTGAGCATACAAGGCATAATCATCCAAAAAGGCATCAATACCTGACTTACCATTCATGTAATTTCTGAGTAAGCTACCATCTTGTTGGAGCATGTTATCCCTAATAAAATTTGAGTTTCTAATTGCCAGTTTCAGGTAATCCGCATTATTAACAGCATGAAATGCATCAATGAGACTTGTTATCATCATCGAATTCCATGAGGTAAGTATTTTATCATCGGTAGTGGGCCTTATGCGCTCTGAACGTTTTATAAATAGAGCATCATTAGCCTCATTTAGAATACTGTCAAACTCTTCAATTGATAAACCATTGTTTTCGGCAAATTTTTTCTTTTTAGATACAGGCAACAACATATTTTTTCCTTCTTCCCAATTACCATTTCGGGTTATTTGATAATAATCGGTTATTAATTCTATATTTTTTGAATTCAAGGCAGTTACCATATCATCATATGACCATACATAAAAAACCCCTTCTTCACCCTCACTATCTGCATTTATAGATGAGTAAAACCCACCATTTTTATCACTTAGCTCTCTATTTATAAATCCAATTGTTTGGTCTATTATTTCCCCATATCGTTTAGTTTTTGTTATTTGATATGCATGTGAATAAAGACTAATTAGCTGAGCATTATCGTATAACATTTTCTCAAAATGAGGAACTTCCCATTTTTCATCAACCGAATATCTTGCAAAACCTCCTCCAATTTGATCATAGATACCACCCATGGCCATCTTATTAAGCAATAGTTCAACAGCATTTAATGCTTCCAAATCATCCGTATAATAATAATATTCAAGAAGGAATTCCCACGCCACAGGCAATGGAAATTTGGGTGCTCTTTTGAATCCACCATCTTTAAAATCAATATTTTTCAACCATTGATTTTTAAGGCTTATATAATCATCCATTGAAAATGCTAATTCATCAGTTTGACTCCTAACATCAATAGGGTTCTGGTTTATGCCTTTTGTGAGTTCTTCTGCATACTCAACAACTTTCGAATAATCACTATTGTATAAATCATTTATTTGACCCATTACCTCCATCCACTTTTGCTTATCAAAGTAAGTACCTGCAAAAAATGGTCTGCCATCTGGCAAAGCAAATGCATTTAATGGCCAACCTCCTCTTCCAGATATTAATTGAACAGCTTCCATATATACTTGATCAATATCTGGCCTTTCTTCACGATCTACCTTTATACATATAAAGTTGTCATTCATAAATGCTGCAACCTCATTATCCGAAAAGCTTTCATGTTCCATTACATGACACCAATGACATGCAGCATAACCAATACTTATGATTAACGGCTTATTTAGTTTTTTTGCCATATCAAGAGCATCTGGCCCCCATTCCTGCCAGTGAACGGGGTTATGTGCATGTTGCTGCAGATAAGGACTTGATGAGTATTTCAATTTATTCATGCTTGCGTGTTGTTTTATATTTTGCTGTCCATTGCAAGATAGCAGGGAAACAGATAATATTATCAATGCTAATAATTTGTACATTTAGCAAACTTATTGTTATTTCTTCAGCAATTAGGCATTATTAAAACCATTAATAAATAAATATAC
>JABJIE010000019.1 GCA_018661505.1 Lentimicrobiaceae bacterium
TACTTCAGTGTTATTACAGGGGTTGAGGAAGATTTAAATACAGGTTTGGAAATATTCCCTAATCCTGCAGATAATATGCTTCAAATCAGAAGTTCCAGAACTATGAATATTAAAACTGTGAAGATTTATAATATGTTAGGAACTGTAGTAATGTCAGAATTAAATCTACCTGAAGGAATAACTAGTATTAATACTGCAGGTTTATCAAACGGTATGTATATTGTCGAACTTTCAAACTCAAACAGTACTTTCAGTAAAAAGGTTGTAATAAAACATTAACCATATATATAGGCCCTTTTCAACCGTTGTTTTCAGTTTTCCCAATAATTTAGTGGATTTAAACTCTAAACTTTGGTTTAATAGTCTTTATTTTAGGTATAGCTTTTCGTTAATTCGGGAGGTTATTTAAAGAAGCATCATATCTTACATTGATGTACAAACATTATACAAATTGTGAATGGGGATAATTCAACAAGCAAAAAGGTTGTTGTTTTAAAACGATACGTTATAAGGCGATCTTAGAAGCTTCTTATGGCTCGCACATTGCTCTCATTGATATTTTATTTAAACTTGAAGGTCGTCTATTTCTTTGGCAGCGAATTTGATTTCGTCAATATCTTGGCTACTTTTTATTGAATAAATAAGAATAATAATACTCAATAAGAGAGTCCATAAAATAGTAGTCCAAAATCCAAACATCCCATTTCCTCCCAACATCTGTGGCCCATATTTGGATATAACTAACAATCCAAGAAAATATGGCACCAGCCATAAAATCTTCATCCAACTTTTTCTTGCGGGAAATTTTGAGCTAGATATAAAGTTGCCTATAATATAAATAACCAGAAAGAATAAAATAATTTTTAGCATAAAGCTAATTGCCTCATGACCTGCCCAAATAATTATACAGTTTGATATAAAAAATGCTACTGGAGCAATAATTCCAGCCCACTTTAACCTAAAAGGACGTTCTCGCTCTGGAAGTTTCTTCCTTAGTATAAGTAGAATAATTGGACCCAAACCAAATGATAATACTATAATACTTGTTACATAACTAACCATTTGTTGCCAAGATGGAAATGGTAAAAAGAATATGCATCCAAATAAAAATGTTACCACGAGTGATTTCCATGGTGCACCATAACGATTGAGATCTGATAAAAACTTTGGGAGATAACCAATTTCTCCAGAAGCCATGGTAATACGTGAAGATGTTGTAACGCATATATAACTAGATCCCAATGGAGATACAAATGCATCTGCATATAGTACCAATGACCACCATGTTGCACCTATTAATGCTGATAATACAGCAAGTGGCGCTGAAACACTAATAAAAGATAGATTTTTCCAATTAATTGTTTCACCATTTGGGATTGAAACGATAAATGCAAATTGTAACCCCACATAAATTAACATGGCTATTCCAATTGAACCTATTAGAGCAATTGGAATATGTTTATTTGGGTTTGAAGATTCACCAGCTAAATCAATGGCATTACGAAAGCCGATAAAACTAAAAGCAATTCCTGCGGTTGCAATTGTTGGTAGAGCATCTGCCATACTAAATCCATAACTAGCATATGTAAGATTCTCTGTATGGAAAGCATAAACACATAGTACAACTATGGTTGTTACTGGTATAACTATTTTCCAAACAGTTATATATGAATTTATTCTTAAAACCCATTTAACGGCCAAGAAGTTTATACAAACTAGTATGGCTAAAATAGCTATGGATACAATTAGGCCGGTTGTAGATAGAAGTCCAGTATTTTGTTGAATTAATTCGGGCACATATTTGCTAGCATATGTTATTACTGCAATTACTTCAACGGGTGGAATTGATACATAAGCAAGGAATAATATCCATGACCATATTCTACCCAAAAATTGTCCATGAGTTAAGTGAGACAAATGAACAAGAGCACCACTTTTGGGAAACATGGTACTTAATTCCGCAAAGCAAAGGGCAACTAGTAACATTGCAAAAGCACCAATTATCCATGCCAATATACTATATGTTCCGGAAGCTTCTGCTGCATGAAATGACCCAAAAAGCCAACCTGACCCAACAATTCCACCAACAGAGGCGAATAATATTGCAGAAAGACCTATTTCCTTCTTTAACTTTAGTTTCATGAGTATTAAGTTTAGTTATCCTAAATGGATGCGCAAATCTAATAATTTCTAATAATGGCTAAAAAGGGTATATTTGAAA
>JABJIE010000020.1 GCA_018661505.1 Lentimicrobiaceae bacterium
ATAATCCGAACCATAAATAGGTCGTTGTAGGACAAGGTTTATACTGCCTTTAAATATATCACTACCTTGAACTTCATTTATGGTAATAACCATAGTAAACTCAATACGTTCTTCGATTTTAAAGTTATAATTCGACCAAACCTTGTTATTCATGAACTCAAAAATTGTGGTCTCCATGTTGCTAAAAACACTTGGATCAATTCCATCAACACCTTGGTGTTGAATCTGTATATTACCCAAAAATTCTTGAGTATAGCCTTTGCTTATAATAAAAAAGCAAATTAAAACAACTACTATGGTCTTTCTAATCATATACTAGAAATTTGAATACTTAATTATTTCCGAGGCTATATCGTGAGCTATATCAATTTTTGATTTAAGATTTGTTTCCACTTTTTCACCATTTTTATTAAAAATAGTAACCTTGTTGGTATCATGTCCAAACCCTGCACCTTCTTCCTCCAACGAATTGAGAACGATTAAATCTAGGTTTTTATTATTAAGTTTTTGAATTGCATTTTCCTCTGCATCGTTTGTTTCTAGCGCAAAACCAACAATTATCTGATTATTCTTTTTCTTTTTGGTAAGACTAGAAATAATATCAACTGTAGGTTTAAGACTAATATTTACAAGTTTATTACTTTTCTTAATTTTCTCAGTAGGAACATGTTCTGGAGTAAAATCAGCTACTGCTGCTGACATGATGGTTATTTCGCTAGTGGGGAAATATTTTAAGCATGCATCATACATATCGTTTGCAGATGTAACTTTTGTAATGTTAATATTCTTGTGTGAGATAATTTCATTGGAAGGGCCACTTACTAATTCAACATGGGCACCCATATCGGCCATAACCTGAGACAATGCATAGCCCATTTTTCCAGAGCTATGGTTACCAATATACCTTACAGGATCTATTGACTCATGTGTAGGCCCTGCAGTTATTAGTATATTTTTCCCTTTTAGGATCTTACTAGCGAAAAAAAAATCGGCAATTATTTTGGATATAATTTCTGGTTCTTCCATTCTACCACATCCCTTAAGGCCACTTGCTAGTTCTCCTTCAACAGGTTTGATCTGAGTATAACCATATGACTCTAAGGTTTTAATATTTTCTATTGTTGTGGGATGCTTGAACATATCCAAATCCATTGCGGGTGCAAAAAATACTGGACATCTAGCTGAAAGTAATGTTGTAAGCAGAAGGTTATCTGCAATTCCTGTTGCCATCTTTGCCATTGTATTTGCTGATACTGGAGCAACAAGAATAAGATCAGCCCACATACCCAAATCAATATGACTGGACCATGAGCCATCACTTTTATCAAAAAATTCTGTCAATACCGGACGTTCACTCAAAGTTGACAATGTTACAGGTGTAACAAAATCATGAGCAGCAGGTGTTAAAATTACCTGGACCTCAGCCCCAGCTTTTTTAAACAGCCTGATAACAAAAGGAATCTTGTAAGCAGCAATACTGGCCGTAATTCCTATGATTATCTTCTTTCCGGCTAAGTTCATTTTGAACTATATTATGGGAGCTTCTTTATGAGGATTTCTTATGTAAATATCACCATTTAAAAACTCATGCACAGATAATAATGTTGGTTTAGGAAGTCCTTCATAAAAGCGAGCAATTTCAATTTGCTCTCTATTTTCAAAAACTTCTTCCAAATTATCACTTGCAGGAGCAAACTCTTCTATCTTCTGATCAAGCTCCTTTTTGATTTCGTGACCAATTTGATTAGCACGTTTGGCCAATACCACAATTGTTTCGTAAATATTTCCCGTTTCTTCATAAAACTTCTCTTTTTTACGAGTAACTGCTGTGGTTTCTGTTTTTACTTTTTTATAATCCATTATACAAATATTAATTTTCTATATTTTCATGAGCCTTATCCTTAATTATCATTACTTCGTCCAGATATCCACTATCAGGAAAAAGGAATAAGAGATTGTTATACGACTCTATTGTTTTCTCATATCTTTCACTCTTTTTACTATATATACTGTTCTCAGCATATGTGAAGTAGGCCTTCGTAATTGAATATAAAATACTCTCCTTAAAGTCAGTATCTGGATATTCATCCAAAAGACTTTCAAAAGAAGTTATTGAAGCCTGATAATCTCCCATCTTATAGTATAACATTCCAACATTGTAGGCTTTAATCTCTAGCTTCTCTCTCAAATCATCCATTAAAATATGCGCATCATCAATTCTTGGACTTTGGGGATAGAGATCAATGTATGTTTGTAATTCTTTCAAAGCCAGGTAAGTATTAGTTTGATCAAGACTAGGTCTTGGTGATTCCAAATAATTACAATAGGCACTCAAATAGGCAGCATCCTCAGCATATTCACCTCTCGGATACATTTGAGCATATTGTTTATAATAATAGCTCGCTATTTGATAATCCTTCATTTGATAGTAACAATCTGCTGTATAGTATGTTAGCTTTTCACCCTTTTCGGTACCACGATTCACAGCTCTCAACAAATCAAAAAACTGAAGGGCCCTATTAAAGTCACCTTTTTCGTATAAATCTATCCCAGTTTCATACTTAAGTTCATTGTTACCACTCTTTAAAATTTTAGAGTAGTTTTTACAAGAATGCCCAAGTGCCACAATACCAGCGATTAAGGATATAAAAACTAATTTTCTAAGCATGCCGCAAAATTAAAATAATTTATTGAAGTACAAAACGTTTTTCGTGTACGAATATTATCAATATTCTTAAGGAAAATGCAGTGTTAACAAACATTAAGTTTTTATTAATTTTAACAGATTAAAATACCGCCCATAAAAACTATTTAAATAAACTTGTTCTATAAAATGAATTCTATATTTTTGCATTAAATTTTAATCTATATCTAACGATGGACGTTTTTAACAAATGTGTTGTAAATCCTGGTCCTCTGGGAAAATATGCAAAACAAACTGAAGGGTACTTTATGTTCCCAAAACTAGAAGGTGAACTTTCAAACTATATGATGTTCGAGGGCAAAAAACGTTTGGTTTGGAGCTTAAATAACTATCTTGGACTTGGTAATCATCCTGAAGTACGAAAAGCAGATGCAGATGCAGCTGCAGAATGGGGTATGGCTTATCCTATGGGAGCTCGTATGATGTCTGGTCAAACAAAATATCATGAACAACTAGAAAAAGAACTAGCAGATTTTGTAGGCCGTGAAGCAGCATATTTATTAAACTATGGATATCAAGGAATGGTGAGTATCATCAATGCCATGGTAGACAGAAAAGATGTTATCGTTTACGATTCTGAAGCTCACGCTTGTATAATTGATGGAATGCGTTTACATTTTGGGAAACGATTTGTGTACCCCCATAACAACATGGAAAACCTTGAAAGGGAGCTTGAAAGGGCCACAAAGATTGTAAACAAAACAGGTGGAGGAATTCTTGTAATAACTGAAGGTGTATACGGAATGTCTGGTGATCTTGGAAAACTTGATGAAATCGTTAAATTAAAAAAGAAATTTAATTTCAGGCTTTTTATTGATGATGCACATGGTTTTGGAACAATGGGACCAACAGGAGCAGGTACTGATGAACATTTTGGTCTACAAAATGAAGTGGATTTATATTTTGGAACGTTTGCAAAGTCCATGGCAGGTATTGGTGGTTTTGTAGCTGCAAAAAAAGAAATAGTAAAATACTTGCAATACAATATGCGTTCACAAATTTTTGCAAAATCTTTACCAATGCCCATGGTTATTGGTGCTTTAAAGCGTCTTGAATTGCTTAGAAGCCAGCCCGAACACAAAGATAAACTTTGGTCTATTGTGACTGCCCTGCAGAAAGGTCTTGTTGATGCTGGCTTAAATATTGGAAACACAAACTCACCAGTAACTCCAGTATTTTTGAATGGAGGAGTTCCTGAGGCTACTCAAATTACTTACGACCTTCGTGAAAACTACAATATATTCTGCTCAATAGTAGCATATCCTGTGATCCCCAAAGGACTAATTATGCTAAGGCTAATACCAACAGCTATACATACCCTTGAAGATGTTGATTATACAGTTAAAACATTTGCTGAGGTTAAACGAAAGTTAGAAAATAACGAATATATAGACGAGATAAAGGTTATAACCATTGAATAGGTAATCCCTGCTTCAAGAAATGAAAAAAGAATTAGAGCTGACCACCATAAATTTTTGGCTCATCACCTTAAATTCAACGGTTACATACATTTTAGCATATCTGCTAATTTTTTATACTAATCACTTTATAAAAATTGCCCTTGCCGGCAACTTTGGTTACGATGTAGGGTTCAACCACAGCCAAGTATTCTACTATATTGAATCTCATGAATGGACTCATGATGCTGTCAAACTTATTTATAGTGCTGGTCCCATAATGATATTAATATTGGGGGGTTTAGCATTAATTGCATTTTGGCACTTTGTTCAGGAGCCAGCAAGAATAAAAATACTACTCATATGGATTTCACTTCATGCCTTTAATTTTTTATTTGGTAGCCTTATGATAGGTAATATTTTCAAAGAAGGTGTAGGACACGTCTTTAACTGGATGTATTTAACTGACACTGCTAAGATGATTGTTGCATTATTAGGATTTGTGGGACTTTTAGGAACAGCCTATACTATGTCAAAACCAGTAGCATTGTCAGCTAACTCTTATTTCAACCAGCTCAGTGAAAGAAACTTTCCATTTTTTATAACATCTCAACTATTGCTTCCCTTTATATTCGGTACTCTTATATACCTGGCATATTTCCTTCCAAATATTTTATTTCAGGAATCTTATTCTTGGATAACAATGGCATTTATACTTATTTTTATTACTCTAAGGGTAAGTAAAATGGATACACAATATTTTGATGAAGAAGAGAGGTTTATTGGAGCATCAACATTAATAATAATAGTAACAATTGTGCTTTTTGTTTCCTTGAGAGGGCTAATGTGGAATGAGACTCTTATTAATTGGTAACACTAACGAACAATTAATTTCTTGGTTAGTATATTGGAGTCAGTTGCACATGAAATAATATAAATACCATTTTCAACATCTGAAATATTTATTTCCGACTTATCAATATCTAAGTAATACCTTTTAAGAGTTCTTCCAGAAATATCCGATAGAGTAACGTAATGGATAATTTCGTTGGATTGAATATTTAAGAATGACGATGCTGGATTTGGAAATATCTTAAATTCCACTTCTTTAAAATTGTTTATGCCAACATTAGAGTCACAACTTACTATTGCCTTCCAACCTGATTCGTTTAAGTTTGAATCCGAATAATAATATACCGTTAGAGCTCCTTGTTCATTTGAAGCTGTCTGTATCCCAGGCCCAATATCGCCACACCAAATACCTAATTCTGATGTTGTAGTATCAATACCATCATAAATCCTAATATGGTCTTTTGCACAATTCCATGAATTTTCCAATTTAAACTCCATAAAGTCAAGCATAACATAAGTTCCAGGAACATCAGGATAAAATGTAATTGTAAAATTTTCATCGTTGGAATAATTCCCATTTTCGAATCCAGAATCGTAGAATATTGCATCGCAGGTGGATACGGTTGTATCACTAATTATAATAGACTCTTTAACAATTATATAATCCTCAATAATCTTCGTATCAGCATTACCAAAATCATCTGTAATTGTTAACGAAACATCAAACTCGCCAACATCTAAATATTCAATTCCAGTTGGATTTGTGAGTGAAGATACACCTTGAACAGATCCTTCAAAAATCCATTCCCAAGTGATTATATCATTTCCTGTGGAAAGGTCATAAAAGTCAACAAGTGTATTTGTGCCAGTAATATTTGTTGATGCTTCAAAATTGGAGATTAATGTTCCCACCGGTATCATAAAAACATCAAGTGTTAAACTTTGGTCATCGATTATTGAAACATTAATAGTTTGATCATAATATCCTAGTGCTGAAAAAGTAACATTATAATTTCCTTGCTTCAACAAGCGATTGTAATTACCAAATGGTAGATTGGCATATATTTCTGAATTATCCATATCGTGTCCATCAATCCATACCATAGCAGGCACTCCCACACCAGTTAAAGCATTTGTAACAGTACCCGACAAGCCATTTCTTACCTGGTTCAAATAGGCTAATAATGACTTATAATTTGCATCCCAATAGTTATTTAACTGGCTTTCAGGAGGTGTTTTTGCATTGGAAAGCTCAAGTGTCATTTCACGGCAATTATGAAAATAATTCATATAATCCTGTCTACCTCCATCTATGGAATACCAGGCATAGCCGTTGGTAATTCCATTATTTAAATCAGTAAAGTATCCAGGCCACCCATTTTCATGAACAAGGTCGGCATACTCCCTACTAACAAATACCCACCAGTCATTATCTGCAGCGAGAGTAGACCATGTGTCCCATGGGTAATTTACAACCTCTGCTCCACCATGGAAATTACTTGACATTACAAAATCCATTTCGGCTGCAAAATCCATAAAGTCAATTGTTTCAGCCTGCCATGCATTACCATCAGGATGTTGGCCATCTTCAGGATCAGGATAGTTACGATTTAAATCTATGAAATTTGAGTTTCCTCGTGTTGCTCCCCAAACAGAGTTATCCCCTCCTGCAAACGTACCGTCAGGATTGGCAAGTGGATTTATCCAAATGTCAATATTATCAACCATGAGTGTAACATCTGGATCAGTTCCATAATTTTCCAATAGATAATCAATTAATCTAAGACTTAAAACATATCCTGTAAGCTCATCACCATGCATGGATGATGTATATAGAAATTCTGGTTCGGGCTGCTCCGATGTTAAATCATTATTAATATGAATACATAATAATTCCTTTCCCAGGGTGCTTGTTCCTATTGTAACTAGCTCACACAAATTTGGGAAAGATGTAACAAACTGGTTCATAATGGTATTATACTCACTCCAGTTTGGATAATAGTCCCATGAACCAATCTCCCTTGATTTTGTTGAATTGTCTAATATGGACTTGTGAACCATAGAAGGTGGTGTCAATACCTCAATATCAATTCCATACTTAAGAAACTTATCAAACTCTCTGGCATTGGCATATGCAAACACCTCTTTGCTCAAGACCTTATCGATTGATATTATGGAGTTTAAATCTAGAATCGTAGATGATATAATATTCTTAGAATCAAATTTGAAATATACTTCTCCCCTATCTTTAATGGTTTTCAGAGCTTCTTGAATATTATTTGATTGTCCGAAAACTAATCCTGAAATCAGGCTAATTACAAATATTAAGCAAAACTTCTTCATTCCTCAAAATTTTTCTCTGCCTATTTGACAATAGTATTCTAAAAAAGGTTGTTGATTTTGGCTATTACTTTAGTTTATTAACTTCTTGTGATATTTCATCGTACAATAATTTGGTAACCGGTACCATTGGTAAACGAAGGTTATTTTTCATAATACCTTGTATCTCAAGGGCAGCTTTTACACCAGCTGGATTTCCTTCTCTAAAAATCATATCAATAAATGAAAGTAAGCTATAATGTATTTTTCTAGCAGCGGCATTTTCTCCATTTAAGGCATGTTTAACCATAGTTGAAAATTCAGCAGGAAAAGAGTTTGCAACTACTGAAATTACGCCCTTTGCACCAAGGGCAACCATGGGAAATGTAAGCGCATCATCACCAGATAAAACGTTAAAATCATTAGGTTTGCTGCTTATTATCTCCATTATCTGAGTTAAATCTCCTGAGGCTTCTTTTACAGCAATAATATTTCTAAAGTTATGAGCGAGCTTAATACAAGTTTCTGAATCAATATTAGAGCTTGTTCTACCTGGTACATTATACAATATAATTGGCACAGAACATTCAGATGCAATTGCCTTAAAATGCTCATAAATGCCTCTTTGATTTGGCTTGTTATAATATGGAGCAACGCTCAAAATACCAGATATTCCTTCAAAATCCGTACTCTTTATTTCCTCAATAACTGAGGCTGTATTATTGCCTCCGATACCAATTATAACTGGGGTTCTTCCATTTACAACCTTCAATACATGTTGAACTACTTCACTTTTCTCATTCTTAGATAGTGTTACAGCCTCACTTGTAGTACCCAGAGCAACTACAAAATCAACTCCATTTGATATTATATGATTAAGGAGTTTTGTTAATCCTTCAAAATCTATCTCTCCTGACAATTCAAAAGGTGTTACAATTGCTACTCCAGTTCCTGAAAGGTTATTCATTTATTTATATTTAAATTCGAAATATAATATTCATACTGCTCTAGCTGTGACGCTATGTCTACAGCATCATTTTTAATTGTTATGTCAAAAAGATAAATATCATCAATACCTTGTAACCCGATCTTATAGCTAGAGTTTATCCTACTAATGATTAATTTATTTATTGGTTTCATCGATTTTACAAAACTAATCATTAAATCAAAAGTATTGCTAGTAAGAAAGGAACTTAAGGCTGGTTTCTCAAATCCAAAAATATCAAAGTCCTTTGGAGATATCAAAGTATATTTCCCGTGTAAATCCTGTGAAAAATCAGAATTACTTAAAATTATAAATTGTGACCGCGGATACTTATTCATAATTGAATCTAAAGTAGTGCTTATCGATTTATATTCATCAAAATCTTTTACTTTTAAAACAAATGCTATGCTAGAATCATTCATCGTTAGATGATTTCCATTATTGAAATGCTCAGGTATATTTTTAATCAACATCCTGATTTTAATAAACAAATCAATTATAGTTAGCTTTTTAACCACCGGCTTATTACTTTATGTAAACTGCCGTAAATTTATAAAGAATGTATAAATGTAGAACATTTGAAACTCATTATTATGTCTAATTTATCAACCGGATAGTATTATAAGTACATAGTTTTATCACCCCATAGTTGTTCAGCAATTTCTAATAAAAAATCACCTAATTTTGCATCAAATTGAAAATAGATACAATGAAAGTTACTTTAATAGGCACAGGCACTTCTCAGGGAGTTCCAGTTCCTGCATGTGAATGTGATGTATGCACAAAAGGTGATAAAAAAGATAATCGTCTACGGACTAGTGCTCTTGTGGAAGTAGATGATAATGTTTTTTGTATTGATGCGGGTCCGGACTTTAGGTATCAAATGCTAAGGAATAACGTTAAGAAATTGGACGCTATCATTGTAACTCATTCGCATAGAGATCATATTGCAGGTTTAGATGATGTTAGATCTTTTAATTATGTTTCAAGAAAACCCATGCCAATTTACACCACTGAATTTGATCAACTGGAAATAAAACGTGAATTCTCATATGCATTTAAGAATAACTACCCAGGTTTACCAAAATATGATCTAATTACAATCGATGATAAAGTATTTGAAATCAATGGCACACAAATACTGCCAGTAAAAGTGATGCATTTTAACAATCAAGTCCTTGGTTTTAGAATTAATGATTTTGCTTACGTAACAGATACAAATTTTATACCTCCATTATCAATGGAGTTACTAAAGGGGTGCGATGTTTTAGTACTAAATGCATTACGAAGAGAAAAACATCCAACTCATTTCAACCTAGAAGAAGCGCTAAAAGTCATAGACCATTTAAAGCCAAAGAAAGCATACCTAACCCACATCAGCCACTTAATGGGATTTCACAATGATTTGCAAAATGAGCTCCCTAAGGGAGTATTTGCAGCTTATGATGGTCTTGTGATTAATAGCTAAATTATTTATTGATGTTAAAATAATAACTCAATTTATGAGTGTATCTCTACAAATAAAATTATTTTTGCCACGCAATTAAAAAAATAGTTCATACAAATACGAACACCTTATGCTATATAGGAGACATCTCAGAATAAAAGTGCTACAATCTCTTTATTCTTGGTATACAGGGGGAACAAGCGATATAATCGAAGGTGAAAAGCAACTTCTCGAAAGCATCGATAAACTTCATGATTTATTTTTGTTCCAGCTTTCGTTTTTAGTTGAAATTAAAAGGTTTGCTGAGATTCGTATTGAAGAAAACAAACATAAGTTCTACCCTAAGGAGGAAGATCTCAATCCCAATACAAAGTTTATCAATAACAAAGTTCTCATTGGTATTGAAAACAATAATGAATTTATTCTTAACGAAAATCGATTAAAAGTTAACTGGACGGACCAATCGGATATGATAATGAAATTCTATAACTTAGTTAGAGAAAAGGAATTCTTTAAAAAGTATATGGCATCGGAGGATAATTCAATTGAAGCAGACAAAAAGGTAATCATTAAAATTATAGACCAATGTTTACCTGATTATGATCTTCTTAAAGCTTTTTATGAGGAAAAGAGTGTGTATTTTACGGATGGTTATGACCTTGTAATCTTACTACTAATAAAGTTCATAGAAAACTTTAATTCAAAATTCAGCTCCGAAAGTAGCTTACCAGGTATTTATAAACCAACTTTAAAGGGTAAGAATGAAGATAGGGAGTTCGTAAGGGTGCTATACAAAACAGTCTTGAGGAATGATAGTGATATTGATGAGGAATTAAAGCATAGAACCAAAAACTGGGAATTTGAAAGAATTCCAGTCATGGATATAATCCTTCTTAAAATGGCAATTATAGAATTACAAAAAATGGAAACGGTTCCAGTTAAAGTAACTCTTAATGAATATATCGAACTCGCCAAATATTTTAGCACCAACAACAGTAAAGTATTTGTTAACGGAGTACTTGATCGTCTTATTAAAGAATATAATCAAGAGGGTAGAATTAACAAAAGCGGGCGCGGACTGCAGAATTAAATGATGTTTGCATCCAAAAAGAAATATTAAATAATACATTAACAACAAATTTTTTAAACTATGGCATTTGACATTGAAATGATCCGCAACCTATATGGTAAATTTCCATCTCGTATAAATTCAGCAAAGAAGATGCTTGCAAAGCCCATGACCTTAACTGAAAAAATACTTTACTCACATCTTGACGAAGGAGTTGCTAGTACTGAATATAAAAGAGGTGAATCATATGTAGATTTTCGTCCAGACAGGGTTGCAATGCAAGATGCCACAGCACAAATGGCTTTACTACAGTTTATGCAAGCAGGTAAAAATAAGGTTGCGGTGCCATCAAGTGTACATTGTGATCATTTAATCCAAGCCAAAGAAGGTGCTGAGAAAGATCTTGACAAAGCCAACTTCACCAATCAAGAGGTTTATGATTTCCTATCATCGGTATCCAATAAATATGGCATAGGGTTTTGGAAACCAGGCGCAGGTATTATTCATCAAGTAGTTTTAGAAAATTATGCATTTCCAGGAGGAATGATGATTGGCACTGACTCTCATACTCCAAATGCTGGAGGACTTGCTATGATTGCAATTGGTGTTGGTGGTGCAGATGCTGTTGATGTGATGGCTGATATGCCATGGGAACTTAAATTCCCAAAACTTATTGGCGTAAAATTAACAGGAAAACTAAGTGGATGGACTGCTCCTAAAGATGTAATACTTAAAGTTGCAGATATACTTACAGTAAAAGGTGGTACAGGAGCTATTGTAGAGTATTTTGGTGAGGGTGCATCTAGCTTAAGTGCTACAGGAAGGTCTACCATATGCAATATGGGAGCTGAAATAGGTGCTACTACAAGTACATTTGGCTATGATGATAAAACTGCTGAATATTTGCGACAAACAAGCAGAGCCGACGTAGCAGATTTAGCAGATGCAATTGCAGAGCACCTCACAGGAGATGCAGAAGTATATGCAAACCCTGAGAAATATTTTGATCAGGTTATTGAAATTAATTTAAGTGAGCTTGAGCCTGCTTTAAATGGGCCTTTTACGCCAGACCTCAGAACTCCAGTTTCCGATATAAGTGATGTAGCCAAGAAAAATGACTGGCCATTAAACCTAGAAGCAGGCTTAATAGGATCATGTACAAATTCATCATATGAAGATATTACCAGGGCAGCATCCATTGCACGTCAAGCCCTTGATAAAAACCTAAAGGTAAAGTCAAACTTATTTATAACACCAGGATCTGAGTTAGTTAGATATACCATAGAACGTGATGGGTTAATAGAAGATTTTGAAAAATTAGGTGCAACATTATTAGCAAATGCATGCGGTCAATGCATCGGACAGTGGGACCGCGAAGATGTTAAAGATCAGCATAAAAATTCTATAATAACATCATTTAATAGGAACTTTGCCAAAAGAAACGATGGAAATCCTAATACCTATGCATTTGTTAGCTCACCGGACATGGTAATGGCTTATGCAATTGCAGGAAAGCTAGATTTTAATCCTCTTACGGATGAAATTGAAAGCGAAGACGGTAAAATGGTAAAACTTGATGAGCCCATTGGTGTTGTCTATCCTTCAAAAGGATTTGATGTAAAGGATCCTGGTTATCAGGCTCCTGCAAAAGATGGAAGTAATATCGATGTGGTAGTAAACCCAACCTCTGAAAGATTACAATTACTAGACCCATTCTTGGAGTGGGACGGAAATGACTTTTCCAATCTAAAACTTCTCATTAAAGCCAAAGGAAAATGTACCACAGATCATATTTCAATGGCTGGGCCTTGGCTTAGATATAGAGGTCATCTTGAGAACATATCACAAAACTTATTGATTGGTGCGGTAAATTATTTCAACGACAAAACGAATTTTGTAAAAGACCAGGTAAATGGTGAGTATGAAACAGTCCCCCAGGCTGCAGCTAATATGCGAGATGCAGGTATTGGAACCATAGTAATTGGAGATGAAAATTATGGAGAAGGTTCTTCTAGAGAGCATGCTGCTATGGAACCCAGATTTATGGGAGTTAAGGCCGTATTGGTAAGGTCATTTGCTCGAATTCATGAAACTAACCTTAAGAAGCAGGGAGTTTTAGCGCTGACATTTGCAAACAAAAGCGATTATGATAAAGTTTTTGAAGATGATTCATTTGACATCACAGGACTTGAATACTTTTCTCCGGGCAAGCAAATTAAAATAGTAGTTACTCATAAGGATGGAACAAAAGATGAAATACTCACTAACCATACTTATAACGCCAATCAAATTGAATGGTTTAAGTCAGGAAGTGCCTTAAATCTCATAAAAAAGCAAAATGTATAATAATAACTAGGCATGTTTAATATTTATTATGAAACATGACTTTGTAATGTTAATAGATTTCTGTGAAAATAACATCAAATAGCATAGTTGCAATAGACTATACCCTTTCCAATAATAAAACTGGAGAAGTTTTGGAAAAAACACCAGCTGATCAAGTTATGAAATTTAAATTCGGTATTGGAGAACTATTACCATTATTTGAATCTAATATCATTGGATTGCAAAAAAGCGATAATTTTGATTTTATAATCCCACCTAAAGATGCTTACGGACCATTGGATGCCTATGCAGTTTTTGATTTGCCAATGGATACATTTGCTGAAGATGGTAATATAAACAGCGACATGATGCAGGTGGGCAACAAAATACCACTCACCGATAAGCATGGTAATAAACATGTGGGAACAATTAAAGTTATCATGAAAGATGCAGTAACCATGGACTTTAATCATCCTCTTGCAGGTGTTGAACTCAGGTTTGTAGGATCAGTTACCGATGTAATCGAATAAACATATGGGTTTTGATACTTGTCTAATTCTAATATAAAATGAATAAATATTTTTATAATTATCTAATCATCTTCATGTTTATTTTGAGTTCATGTTCTAACACGCCTACTCAAACTATAAAAGAAGAAACTAAAGAAAAAGATGTCAAGGTTAGTTACATCAGCCAAAATAACCAAGCATTTAAAACCATCAAGAAAAAGGGGTCTTCAATAGCAATAATAACTCAAGTTGAATTGGGAAAATCTTTAAAGAATGCAATGGCAAGTGGTGGACCTGAAAATGCCATAAGTTTCTGTAACCTTGATGCAATGAGAATTACGGATTCAATTGCTAAAGCTGAAAATGTAATAGTAAAAAGATTGGCTAAGAAGAATAGAAATGTTGCCAATAAAATGGATGATTTTGAGTCTAAAATTTACAAGCAATACGTGATGGAGTACTTGGACAAAAAACCATTAAAAGCTAAGGTTGCTGTGAATCAAAATAGTAATCCTGTTTACTATAAACCTATCCTAACTAACAATATGTGCCTCACATGTCATGGTACTCCAGGCAGCACAATGACAAACGAATTAAATGACAAGATAAAGGAATTATATCCAGACGATAAGGCAATAAACTTTGAAGATGGTCAGCCTAGAGGTATGTGGGCAATAACATTTGCAAATGTTAATGTTAACCCTAAATTAGCACAATGATAATTATCTTGTGATGGGTAAAAGTTGCTTACATTGTGGAGAAGATTGTGGCAGTTATCCTACTATTAGGTGGAATGAAAAACCATTTTGCTGCATTGGTTGCAACTCTGTTTAACAAATTCTAAACCAAAATAAGTAATTACGTAATCTGGAATTATTTTTACCAATTTCCCAATATAAATTTTATGGGTTTATTTAAAATTAGTTTAGTAGATTTGCAAATCAAAATATTAAACAAAAGATCATGAAAAAAATAATAACCCCCATTCTAAGTTTATTCCTTGTAACATTTATATCTTCTGCCATGGCACTGACTCCTGGTGATGATCCAGCTGACGCCAAATACCCAGAGGGAGCAAAGATCTATGCTGCAAAATGTGTTGCATGTCATCAAGTAAATGGAATGGGGATACCAAGTGCTTTTCCCCCTTTGAAAAATTCCGATTATCTATTTGCAGACAAAAAGCGTGCTGTGGAGCAGGTTTTAAATGGTTCACATGAGGAAATGATTGTAAATGGAGTAACTTATAATTTACCAATGGCTTACCAAGTAGATACCCATAAAAATGCAGTTGATGTTATTAACTATGTCCTAAATGCCTGGGGAAACAAGGGAGGTGAAATCACATTAGACGAAGTAAAAGATATCAAGATAATTAGATAATTACGCAAAAAGACAGGTCATATTTATGGCCTGTATTCTTGTAATTATTAATAAACTTAAAGCAATGAAAAACTTTATTTGGATTATTTCAATCACTCTTATTTTCGTTTCTTGTAATGGAAATCCCGATAAGCAAGCCAAAAAATCTACTAATTTTAAACCAAAAAAGATAGAAGCTCCTGTAACGGACAAAACCTATGGTAACCCCGTTACCACCGAAAATGCTGCGGATGCAAGAAGATTACCAGACTTACTTAAAGATAGTGATTCAAAGGAAGTCAAACTAATTGGTAAGGTAGAGAATGTATGCCAATCTACGGGTTGTTGGTTGGAGTTAGGAATGGGTGATACCGAATTAATACACATTACCTTTAAAGATAATAACTTTACTGTTCCAAAGGATATTGCAGAAAAAACTGTTCTTGTGAACGGGATTGCGTCAAAGGAAATTATATCAGTAGACATTAGAAAGAAAATGGCCGCTGCAGAGGGGCTTTCAAAGGAAGAAATTAATTCCATAACCGAGCCTCTTATTGAATATACATATGAAGCAACTGGAGTTGTTGTTAAGTAATCCTTATTTTTTCACAAAATATGTTTTATATCATATTTTCAAAGATTATGTCAATTTAGATTTTTTCTAAATTAGTGGCATAATATCATATTAACATATATTATTGATAATGAGTAGATTAAGTATCCTAAAAGGTGTATGGTTAATGTTAGTTTTAATAATATTTACCTCATCTTATATATGTGCTCAAGATGAATTAGGAGTTTATGAGCATCTAGATGAATATATTGGTGATAATCTTGTGTTCACTGATGAACAATTTAACGAGATAAATCTCAAACAATCCATAGACAAACCAACCATAATTTCACTGGTTTATTACGAATGTCCTGGTATATGCAGTCCACTATTAAATGGTTTTGCGGAGGCAATGGACCGAACGGATATAGAACTTGGTAAAGATTACCAAGCTTTTACCATCAGTTTCTCTCCCACTGAGCAAACACCTCTGGCACGAAAAAAGAAGAAAACTTACCAAAAGCTTGTAACCCATGGAGACACCGAAGGTTCATGGAAATTTTTCACTGGCGACAGCACCAACATTAATAATCTCTTGGATCAAGTTGGTTTTAAGGTAAAAAAGGAAGGGAAAGAATACATTCATCCAGGAACACTTATTGTTATTAGCCCCAAGGGAAAAATAACAAGATACTTATATGGCAGCGATCATTTTTTACCATTTGACCTGAAGATGGCGATTGCTGAGGCTGCAGAAGAAAAATCTGGACCGACCATAAACAAAATGTTAAAATATTGCTTCACTTATGATCCTGAAGGACAAAAATACGTTCTTAATTTTACTAAAATTTCAGGATCCATAATACTTTTATTAGCCATACTTTTACTTGGCACACTAGTAATTAAAGGTAGAAAACATAAAAAAATTAATACTTAATAATATGACAGGAACTTCAGCTTCACAACCCAGTTATTTGGACGTCACTAAAGGGTTGTTTTCATGGATATTCACTCTGGATCATAAACGAATAGGACTATTATACCTCTACACAGTTGGATCATTCTTCCTTGTGGGGGTTATACTTGGTGTTATAATGCGATTAGAATTATTTAATCCGGGAGCGGATATTATTGAAGCACAGACATACAATCAGGTTTTCACGCTGCATGGTGTAATAATGGTTTTTCTTTTCATTATACCCAGCATACCAGCTGTCTTTGGTAATTTCTTTTTACCCATAATGCTTGGTACAGATGATGTAGCATTTCCAAGAATTAATTTAATGTCATGGTGGCTTTATGTTATAGGTGCAATATTTGCACTTGGAACATTAATTTTTGGAGATGGGCCAGCTGATACAGGATGGACCTTTTATGCTCCATATAGTGTTAAAACTGGCACAAATGTATCAATGACAGTTTTAGCAGCATTTGTACTTGGTTTTTCCTCCATACTTACCGGGCTAAATTTCATAGTAACAATACATAGGTTACGTGCACCTGGTATGGGTTTTAACGACATGCCATTATTTTCTTGGGCATTATATGCAACCTCCTGGATACAGTTGCTTGCAACCCCAATCATTGGAATAACACTCCTAATGATTTTAGCTGAAAGAGTATTGGGCATAGGTCTTTTCGATCCAGCAATTGGAGGAGATCCAATTTTATACCAACATTTGTTTTGGATTTACTCCCACCCTGCTGTTTATATAATGGCACTGCCGGCCATGGGAATTGTTAGTGAAATTATACCTACTTTCTCTCAAAGAACAATTTTTGGTTATAAAGCAATTGCATACTCAAGTATGGGTATAGCATTAGTTGGCTATTTTGTTTGGGGGCACCATATGTTCACATCTGGAATGAGTGGCCCTTCAGCATGGATTTTCTCACTACTGACATTCTTTGTGGCCATACCAACATCCATTAAGGTATTTAACTGGCTCGCCACATTATACAAAGGTTCCATCGATATCGAAGTCCCTTTGCTGTATGCTTTAGCCTTTATTTTCAACTTTCTGATTGGAGGATTAACAGGTTTGGTAGTTGGAGCTTTAGCAGCAGATGTCCATCTTCATGACACATATTTTGTTGTGGGACACTTTCACTACGTAATGCTTGGAGGTACTGGATTTGCCTTTATTGGAGGACTTCATTATTGGTTCCCAAAAATGTGGGGTAAAATGTACAACAAAGCAGTAGCTAAACTAGCATTTGCAATAATTTTTATTGGGTTAAATATACTTTATTTCCCAATGTTAATTCTAGGTGTGATGGGAATGCCTCGCCGCTACTATGATTATCTTCCAGAGTTCCATACACTAAATCAGGTAAGTACAGTTGGATCATGGATAATGGTTACTGGATTAATAATCATGCTGGTAAATTTATTCATTGCCCATAGAAAAGGAAAGAAAGCTCCGGATAATCCATGGAATGGTATTACACTCGAATGGCAAACAAAATCACCACCGCCGTTGTACAATTTTGACAAAATGCCTAAATTAGCAAAGGGTGGACCTTACAATTATCCAAATGCTAAAAATAGTTAGTATTTCAACCAAAATAATTAGAATTAACTATTAATAACTAATATTAAATAATGGAACATTCATTTTCACTACCAAACTCCGGTCATAATTATGATGCCAAGGCTTCAAAATTAGGAATGTGGTTATTCCTCTATACAGAGCTATTGCTTTTTGGAGGATTATTCATGGTATACATGGTATATAGGGCTCTAAATCCTGATGCCTTCCTGATTGCCTCGTTTAATCTTAATGTATGGCTTGGAACAATTAATACTGTGGTTTTGCTAACAAGTAGCATGACAGTAGCTATGTCAATAACTGCAATTCAAAAGGGGAACTCCAAACTATCATTAATATTATTAGCATTAACTGTTGCAGCAGCTGTGATATTTTTGGTTATAAAGTATTTTGAATGGGGTGCGAAAATTGAACATGGATTTTGGCCAGGTATGGACCACTTTACAAACTTGCCCTTTGGAGAACAATTATACTTCTACCTCTATTTCTTTATGACGGGATTGCATGGTTTGCACGTTGTAGTAGGCATGGTATTTATTCTTATTGTAATGAAAAAAATTAAGAATGGATCACAAAATAAAAATAAGAATCAACTTCTGGAAAATTCAGGCCTGTATTGGCACCTTGTTGATTTAATCTGGATTTACTTGTTTCCTTTATTCTACCTAATCCATTAATAATATGAGCAATACTAAAAATAATCATATGGAAGACTCTTATCATATAACTGGTTACGCTGAACATTTTGGCACATGGGTAAGTTTAATTTTGTTAACTTTTATGACGGTGTTTATTTCAGTGTTTGGTGCTGACCTCAACACTCTAACAGTTGCAACTGCATTATTTATTGCTAGTGTAAAAGCTTTAGTAGTTGCATATTATTTTATGCATTTAAAGTATGATCCTAAAATCTACAGAATAATGATCCTTATAGTAATGTCAATGTTCGTCATTTTTCTGATTATGCTAATCTTTGACTATTTAACTAGATAAAAATTAATTCATGAACGCATCGAATTTTGTTGAAGGTGTTGATTTATCACTTTACGTGATACTGGGAATATCTGTATTTTTTCTCATCGCAATAACCTTTGTAATGATTTACTTTCTGTTTAAATACAGAAAAAAGAATAACCCTGTGGCTACCAATATACCTCATAATACATTATTGGAAATTGTATGGACGGTAATTCCTACTATTCTAGTTCTGATTATGTTTTGGTATGGTTGGATAGGTTATAAACCAATGTTAACAGCCCCTAGTGACGCAATGGAAATAGAAGCCGTTGGTCAAATGTGGAAATGGACATTTAAGTATCCTGATGGTAAAGTTTCAGATTCTCTGGTTATACCAATAGACAAACCTGTTAAGCTTAACCTAAAATCCATTGATGTATTACATTCATTATATATACCTGCATTTAGAATCAAACGTGATGTTGTACCCGGACAGGATTTTATGATGTGGTTTACGGGACAAAAGTTAGGTACATATGATATATTTTGTGCTGAATATTGCGGCCAACTTCATTCTTACATGTTAAGTTCGTGTACAGTAGTGAGTGAAGATGATTATAATAATTGGCTAACCAGCGGGCCCAACTTATCAAATGAGCATCCTGGATTAACATTATTAAAAACCAATGCATGTCTTTCATGCCATAGCCGTGATGGTAGTAGAATTATAGGTCCAAGCTTTAAGGGTTTAATTGGAAGACAAGAGGTAATAATACGAGATGGAAATAGGGAAGAAATAATCGTAGATGAAGAATATATCGCCGGAAAGATTAAGAATCCAAACACATCTGAAGTGGAAACATATCAAGCTGGTTTAATGGCTTCATATGGAGATATCCTATCTGATGATGATATAAAGAATATTATTGATTACATATCAACATTGTAAATTATGCGAATTAAACATTGGTTGAAAATACTTGTGGATCTCAATAAGGTTAGGATAACTTTTGCGGTTACACTTACCACCATTGCTGGCTATATACTTGCCAAGGATGGTATTGATTTGGGGATAATATCTCCTGTCATCGGTATTTTTATTTTAGCATGTGGTTCAGCTGCCCTCAATCATATTCAGGATCAGGACAAAGACGCCATAATGAAAAGAACCAGTAACCGACCAATACCTTCTGGACAGATTTCATCTAACTTAGCAATTATAATTGGACTTTTGGAAGTTATAGTTGGTTCAACTATCCTATATTTTGGATCTGGATTCCTTGCACTACAATTAGGTTTATTAGCATTAATATGGTACAATGGTATCTATACACCATTGAAACGTAAAACTGCATTTGCTGTAATACCAGGAAGTATAATTGGAGCTCTTCCTCCTCTTGTTGGATGGGTTGCTGCAGGTGGAAGCCTTATGGATCCAAAAGCAATGGTACTAGGATTATTCTTCTTTATGTGGCAAATACCTCATTTCTGGTTACTGATGCTTAAGTATGGTGAAGAATATAAGGAGGCAGGATTTCCATCCATAACCTCAAAGATAAATACACAACAGATTAAAAACTCAACCTTCCTATGGACTGTTGCAACAGCAATTTCAGCCCTTATGGTTGCAATGTCAGGGTTAATAAACCTTATCATATTCAAACTAATGATATTGGCTGCAGCTATTTGGTTAGTTGTTGTGTTTGCCAGTCTATTAAAATCAAAATCCGAAGAATTTAATCCTTTTTATTATTTCATGAGGATCAATTACTTTGTGCTTATCATGATATTAGTTTTGAGTATCGAACCCCTCATAAAATAGTCCTTTTATACATCCAAAATAGAACAATCGCATGTTTTCAATGGTTGGCAATTACAAATTGTATTGTTAGATTATTAGAAAAGCAGCAACTATGTTCCATATATTAAAATTTACATACAACTGTTTGGGGTACAATAATGTCTTAGGTTGGATAAATTAAGTTACTTTTGTTGCAATCACATTTAAATGGGTAATTCAGAAAGTACTACCATTATTCAAATCGAAACAGGTAACCATGAAACTAACCACTGTTATTGTTATTTCAGTCATAATTGTGATTGTGTCGTTACAATCTAGTTATGCCCAAGTTCTACATCCAGAAAAAATATCAAAAGCTATTTACTTTGATAAATCTAAACCTCTACAGTCAGTTAAAGAAGTACCCTATGGGGTGAGGAAAAGAAACTGGAAAAACAAGCTTGTTCCCAATAAGTTTGAAGTTGAAGATGAATTAAAGAACATGGCACCCCTATCTGGAGAAGATCCGGTGCAGCAGAAGAAAATTATGTATGGTGGCAGAAACCAAGGAACAATAGATCAAAATTTCGGAGGTGTTACCAACACTTATGGAGTAGCTCCTCCTGATACGGATGGGGATGTTGGGCATGACCACTATTTTCAAATGGTAAACCAAGGATATGCAATCTGGGATAAAGAAGGTAACTTATTATATGGTCCAGTTGATAATATAACCCTTTGGGATGGTTTTACAGGGCCATGGTCTAATACCAATGATGGAGATCCTATAGTTGTGTATGATGAATATGCTGACCGTTGGATTGCCACACAATTTTCTCTAGCACAAAATCCATATTTTTATGAGTTAGTTGCAGTATCAGTAACTAGTGATCCACTTGGAGAATGGTACAGATATGCATTTCAGTTTGATAATATGCCTGACTATCCAAAATTTGGAGTATGGCATGATGGATATTATTTCTCCACGCATCAGTTTGGGAATGGATTCACCGCGGGTATGAGTATTTTAGACAGAAATGCCATGCTTCAGGGAGACCCAAATGCGCAGATGATTTATTTTAACGTTGGTTCTAATCACTATGGTCTTCTGAATGCAGATGCTGATGGCGCTCTTCCTCCTCCTAGTAATTCTCCCAATTATATAGTAGACGTTGGAAGTAACAAGCTAAAAATGTGGGAAATAGACATAGACTGGGTAAACACGTCCAATTCTACGATAACAAGGATTAACGATCTAGCAACTGAGCCTTTTTCATCTCAAGGTATTAATATTGGTCAACCTGGAACTGGACAACAACTTGATGCCTTAAGTGGTATGACAATGGTTAGGCTCCAATATAGAAATTTTGATAGCTATGAAGTCATGATGGCCAACCATACTGTTAATGTGGGCGGAGGCCGTGCAGGTGTTAGATGGTATGAGC
This sequence comes from Lentimicrobiaceae bacterium, assembly GCA_018661505.1. Lineage (GTDB taxonomy): Bacteria > Bacteroidota > Bacteroidia > Bacteroidales > F082. The sequence continues at coordinate 22,257 of JABJIE010000020.1, forward strand.
TGAGGAATACCGGTTCTGGGTGGTCCATTTATCAGCAGGGAACATATGCCCCCCAAGATGGAGAGAACAGATGGATGGGAAGTATATCAATGAATCAGAACGGAGATATTGCTCTTGGGTATTCCGTATCAAGCTCATCTACTTATCCATCTATCAGAATTGCAGGCCAAAGCTCAGGTGCACCGCTTGGGCTAGGAATATTTGATATAGATGAAACTAGCATACTTGAAGGTACCAAATCACAAACTGGAGTTAATAGATGGGGTGACTATTCATCAATGAGAATTGACCCATCAGATGGTAACACATTCTGGTTTACTACTGAATACACAAACGGAGGTTGGGGTTGGAAAACTCAAATTGCTTCATTTAATTTTGTAGCTCCACCAATAGCTGAGTTTATCTCAGATGAGATTATTATCCCAGTTGGTGAATCAGTTAATTTCACAGACCTAACATCAGGTATCCCATCCGAATGGTCATGGACATTTGATGGAGGAACCCCTAGTAGTTCCGCATCACAAAACCCTGAAAATATAGTATATGACACAGAGGGTTCTTATAACGTTAAGCTTGTTAGCACGAACTATTTGGGTGCGGATAGCATTACCAAGGAGGCATTTATAGAAGTAAGCTCTACAGTGCTACCAGAAATAGATTTCACATCAGACCTAAATATTATTTGTGAAGGTGAGCCAGTAATATTTGAGGATTTAACAGAGTTAAGCCCGATTCAATGGTTATGGGAATTTGATCCTCCATCTGTTGAATTCATAAATGGAACATCAGAATCATCTCAAAATCCAGAGGTAATATTCAATGACAATGGATACTATTCAGTAAGCCTAACCTCATGGAACATGAATGGTCCTGCATCATTGACCAAATCAGACTACATCAAATCAGGTGGATATCAACCATATTTTATTGATGATTTTGAAACAAATGGACTTGATGAATATGGATGGACAATTGAGAATCCGGATAATGATGTAACATGG
>JABJIE010000021.1 GCA_018661505.1 Lentimicrobiaceae bacterium
CTTAGTGGTGGTATTAGATTAATTGTTGATGTTTTTAAATATGGTTTTACCACCCAAGTAGCTAATATGCTTCACATGGGCAACAAAAGAATTAGCCTTTATTTTTTAAACATATTTACAGGTATAAATGCTGTGGGTATTTATGGCGCTGGTACACAATTAACTGAGGGCTTGCGACTTATAGGTCAAAGTATTTCTCTTGTTCAATTTTCTGAAATATCAAACTCAAATAGTAAAGAGTTTGCCAAGATTGTAACCATAAAATTAATGAAGTTTTCAGTAATACTGACAATTTGTGCCTTATTAATATTGGTAATTATACCAACAAGTATATATGAATATGTTTTCACTTCAGAATTTGAGAACCTGAAGATTATCATTGTAGCTTTAAGTCCTGGAGTTATCGCATTATCAATAAATACCATATTTAGTCATTATTTTAGTGGCTTGGGACGGCCAATTGTAAGTTTATGGGCTAATGCAGTTGGAATGATAGTTACGGTTGTTCTTGCAATTGTGCTAATACCAAAAATTGGATATGTAGGTGCAGCAATAACAGCTTCATTTAGCTATATTTCAACGGTGATTTATCAGTATCGTATTTTTAGTAAAGAAACTAATACAACCTTTCAAAGTTGGGTGCCAAATGGTAATGATATCAAAGACCTGAAAAACATACTTCAAAATTTCAAAAGGCGCAGTTAACTTCAGCTTATAATTTAATGATGGCCATGCCGAATTATTTGGGCTCAATAATGCATCTTCAAATTGCCACGGAGATAAATTATAACCATAACAATAATTTCACTTTAAAACTAAAACGGTATTTTGGCTAAATGTCTAACCATTAAGTTAATTAACTATTTCAAAATAGGTTTTTTTAAGTAGAATTAAACGTAAAAGAAAGTTCTTAACAACAGTATTGTATAAATATTTTTTCATTAAAATATTGATTATAAGAATCATATACTTTTAATGAGTATTTTAATACTTAAATAGCGATAATTAATTAAAAAAAAGAAATATTTTTGTGCCTCATTTTCAGTGAAATGATAAACACATATCATTTTAAAAAAAATATAGTAAAAATATCAGCTACTTGATAATACTTACGCCATGATAATAAATAATTTTGTTCGTATTAACGCTTTGATGATCAAAGGGTACATATTTAGCGGTTTATTTTCTCTTTTGATGCTTATATCCATGAGCTCTTTTGCTCAAACTGCTCAAGATGAGAAAAATTTCCAGCAGTGTAAAGCATGCCATAATATAGACGGCGCAAAACTAATTGGTCCCAATTTGAAAGGGATATCAGAAAAGCGCGATGAGGCATGGTTAATAAAGTTCATCCAGAATAGTCAAGAAATGATTCAGAATGGTGATGAACTAGCCGTACAGGTTTACAATGAGAATAATAAAATACCCATGCCTTCCCAGAATTTCACCGACGAAGAAGTTAGGGGATTATTACTCTATATTGAAGGTGGTGGCGTTCTTCCTGAAAGTGAAGCTGTTGCCCAGGCAGCTGTTGATACTGAAGAACAACAAGCAAATAAGCTTAATGTTGCTGCAGATGCTGAATTATTATTGGTAAAAATGAAACGTGATGGAATGCGTAATATGAGCTATGTATTCATTATTATGGTTATTCTTATTGTTGTAAGCTTATTTGATTTAGCTGTGTTTCATATTGTAAAGGCTAGGTGGATTCATTATATAATAGTGCTAACGGCTATTGTTGTTATATCAGAGATAATTTTTGTTGATGCTACTAGCCTTGGAAGACAACAATACTACCAGCCGGATCAACCGGTATGGTTTTCACATAAAGTTCATGCTGGGCAAAATCAGATCGATTGCAGGTACTGTCATTTTACTGTTGACAGAAGTATGAGTGCGGGAATTCCTCCTGTTGAAACATGTTTAAATTGTCACAATCAGGTAAAAGAAGGACCCATAACGGGGACGAAAGAAATAGAAAAGATATATGCTTCAATTGAAAACAATAAACCAATTGAATGGGTAAAGGTTTACAACCTACCAGACCATGTTTACTTTAATCATGCTCAGCATGTGAATGTCGGAAAACTTGATTGTGCCCAATGTCACGGAGAAGTGAAAGAGATGGATGAGATAATCCAAATACCAGACCTAAGCATGGGATGGTGCATTGAATGTCATCGAACCGAAGATGTACAGTTTGCAACCAATAAGTTTTATGACCAATACAAAGAACTTCATCAAAAACTAAAGGATGGTGAGATATCAAATGTTACGGTGCAAAATATTGGTGGAGATGAATGTGCAAAATGTCACTATTAAATAAAGAACAATAATTCCAGAGAATATATACCATGGATAAACAATATTGGCAAAGTCTAGAGGATTACAGGGAAACTAAAACGAAATCTGATTTCAGTAAGAAAGCTGAGCCCGAATTCTCAATTGAAGGACTTGATGAATCAGAAATTAAAGCGAAATCTTCAAGAAGAGATTTTCTGAAGATGCTGGGTTTTTCGGTAAGTGCTGTAGCTCTTGTATCGAGCTGTCAGATGCCCGTGCGAAAAGCAATACCATTACTTAACCAACCAGAAGAATTAACTCCTGGTGTAGCTAATTATTTTGCATCAACCTTTTTTGATGGAACTGATTATTGCAGCATTCTGGTGAAGACACGTGAAAATAGACCCATCAAAATTGAGGGTAATGACATGTCTAAACTAACCAAGGGTGGAACAAGCTCTCGTGTGCAGGCATCCGTATTAAATCTATATGATGATGCTCGATTAAAAGGACCCATGAAAAGTGGTAATGCCACCGATTGGGAAACTGCTGACAAAGAGGTAATAGAGAAATTGACAGTTCTTGCGGATGAAGGAAAAAAGGTAGTGCTTTTAACCTCTACTATAATAAGTCCTTCAACAACTGCATTGATAGAAGAGTTTACATTGGCTAATCCAAATGTTGAATGGGTTATGTATGATGCAATGAGCATGTCAGCAATTCGCAATGCAAATGATCTTAACTTCGGTAGACCAGTAATACCCTCATATTCTTTCGATAAAGCAAAAGTAATAGTTGGTTTTAATGCCGATTATCTTGGTAACTGGCTTATGCCTGTTACATTTTCAAAGCAATATTCTTCATCGAGAAAAATCTCTGGCAAGAATCCTAAAATGTCCAGAAGTTATCAGTTTGAAAGTTTAATGTCATTAACTGGTTCAAACGCCGACTATAGATTTGGAATAAAACCTTCTGAAGAGGCTATTGTGCTTCTTAACCTTTACAATAAAATAGCCGAATCCACGGGAATGTCTGTTTACAATGCTCCCAAGTCTCCGGTTGATGTTACAGATGTAGCAACGGATTTATTAAAGAATAAAGGAAAGTCTTTGGTTGTTTCAGGTACTAATGAGCTAAATATTCAACTCATTGTAAATGCAATCAACAACGCACTAGGAAATTATGGTACTACCCTTAACATATCATTGCCAGTTAATCTCAAGCAGGGTAATGAAAAAGCAATGGAAGCTCTGGTAAAAGATATGAACGCAGGAAAGGTTGATGGTATTCTAATACAAAATGTTAATCCTGCCTATGATTACTCAAACGCCAGCGATTTCAAGACTGGATTAGCCAAAGTTGATACAAAGGTTTCTTTTGCTGATACAATGGATGAAACTGCACAACTATGTGATTATGTTCTGCCTGATCATAATTATTTGGAATCGTGGAATGATGCCGAACCAATTAGAGGAAGCTACAGTATTATGCAGCCAACCATAAGGCCTATTTTCAATACTCGTCAATTTCAAGATACCATGCTAAAATGGATGGGCAATGATGGCGATTTCTCTGATTATATGGAGAATAACTGGAAAACAATGCTCGCGGATAGCACTAATTTCGAAAGTGACTGGAATAACATTAAACATGATGGTGTTTATCATGCCAAAGTTGAATCAGATGAACTTTCTAATTTTTCAGCACAAAGCTTAAAAGCCAGAACAAGTAAAAATGTTGATATCGAATTAGTGCCCTATGAAAAAATAGGGATGGGAATAGGTAAATATTCCAATAATCCATGGCTACAAGAAATGCCAGACCCAATTACTACCACAACTTGGGACAACTACCTTGCAATCTCTCCTGCATATGCGGATGATAACAACCTCAAACTAGAGGATATTGTTGAGGTTAACGGTATTGAAATGCCTGTATTAGTTCAGCCAGGTCAGCCTGTAGGAACTGCATCTGTTGCAGTAGGATATGGGCGAACATCAGCTGGAAAAGCTGGCGATGGAAGAGGTTTCAATGCATTTGGTTTTAAATTTGGTGAATCAATTACCATCAATAAAATTGCCGGGAAGACTTATCCTTTGGCCATGACTCAAATGCATCACGATATGGAGGAAAGACCAATAGTTCGTGAAACCACATTTGATCAATTTAAAAAAGACCCGAAATCAGGTAATGAACTACACACTTATGATGAGAAACATAATGTTACTCTTTATAATAAAATAAAATATGATGGATTGCATTGGGGTATGTCAATAGACTTGACAAGCTGTACTGGATGTGCCAACTGTGTTATTGCCTGTCAAGCCGAGAATAATGTACCTGTAATAGGAAAAGAACAGGTTAAGAACAGAAGAATTATGCATTGGATGCGTATCGATAGATATTATTCCAAGGATGAGGCTAATCCAGAGGTATTTCATATGCCTGTTATGTGTCAGCATTGTGACAACGCTCCTTGTGAGAATGTATGTCCTGTTGCTGCTACAAACCATAGTACTGAAGGATTAAATCAAATGGCGTATAATAGATGTATAGGAACAAGGTATTGTATGAATAATTGTCCTTATAAAGTTCGTCGCTTCAATTGGTTTGAGTTTGTAAACAATAATAACTTCGACTATAACATGAATAGTGAGCTTGGTAAACTGGTTTTAAATCCAGATGTTACAGTTCGTCAGCGTGGTGTTGTTGAGAAATGTTCAATGTGTGTTCAAAGAATCCAAGAAGGTAAACTCACTGCAAAGATGCAAGATAGAGAGCTTCGTGAAGGTGATATTAAAATGGCATGTGAACAGAGCTGTCCTACGGATGCAATTACATTTGGAAACTTACTTGATGAAAATTCAGCAATCAAAGAAGATCAAGATAACCCTCGTATGTATCATTTGCTTGAATCTTTGCATACGCTGCCATCAACAAGTTACTTAACAAGAGTAAGAAATAACGAGTCGTAGTAAAATTTGAAATGATTAAAATCTGAGAAAATGTATAACACAAGAGTCAGAGGAGTATTAATTAAGGGAAACAAGAGCTTAAAGGATGTTACCCAAGATGTGTTACGCCCAATGGATGCACCCATGCCAAGATGGTGGTATGTAACAGCTTTCCTAGCAATTTCTGCCATGATTTGGGGTGTATGGGGGTTTTATAATACCATAAGCACAGGAATTGGTACTTGGGGCTTGAATAATAATGTGGCTTGGGGTTGGGCTATTATCAATTTTGTTTGGTGGATTGGGATTGGACATGCAGGTACAGCATTTTCGATATTCTTATTGATTCTACGTCAAAAATGGAGAACCTCAATAAATAGAGCCGCAGAGGCGATGACTATTTTTGCAGTAATGGCTGCAGGATTATTTCCATTGATTCATATGGGTCGTATATGGGACGGCTTTTTCATATTCCCTTACTGGAATACCAGAGGACCTCTTTGGGATAACTTTAACTCTCCTCTATTTTGGGATGTTGTTGCTATTTCTACATATTTAACAGCTTCATTTTTATTTTGGTATTTAGGTATGATTCCTGATTTTGCAACAATAAGAGAAACTACTGCTTCCAAAATCAAAAAGAAAATTTACGGAGTAATGAGCTTTGGTTGGCTTGGTAATGCAAGAAGCTGGCTACGCTTTGAAACGGCTGCTCTATTGCTTGGAGGGCTAGCTGCACCACTGGTAGTTTCAGTTCACTCCATTGTATCAATGGACTTTGCAGTATCGGTAATTCCTGGTTGGCACACAACCATATTTCCGCCATACTTCGTAATAGGTGCCATATTCTCAGGATTTGGCATGGTACTTACCCTAATGATAGTACTCAGAAAGTTATACAAATTCAACGATTATGTTACGGATGGTCATTTGGAAGCCATAGCACGAATACTTACTTTTATATCTCTAATAATGGGATCAGCATATCTCATTGAGTTGTTTACAGCCTGGTACTCAGGAAATGAATACGAATTGTTTACATTTCTCAAAAACAGAGTAACGGGTGAGTATACATTTGCTTACTGGTCTATGCTTACCTGTAATGCTATTATTCCACAACTATTCTGGTTCAAAAAAATTAGGAAGAATATAACAATGGTATTCATTATATCATTGTTCATTAACATTGGTATGTGGTTTGAGAGATATGTTATTGTTGTAACATCATTATCAAGGGATTTTCTCCCAGCCACATGGGCTACTTATGAACCTACTATTACAGAAGTTGCAGTATTTGCTGGAACCATTGGGTTGTTTGTAATGGGTGTAATTTCCTTCTTCCGCTGGATTCCAACAATTGCTATTAGTGAGGTTAAAAGTGTATTAAAAGAAACAACAACTTTAAAATCATTTACTGATGAAGACTAATATACTAGGAGTTTATGATGATGAGCATGATATATTGCATGCTGTGGATAAATTGCAGGATGGAGGAATACCTGTGAAGGATGTTTTTTCTCCTTTCCCAATGCATCATGTATGGGAAAAACTAAATTTGACAACACGTCTGCCCTATGCTACATTTATCTATGGAGTAGTTGGTGGTATTATGACCTTTGCATTATTGTATTGGACATCTGTGGTTAGTTATCCACTAAAGTTTGGAGGTAAACCTCTAAATACTCTGTCTTTTATTATAATAATGTTTGTTATAACTATTCTCATAGGAACAATATTTACAGCAGCCACTTTCTTTATTCGTCAGAAACTTTGGCCAGGTAAAGAAAGTAAATTACCTGATGGAAGGTCTGCTGATGATAAATTTGTGCTTGTAGTGGAAAAAACTGAAGGTATGCCAGAAGAGGAGGTAACTAAGATAAAAGATCTACTAACTGAAACTGGAGCCGTTGAAGTAAATGAATCTAATGTTGATTATGAAGATTAATATGATGAAATATTCAAAGTACATATCACTGGTGGTCCTTTTCATGGTTTTATTATCATCATGTAATAAGGATAAGAATAACCCTGGATATGCTTACATGGGTGAGCATGACATGTATTACACCAAATTTTATAAGGCATATTCTCCCAATCCTGTCTTCAAAGACAAGATGACAAATCAGTTACCTGCAGAGGGTGCAATTTCAAGAGGAAATATGCCATTCTCCTACCCTACTAAAACAATTGCTGATCGTGCTGTTAACCAAACGCTTGCTGGGCTACAGATGGTAAACTCAGTTGCTGTTAACGAAGCAAATATTGAAGATGGCAAAGTCCAGTATGATATTTTTTGCAAGATATGTCATGGAGAAGATGGTAGTGGTGACGGGTATCTTTATACAAGTGGCCTTTTTCCTGCTAAACC
>JABJIE010000097.1 GCA_018661505.1 Lentimicrobiaceae bacterium
TCCTCCACTACCGTCAGAAAGAGTACCCTGTGGTTCAGTAATATTAGTAGAAGTACAATATGATGGAAGAGTTGAATAGTATTCAATTTTAAAACCTGGTGCTTCGCCAACTGAACTAAATGTAACATACAATTGATTACCTGTTGAAGTAATATCCGTTGGTACAGTTGTCCCACTAAACTCACCAATTAACTCAGCATTTTCATCACTACCGTCATAAACTCTTACTTTGTCACTTGAATATGTGTCAAATTCTATGAAGCTAAGTGTTAGGCTTGTTACTGAATCTTGAGCATTTTGTGGATTGATAAGCCATGAAACTTCCATTCCTGTTGGATAATCCTCGGCAGGCCCACTACCATCAGTGAAAGAACCTACAGGAGTTGTAAGTTCATTATCACCCTCTGATATGTATGGGTAGTTAGGATCTTCAGGATAAATATTTCTTACAACACCTTGGTAAGAATTAAATCCATTTACATCCTGCAGTGTGTAATATCCATTTGCAGATCCCCCCCATCCAAAATTAAAATGGTAATAGTTTGAACCTTGATATCCATCGCATACAAAAGCATGCCCACCATCTGTGGATTGACCAGCATAGTAAAGAGGCTTAGAGTCATCTAAATTCTGTTGAAGTATACTCTCCCATTGTGAGTTTGTATATCCGTTTTTAGAGATATACTGAACGTTATTTTTAAAATTGAAATAAGTAGCTAAAGCATAAGGCACATCCTGACTATATGCACCTGATCCATCAGGCCCAAAGTTCATATCAACAGAAACAGCACCATGAAAACTTATTTCGGCAATTTCCCATACATATTTATCACTGATAACATCTGTCATTCCATCCCAATTATATTCAGCTTCACCAAAATTGGCATAAATTGTTCCGTATGGATATTTATAATAACTATGTTCACCACTACCTGATAATGGATATCTCCAGTAGTGCATTATCAGAGACATGGCTGTGGAAACACAACCAACAAGAACACGACCACCAGGTCCAGCTTCATCTTCAGGACACATTCTGTTATATGGATTATCTTGGTTCCATAAACCAGTTAAAAGAGGATCGATATCCCTTCCTCCTCTAGTGTTGAGTGTTTGAGGATTTGAGGTGCTATAATAGCTCCATTGAGAGAGTAGCTCATTGTCAGCTTCAATATTATTTTCCCTTACAAAATCAATTTGGTCTACATATTCCTGCATCCAACTATCGAATGCTTCAAAACCATGATTTATCTTAGGGAAATTATCTGTGAAATTATAACCAATTACGGGCACCATAGCATCGTTTCCAGCAACAACAACCCAACCATTCTCAAGGTTTACTACAAAATAAGTATTTTCTGCAAGATATGATTCTGTGATGTTTAGGTCATAATAGTCTACAGCATTACCGTACTGATTTGATTTTTCAAAAAAGAAATTAACCGCAACCTGTTCGGCTTTTGATAGGCTAATATCTTTAGCGATTATACTTGCTGAAACAGCGAAGAATAACGCAAGGGTTAGTAGAGTTTTTGATTTCATACAATATTGTTTGTTTAAAAATTAATGCACAAATATACTTAATTTTAATTTTTTTAAAACTTTACTTGCAAAGTATATTATTTTACCAGTATTATGACACCAGATAGTTTCACAAGGTTGTATGCTTGTTAACTTTTTTCATCCCCTTTTATGATTAAACTCCCAGAAAAGGAATACGGTGGTAACAATTTCTTTTACATTAATATTTCAACAATATTACTTTAGCATTATTTTAAATCCTAAAATAAAAAAAAAGGGCGCCTAATGAATTGCGCCCTAACCTTTTAACTTTAAGTATGATTTTTATTTTAGAATTATTTTCCTGTCAATCTTCTCGGTATCACTAATTATACTCAAGAGGTACACACCCTTAGGTTGGTTATTTAAATCATATAAACCCTTGTAACTTCCGTTTGAACTAGTTAAGATATCATTGAATATTACCTGACCAGAAATACTAATTAATTTAACATTTATAA
>JABJIE010000098.1 GCA_018661505.1 Lentimicrobiaceae bacterium
CACTGTAATATAGCGGTGTAAATAATTGGTTTTAAAGGCGAGAAAAAAAAAGATTATTTTTTTTCAATATTTGTTTTGTCAGTAAAAAAAAGAATATTACTTTTGCAGCCCCTTTTTAAGGGAAAAACTAGAAGAAGTTTCCGATAAATCGGAAAGAGTTCATAGACATAATGAAGCCAAGCCAAGAAAAGGAAGCACAACCCCTGTTTAATTACAGGAAATTTTATTGAGTTTAACATTTGTCAGGATCTTGAAAGTTATATAAATTATTCTTTTGAAAAAAAGGACAAACAATATACAATGAAGAGTTTGATCCTGGCTCAGGATGAACGCTAGCGGCAGGCCTAATACATGCAAGTCGAGGGGTAAGAGTCAGCTTGCTGACTACACGACCGGCGCACGGGTGCGTAACGCGTATGCAACCTACCTTTAACAGAGGAATAGCCCCGAGAAATCGGGATTAATACCACATAACATTATGATATGGCATCATATTATAATTAAAACTCCGGTGGTTAAAGATGGGCATGCGTGACATTAGCTAGTTGGTGAGGTAACTGCTCACCAAGGCTACGATGTCTAGGGGTTCTGAGAGGATGATCCCCCACACTGGTACTGAGACACGGACCAGACTCCTACGGGAGGCAGCAGTAAGGAATATTGCGCAATGGAGGCAACTCTGACGCAGCCATGCCGCGTGCAGGATTGAAGGCCTTATGGGTCGTAAACTGCTTTTATTTAGGAATAAACTTTCGTACGTGTACGAAACTGAAGGTACTAAACGAATAAGCACCGGCTAACTCCGTGCCAGCAGCCGCGGTAATACGGAGGGTGCAAGCGTTATCCGGATTTATTGGGTTTAAAGGGTGCGCAGGCGGACCAATTAGTCAGTGGTGAAATCCCGAGGCTCAACCTCGGAACTGCCATTGATACTGTTGGTCTTGAATACGGTTGAAGTAGGCGGAATGTAGCATGTAGCGGTGAAATGCATAGAGATGCTACAGAACACCGATCGCGAAGGCAGCTTACTAAACCGATATTGACGCTCAGGCACGAAAGCGTGGGGAGCGAACAGGATTAGATACCCTGGTAGTCCACGCCGTAAACTATGATCACTCGTTGTTGGCAATACACAGTCAGTGACCAAGCGAAAGCGATAAGTGATCCACCTGGGGAGTACGATCGCAAGGTTGAAACTCAAAGGAATTGACGGGGGCCCGCACAAGCGGTGGAGCATGTGGTTTAATTCGATGATACGCGAGGAACCTTACCTGGGCTCAAATGTAAGTTGACAGTTTCTGAAAGGGAATTTTCTTCGGACAATTTACAAGGTGCTGCATGGTTGTCGTCAGCTCGTGCCGTGAGGTGTCGGGTTAAGTCCCATAACGAGCGCAACCCCTACTCTTAGTTGCCATCAGATAATGCTGGGGACTCTAGGAGAACTGCCTACGCAAGTAGAGAGGAAGGTGGGGATGACGTCAAATCAGCACGGCCCTTACGTCCAGGGCTACACACGTGCTACAATGGCCGGTACAGAGGGCAGCCACCTGGTGACAGGGAGCGAATCTCTAAAGCCGGTCTCAGTTCGGATCGAAGTCTGCAACCCGACTTCGTGAAGCTGGAATCGCTAGTAATCGCGCATCAGCCATGGCGCGGTGAATACGTTCCCGGGCCTTGTACACACCGCCCGTCAAGCCATGGAAGCTGGGGGTACCTGAAGTCGGTGACCATTTAGGAGCCGCCTAGGGTAAAACTAGTGACTGGGGCTAAGTCGTAACAAGGTAGCCGTACCGGAAGGTGCGGCTGGAATACCTCCTTTCTGGAGAGATTCATGACAAATTTTTACGTACATAGATAAGTTGTGATTAATTTTCATTGGTTTGGTCTTCATTTTTTTATTAAATGGAGAGAAGCAATTCCTACAGAAGATGTTTTATTAGTGATAAAATGTATTCTGATTGGGCAAAAGCTACCGGATATTGGATGATGGATGCTGGATTAATTGTGGATGAGAGACTATTCTCAACATTCACCCATTCACTATTCACCATTACAAAATAGTCCCGTAGCTCAGTTGGTTAGAGCACTACACTGATAATGTAGGGGTCCGCAGTTCAAATCTGCGCGGGACTACATTTTTATGGGGGATTAGCTCAGTTGGCTAGAGCGCTAGATTTGCATTCTAGAGGTCAAGGGTTCGACTCCCTTATTCTCCACCATTGGATAATACGATTTAACATTTTTTTTTTAAAAGGTGTTTTTTTGTTTTGTCCTTTAAAGAGTTCATTGACATATTGAGAGAAAGTAAGAATTACATATTTTGCTGGTGCGAGAGCACCTGTAACAAATAGGTTAAGAAAGTTACTAAGAGCGTACGGCGGATGCCTAGGCTCTCAGAGGCGATGAAGGACGTGATAAGCTGCGATAAGCTTCGGTGAGGTGCAAATAACCTTTAACCCGGAGATTTCCGAATGGGGCAACCCGGTATGTTGAAGACATATCATCCAGCAATGGAAGCGAACCCGGTGAACTGAAACATCTAAGTAACCGGAGGAAGAGAAAACAATAGTGATTCCGTAAGTAGTGGCGAGCGAACACGGAATAGCCCAAACCAAAGATGTTACGGCATCTTTGGGGTTGTAGGACCAAGACATGGGACTTTAAATTAATAGTGGAACATAACTGGAAAGTTAGATCATAGAAGGTGATAATCCTGTACACGAAATTGATTTAGAGCCCTATTGGTATCCTGAGTAGGGCGGGGCCGGTGAAACCCTGTCTGAATCTGGCAGCACCATCTGCCAAGGCTAAATACTCCTGAGAGACCGATAGTGAACAAGTACCGTGAGGGAAAGGTGAAAAGTACTCCGAACAGGAGGGTGAAATAGAACCTGAAACCGTGCGCTTACAAGCGGTCGGAGCCAATTTATTGGTGACGGCGTGCCTTTTGCATAATGAGCCTACGAGTTACTCCTCTCTGGCAAGATTAATACTGACAACAGTAGTAGTCGAAGCGAAAGCGAGTCTGAATAGGGCGACATTAGTCAGAGGGGGTAGACGCGAAACTTGGTGATCTACCCATGGCCAGGTTGAAGTTGCGGTAACACGCAATGGAGGACCGAACCAGTAGACGTTGAAAAGTCTTTGGATGAGCTGTGGGTAGGGGTGAAAGGCCAATCAAACCAAGAGATAGCTCGTACTCCCCGAAATGCTTTTAGGAGCAGCGTTGAGTTAGAGTGTCATAGAGGTAGAGCTACTGATAGGGCTAGGGGGCTTCACCGCCTACCAACCCCTGACAAACTCCGAATGCTATGACATGTTCCTCAGCAGTGAGGGCATGGGTGCTAAGGTCCATGTCCGAAAGGGAAAGAACCCAGATTACCAGCTAAGGTCCCCAAATATGTGTTAAGTTGAACTAACGAGGTCTGACTGCAAAGACAGCTAGGATGTTGGCTTGGAAGCAGCCATTCATTTAAAGAGTGCGTAACAGCTCACTAGTCGAGCGGTCGGGCATGGATGATAATCGGGCATTAAACACATTACCGAAGCTGTAAACTTCGTATTTATACGAATTGGTAGGGGAGCATTCCAGTAACGCTGAAGTTGTATCGTAAGGTATGATGGAGTTTCTGGAAAAGCAAATGTAGGCATAAGTAACGATAATGCGGGTGAGAAACCCGCACACCGAAAGACTAAGGTTTCCTGATCAACGCTAATCGGATCAGGGTTAGTCGGGTCCTAAGGCGAACCCGAAAGGGGTAGTCGATGGATAACTGGTTAATATTCCAGTACCGGCTTATACTGCGATGGGGTGACGGAGAAGTGAAAGGTCCGCGTACTGACGGAATAGTACGTTGAACACTGAAGGTATATGATGTGTAGGCAAATCCGCACGTCATGCTGAAGGTGGATAGTACCACAAGCCCTCGGGTGAGTGGATAGTGATCCTAATCATGCTTCCAAGAAAAACCTCTAAGCATCAGGTATAAGCTGCCCGTACCGTAAACCGACACAGGTAGTCGAGGAGAGAATCCAAAGGTGCTCGAGTGATTCATGGCTAAGGAACTAGGCAAAATAACCCCGTAACTTCGGGAGAAGGGGTGCCATCTTCGGATGGCCGCAGAGAAATGACCCAGGCGACTGTTTATCAAAAACACATGGCTTTGCTAAATTTAAAGATGATGTATAAGGCCTGACACCTGCCCGGTGCCGGAAGGTTAAGAGGAGGGGTTATTCTGATTTATCAGAAGAAGCTCTTAATTGAAGCCCCGGTAAACGGCGGCCGTAACTATAACGGTCCTAAGGTAGCGAAATTCCTTGTCGGGTAAGTTCCGACCTGCACGAATGGTGCAACGATCTGGGTACTGTCTCAGCCATGAGCTCGGTGAAATTGTAGTAACGGTGAAGATGCCGTTTACCCGCAACGGGACGGAAAGACCCCGTGCACCTTCACTACAGCTTAACATTGACATTGGATAAATGATGTGCAGGATAGGTGGGAGGCAATGAAGCTGCGACGCCAGTCGTGGTGGAGTCAACCTTGAAATACCACCCTTTATTTATCTGGTGCCTAATCCGCCTTTGGCGGAAACAGTGTTTGGTGGGTAGTTTGACTGGGGTGGTCGCCTCCAAAAGAGTAACGGAGGCTTCTAAAGGTACCCTCAGTACGGTTGGTAACCGTGCGTAGAGTATAATGACACAAGGGTGCTTGACTGTGAGACTTACAAGTCGAGCAGGTACGAAAGTAGAGCATAGTGATCCGGTGGTTCCGCATGGAAGGGCCATCGCTCAAAGGATAAAAGGTACGCCGGGGATAACAGGCTGATCACTCCCAAGAGCTCACATCGACGGAGTGGTTTGGCACCTCGATGTCGGCTCGTCACATCCTGGGGCTGGAGAAGGTCCCAAGGGTTGGGCTGTTCGCCCATTAAAGTGGCACGCGAGCTGGGTTCAGAACGTCGTGAGACAGTTCGGTCTCTATCTGTTGTGGGCGTTAGAAATTTGAGAGGACCTGCCTCTAGTACGAGAGGACCGGGGTGGACATACCTCTGGTGTACCTGTTGTGGCGCCAGCTGCATCGCAGGGTAGCTAAGTATGGATGAGATAAGCGCTGAAAGCATCTAAGCACGAAACTCGCCTCAAGATGAGATTTCTTTTAAGGGCCGTGGAAGACTACCACGTTGATAGGCTACAGGTGTAAAGACAGTGATGTCAAAGCCGAGTAGTACTAATTACCCGTAGACTTACAAACTTAATTTTCTTTATTATTTACTATTTCAATCGTCCGATATATCACTAAAAGACTAGCCGAAAGGCAACGATTTTGGGTGTTTATAGCAGCATGGTCCACCTCTTCCCATCCCGAACAGAGAAGTTAAGCCTGCTTGCGCTGATGGTACTGTCCTTTTGAGGATGGGAGAGTAAGTCGACGCCGATCTTAAGACCCCTGACTACATTGTAGTTGGGGGTTTTTTTATGCCCTTAAGTTTTGAAATACAAACAGCAAGACTCAGCAAATCTAAACCCAACAACACTTTATAAACGAAATATAAAGATGTATCTTTAGTCCTACGTTAGCAGTAATATGAAATAACTATGGAAGACAGATTCAATTTAAAGAGATTTCTTGACGCGCAGTCAAATACATATGAAAGGGCCTTAACTGAAATTAAAAATGGTCGAAAGAGGAGCCATTGGATGTGGTATATTTTTCCTCAGCATAAAGGTCTTGGCAGAAGCAGTACTTCTATGAAATATGCTATTAAAAGTCAAGAGGAGGCCAATATTTATATCAATCACCCA
>JABJIE010000022.1 GCA_018661505.1 Lentimicrobiaceae bacterium
CATATGTTCATACATAATAAGGAACAAAGGTACAATAATTTTGGTAATTTGTCAATGATTTTTTTCAAATGAGATTAAAGTAATGGGAAAGTAAATATTTTCAATTCAGCATTCAATTCATAAGTGCATACTGTGAAATATTACAATACGGCCATTACTTTTCAATACCCAATTTTAGTTTTTAATTTGGAACATCATTGTTACTACCTTAATACCAATATTATATCATTAAAAATGATACGACATTGTGATAATTTTATGGCTAAATGAGAATTTATTATTTGCTGTGTATTAATGTCGTTAACAACGCATTTACAATAAGTTAAAAATTTATTTTGTGCTTATAAAGAGAAAAAGACTTGATGGCTTATGAATTTGATATACTTTTGTAACCCTAGAGATAAGTTACCAACTTGGAAAGAATTCATCTGAATGAAACTTATCTCTTTTTTTGTAACCATAAACAAATTAGTATGGGCATAAAAGAAAAGTCGATTGATCTCAAGAAACGCATGCGGACTGCCTTAAAAGGTGGAGGCGACAAAGCTATTGAAAAGCAAAAAGCCATTGGTAAGCTTACAGCAAGAGAAAGAATAATTGCTTTGCTTGATCCAAAATCATTTCATGAATATGACTTATTTGTGGAACACGCTGCAAAGGATTTTGACATGAACAAGAAGTATCTACCCGGTGATGGAGTTATCACGGGTACAGGCACAATAACAGGTAATCCCGTATGTATTTATGCCCAGGATTTTACTGTTGCTGGAGGATCATTGGGTTGGATGCATGCCAAGAAGATCACAAAAATTATGGATCATGCACTCAAGTTAAAGGTACCCCTTATTGGAATAAATGATTCAGGAGGTGCTCGAATACAAGAAGGTGTAAATTCTCTTGCAGGTTATGGTGAAATATTTTTCCGTAATACTCTTGCTTCAGGTGTAATCCCACAGATATCTGTGATACTTGGCCCATGTGCTGGAGGAGCCGTTTATTCTCCTGCTTTAACAGATTTTGTGTTCACTGTTGAGAAGATTACCAAGATGTTTATTACAGGCCCAGAAGTAATAAAAACCGTTTTGGGTGAAGAAATTTCAATGGAAGCGCTTGGTGGTGCTAGAGTACATTGTGAAGATACGGGTAATGCACATTTTTATGCTGAAAGTGAAGAAGAATGCTTTAGTCAGATAAAGCAACTGGTGAGCTACATTCCATGGAATAACATAACAAAGGCAAAGAAATATCCAAAGAAATCACCAAAGTCTAGAAAATTTAAAATTGATGCTGTTATGCCTTCAGATGCAAAGCAGCCTTATGATGTTAGAGATTTAATTAAATCACTTGCTGATGATTCTGAATTTTTTGAAATTCAGGAATTATTTGCAAAGAATATTGTAATAGGATTTTCAAGAATTAATGGAGAAACGGTTGGAATTGTTGCAAATCAGCCCTTATTTCTTGCGGGAGTTCTTGATGTTGATTCATCGGATAAGGCCGCAAGATTTGTGCGCTATTGTGACTCCTTTAACATTCCTTTGGTAACATTGGTTGATCTTCCTGGATATCTTCCTGGTGTGGATCAGGAGCATGCTGGTGTTATTCGACATGGAGCTAAGCTTCTTTATGCCTACTCGGAAGCAACTGTTCCAAAAATTACCTTAATAACACGTAAGGCGTACGGAGGTGGTTACATAGCCATGTGCTCACATCACCTTAGAGCAGATTTTGTTTTTGCATGGCCGACAGCGGAAATTGCAGTTATGGGCCCAGAGGGAGCTTCAAATATAATATTTCGTAAAGAAATTATGACATCTACAGATCCTGATTTGATGCGCAAGGAAAAAGTTGCTGAGTACAAATCTAAATTTGCTAACCCATATGTTGCAGCGGCATACGGATATGTTGATGCTGTTATTGAACCAAATGAAACTAGGAAAATGCTTATCCATGCTCTTGATATCTCAAAGGATAAGAAGATACAATTACCACCTAAAAAGCATGGTGTACCACCATTTTAAAATAATATCATGGCTAAAGAATCAAAAAAACCAAGATATAGTTCCATTGAGATAGGTGGTGTTAAATATAAAACGCACCTTACGGAGAAATATAAACGACGTACAAATTACGCAGAACACGAACCTTCCAAGGTCATTGCCTTTATCCCAGGAACGGTAACGGAAATCTATTTTAAAAATAGGAGAAAGGTAAAGGAAGGGGATATTATATTGATCCTTGAGGCAATGAAAATGATGAATAGTGTTGTGGCTCCATTTGATGGAGAATTAAGACTTAAGACAAAGGTGGGTGATATTGTTTCTAAAAATCAACTCTTATTCGAGATTATATAGTGCCTGGATCAAATATTAAATTTGTTTTCTCAATATAATCTAATACCTCATTACGTCCATCTCCCTTAACGGCTGATGTAACCAAAAATAGGGGAACTTCTTCCCATTTTTCAAGCAATTTAATTTTATAATTTTCAATGTTAGTAGCCAGTTGCAAAGGTTTTAATTTATCTGCTTTTGTAAATGTGAGTACAAATGGTATATTAGATATTCCAAGCCAATCAATAAAATCAAGATCGATTTGTTGAGGTTCTATCCTTGAATCAATTAATACGAATAATGTTAGCATATTCGTTCTGTTGAGGATATATTTCCGAATCATTTTCTCCCATTTCTGTCTCTCTGTCTTTGATCGTTTAGCATAGCCATAGCCAGGCAAATCCACAAGGTACCATGACTTATTTACAATGAAATGATTTATTAAAATTGTCTTACCTGGAGTTGAAGAAGTTTTAGCAAGTTTTTTCCGAAATGTCAGCATATTTATAAGTGATGATTTACCAACGTTAGACCTGCCAATAAATGCATATTCGGGTTTGTCAGGCTTAGGACACTGCTTTATATCAGTTGAGCTAATTACAAATTCTGCCTGATTTATTTTCATTGGATATATTAATTAGATTTATTGTAAGTTGTGATATGCCTATCTTTTTTTATGGGAAAAATATCGTTTACTGTTATCAGTATACCAGTTTCCTCTACTTGTCCAAAATGATCATTAACTGCAGTTCCAAATGTTTTCATTGTTGATGAAAGGTTCATATATGCATTAATAAGAGGAGGTACATTTTCACCAAGCTTTCTTACCTTTTGGATCAGAATCTTGTAATCTTCATCATAATTGCAACCTGTGAACATGCTATTTAGTACCTTGTCTGATGTTTCTCTCTTTAGCGCAACGATTGGAAATATGAGTTTGTCTGGATCAGGAAAATATTTCTGTAGAAAGAATAGTATTATATCTCTTGCCAGTTTGTCAAAATGGGTGTACATAGTTACTTTCCCAAATAAATATTTTAAATCAGGATTTTCTATTAATACTGCCCCTAGACCATCCCAAAGATTATCCAAGGCATACATACCACGTCTCAGATTAAATGTAGGCTGATAGAGTGGTTGCACAAATGATCTACCGAGTTCTATGGTATAAGGAAAATAATCGTTAATGAACTGCTTGGAATATTTAAATAATCTAGACGTTGGTGATAATACCTCACCTTTTGGGGTAATTTCCAATTCACTGCATCTATTATATCTGTAACCTCCAATTATTTCTTTCTCTTTAGGATCCCAAAGCACTAGTTGCTTGAATGCATGATTTCCTAAGTCATAAGAGTCCAGATCAATATCCTTTCCTGTTCCTCCACCAGCATCTCGGAATGTAACCTCCCTTAACCTTCCAATTTCACGAACTGCATTGGGGGAGTCAATATCGCTGATAATATAAATTTCATTATTACCATTATTCGTATCGCGAAGAAAAGTATCCTTATTAAGCTCCCTTTCAAGTAATATTTTATCTATTGGAGGAATGATAGTTTTCATTATTATTGGAGTTTGATTTACAAATATACTTACTCTAAATATTTTCTGGCACTTTGAATGGTAAAGAATATCCTTTACCAACTTTATAGGAATACTCTCGCATCAGTTCAGACCACTGCCTCATTGTATACCTATTATCAAAAATTTTATATGATATTGGAGGTCCAAAAGTAATTTTAAGAGTTTTATTTTCTTGTTTAAACAATTCATTTACCAAAAAGAACATCTCAAGATTTGCCTTAATCCCAAGACGTTTTCTTATGTTCGATAAGTTATAGAAAAAATTGGAATTTTTACCATCAATATGAGTAGGAATTATATCACGTTTGTATTTTATGGCTTTTGTGATAAAAGTAGGACGCCAAAAAAGATCTTCTATTTCTCCTGCTTTTTTCCTAGAAACAAGGCCAAAGGGGAAATAGCATATAATACTATCTGATGCAAAAGTTTTGTCTACAACTTTTACATTAGATGAATTTCCACCATGTTTATTTATTGGTGTGAATAGAGTACTAAGGTTTGTAATATTCATAAGAATATCATTTACCGGAAAAAGAATATCACCCCGTACTTTTGAAACAGCCACCATTAAAGCCATACCATCAAGTCCCCCCAGTGGATGATTTGAAACTACAACAGCTCGATCTGTTTTAGGGATATTTTCCAAACCTTTCAAATTAAGTGTGGTATTCATCTCTCCTAAAATACCTTCGATAAAATCAATACCAACCTTATCCTTGTGAATATCCATATATTGATTTAGCTTATCCTGATGGACTAATCTCTTTATATAATTCACAACAAAAGATGGTAAAATTTTTCTCAGTGTAGGGCTTTTATCATCAATTACTTTCTCAATGTCCAGATATAGTCTGGTATTTTTCTTTGATTCGGTCATCCTAAAATTCTAAAATAATTGTGCAAATTTAAACAAACTGTCGCTCTATTTGTATTAATCGTGTTTCCATAGATTATGGATAGCTATATGTTTTTATTAATACCGGTATAAATGAAAAAACCCCGTCTGATAAACAGATCGGGGTTATTTATATTATTGAACTTGTATTTTACTGAATTCCTAGCTTTGTTTTAACTAATGGGATAATATTATCTCCTGTTTCATAAAATACAAGAGCTCCAGTTCCTACGTCAAAAATGTAATTGTAACCATTTTCTCTGGCAACTTCAGTAATTGCAACTTTAACCTTGTCAATTAAAGGATTAAACAATTCAGCTTGTTTAGCTCCCAGATCTTGGTCAGCTGATTGCTGAAAGGCTTGAATGCGAGCTTGCAGATCGGTAATTTCTTTTTCCTTGGTTTGACGAATTAGGTCAGACATTGTGTTGTAATTTTCCTGATAATCTGTTACCTTGGTTTGATATTCCATCGCCATTGTTGACATTTGTTCGTCAAGATAATCTGCATAGGCTTTTAACTCATTCTGTAACGAGTCTGTTTCAGGCATCATAGCTAGTATTTCGTTTGAATCAATGTATCCAAATTTAGCTCCTGTTTGGGCTGAAGCAAAACCTGTAATCATTACAATAAGTGATAATACCGCAATTACTTTTTTAAGTGATTTCATCTTTTTAATTATTTTTTAAAATTCTGTTTTTTCAGCCTTTACTTGACTAGAAATTCTTTTTCTTACATTGAATGAGGTACGTTTAAACCTCAAATCAGGGTTGCAAACTTACGCAAAAAAGAGTAATAATCAACCATTTAAAAATATGGATTGATAATATTAAGATTTATTAACAAATTGATTTTAGAACCGTTCAGAAACAGAGATATTTATTGTTTCAATAAGGATAAAGCTTAATTATTTTGCCCTCTATTATCTCTTTTAACGGTTTGCATAACATTACCAACTTCATCAAGCACATCGTCACTAATATCATATTTTGGGTTTCCATAAAGTAATGTCATTCCGCCAGCTTTATCAAACACAAAAGAATAGTTGCTTGTTGAAGCAATTGTTTCAATTGCATTGTAAACCTTTTCTTGAATTGGTTGTATTAACTCCTGACGTTTTTTGAATAGATCTCCCTCCTTACCAAAATATTGCTGCTGTAATTCTTTAACTTCCTTTTCCTTGTCTATTATTTCTTCTTCTCGTTTGCGCTTAATATCTTCAGGAAGAAGCACTGCTTCAGCCTGATATTTCTGATACATTTCGCTAACTTTACCATAATTATCCTCAATTTCTTTTTGCCATTTCTTTGAGTATTCGTCAAGTTCGTCTTGGGCATCCTGAAATTCAGGAATATTGTCTAAAATGTATTGAGTGTCAACATAAGCATACTTTTGCTGCTGAGCTGTTGCCGTATAAGTAGTTAAAATAAGTGTCGCAATAAGCACACTGAAAACAGATTTTAATAATAAATTTTTCATGATGTTCAATATTATATTCGATTGAAATATATCAAAAATGTTGCCAAAATTAATCCAGAGATTGATTTAGTGAGAAATGGAAATGACTTCCGTTTGCACTTGGAATACCATATATAGGATCAAATCCATATGCCCAATCAAGACCAAGCATACCAAACATTGGCAGAAATACTCTAACACCAAATCCTGCGGATCTTTTCATATCAAATGGATCAAACCCTTGCGAGCCTAGCCAAGAGTTACCTGCTTCCACAAATGTCAATGCATATATTGTTGAGCTTGGATTTAGAGATAATGGATATCTTAATTCAAGTGTATATCTTGTGAAAACAGTACCTCCAATATTTTTATTTTGGTAGTAGTACGGAGTAATTGATTCATTGGTATAACCTCTCATACTTATGATCTCTCTTCCATCAAAGTTATTAGCTCCTGATAGACCATCGCCTCCAAGATAAAATCTCTCAAATGGGGTAACTCCCAAATCACTATTATAATAGCCAAGGTATCCAAATCTGAATTTAGTCGCTAAGACAAGTTTCTCCATCAATTCAAAATACCAATATGCTTTAAATTTCCATTTGTGATACTCAATCCACTTATATTTTTCATTATCACCAATTTGGCTATAATCTTTGTTGGGACTAAATAATGAATAGGGTGGTGTTAATTCAAGTCCAAGTGAAATATCTGAACCACGTCGAGGATAAATTGGTTGATCAATGGAATTTCTACCAAGGATTATTTCATAATTAAAGTTGTTATAAGTACCATTACCATCCCCAATATAAAATATGGTAGCATAATTATCTAATTTATAAAGCTGAAGGTTTATACCCTGATAAAGAGTGAAAAAGTCATCTGGCCACGTTAGTCTTTTACCAATTCCTATTGTGATACCATCAATAACAAATGAAGATCTTAATGTGTCGTACGTTGGTAAACCATTAGAGAATATTGAATGATAATATGATATTGTTAGGGCATTTGGTTTTTTACCACCAAGCCACGGCTCTGTGAAAGAAACACTCCAGCTAAGATAGTCTTTACCATATGTCTGAAATCTTAGAGATAGCTTTTGCCCATCACCAGATGGAATGGGACGCCATGCATCGCCTTTGAATATATTTTTAACAGAGAAGTTGTTGAAACTAAGGCCTAATGTTCCTATGATTCTTCCATAACCCCATCCACCAGACAATTCAATTTGATCTGCGGATGTTTCTTCAACTTCATATTCAATGTCCACAGTTCCATTGGCGGGATCAGGATTAATATTTGGAGTAATGGATTCTGGATCAAAGTATCTCAAATTTGCCAACTCACGAGTGGTTCTTATAACATCTTCTCTACTGAATAGCTGTCCAGGACGAGTTCTTAACTCACGTATTACAACATGGTCGTTTGTTTTGGTATTTCCCTTTACGGAAACATTTCTTATTCTAGCTTGTTTTCCTTCAAATATCCTTATCTCCAAGTCAATGCTATCATTATCCACATATGTTTCAACTGGTGTTGCATTGAAGAAAAGGTAACCATTATTCATATACAGTGAACTTACATCAAATCCTGATGGATTGTAATTTAGATTTGTTTCTAACAACTCTAAATTGTATACATCACCAGGCAATATGCCAAGAACTGAACTTAGAAACAGAGAGTTATATACTTTGTTTCCTACCCATGTTATATTTCGGAAGTAATATTTGTTACCCTCATCTATGAAAATATCAATACCAATATTTTCATTGTCAATCATGTATACCGAGTCCTTAACTACTTGCGCATCTCGATAACCTTTTTTATTGTATTTGGCTATGATGTTGTTTAAATCTTCCTTGTATTTGGTTTTAATATACTTAGATCCTTTGAAGAGATTTATCTTGAAATGTTCTTTGAAATAAGTAACAAATTCATTTCTAAGCTCTTTAAATTTAAGAGTTATAACATCCGTGGCAACATCAATAACAAAAGGGCCCAAGTCTATTAAAGGTGTAAATGTGCCCCTTGCCTTGGTTTCTCTCATGCTTGATTTGATGGCATCAGCTGATAATTCATGGATACCATAAATATTGATTTCTTTTATTTTAACTTTTTTATTTTTCTTAATGTCTATTATAAGGTCAATGAAGTTAATATCTCGCTTATCGGTTTTTTCTGTTATGGTTATCTCACTATTGAGAAAACCTTTATCTGCATAAAAGTCTTCAATGATATTTTTAGTTCTGATTATAAGGTGATCAGTTACAACATCACCTCTGCTTAGGTTTATTTTTTCCCTAATATCATCAGCTTCTGTTTTTCTAATCCCATTGAATGAGAATTTACTCAACCTTGGCCTTTCATGAAGAATAATTTTCAAGAAAATTTTATTTGCTTTGATATCAGTTGCTACAATGCTGATATTATCAAACAGACCTTGCTCCCATAGTCTGCGTATTGCACCTGTTATATCATCTCCTGGCACTTTAATTCTTTCACCAACCTCCAGGTTTGAAAGCATTATTATTACATTTTCATCTAAATATTCGACTCCTTCAACTTCAATACCACCAATAATATACTCCGTTGGCGCTTCGTAGTTAATCTTGGATAGATCATTACCAATGCTAATCTGAGCTTCCAATAAAAACACAGAAAACATAAAGTTCAGAAAAAATGTTAGTTTTAAAATTTTATTTCCCACGGCACTTATCATACAATAAATCAGCTTTGTAATTGGTCACTTGTCATACCAAATCTTCGCTCACGATTTTGATATTGAACAATTGCATTATATAATTCTTCTTTTCTAAAATCTGGCCAAAGCACATCGGTAAAGTAAAGCTCTGAATAAGCAATCTGCCATAATAGGTAATTACTAATTCTATGCTCTCCACTTGTACGGATTAGTAACTCTGGGTCTGGCATTGGGAACGTTGACAAAAATGTATTAAATACTTCGTCATCTATATCACCAATTTTAAGTTCTTTTTTTTCAACTTTCTCAGAAATACTTTTTACGGCATTTAAAATTTCCCATCTTGAGCTATAACTGATGGCAAGGGTTAGGACCATTTTATCATTGTCCTTAGTTTTTTCCATGGTTTCAGCTAATTTTTCATAGTTCTCACCTGGAAGTGCTTTTAAATCGCCAATGGCATTTAGTCGTATTTTGTTTTTATTCAAAGTAGATAACTCTTTGATTATAGTGTCAACAAATAGTGTCATGAGTGCATCTACCTCAGCCTTGGGTCGGTTCCAGTTTTCTGTTGAAAAAGTATAAAGAGTCAGATATTTTATACCTAATTCTGCGGCAGCTTCAGCAACCTCTCTAACAGAATCAACTCCTTCATGATGTCCATTAACCCTATCTAATCCGTTTTTAATGGCCCATCTACCATTTCCATCCATAATGATAGCAATGTGCTCTGGAAGTTTATTTATATCTATTTTATCTTTGTTACTCTTCATTAATAAATACTTATTTCCAGCTTGTGCTATTGCAACGCTTATTGCTTTTTAGATCAAATTTATAAGTAACAGTAATTCCAGTGATATTGTACCAATCATTGATTTTTTCATCTCCTCTTTGCATAAATGCGTCGTGGCTCATTGTTGGATCACTTAGTATTTCATCCGTAATATCAGGATTTATATTTTGTCCTTCTAAGTAGTATGTGGTGCTAATATCATCAATATAATCAGTCAATGTTTTGCGCATTCCCCATTCAAATGTTAAAGCTAGCCTTTTTGAAAGGCTGTATTTAATTCCAAATCCAAATGCTAAAGCAAAACTAAACTGGTTGTATGGGCTGCGTCCATTAAAGCCTACATTTTGGCCTTCTGTTCCAATGGATTGCAATTCTACACCACTGAAAGACACGGGTTTGAATGTAAAATATGTTAGGCCAGCATACAAAAATGGAGCAAAATAATTCTTTTTACTTCCGGTATAATACTCCCAAAAATTAAATTCAGCCAAGAGAGAAAAGTCATTTATATCAGACTTGAAGTCTAAGTTTCTGTCTTTTACTGAACCTCCTGTGTTATCACTACCTTGAACTTTTGCCCGATAATAGTTGAACTTAAAGGACCATCTAGGATTTAGATTATATCTAACAAGCCCACCATAGGCGAGCTGAGTTTGGTTGTATGGCAGGGCGGGGTTTAACTCACCAAGATAATAAGAGGCGCCAATCATTCCTCCAACTTCCATTGTTTGCGATTTTACATTTACCGATAACAATAAAATAAAAATAAACACCATAGAGGCCTTTAAAATTATTTTTGACATGTATTTTCTAGTATTCTGTATCATTGTGAAATTGAGGCGCAAAAATATCATTTTTTTGGTTATGCCTATCATATAGTTTATGTATAAATCAACACATAACAAACTTAAATAACTTACTTATAGTATAAAACGAATCAATTCCTATTATCTTTTCCCCAGTATAGTTTGTCTCTTATGGTAGAGTAGAAGTTCTTATTTTTCATTTGAATGAGATTAACAGTAAAGTTGCATCTTTTTATTATTATTTCATCTTCTCTACTTATTGCTGATATTTTCGAATCAAGTGTCAACAAATGCTTTTCTTCTCGTCCGTCTATTTTTATTCTAATTGTACTTGAATCCTGCAGGATTATTGGTCTAACAGTAAGGTTGTGAGATGCTATGGGAGCAATTATGAAATTTTTAGACCCTGGCGTTACAATAGGTCCACCTACACTCATTGAATATGCAGTTGAGCCCGTTGGCGTTGAAACTATTAATCCGTCGCCCCAATAGGAGTTTAAAAACAAATCATCAACATAAACGTGCACCGTTACCAAAGCAGTTGCATTATTCCTGTATATAGTAAGGTCGTTTAGTGCGTAGTTTACATTACCAAATAAATTTTTTGGCTTTTTCAATTGCAATAATGCTCTTTTATCTATGTTATAGTCACCAGAAAAAATACATTTTACGGCATCTGATATTTCATGTTTCGAAACACTTGATAAAAAACCTAAACGGCCAAGATTAATTCCAAAGATTGGAATTCCTGAATTTCTAATAATAGGAACAGTATCTAACATTGTACCATCTCCTCCAACTGAAAATAGCACGTCTATATTTCCTTTGATATCTTTGTTAGTGTTGAATTTTGAGATATTGCTTCTCAAGTTAATCTCATTGGAGATAGTCTTGTAAAATGGCTCATAAATTGAAATTTCAGCATTTCTCTTAGCGAGTTCATCCATCAATAACTGTAGGTAACTCTTCTGACCATCAGAATATGACTTTCCAAACACTGCGACTCTCATCTCTCCACTTTTTTGGCAAATGTAACCTAAAAACACGTATAAATTAATAGTAAAAAGGGACTTAACTTTTTTTAAGAAACAGTTGTTTGTGATGTAATTTACAGGAATAAGTGGTTTAGATTGGAGCAACAAAACCAATGTAAAAGCCTATCTCTTTCTGTTTATTATAGGATAATTCTAATCTTAGAACAAGATCATAATATGTTATGAAGTCCAAGCCTAGTCCTGTTCCAAACAAAAATTGATTTGAAAGGGGGTTTAATTCGGCAGTGTTAACATCATTAACATATGCTAAATCGAAGAAAATATTTGCATAGATAGATAAAAACGACTCACTAAATTTTGTAGATTTTATCCATTTTATATTGAATTTTGTTTTTGGAATGATTTCATATTTAAGATTGGATTTGAAAATTGCTATTTGCTGTCCGTCAACTACATATAATTCATAGCCCCTAATGTTATTTGGATAGTAACCTAATCCTGATTTTATGAAATATGGTAACATTGGTTTCTCTGTGGACAATTTACCTCTAACATTATATCCAAAATATAATTTTTTGTAAATATTCAGATATTGATCGAAGCTAATATTAAGTGAAGTATTATCCACATCACCATTGAACATTCCTAATCCATACTTTGTTATACTAGTTTCAAAATAATAACCTTTCAATGGATACGGTTTGTAATCTCTTTGGTCGAGTTTAAAGGAGTAACTAATTGAGAAATATGAGTAATTTTTTTCCTCTCCGAAATTTGGATTAAGATTAAAGATTGTGTCTTGGAACATGTAATTATTATATCCAGCATTGAATGAATGCAAATAATTAAACCCAGGTCTAAATGTAAGCCCTATTTTTCCGTAAATATTTTGCTGGGCATACCCAGAGGGAGAATGATAAAATTGTTCTTTGTTCTCAACAGTTTTATAAGCAACTGTATGATTTAGTTGGATGCCACCACCTAATTCCATTCCAAGAACTTGATTTTTTGTTAGGTAGGGGATGCTCCATCTTGCACCTAGAACCAAATCATAACCCAACTGTATAATGATATTAAGTTTTTCCATTAATCCCCTGAAATTGTCAACTCGTAAATTTACCCCGTAATTGACTCTGCTGAAATCTTTTTTATTTAACCATGCATTAATATTCCTGTCGGCAAATTGGATTATAGGTATTGGCCAGAAATACCATCTCTCCACAACATTAATATTAACATTAACCGTGTCATTTATTGTTACTTTTTTTAATGTTACAAAATTGAAAAGGGATCTGTTTATGAGGTTTTGTTGACTCTTTACCATCAGGCTATCAAGTTTGCTCAATTCAATGGATGAACCTGAGCTAAACTCTAATTCACGAAATATTATTCTGTCTTTGGTTACCTTGTTGCCTGTGATTGTTATTTCTCCAACCATTACTACAGTATCATTACCCCCTAATTGTGTTTCTGCATTGATATTATTGGAGTTTAAATTAAAAACCAATAAAAGTAAAAATGATATTGTGCTTAAACGAAACAATGGCTAAAAATTAAATATTTAGATAGTTGATAAGGGAGTCATAATTATCTCTTAGCTCATCATAATTTGTGCTTTCCTGATAGGAGGCAACAATTTTATAATTATATCTTTCAAATGTTTTTATAATTGAATCCAAATTTATTTTACTCACTTTAATAACTACTTCTAACTTAATGGAGTTGGTTTTAGATATTATATATGAACTTAATATTTTTGCATCATTAGACTCAACAATATTTGCTATTTCAGTTAGGCTATAGTCATTTTCACTTACTTCCAGTATAATCACTCCACCTGGTAAATCAACGGACATGCTTTTTGCGAAATAGCTTATTAGATCATTCTGAGTGATACTCCCCATGTATTGACCAGCGTCATCTACGACTGCTATTATGCTTAACTGTTGATCACTAGCTAGCTTCAGCACTTCGTAAAAATATTGATGTTCATTCACATAATAGTTATCTAGTTTTAAAATATCCTTGCTTACTTTGGCTTCATTATTATCGATATTAATAATGTTTTTTTCAGAAATAGTGCCAATAAATTTACCTTCGTCGCATACCGGAAAATGAGAAATATTATACTCATTCATTCTTACAATGGCTTCTCCCAGATTATCTTTTAGCTGAAGAGGTAAAATATCTTCCTTTATGAGCATTGATGCTATCATAGATTATATTTTTATATTGAGTTGAGCATATTTAGATAATTTTCGTATCTAAATTCTGCAATTTCACCATTTTTAGCAGCAGTAATCACTGCACACCCAGGCTCATTCAAATGTACACAATTATTGAATTTGCAGTCTTTCATAAGACAGCGAATCTCAGGAAACCGTTGTCCTAAATCAACCTTTTCAAATTCCACAAGACCAAACTCTTTAATTCCTGGCGTGTCTATAACATTGCCCCCAAAACTCAATTGAAACATGGTTGCAAAAGTAGTTGTGTGCATTCCCTTTAGATGATAATCAGAAATCTGTCCTGTTTTTAAATTAAGATTAGGATCTAATTTATTTATTAAAGCTGATTTACCTACCCCTGAGTGACCAGAGAGCAAACTAATTTTATCCTTTAAAACATGTTTGAGATCTTGAAGCCCATCTCCTGTTTTGGCTGAGGTTTTAATCGTTTTGTATCCAATTTTTTTATAAATAGATCTTAAGTGTTGGAGTTTCTCGATTACATTTTTATCATATAAATCCGTTTTATTAAAAACAATTACTGATGGTATGTGGTACGCTTCAGCAGTTGTTAATATTCGGTCTATAAATCCTGTTGATGTTCTTGGTTGAACAAGAGAAACAATTATTATTACTTGTTCCACATTGGAAGCAATTACATGCGTTACTTTTGAAAGTTTGGTTGCCTTTCTTATCAAATAATTTGTACGTGGGTGGATATTTGTAATTAATCCAGTTCCATCGCCACTATCAATTGTAATGTCTACAATGTCGCCCACTGCAATTGGATTCGTAGCTTTAATTCCTTTATTTCTAAAAACTCCCTTTAATCTACATTGATATATTTGACCTGTATCAGTAGCAACTGAATACCAGCTTCCTGTTGATTTTTGGACTCTTCCCTTCCTTTTTGATGTCATTAAAAATTAATGTATATTTCAGATTAATATTTATATCCCACCATTAAAATAATCTATTTACTAATTTAGCATCACGAAATTACAAACATTTATTATATTTGAATAAATTAATTATGATATCACAGAGATGAGTACAATAAACTACATCAGTTTTGCAGTTGCCCCCTTAATTACAATTATGGCAATTTTATACATGAAGTATAAATTTGAAGTTAAAAACTTTTCAAACATCCGAAATGCTATTTTATTGGGAGCGATAGGTGTAATAATTCTAGTCATAGCAGATTATTTAATAGAACTGAGGTTGGATGGTAATTACAATAATATGAGACGTATGGCATTCTTTGTTTTTGTTGGAATTGCCTTAAGCTCAGAATTTGCAATGATGCTTCCTTTGCGCTACTCATTTTTTAAACTAAATACATTTACGGGACCCTTAGAAGGAATTATTTACTCTATTTTTATTGGATTAGGGTTTTCAATTGTTGCCACTGTTTTATTTGCTTTTGAGATTATTGGTTCATCCGAACAAATGCATAATTTCACTCTCTTCTTGTATACATATCCCATCGCAAACTTAGTTTTTTCAATAGCATTGGGCTTTTTCATAGGTATGGCCAAACTTCGTAAGAATGAATTTATAGATACTTTAACTGGACTTGGAGTAGCTACTTTTTTCCATGGATTATATTACTTTGCCTTTGTTACCTCTGATATCAGACTGTTAATATTTGTTGCAATAGGATATGTAATAATAGCCATTGGTTTAATTGCTAAATCAGTTTCCATAAAGATGCACAATCAAAAATAATCAGCATTACTTTTTGGAAGTATTAGTGTTCTCTTTCCTATTCTTTTTTTCAGAATTTTGTAAAAATTTACCAATCAATAATGCTCCAATCATTGTAAGGTATAGCTGACCAGCAAAGCTTAAAAGTACAGATACATTTTTTGCCAATGGAGATCCCGGAGAAATATCTCCATAACCCAGAGTGGTTATGGTTTCGAAGCTGAAATACACCAAATCCGTTGACTTAAGTACATTATTGTCATTTATATTTATTGCTGAAGGGTCTGAAACGTATATTGAACGAAATATTATTGCTCCTACTATTCCAATCAAGAAATAAATGTTAACAGCCCTCAAGAACTCTAAACTTCCCACTTCCTTACTTGTGGCAATCCTTATAACAGAAATAATAATTATATATAAGAAGAATATTATTGAAATAAGAGATGTGAAATGAAGCATTATATTAAGGTTCATGTACGTAGAAACCCATGTTAATATTGTTAGGATAATTGCTAAAAATAGAAATCGTACATGATGATCTGATATGCTAATTACTGAGGCAAAGAAAATTCCTGAAACAGAAATGCTATATAATTCACCAATCCAACTTTTTATGGGGAATAATCCGATAATAAACACAAAAATAAAATTCATGATAAAAAGCAGAATGCTAAATTCTAGCTTTCTTTTTCTAGTGGATAGAACCTTTAGGTTAACAAGTTTTGTAAATATATTCATACCCAAAATTACATAAAAAATAATTTAGTCTTCTTTATTTACTTTTGCAATTTAAAATATATCATGTGAAATATCAGTATCATATATTAAAGAATGGTATTAAAATCATTCATAGACAAACAGAAGGTAAAGTTTCACATTGCGGCCTAATGGTAAATACGGGTTCAAGAGATGAAAGTGAAAACGAAAATGGATTGGCTCATCTAATAGAGCATATGTTGTTTAAGGGCACAAATAAAAGAAAGGCACATCACGTGCTTAGCAGAATAGAAAATATTGGAGGTGAACTAAATGCATATACAACAAAAGAAGAGACATGTATATATGCATCGTTTATGCCAAATTACTATAAACAAAGTATAGAACTTTTTGCTGATGTGGCTTTTAACTCTGTTTATCCTCAAAAGGAGATAGATAAGGAGAAAGATATAATAATAGATGAAATCAATTCATATAACGATAGCCCTGCAGAGTTAATTTTTGATGATTTTGAAGATTTGATTTACAACGGACATTCATTGGGTAGAAATATACTTGGTAGCATTGAAAACATTAAATCATTAAAGCGGAAGGACATACTTCGTTTTATTAAAACCAGATATAGCACAGAGGAGATGGTAATTGCATCTGTTGGACAGATAGGTTTTAAGAAACTTATCAGTATTATTGAAAAGTATTTTAATGATATTCCCCAAACAAAATCATCCCTGACAAGAATTCCATTTAATAATTATATCCCGACTAATCATGTTAAATCAATGAATTCTCATCTTTCTCATTGTATGCTTGGCAACATAGCTTATTCTAGAAGCCATCCAAATAAATTGACATTGCTTCTTATTAGCAATTTGCTTGGTGGCCCTGCCCTTAACTCAATACTAAGTATGGAAATAAGAGAAAAACATGCCTATGCTTACAATGTTGAATCAATGTATCAACCTTATTCGGATACTGGGTTTTTTAATATTTACATAGGGTCAGATAATAATTATGTTGATAAAAGTATAAACCTTGCATTCAAGGTACTTGCTAGGATGCGAAATAAGAAATTGGGTACCATACAATTACATCGTGCAAAAAGACAGATTGCGGGCCAGCTTGCGATGACAAGCGAATCATATCAAAATGAAATGTTGGGTATTGCAAAAGTGATGCTGTACAAGTCTAGAGTAAAAACAATTGAAGAGGTAATTGATGAAATAGGACATATAACCGCTAATCAAATTATGGATGTGTCAAATGAGATATTTGATTCAAAACAGATTAGCATTTTAAGATATTTAAACGAATAATCACAATGATTGAACCTGATTTAGAGAAATATGCTGAAGATCACACCAGTGATGAGGATAATTTACTTTACGACCTGAATCGTAAAACAAACTTACGAACCACACTTCCTCGTATGATATCAGGAAAAATACAAGGAAAATTTTTGGAGTTGATTTCAAAAATTGCCAAACCAAGAATCATATTAGAGATAGGCTCTTTTACTGGCTATTCCGCTTTATGCTTGGCAAAAGGTCTTGCTGAAGATGGTATTCTTTACACAATCGAGTCAAATGTTGAATTGGAAAAAATTATACTAGATCATATTTCAAAATCTGAGAACGAAAGTAAAATAAAACTGATAATGGGAAATGCTCTTGACATAATTCCTAAGATTGATGAAACCATTGACATTGTATTCATTGATGCCAACAAAAAGGAATACCTTAGTTATTATAATTTGGTGCTTCCTAAATTAAGTAAAGGTGGATTAATAATAGCGGATAATGTTTTGTGGAGTGGTAAAGTTACAGATCAGAATCCAGATACTGACACCAAATCTCTTTTGGAATTTAATACTCACATAAAAAATGATAAAAGAGTTGAACAAGTAATGTTGTCAATAAGAGATGGCCTTTTGTTTATCAGAAAATTATAGAGCGGATTTATTGCTAAACTGCAGGTAGGGAAGCTTAATTAACCTTAAATTTATAGTCAACTGCTTTTAAATCCTCATTTGCTTTTACAATTTTTTGTTTAAGTGTTTTCTTATGTTCGTGTATTTTTTCCATCATTTTAGCATCACCCGTAGCCATCATTTGTACCGCAAGAATGCCTGCATTTAAAGCTCCATTTATACCTACTGTTGCCACTGGTATACCAGGAGGCATTTGAACAATTGCCAAAAGCGCATCCATTCCATCAAGAGTTGCATTTATAGGAACCCCTATTACTGGAACAGTTGTCATTGATGCAATTACACCAGGAAGATGTGCTGCCATTCCAGCTCCTGCAATAATTACTTTTATTCCATTTGCTTCTGCATTTTTTGCAAAAACTTCAACCTCACCAGGTGTTCTATGAGCAGATAATGCATTGATTTCAAATGGAATTTCCAAGTCATTGAGGAAAGCTGCAGCTTTTTCCATAACTTTTAAATCAGAAGTGCTTCCCATTATAATACTTACAACCGCTTTCATAATTATATGTAATTAGTTTTTTTAGGACCACAAAAATACATAAAATGAGTTTGCTAATAAAGTGTTAAGTTCTATCTTTGTTGTCTCTTTTTTTTTAAATGGTTAAATAACCATTAATTAAGCAATCAATATTTGATGAGTACAATTAAAATACATGATAAATATTTTAAACCAGTTATTACATCCGCTGAAATAGATGTAGCAATAAGGAAAGTCGCCACTAAAATAAATAAGGATATGGAGAATAAAACTCCAATTTTTCTTGTAATTTTAAATGGCTCTTTTATGTTTGCAAGTGATTTACTAAAAATGGTAGAACTATCATGTGAAATATCCTTTGTTAAACTTGCATCCTATGAAGGAACATCGTCTACGGAAAAAGTAAGACAGCTTATTGGTTTTGATGAGGATGTAACTGGCAGATCAGTGGTAATTATAGAAGATATAATTGATTCTGGTATCACCATGGAAAATGTACTGGGACAGTTGGCAATGATGGGAGCTGAAGATGTTAAAATTGCAACACTTTTATTTAAGCCAGATGCCTTTAGAAAAGATTATAAAATAGATTATATAGGAATAGAGATACCCAATGATTTTATAGTTGGTTATGGCTTAGATTATGATGGTCAGGGAAGAAACTTGAAAGATATATATAAAATTACCGATAATAAATAACATTCATTAAAATGCTTAATATCGCTCTTTTTGGCCCTCCGGGCGCAGGTAAAGGAACTCAGTCAAAAAAGTTACTTGATAAATATCACCTAACTTATATTTCTACAGGAGAAATTCTTAGATCAGAAATTGATGCAAATTCTGATCTTGGTCAAGAAGCAAAAAGTATAATTGAGGCTGGGGGACTTGTTCCTGATGAACTCGTGGTTCAAATTATTGAGAATAAGATACAAGAAAACAAAAATGCTAGAGGAATTCTTTTTGATGGTTTTCCTCGTACTGTTGTGCAGGCGTATATTCTTGATGGCTTATTGTTAAAACTTAACACCAGTTTGCAAATGATGATAAGCCTTGATGTGCCAGAAAATGAACTTGTTGATCGTTTGTTGCTTCGTTCTGCAACTTCTGGTCGTTCTGATGATAATTTAGATGTAATTAAGGTGCGACTGCAAGAATATGAAGAAAAAACAAAACCTGTTGCTAGCTATTATGAGGACCAAAGTAAGTACCATAAGGTTAATGGAGTAGGTAATATGGATGATATTTTTGAAGATATTGTCAAGTATATAGAAAAAAATAAGAAAAAAGAGTTTACTAATATCGTTCTCTTGGGAAAGCCAGGCGCAGGAAAAGGTACACAGGGTCAGCTTCTTGCAGATAAGCATAACCTGGTGTATATTTCAACGGGGAAGCTCATGAGAGAAGAGATAAAGAATAATACAGAAACGGGGAAAATTGCCAAACCATATATGGACAAGGGAGAGATAGTTCCTGACATAATTCCCATCAAGCTTATAGCAGATAAGATAAAAGCAAATCCCAAAGCCAATGGGTTTATCTTCAAAGGCTTTCCTAGAACAATTGTTCAGGCCTATATCTTAGATGGATTATTACAAAGAGTTGGGATGAAAGTTTCCAATATGATCGAGTTGAAATTGGGTACTCTTGACGCGATAAAAAGATTGAGCTCAAGGGGCCAGAATGCCAA
The DNA here is from genome assembly GCA_018661505.1 of Lentimicrobiaceae bacterium. Classification (GTDB taxonomy): domain Bacteria; phylum Bacteroidota; class Bacteroidia; order Bacteroidales; family F082. The sequence goes on from JABJIE010000022.1 coordinate 20,382, forward strand.
TAAAGCTAGGCCATATGATAAAAGTACGGAGTTAATAATCAATAGACTTGAACAGTACAGTGAAAAAACGGAACCCGTGGTTGATTTTTATCACAAACAAGGCAAGTACAGTAAAATAAATGCTGACGGAAATCAAAAACAAGTTTTTAATAAACTGTCAGATGAAATTGCAGATACATTACGACGAAACTTTTAATTACTAAAAAATTCTTTCATTACTAACTAGAGTAAAGGCAAAAAAAAAGAGATTGTCAAAAATGACAATCTCTTTTTTCATGAATATCTTTTATTTCTAGGCCTTATAAAAACCTTTTTCAGTGGCTTCTTTAAGAGCAGCGGTAATACCTTTCTTATTTATAGTACGAATACCATTTGCACTTACCATCAATGTTATCCATTTCCCTGTTTCAGGCACAAAAAATTTCTTTGTGTGCAAGTTTGGTTGGAATTTTCTTCTAGTCTTTGCATGTGAGTGACTTACATTATTTCCTGAAATCACTTTCTTTCCTGTTATCTGGCAAACTCTTGACATCTCTATGTAATTTAATTTATCCTGTTCAAAAAAGGAGTGCAAAATAAGACATAATTTTTCAATTAATCAAATGATTTTGAAAATAATTTTAAATGAACATAGTTTAAGGGTACTTCTTCATTAACAATGAATTAAATGAAATGTATAGTAGACGATCGTATCAACAATTAATTCTGGAATTAATAAATGTAAAAAAGCTATGTATTTTAATTAAAAAGCAATTTAATCTGGAAGGCGTCTAAATAAGTATAATTTGTCGTTCTACAAGAAATAATTGTAATTTTGTGGTACTTAAATTCCTATTATAATTAAATCTAAATTATTACAGTATGTCACAGTTCATCACTAATCACGATGTAACTAAAGCTCTTAAAGAAGTCATATTTTTTGCCAAGCAAAACAACATTGTTGACTTGGGAATGATAGACGATATCAATATAGAAGGAAACAATATAAAAGTAAGTGTTGTTTTTCCTAAATTGGATGATCCTGCAGTAGGTATAGTTTACAATTCTATTGTAAAAACTTTAAAAGCAGAGTTGGGTGAGGAAATATCGGTTGAAGTAAAACCAATTGCTGAAAAAGATAAGGGGTTAGGCCCATTATCAGGTGTAAAAAATATAGTTGCTGTTATTGCTGGTAAGGGTGGTGTTGGAAAATCAACAGTTGCTGCAAACCTTGCTGTTTCATTGTCAAAAACTGGCAAGAAGGTTGGAATTCTGGATGCAGATATAATGGGACCGTCTGTTCCAATTATGTTTGGTGTTGAAGACGAGCAACCAGGTGTAATTGAGCGTGAAGGAAAATCAATAATGGTTCCTTTGGAAAATCATGGAGTTAAAATTTTATCTCTCGGGTTTTTTGTTAAACCTGATCAGGCTCTCATGTGGAGAGGTTCCATGATAAACAACGCTTTCAACCAATTAATGAAAGATGCAGAGTGGGGAGACCTGGATTATTTGGTTATTGATATGCCTCCAGGAACTGGAGACATACAACTCACATTAGCTCAATCATATAATGTAAAGGGTACAGTTTTAGTTACTACACCACAAAAGTTAGCAACTGCGGATGTTCGAAGAGCAGCAATGATGTATCGTCAGGACAAACTCACAATTCCCTTATTGGGAGTTGTTGAGAATATGTCATATTTTACACCCGATGAATTACCAGACAAAAAATTCTATATATTTGGAAAGGGTGCTACTGACGAACTAGCGCGAGAACTTGAAATACCTGTATTAGGTCGTCTGCCTATCAAGGAGAAAATTGTTGAATCAGGAGATGGTGGAATACCGGTTGTACTCAATAATGATAACGGATTAAGCAATAACTTTGCCGAAATCGCAGTCAATGTTGAAAAAGAAATAGAAAAACTATAAATACTCAAGAATGGAAAGAACTAAGGAAGAATTAACTCAAAAAATACTCAATGTTTTAGACCAAGTAAGGCCTTATTTGCAAGCTGATGGCGGGGACATTACATTTTTAGAAATCACAGATGATAATGTGGTAAATGTAGAACTTACCGGAGCATGCGGTTCATGCGCGTTTAGTACTGTTACACTGAAAAATGGAATTGAAACCACATTGAAGAAGGTGCTTCCAGAAATAAAGGAAGTTGTTGCGGTAAACATATAAGAGTTTTAAACTCTCATTTACAATAATCAAATATTAGTAGTGCCTTTATTTACAAGGACCCCTAAAAAAGCAACTATCGCCGTAACTCAAAAACCTGTATTCATTTTTTAATGCAAATTCATAGACTTTTTTCCAATCATCACCAACCAGAGCAGATACAAGTAGCAGAAGTGTGCTTTTTGGTTGATGAAAGTTTGTAATAAGACCTGTTGCAAATTTGAACTCATAACCTGGAGCAATCATTAATCTTGTTTCTCCATGAATTTCAGATAAATTTTTTTCTTTAAGATATCTTAATAATGTTTCGATTGCTTCTCGATTGCTTAGTTTATGATTATTGAGTTTATAAGCGTCCCATTGACCAACGGAGAAACTTGTATCTCCCTGCAATAAATTAATTGCCATCCAATAAAAGCTTTCAAGTGTTCTCATGCTGGTGGTACCAACGGGAATTATATCATAATTAATCTTTCTTAATATATGTTCCAATGTTTTAACATGAACTACAATTTTTTCCATATGCATTTCATGGCCATCTACTTCTTTTGAAACAACAGGTTTAAACGTTCCAGCACCAACATGAAGAGTCAGGCTATCAACCTCTACACCTTTTATTTTCAATGCATTAAAAATTGATTCTGTGAAATGTAAACCTGCTGTTGGCGCAGCAACTGAGCCTTCATCTTCAGCATAAATAGTTTGGTATCGTTTATTGTCAGATTCTTCAGCTTTTCGATTAAGATAGGGCGGAATTGGAATCATACCGCTTCTGTTGATAATTTGAGAAAAAGTTATATCAATATCATTCCAACTAAACTCTATTAAATATCCATCTGATAGCTGAAGTTTTTTCTCTGCCGTTAAACATATAACACTATCTTCAATTTGTATTACAAGTTCGAGCATTCCTGATTTCCATCTTTTTGCATTACCCACCAAGCATTTCCATACCACAGGCGAATTTTGTTGGAAAGCAAGCTGAAAATCCTTAACAGGTTCAACGGGTTCAAGACAAAATACTTCAATGATAGCACCTGTTATTTTTTTGAATTTTAATCGAGCATTAACAACCTTTGTTTTATTAAATAACAATAATGAATCAGAAGTAATAAGTTCGGGAAGTTGTTTGAATGCTTTATTCATAGGGATACCGCTATCGAGATAAAGCAGTTTGGATGAATCCCTTTCATCTAAAGGATATTTTGCTATTCTGGAATCATCAAGATTATAGTCATATTCTTCTATATTTAGTTTTCCAGGATGCACAATTATTTCTTTAATGGATGGCAAAAATAATCTTTTATTCTGCAGCTAAGAAATGATTAAGCAGGCCATATTTTGGCAATGAGAATAAAAGAAAATGTACTTTTGAAAAATTGAAAAATTAAAATATGAAAAAACATATTCCTAATATTATCACATTATTAAATCTTGTAAGTGGTATTTTATCCATTTATCTATATGCAAATAATAATATTGAAATGGCAGCGTGGTTTATATTCATAGCTGCGATTTTTGATTTTCTAGATGGTTTTGCAGCCAAGATTCTTGATGCAAAATCAGATATTGGAGCACAGTTGGATTCTCTTTGCGATATTGTTTCTTTTGGTGTTGCACCTGGCTTTATACTCTTCTATATGATTGATGTAAGCATAGATCAGTATGGCGACTATCCAAATAATTTATTCATACTTCCGTTTTTAGCATTTCTAATACCGGTATTTGGAGCACTGCGCCTTGCTATTTTCAATACAGATGATGAGCAGGTTACTTCATTTAAGGGTTTACCAATACCTGCAATGGCTATTTTGATAGCCTCATTGCCACTTATAAGATCTGAGTTATATGCTGAGAGCAGCATGTTATACGCAATAATAACAAATACCTATTTTCTTTTAACGGTCGCAGTTCTTGGTTCTCTTTTAATGGTATCCCGTCTTCCAATGTTTGCTTTGAAGTTTCAAGGAATTGACTTTAATAGAAATAAAACAAGATATCTATTTCTCCTTTTGTCATTATTTATGCTAATATTTCTTGAGGTAGTAGCTATCCCATTCATCATACTTCTATACGTATTAATGTCATTGACTATATTTCTATACGATTTGAAGAAATAAATACGTAGAAATGTGAGATTTTAAAAGGGTAATTTAACTTAAAACTCGGCTGTGAGTTTTATGTTTAATAATCGTGGAGTGAGGTAGTTTGGAACTGCATACTGACGATTATTTATGTCCTTTATCCAAACATAACTCACAGTATTATAAATTTGTAATAGGTTAAAAATTTCCAAGCTAACCCACATATTCTTGAAGTGCTTAAATGGATTTCCAGATTTGAAGGTACTTCCTTCATTAATAAATTGGTATGAAAAACCTATATCAACTCGTCTGTAATCTGGCATCCTTAGTGTGTGAGCGTATCTCTCTGTATCTGGTGCTCCAAATGGTAATCCAGTACTAAATAGCAATCTTAGATTCATTTTAAGATAAGGATGGTTTGGAATATAGTCCTGGAAAAAAATAGAAAAGTTTACACGTTGATCAGTAGGTCTTGGAATAAAACCTGGCTCCACACGAACACTATCTGTTACTAGGTTATTTACAGTAATGCCAGGGTATATTATTTCTCCATCAGAGTTGTAATAATCATAATAAAAGTCATCATAGATATCTTCTTTGGTTTGCATGATTGATAGACTTAGCCAACTATCAATACCTTTAACAAATTCACCATATATCTTGAAATCGATTCCTGCAGCATATCCTTTAGCAGTTTGATCTGTTAGGTAACGTATCCTTAAATTTTCCACATAGTAAGGAATGAGATTATCAAGCATCTTATAATAAACTTCAGTTGTGAAAATGAAGGGTCTGTTCCAGGTTGTAAAACGATAATCACCACCCAATATAAAATGTGTAGATTTTTGAGATTTAACATTATTGTTAATTGTGCCGTCTAATCCTCTCATCTCCCTGTAAAAGGGAGTTTGGTAGTAAATACCTGTTGCAAACCTAAATATAAGATCTGGATTTTTTGCAGGTTTATAAGAAAAATTCCCCCTCGGGGCGATTAAAAACTCCTGATTAAAATCCCAATAATTTGCTCTTAAGCCTGCTGTTAAAGTTATTTCACTGTTGTTTTTGGTTACAATATTCCATTGACTTGAAGCATAAGCCACAAACCTATTGGTGCTAAGTGTATTATTAGCACTTACAAAGTCCTTGAGTATGAAATCAGGATTATCTGGATTTGCACTTCCGGGATTGGGTGATGGATTTGGTATGGAATATCCAGCAGAATCTACCATTTCCCATTCGCGCAGCTTATCATCTACTTGTTGATTTTGATATCTTATTCCCCATTTGAGAACATTATTTTCCTTGATGGTTGTACCCTTGTGTTCCGCACTTATTACTCTGGCTTTAAAATAATTTCGAGCATGTAGTAAATAGGTTCCAATTCCTTGAGTTTGCACAGCTTCTCCAAATTCCTCACTACCCAAACTTGTTTCAACTTGTCCTATCCAATATTGTCCTTGAATATCATATGTTTCAGATTCATTTGTGTTGAAAGCAGATAATATGAATTTTAGATTTGTGCTTTTGGAGGGTTTGAACCTTAATGTTAAACCTCCTTGGTAAAGGTCATATCTATCAGTTTCATTACCATCGAAATAAACCTTGAACCTTATTACTTCCTGAAAAGTCCCAAAATCAGTTTCGCGATTTGAAGGGATAACCTTATACTTGTTTCTTGAATAGTATCCTAAAAACGACAAATCCCACTTATCACTTAATTTGTAGGAAATGAGCGATTGTATATCCATGAATTCAGGTTTATATTCACCCTGAGTTTCCAAACTATTCAGTAAGTAGCTATTTGATTTGTATCTGGCACCAAACAAATATGTAAACTTATTGCTTAGTGCTGTTCCTCCAAAATCTAATTCTGCTCCAAGAAGACTAGCTGAAAATGAACCTCCAAATTCATCAGGTGTTCTGTAAGTTACATCCAAAACCGACGACATCTTATCGCCATATTCTACCCCAAAACCTCCAGCAGAAAACAAAAGTGAGGAAACAAGAGATGAGTTAACAAAACTCAGCCCCTCTTGCTGACCAGAGTTAACAAGAAAGGGCCTATATATTTCGATATCATTTACGTAAATAAGGTTTTCATCGAAATTACCACCACGAACCGAATACTGTGAGCTCATTTCATTTGTTGAGGTAACGCCAGGGAGTGTTTTTATAATGTCTGATACACCTTCAGTTAGCGAGGGAACAAGATTTACATCCTTTGGATTGAGTCGAACCATACTTTGTGTTCTCAGTTGCTCATCCTTTACCTCAAAACCTGGTAAATCGGTTGAAATTAATTCCAAACGAATATTTAATACTTTGGATTCGCCTGGTTTAAGCTTAATCTTAACCTTCTTAACTGCATAACCTACGTATGTTGCAGCTATAATAATTTCTTTATTAGAGGGCACCTGTAATTTGTAGCTCCCAGATTTATCTGTAGTTGTACCACCGCTTTCGCCCACAATAGCTATGTTAGCAAGCTCAATGGGGTTGTTCTTTTTATCAACAACTTTACCACTAACCCATGAGATATCACTCTGAGGAAACATCACTTTTGATATGAAAATCATGAGAAAAGTCAAAAGTAGCAGCTTGGATATGTACCTCTTATTGTTCATTAATGGGTAAACTTAAAAGCTGCAAATTTATTATAAACTATTTATCTATTGAATAGAATTTATATCTTTAATTAATGAAATGAAAAAACCAGGGATTTTCTCATATTGAATGTCTTATTATTTAGATTTTTCTAAGATAAAACTAAGGCGCTAAAAATCTTATACAAAAACGTTAATAATCTTTTACAAAATATCATACATTTGCTATTCATTAGCAACATAAATTAATGAACACAACTAGAAACCTTCCGAAGATCACGACGCATGTTTTGCAGGAAATGAAGCAAAAAGGCGAGAAAATAGCTATGCTAACAGGCTATGACTATTCAATGGCGAAACTCTTAGATGAAGCACGTATTGATGTAATTCTAGTTGGAGATTCTGCGTCTAATGTTATGGCCGGCCATAAAACCACACTCCCAATTACTCTGGATGAAATGATATACCATGCATCATCTGTTATGAGGGCTATAGAGAGAGCTTTAGTAATAGTAGATTTGCCATTTGGAACATATCAAGGGAATTCAATAGAAGCTCTCAACTCAGCTATCAGAATAATGAAAGAGTCTGGTGCCAATGCCATCAAGATGGAAGGAGGTGAAGAAATCCTTGAGTCAGTAGATAGAGTATTGAGCGCTGGGATTCCCGTAATAGGTCATTTAGGTTTAACACCTCAATCCATAAATAAATTCGGAACTTATGTGGTAAGGGCTACTGAGCAGGAAGAAGCAGAAAAATTGAAGCGCGATGCTAAGATATTAGAAAGTGCTGGTTGTTTTGGTGTTGTACTTGAAAAGATACCTACTGCTCTTGCTGAAGATGTTACCAACTCAATATCAATACCCACAATTGGAATTGGAGCTGGTCCTTATGTGGATGGACAAGTTTTAGTTCTTCATGATATGTTGGGGATAAATCAAGATTTTACTCCAAGGTTTCTAAGAAGATATCATAACCTTCACGACGAAATGGTAAAAGCATTTGAATCATATATTGATGATGTAAAGGAAGTTAAATTTCCAAATGAAAAGGAACGGTACTAAATATAGATGCATACAAAAACAACAAAATAGAGAAATTATGAAAATTTTAAGAACCATTTCCATAACCTGTTTATTCAGTTTAATTTTTACTTTGACATCGCATGCTCAAGAAAAAGGAACAAGTGAGATAAATTTAGGTTATGGATACGCGACTTCAGTATCAATGATGAGTGCATTTGACGATATTATTACTGGCTTATTTATTTCTGATCAGATAAATGGCGGATCAATTGGCGCATTCTTTTTAAGTTATGATTATGCAATCGCTGATAAGTTAATGCTAGGAGCCATATTTGCTTATGAAACTGGTAAAACAAAGTATGAAAATAATGATAATAGTCTTGTTGCTAATGGAACAACTAATGCTTATACATTTGCCATAGAAATTAATTACAACTATGTTTCCAAACCTAGTTTTAGGATTTATTCAGGATTGGGACTAGGATTTACTGCCTATGATAATAATGTAGTTTATACTGACAATACTACTCCTAACGATGATGCTAGTATAAATTCATTCAATTTTCAGCTGACAGGAATAGGAATCAGAGTGGGCAAAAAACTAGCATTTTTTGCAGAGGCAGGCTATGGCTATAAAGGTATTGTTTCTGCTGGTTTGAATCTTCAATTCTAGATTATAATAAGTTAACTTCATTTAGGTTTTTGTCTGCATATTTAAAAGGTAAAACAAATAAAATTTTGACAATTTTGAGTGCAATAGGGTCAAGAGTATTATATGAAGATAACCATCTTATTGCCATAAATAAATTACCTTCTGAAATTGTTCAAGGTGATAAAACAGGAGATAAACCACTTAGTGAAGAGATTAAGAGTTTTCTTAAGGAAAAGTATAGTAAACCAGGCAACGTATTCACAGGTGTTATTCATAGAATAGACAGACCAGTTAGTGGGGTTATTATATTTGCGAAAACAAGCAAAGGCCTTACCAGAATGAATGAACTTTTAAAAAATCATGGTCTAAAGAAAACCTATTGGGCGATTGTTCAAAACAGACCAGAGTTTGAATCTGGTGAAATTATTCATCACCTTGTTAGAGATCAAAGGAAAAATAAATCCTTCGCGAGTAAAAACCCAAAAGCAGGGTCAAAGGAAGCCATACTAAACTACAAGCTAATAGGAGAAAGCAACAATTACTTTCTTTTGGAGGTTGATTTAAAAACCGGGCGGCATCATCAAATAAGGTGTCAGCTTTCAGCAATTGGATCTCCAATAAAAGGGGATCTAAAATATGGCTCGCCCAGAAGTAATAAGGACGCTTCAATAAGTCTACATGCCAGGCAGCTTGAGTTTATGCACCCAATAAAAAAAGAGGTGGTTTCTATTATAGCAAATCCGCCTCAGGATTCCTTATGGAATTTTTTTTCCAATACTGTGTAAACGAATTTTTCATTATCACTATTGAGAGGAAACAGATCAAACATGATATTATTGTGAAATCTATTATTTTTGGATTATGAACATATTCCTTAAGAATATCCAAAGTTTTTTTTTCGTTCTATTTGTTTTGACTTCCAATATATGTGTATCCCAATATTATATTACAGGACAGGATCCTGCTTCAATAAAATGGAAGCAAATAAATTCTAAACATGCAAGAATAATATTTCCTGCGGGATACTATATTAAAGCAAATGAATATGCCAATTTAATTGAGGTTTCCCATAAGCCCGTGAGTTACCCTTACCTAAACAACAATAAAAAGATCAAAATAGTATTGCATAATAGGTCAGTTACGTCTAATGCAATGGTTAGTCCTACGCCAATGCATGCAGACTTTTTTGAGACACCGGATCAAAATAGCTATGCACAATTATGGAGCCGGCAGCTAACACTTCATGAATATCGTCATGTGGTCCAAATGCAAAAACTAAATCAAGGATTTACAAAGGGTTTGAAAATATTGTTTGGCGACCAGGCGATAGGCGGAATAATGGGTTTATTTCTCCCTTTCTGGTTCATTGAAGGGGATGCCGTTTTTAGCGAAACTATATTTAGTAAAAGTGGACGGGGACGGGAACCTAGCTTTTCAATGGATTTGGTAGCGCAGGTATGTGAAAAGAAAATATATTCATACGACAAAGCTCTCTTTGGTTCTTTTAAGAGCTATACACCAGATTATTATACTCTGGGTTATGAATTAGTCACATTTGGGGTGCTAAATTATGGTAGTGAAATATGGAATAATACATTAAACAAAGTTGCAAGAAAACCATATACTTTGGCCCCTTTTTCTAGCTCTCTGAAGAAAATAGCTGGAGCAGGTAAAGTTAATTTTTATAGAAATGTGCTTTTGGAAAGAGGGGATTATTGGAAACAAAATATTAAAGATAAGTCTGATCCAAGAATGATTACTCCTCAAAAAAACAAATTCTATTCAAACTATAGATTTGCACAGGAGCTTTCGGATGGTTCATTCATTGCTGAAAAATCAGGCCTTGACGACATAAACAGATTTATAAGAATTAGACGGGATGGATCCGAAGAGGTTATTTTTACCCCTGGATTTGATTTCATGGAATCACTATCGGTTAATGATAGCCTAATTTGCTGGAATGAAAGGACATATGATCCTCGCTGGTCCAACAGAAATTATTCTGTAATTAAGGTTTATGATTTCAAAAACAAAAAACTAAAACAGATTACAAGGCGCTCGAGATTGTTTTCCCCCTCAATGTCAAATAGCGCAGATATTATTGTGGCTGTTGATGTAAGTAGTTTAAATGAATACTCTTTGAGTTTTATCGATATTGCAACTGGTGAAGAAATAAATTCATTTTCAACGAAGGATAATTTGTTTTTTATGAACCCATCATGGTCTCAAGATGATAATTTTGTTGTTGCCATTGTGCTAGGTGAGTATGGTAAGTCAATAATTAAAATTGATGTTAATTCGGGAGATTATGAGTACCTTCTACCATTTAATTATACTAATATTTCATATCCAGTAATGAAGGATAAAAAGATTGTGTTTACCGGAGCATATACGGGTGTTGATAACATGTATTTACTAGATATTATGAATAATAATCAATACCAAATTTCTAATGTCAAATTTGGAGCATCCGATGCAAAATTTCAAAATAGCAGTGACAATTTAATATTCTCAAATTATACTTCAGATGGTTTTAGAATTGCATTTCTAGATACATTGGATTTTAAAAAAGTTAACTTAAACGATATTAGCTCAAAGTACCTAATAGATACTCTTGTAACTTCTGAAACATTTATTTTGGATGAACAGGATATTCCAGAAATTAAATATCAAGCAAGGCAGTATAGCAAAATAGGACATCTTTTAAATTTTCATAGCTGGGGACTTGCAGCAATAGATTTGAATAATTACGATTTTCAACCTGGTGTTAATATTCTTACTCAGAATACACTAAGTACTGCATGGGGTAGCGTGGGTTATTATTATGACCCCAATGAACAAGCGGGAAAGGCAAAAGCATCTTTTACATATGCAGGGTGGTATCCAAAACTTACTTTTAGCGCTGACTACGGCCTTAGAAGGAGTAACTATTATGATGTAAACAATGATATTCAAGAATTTAAATGGAATGAGACAAATCTCGCTATGAGTATCTCCTTACCTTTAAATTTTACTCATAGTAAGTGGGTAACAGGTATCAATCCTGTGGTAGGAATAGCTCAAAAATTTCTTGGCAAAATTGATAATCCTGATATTAGTTTTAAAGAAAATAGTATAACATCATTAACGTATTCATTTTATGGTTACACTCAGATTAAAAGATCCAAGAAAGATATTTACCCTAGATATGGTTTGAATACAAATATTATCATGAGACATACGCCTTTATCTGATTCCATTAGTTTGGTTTATGGGTTTGCAGGTATAGTTTATCTGCCAGGTGTAATAAACCACCAGGGTATCAGGGTTTATGCCGCTTATCAATTTATGGATAATGGAAATTATACATATGGAAATGTTGTCAGCACACCAAGAGGATATACTGGAATTAATTTGAAGGAAATGTTAAGTCTAAAGGTTGATTATGCATTTCCTGTTATTTATCCTGATTTGGATCTTCCATCCATAGCTTATCTAAAACGTATAACAATACATGGGTTTTATGATCATTTAATTGGTAAAGATATTCTGAGTAACAATTATAATTATAGTAGTGCAGGCATTGAATTATATTCGGATTGGAATTTCCTGAGCCTTATTCCTAATATTAGACTTGGTGTACGCAGCACTTATCGTTTAAAAGATAACCAAATAAGGTTTGAATTTCTGTATGGATTTTCCATATAATGGGTTTTAAGTAAACTTTACTACTGCTTTTTTTGTAACCCTTTATCTAGTTGAATTCCTTTTAGTTAAATTAATCCATTTTTCAATGATTAATAACATTATGCAAGTGCTTTATATGAGCAATAGCTAATTTGCATAATGGGCCTAAACTAATTTTAAAAATTGTGCATGTATGAGCCTTTCATAATTGCTTAAGTATCGGTAATTTTAGTAATTTTGCAGTCTTATTTATAACTAGTCTAAATAGGCATGTAATGAAGGAAGAAAACGACAATAATAATATATTAGAGGAGGTTACATCCGGTGAATATAAATATGGTTTTGTTACTGATATTGAGACCGAAACAGCACCAGTTGGGTTAAATGAAGATACTATACGCCTTATTTCAAGTAAAAAAAATGAGCCCGAATGGCTTCTAGAATATAGATTAAAAGCATACAGATATTGGTTAACTATCGTGGAGCCTGATTGGGCATTATTGGAACATCCGCCAATTAATTATCAAGATATAATTTACTATGCTGCTCCAAAACAAAAAAAAGGACTTGAAAGCTTGGACGAAGTAGATCCAGAGTTGTTGGATACATTTAACAAGCTGGGTATTTCATTAGATGAACAAAAGATGCTTGCTGGCGTAGCTGTAGATGCTGTTATTGACAGTGTTTCAGTGAAAACAACATTTCAGGATACCCTTGCTAAGCATGGCATTATATTTTGCTCATTTAGTGATGCTGTTCAGGCTCATCCCGATTTAGTAAAAAAGTATCTAGGTACCGTTGTGCCGCATACCGATAATTATTTTGCTGCACTTAACTCAGCAGTTTTTAGCGATGGATCATTTTGCTATATTCCTAAAGGAGTGAGATGTCCCATTGAGCTTAGTACTTATTTTAGAATAAATGCAGCCAACACTGGTCAGTTTGAGCGAACATTGCTTATTGCAGATGAAGGTGGATATGTTAGTTACCTTGAGGGATGTACTGCACCTCAGAGAGATGAAAA
>JABJIE010000023.1 GCA_018661505.1 Lentimicrobiaceae bacterium
CTTTATGCTCAGTTTCTTATCATCTTTTAGATTAATTACGGCACTTTTAATGTTTGGACTTCCAATTTCATAAATATCTGAACCCGGATTAACAGGGTAAAACCCTAGAGCGCTAAAAATATACCAAGCACTCATTTGTCCGGCATCGTCATTACCACACAGTCCATCTTCTGAACTACCATACATTGTATCAAGTATTAACCTAACCCTTTCTTGAGTTTTCCAGGTTTGATTGGTATAGTTATATAGATATGGAATATGATGCCCTGGTTCATTTCCATGAACGTAATTGCCAATTATTCCATCTCTTGTGATGTCTTCATTTTTATTTATGTATTCATCTGATATTTCAGTTGTGAAAATACTATCCAGTAGCATTGAGAATTCATTTTTTCCTCCCATCATATTGACCATGCTATCAATTTGATGGGGTACATATAATCCGTAATTCCATGCATTTCCTTCAATGAAACCTTGTCCATGAGTATCCATGGGGTCGAAATTTTCTCGCCAGCTGCCATTTGCCAACCGGGGTCTCATATAACCACTAATAGAATCAAAAACATTTTTATAATTTTCTGATCTTTCTTGGTAATTCTCATATTCAGATACAGCATTTGCTGCCTTTGCAAGTTGGGATATGCACCAATCGTTATATGAATATTCCAATGTTTTAGAAACAGAATAGTGATCTTCATCTTCGGGAACATATCCATATTCCATGTAACTTCCTAACCCATCATAATAGGAAACTGTTGAGGTATTAATTGCAGCTGTCAAGGCACGATTAATATCAAAATCCATTACTCCTTTTGTATAAGCATCTGCAATTACACTAACAGAATGGTAGCCTACCATACACCAGTTTTCATTTGAATAATGGCTCCATATTGGCAGCATATTATGAACACTTTGATCATGATGTGCCAACATAGATTTTACCATATCATTGTTTCTATCTGGTTGAATTAAATTAAAAAGAGGGTGAAGTGCTCTATATGTATCCCAGAGAGAAAAAATTGTATAATTTGTGAACCCTTCACTAGTATGTATATTTTGGTCAATTCCCAGATACTCGCCACTTACATCTTCATATATAATTGGACTCAGCATCGTATGGTAAAGGGCTGTGTAAAATGTAGTTAGCTGATCTTCAGAAGATGTTTCAACAATAATCTTTGAAAGCTCATCATTCCACTTATTTTGTGTTTGATTTTTTATTCCGTTAAAGTCCCAGCCAGGAACTTCTGTAATCATATTATCTAATGCACCCTTAGTACTTACTGAGGATAGGGCAAACTTTATCATCAGGCTATCTTCAGATGACACATGAAAGTCAAAGAAAGCTCTAATATTCTTGCCTGCCATTTCAGGAAAGTTATTTTTTTCATTAAACTTTCTATAAAAACCATTGTATTCTGTTTTGTCATATTTCTCATGTCCGTAAGATATAAATGGTTCTGAAAAAGTCATTGCAAAATATACTTTTCTGGTTCTAGCCCAACCCGTTGTTTGTCTGTACCCAGTAATTAATGTATCATTTTCTACTCTAATGAACGTCCATACATTTTTTGATTCGTGATTGTAAATATTTGATACTAAGTCTAAAATTATATGTGCAGTATCATCTTTTGCAAATGAATATTTGTGAAAACCAACTCGTTCGCTTGCGGTTAATTCAGCCTTTATGTTGTAATCTTCCAGCAGCACGCTATAGTATCCAGGTTGAGCCTGCTCTTTTGCATGTGAAAATTTTGAGTGGAACCCAGGTTCATTATTTTTATGATTACCTGGTTCAAGTGTCAACGGACCTGTGGTGGGCATGATCATAAAATCACCAAGGTCAGAATGCCCTGTTCCACTGAAATGAGTGTGTCCAAAACCATATATTGTAGAATCTGAATATTGATATCCTGAACAATACTTATATACTTCCGTATTGTAGTTTCCATCAATAAACATAGTTTCTTGATTGGTCTCAGGACTTAACTGTACCATTCCAAAGGGAGCAGTCGCACCTGGGTATGTATGTCCCATGTTTTTAGTTCCAATAAATGGATTTACATATTCAATCAGATTACTTTCTTTGGAATTTTGGCTGTACGCTGATTTATGAATAAAAGAAATCACCGCAATTGCACATACTAACAGTATAGATTCTTTTTTCATCTTATGACTTTAAGGTTTTCTTTATCAAACTTACGACTAAAGCACAAATTTAAGCAAGAATTTAGTTGTCATTGTTAAAAATGTCAAATGGAAATAAACTTACGTTCCCTAATTTAGACAAGGCTAAATAGAGAAGTAGGTGCAGAATGGTTTATAATTACTAAATGATTCAGTTGGATAACCTATTTTGGTGTAAATTAATTTGCCAATTATAGAGTGATTAGGTTATTTGTCAATAGGTTTGCCATTTTTGTATTCACCAAGAACTGTTACTTCCTTGGTTTTTGAATAATGTTCTGCTGAATTGTTCATTTCTTCACGGGATTCGGATCTTAATTTTATTGCACTATTACTTCCCTTAGTTCTAACTTCTATATAAAAACCATCTCTTAGTCTTGATGGTCTAGTTGGAGGTCTTCCCATATTTTTTCAATTTAATAGTTGTGGTGGCTATTTTTAGCCAAATGATTTTAACATTTCTCAACCAGTTATTAATTAGGTCTAAAAATAGTAAAAAAAGCGTTGGTTCTACATGGAACGTTTATTAACTAGTTAAAATATTAACCTTTTTAACACAAATTAACTAAAAGGGCCTAACCTGATAAGTTTTAGACTTTTCAAGTATGATTAATTAATTTTTAGATGTGATAGTTATGGTAATAAATGATGTTTGGAAGATTACTTTTGCACCAATAGTTAGCATCAAATAATCTAGTCGGAGCTAAACGTATTTTCTATTAAATTATCATTTGCCATATTTGGTAATGTAACTTTAAGTTGAGGGTTAAGTTCCATGGCACGAGTAATTGCTTTTACAGCACTTTCGTTTCTTGCCCAGCTTCGTCGGGATATACCATTATTAACATCCCAAAACAGCATATCTTTAATTCGGCGTTCTGCTTCTTCAGTCCCATCGATAAGCATACCAAAACCACCATTGATTACCTCACCCCAGCCTACACCGCCACCATTATGAATGCTCACCCACGTAGCACCTCTAAATGAATCACCAATTACATTTTGGATTGCCATATCTGAGGTAAAGCTTGATCCATCATAGATATTAGAAGTTTCTCGGTATGGAGAATCTGTGCCACTAACATCATGGTGATCTCTTCCTAAAATAATAGGGCCTTTTAGTTTACCATCTTTAATTGCTTTATTAAACTCTGTGGCAATTGATATTCTCCCCAATGAATCTGCATATAGTATCCTTGCCTGTGAACCTACAACGAGTTTATTCTCTTGTGCCCCTTCAATCCATCTGATATTATCAGACATTTGACTTTGGATATCTTTGGGAGAAGTTTGTTTTAATCTGTGGAGGACTTCCTTGGCAATATTATCAGTTATTTCAAGGTCTTCTGCCATACCAGATGCACAAACCCACCTAAATGGTCCAAATCCATAATCAAAAAACATGGGTCCCATAATATCTTGAACATATGATCGATATCTAAAACCCTTTCCACTTTGGTCCATCACATCTGCACCTGCTCTTGATGCTTCTAGCAAAAACGCATTACCATAATCAAAGAAGTAAGTTCCTTTTTCAGTATGTTTATTAATAGCGGCAGCCTGCCTTTTCAATGAGGCTTGAACTGTTTTTTTAAATTCTTTTGGATTATTTGCCATCATTTTATTGGATTCTTCGTATGAAAGTCCAACAGGGTAATAGCCTCCAGCCCATGGGTTATGTAATGAGGTTTGGTCAGACCCCAAATCAATAAATATATTTTCATCTTCAAATTTTTCCCATACATCTACTATATTCCCATCATAAGCAATTGAAACAACTTCTTTATTACTTTTTGCCTTTTTAACCCTAACTACTAATTCATCAATATCACTAATGATTTCATCAACCCATCCTTGTTCATGCCTTTTGTGAGATGCCATTGGGTTAACTTCAGCGGTAACAGAAACAACTCCTGATATATTCGCTGCTTTAGGCTGTGCACCAGACATACCGCCCAAACCACTTGTAACAAATAGTTTTCCTGCAAATGGTTCTTCATCCTCTTTTGCTACCTTCCTTGCTGCATTCATTACAGTAATGGTTGTTCCATGAACAATTCCCTGAGGGCCTATATACATATATGAGCCTGCGGTCATTTGTCCATATTGCGAAACACCCATGGCGTTAAATTTTTCCCAGTGGTCAGGAGTGGAATAATTCGGAATAACCATTCCATTTGTAACTACAACTCTTGGTGCATCCTTATTGCTTGGGAACAGTCCCATTGGATGACCAGAGTACATTGCCAATGTTTGCTCATCCGTCATAATCGACAGATATTGCATAGTAATAAGATATTGAGCCCAATTCTGAAATACGGCACCATTTCCACCATAAGTAATTAGTTCATGTGGATGTTGCGCTACCGATGGATCTAGGTTGTTTTGGATCATCAACATTATTGCAGCAGCTTGCTCACATTTAGCTGGATAATCCTCTATGGGCCTAGCATACATTTTATAATCTGGATGGAAGCGATACATATATATTCTTCCATAGACTTTAAGCTCATTGGCAAATTCTTTGGCAAGTATATCATGATGTTTACTTGGAAAATATCTCAATGCATTTCTCAAAGCAAGCTTCTTCTCCTCAACCGTTAGTACATCTTTCCTTTTTGGAGCATGACTTACACTATCATCCAATTGTTTTGCATTAGGCAAATCATTTGGAATGCCTGCTTCTATAGCTTTTCTAAATTGATGTTTGTCCATTTTAGATTAGATTAAAAAAACGCATAGCAAATTTAGTATACTTTTTGGGTTAAATTATAATGATTTTTGAGAATTATGAGAGATAAACAAACACTAAACTCTAGATTTTTTCCTTTGAATTCTTAAGGATGTTAAATAGAAACTCTCTGGATCTAAATAACTGAGCCTTTACTGTACCAATGGGCAAATTTAGTTCTTGTGCTATTTCATCATAGGAATATTCCTTAAAATACCTCATTTCAATTAGTTTCTTATAATGAGGTTTTAGCCTTTGAACAACTTCGCGCATTAAGTTAATTTTTTGCTCTTTTATGAACTGTTCCTCTGGGTCAGGGGATTGAGCACTTACTTGTATAGTAAGATCATCATCAGAAATATTAGTATTGAATGCAAAATTCCCCTTGCTTTTTTTTCGCATGAAGTCAATGCAGTTATTTGTTGCTATTTTAAATAGCCACGTACTAAAAGCGTACTCCGATGTATACTGATTTAAATTTTTAAATGCTTTCCCGAATGCTTCTATTGTAAGATCATCTGCATCATGCTGATCACCAGTCATCTTTAACATGGTAAAATAAAGAGAATCCCGATAATGATGCATTAGTTCAGCGTATGCATGCTGATCACCATTTTTAAGGGCTTGTTGGATTAATTGGTAATCTCTCTGACCTTTTTCTGTTAACTTTTGACTCACTTCCAGTCTCCCTGTTTTTTGATAAGACTTTTAAATGAAATGGCAGATAATAATACAATATGAATAATATCGCCAAATAGCGAAAATAACAATAAATGGTCTTCACCTAACTTGGATAGGGCATTTTTTTGAATTATGAATCTGATGATCAGATAAATCGCGAATAGTATAATGGAAGGTAGAATAAGTATATTATTCGCCATTAGTAAGATAAATGTTATATATAAGAAAAGATGAGATATTGAGTAAACTCCAAGCAGAATTTTAAATAATAGAGGATATGCACCTCCGGTAGAAAGATGTCTCTGTTTCTGTATTATCCATGATTTAAAGGTAGGCTTTGGCTCAGAATACATAAAGCTAGACGTGTTGATTTCTATTTTGGTATTTACTTTATTGCTGGCCTGCATTATAAAAAGGTCATCATCACCAGATGATATTCCGTAGTGTGAAGTAAATCCTTTATTTTTCAAAAACAATGATTTCCGATAACTCAGGTTACGACCCACACCCATATATGGGAACTTGCTAATAGCAAAAGAAAAGTATTGTAAGGCAACCATAAAAGTATCATATCTAATAATCTTATTCAAGAAACTATCTCCTTCGTTGTATGGACCATATCCCAGAATTATCTCAGTGGTTGCATCGTAATTTGAAACCATTTGTTTAATCCATTGATTGGATTTTGGTTTGCAATCTGCATCCGTAAGTAGCAGTATTTCATGTGATGCTGATTTTATGCCTATGGACAAGGGGAATTTTTTCCCCTTGAAAAAATTAAGATCTTCATCTATATTAACAATCTTTAGATTCTTATTAATTCTACTAAAATCGCTTAGAACATGGCTTGTATTATCTGTAGATGCATGATTTATAACTACTACTTCGAAATTTGGATAATCTTGAGCAAAGATGTAGGGTAGATTTTTTTCAAGGTTGAAATCTTCATTGTGTGCCGCAATAATTACGGAAACAGGCTCATCTGTTTCTGAATCTAGCCCTCGGGGGTTGAATTTAATAAACTTTAAAAATACTATCAGGTAATATCCCAATTGAATTAGCACAGTAAGTGCAAATAAACAGGCTATTCCAGTGCTAAAAAAAGAAAGTTGATTTAAATCAATCATAATTTTTGCTTGAATACAAAAGTATCCAACTTATATGATTTATGGTACCTTTGTCAAAAAAAATATTAATGCAGTTTAAGCTAGAAGTTACCGATACTAAAAGTTCGGCAAGGGCTGGAGAAATATCAACGGATCATGGAAAAATAGAAACTCCTATTTTTATGCCGGTCGGAACTGCTGGCACTGTAAAAGGAGTTCATATTAAAGATATTAAAGATGATATCAATGCTGATATAATTTTAGGAAATACATATCATCTATATCTTCGTCCAGGACTAGATGTAATTGAACAAAACGGCGGATTGCATAAATTTAATGGTTGGGGTAGGCCACTACTTACCGATAGTGGAGGATATCAGGTATACTCACTATCCGACAGAAGAAAGTTGGATGAGAATGGAGTTATATTCCAATCCCATATTGATGGATCAAAACATAAATTTACTCCTGAGAATGTTATGGACATCCAGAGAGTAATTGGAGCAGATATAATTATGGCCTTTGATGAGTGTACTCCATATCCATGTGATTATGATTATGCAAAAAAATCCATGGGAATTACTCACCGATGGCTTGATAGATGTGTTAATAGATTTTCGGAGACATCCCCAAAGTATGATTATAATCAAACATTATTTCCAATAGTTCAAGG
The DNA here is from genome assembly GCA_018661505.1 of Lentimicrobiaceae bacterium. GTDB lineage: Bacteria > Bacteroidota > Bacteroidia > Bacteroidales > F082. Next base: position 7,379 of record JABJIE010000023.1, read on the forward strand.
TTCTACTTTCAAGGATCTTCGAAAAGAATCAGCAGAATATATAGCAAGTAAAGGTGCCGAGGGTAATGCAATTGGTGGCTTATCTGTTGGTGAGCCACATGATATGATGTATGAAATGACAGAATTGGTATGTGGTATACTTCCGGAGGATAAGCCACGTTATTTAATGGGTGTTGGTACTCCTGCTAACATACTTGAAAGTATAGCATTGGGTGTTGATATGTTTGATTGTGTTATGCCAACCAGGAATGGTAGAAATGGAATGCTGTTTACCAAAAATGGTATAATTAATATAAAGAATGAAAAGTGGAAGAGTGATTTTACTCCGATTGACGAGGAAGGCGATTCATTTGTTGACTTATCATACTCAAAAGCATATCTGAGACATTTATTTGTCGCCAAGGAATTATTGGGTGGGATGATAGCAAGCCAGCATAACTTAAGTTTTTATTTGTGGTTGGTTCGTGAAGCAAGAAAACATATAATTGAAGGTGATTTTGCACTTTGGAAGAGTAGTATGTCTGAAAGGGTGGCCCGAAGACTTTAGGTTTTCACAATCATCACAAAGTTTAACAGAATAAGTGTGATAAGAAAATGTTGAAGATTATTGACAAATATATTATTAGAAAGTTTTTAGGAACATTCTTTTATGCCATCACCTTATTGATTCTTATCGTTATAGTATTTGATATCAGTGAAAATATAGATAGCTTTATACAAAAAGAAGCACCTCTGAATGCCATAATATTTGATTACTATCTTAATTTCATTCCTTATTTCATAAATTTATTTATCTATTTATTTACGTTTGTCTCTGTAATATTTTTTACTTCAAAGTTAGCAGATAACACAGAGATTATAGCTATTTTAAGCAGTGGAGTTAGTTTTCGTAGGCTTTTATTGCCGTATATGATATCAGCACTATTCCTTGCGATTTTATCTTTCTATTTAGGTAATTTTCTGATACCCAAAACAAATCAAGTACGCCGTGTATTTAAAAATAACTACATGGAAAATCTAACCAAGGATAAGTCCAAGAATTTACATTTACAAGTTTCACCAGGAACATTCGCTTTTGTTGAATCGTACAACAGCAAAAAGCAAACAGGCTTCAGGTTTTCACTCGAGAAGTATGAAGGGCAGAACCTTACATATAAGTTAATGGCGGATAGAATACATCTTGATACAGTAAATAACAAATGGACTTTAAAGAACTACTTCATTAGAAAAATAGATAGTTCTGGACATCGAATAGTTAAAGGCCAGGAGCTTGATACAACTTTTTCTCTTAAGCCAGAGGATTTGTATAAAATTAAGGAAGAGTTTGAAGAGATGGACTATTTTGAGCTTAACAAACAGATAATTGCGGA
>JABJIE010000004.1 GCA_018661505.1 Lentimicrobiaceae bacterium
CAGTCATGTATTTACTCACAATCATTGCAATAATAACCGTAAGATAAATTTGCCCCATGACACCCATCAAAATACTTACAGACCTTGCCGGAACACTAAGTGGTGTTATCTCGCCATATCCTATCGTTGTTAGCGTAATAAAACTATAATATATCAATGAGCTAAAACGGTCATTTCCATCGGAAATACTTATTGCTCCTGGATTATATGAAAGTAACAATGTATTCAGTAATACACCAATTATTCCTATTACAAGATATCCGCATATTGCATGTATAACAACTGTAATATCAACGTTTTTACTTGCGGCAATATCCTTAATCAATATTATAGCTACAATTATAAATGTGATTGCACTAATAATAAATACCGCTAGCATTACACCCTTCTGTTGCGCAAAAATGGATGTTATATTGGCGATTATGGATATTATAACCATTAGAGAAAGTAATTTATTGTTTCGCCTAATAATCGAAAAAATGGATATAAGAACTGTTGAATATGCAGTGGTTACAAAAACATTATGCATATACTCATTGTCTATAATTGGAAATACAAACACAAATGCAAATATTGCTAGTAAGAGTAAAATTCCATTATCAATACCAAAAACTTTTCTCCTTATTGATTCCATATTTTATTAATTTGATCTTATAAAACAAATATAGGCATAACTTTTAATAACTAATTACATAAAATTTTGATTTTAATTATTCAATTATCATATTTTTGATATTTAAAATCCTAGAAATCTAAAATCATTTAATCACAAATTTATAATGAAACAAATGAAAAAATCTATTGCTAGACAAATTGCTGAATTTTCGGATCAACTAAAGTATGAAGATCTACCAGAAGAGGTGATTAATGAAGTAAAACGATATATGTATGATTCTGTGGGTTGTGCCTATGGAGGTTATCACACAAAAGATTTGAATATTATAAGAGACATATACAAGGAGATGGGAGGAAAGGGTGAAGCAACTGTGCTAGGTTTTGGAGATAAACTGCCCGCTGTTAATACTACTCTTATCAATTCACTCATGGTTAGAGCTCTTGATTTTAATGATATTTATTGGAAAGATGATCCATCACATCCATCGGACATAATACCTGCTGCATGGGCAGTAGGAGAGCTAGTTAATGCTAATATGAAAGATGTAATCGTAGCAATTGTTTTAGCATATGAATTTGAGCAACGTCTTTGTTTGTTCGCAAAACCTGGAATACGTGAAAGAAAATGGCACCATGCCACATTAACCCAGTTTGTATCTCCTGTAGTAGCAGGTAAATTACTAGGGTTGAGCGTAGATGAGATGGTTAACGCAATTGGCATAAGTGGATGCCATAACCATACAATCGGATGCCCTACTGCTGGCAAACTTACAATGATGAAAAACACCGTTGACCCAATGGCTGTGCAATCTGGTGTTTTTGCGGCTCTTATGGCTAAGAAAGGTTACTCTGGAACAGAACGTGTTTTTGAAGGAAAAGAAGGATTTATGGATGCATTTATTGGTTGGGATGCAAAAACAGAATCGATGAAGCCTACCGATATGGAAGGTAGAGATGGTATTTCATCATGGGCATGGGATATTGAAGCTCTTGTGGGAGGATTAGGTGAAAGCTATAAGATTATGGAGTGTGGTATGAAGGCATTTCCAACGGAGGCACTTACTCATACCCATCTATCATGCTTGTTGAAAGCCATGATAAGCAATGATCTTGAATATTCAGATATTAAGGAAGTTAAGGTTACATGCTTTGCACAAGCCTATGATATTTTATTTGATCCAACAAAATACAGACCAGAATCAAGGGAAACAGCAGACCATTCTCTACCATATTGCATGGCAGCAGCAATGGTAGATAAAAAAATTACCACAGAATCATTCTCTGATGAGAAACTTAATGATCCTCGTATTTTTGAAGTTATTGATAAAATTAAAGGTGAGCCTTCACAGGAATTTGAAAAAATGTTTCCTGCCAAACAACCCTCCCGTGTTGTTGTAACAACAAACGATGGTAGAACATTTGAGGAATATTTGGAATATCCAAAGGGTGATCCGAGAGAACCAATGTCCATGGAAGATTTAGAAAATAAATTCAACTCATTAGCGGGAGATAAATTCGATGCCACAACAAAGACACAAATAAAAGAAACTATTTTTAACTGCGAAGAAATGAGCGCTAGAAAATTTATGGAATCACTTAATGTATAAGTTTAGACAGTAAAAGGTGAAATTTTTACACTAAAAAACCCATTACCATTAATGGAGATTTTCTTTATTGAATTTCTCCATTTTTGTTTTTTGAAATTATGGTTTAATTGTTATAAAGCTTGGGTATTCCTTAAGTGTGCCACCAGATTTATATAAGGGTTTTACCTTTATTTTAACATCCAACCTTTTTAGCTTTTCCTGATTTTCCATATCAGATATCAGGTCAAAAATTCCATCCAAGTCTTCTGATTTCAATAACTTACTAATATCAAAATTTGTATTTACAGTGAAGTTGACTGTCTCCCCAGGTAATACTTCTATATGGTTAAGCATTTCTCCATTACCATACTGTTCATCCTTAATAAACAATTGCCAATAAAGGCCATTTATTGCAGCTGTGTGTTTACCTTTATTGGTTACGCTTATGCTCACGGAGGCAATCGCATCCATTTCCCCAGCAATCATCTTTTGACCCAGCCCGAACATCTCTGTTAAACCAATGTCACTGATGTTTTCAACCTCAGTAAAGTCATAGCCGCCAAGTTCAATTACCCTTGAATTATTAATTGTAAAGTAACAACTTACAAATTCTTTTGCATCGTTAAACTGACTAAATATTTTGCAAGAAAAAAGGAATAAAACTATGATAAATGAGTATGGAATTAATCGCTTCATTTTTATAACATTAATTTTTAGCCTATTGAAAGCTTAAACCTACATTTTGGCACTTCTTTTCCTATCATGTTCGTTTAATAGGATCTTTCTTAAGCGCAATGATCTTGGTGTTATTTCCAAATACTCATCGCCCCTTATTATCTCCATGTACTCCTCAAGTGAAAAGCGGACTGGAGGTGGTATTAACACCTTATCATCTGATCCAGACGATCTCATGTTGGTAAGCTTCTTGGTTTTATTGACATTTACCACAAGATCACCATCACGGTTATTCTCTCCTATAACTTGACCTGTGTATACCTCCACATTTGTATCAATATAAAACTTACCCCGATCAATGAGTTTGAAAATTGCATATGGGATGGCAGTTCCTGTTTCCATGGATATTAATGCTCCGTTATTTCGTGTTTTTATATCACCTTTCCAAGGTTCAAAAGAATCAAATCTATGTGCAATGATTGCTTCTCCTTCAGTTGCCGTTAAAATACTATTTCTCAAGCCTATAATACCACGTGATGGAATGCTGAACTCCAGAATCATTCTATCATTCTTAGGTTCCATATTTAAAAAGTTTCCCTTACGCAGAGTAACTATATCAATAACTTTTCCGGAAAAATCTTCTGGAACTAGTACGGTTAAGCTTTCAATGGGTTCGTTTTTAACCCCATCAATTTCTTTTATTATTACCCTTGGCTGACCCAATTGAAATTCGTAACCTTCTCTTCGCATTGTCTCAACCAGTATGGATAAATGTAATATCCCCCTACCAAATACCTGATATGAATCTGCCGATTCTGTTTCCTCAACCCGAAGTGCTAAGTTTTTCTCAGTTTCCAATAAAAGTCTATCACGCAAATGCCTTGATGTAACATACTTACCTTCTTTACCAAAGAATGGTGAATTATTGATTGTGAAAACCATACTCATTGTAGGCTCATCAATATTAATCGCAGGTAACCCTTCTGGATCCTCAAAATCAGCAACTGTGTCACCGATTTCAAAATCTTCAAGCCCCATAATCGCAATTATATCCCCAGCATTAACATCTTCTTTACATTTCTCTTTCCCAAGTCCTTCAAAAAGGTATAACTCCTTAATCTTCTGCTTAACAACGCTTCCATCTCGTTTAACAAGAGAGATATTCATACCCATCCTGAGGCTGCCACGTTGCAGTTTACCGACAGCAATTCTGCCTACATATGAAGAATAATCCAATGATGTAATCTGCATCTGAGGAGTTCCTTCTTTAAATTCAGCTGGTGGTATGTGTTCAATTATCTGATCCAGAAGATATGCTACATTATCTGTAGGATTAACATAATCATCCGACATCCAACCCTCCTTGGAAGAGCCATAAACAACTGGAAAGTCAAGTTGATCCTCAGAAGCTCCCAGATTAAACATAAGATCAAAAACAGATTCATAAACCTCGTCCGGACGACAATTTGGTTTATCAACTTTGTTGATAACTACAATTGGTTTCAAACCCAAATCAATAGCTTTTTGCAAAACAAACCTTGTTTGAGGCATAGGACCTTCAAACGCATCAACCAATAGAATTACTCCATCTGCCATATTTAATACACGCTCAACTTCACCACCAAAATCGGAGTGACCAGGTGTATCGATTATGTTTATTTTTACTTCCTTATACCTAACTGAAACATTCTTGGAGAGAATTGTAATGCCTCTCTCCTTCTCAAGATCATTGCTGTCAAGTATCAATTCTCCTACTTCCTGGTTATCTCTAAAAAGTTGAACCTGATGCAACATTCTGTCAACAAGTGTGGTTTTGCCATGATCAACGTGAGCAATTATGGCTATATTCCTGATATTCTGCATATTATTAGTAATCTTATATTTAAGGGCTGCAAAAGTAATTAACTTTTTAAAAGTATTTGTTAATACTTGAAAAGATTAATATGAAATGTTATATATTTTCTAATAATAGTATTGGATAATCATCCAATAAACTTTTTAACTTCATCAAGGAAGATATCAGGTTTATCCATGTGAATTGAATGGCCTGAACCTTCAATGTTCACTTCGGTACAAAGCATTATAGAATTAAACATATCTTGTATATCATTGGGAGTGAATAGAAGATCGTCATCTCCCTTTAGAACTAGCGTTTCTAATTTTATTCTGTTTAGATCGGAAACCATATCTAATTGAACTATTGCTTCCACCTGATTCTCAAAGGAATCTATGCTTTGCGGGTATCTGTAATTAACAGCCATTGTCACTGCTTGATCAACTAAGTCAGGATTTTCAAAAAATGATGATGAGAATATCCAATAAAACATGTATCTGACCCATAGTTCTTCATTTATTCCTGATTTTAAGTATGCGACCATATCCCTGAATAAGGAAACATTTCTTTTGCTAATTTTTGCTGATGTAGCAACAAGAACTAATTTATTTAACAGTTTAGGGTAATTAACGGCAAGATCAATTGCTATCATTCCTCCCATGGAATGACCTATAATGCTTGGTTTATTTAAATTTAGCTTAGTAATTAGTTTACGAGTACAATCAGCCATTAAAGCTACTGATATACCTTTATTATCATGATCAGACCTGCCAACACCAATATTATCAAATACAATAACCCTATATTTTTTTGACAATGGTATTATTATGGGCAACCAACTTGATGAATCCGAACCAAGTCCTGCAATAAGTACTACGGGGTCACCTTTTCCATAATCCTGCCAATAAATTTTCTTATTATCAATTAAAACAGTAGCCATATTTTTTTTGCGCAATTTATGAATTAAAAGAATTATTTTTACTTAATATTTATCTTAATAAAACCAATGTTGCATAGAAAAGCTAAAGCAGCCAGATTATCTATCTATTCGAACTCTTTTCTTGTGGTAATGAATCTGATAGTAGGAATTATTAGTGGATCTGTAAGTATATTATCAGAAGCTATTCATACTTTGGTTGATTTAATTGCCTCCTCAATAGCTTTTTTTTCAGTTAAAATTTCAGATTCTCCTCCCGACAAGGAACACCCGTATGGACATGGCAAATTTGAAAATATCAGCGGTGTAACAGAAGCAATATTAATATTCGTAGCTTCTGGGTTAATTATCTATCATGCATTGATTCAACTAACAAGTGAAACCGCAATAAACCATACCGGTATAACACTTGGCTTTATAGTTATGATGATATCTGCCATAATTGATATGGTTGTCAGCAGGCATCTGTATAAAGTTGCAAAAGAAACTGACTCCATAGCATTAAAAGCTGATGCTTTGCATCTTAGTGTTCATGTATACACATCATTTGGTGTTGGTGTTAGCTTAGCTGTTATATACTTTACTGGCTGGGATTTCTTGGATCCAGTTGCTGCAATAGTGGTAGCAGCATTTATTCTCAAGGAAGCATTTGAGATTCTCCTTGAAGCTTTTAAACCTCTTACCGACAATTCCTTACCTGAAGATGAATTAAATACTATTACAAAAATAATTGATAACAATAAAGAACCTCACATGCTTTACCATATGGTTAGGACAAGAAAAGCAGGATCAAACCGTGAGCTGGATTTTCATCTGGAAGTACCAGGAGAGATGTCAGTTAAGTCTTCACACGATCTATGCGATAAAATAGAATTAGAATTAAAGAAATCCATATCAAACATTGTGGTTACAATACACATAGAACCTTTACCCGAAAAAAATTAATTGGACTCATAAACATTTATCCCATTGACATAAGTGCCTAATACCCTAGCCTTCAATAAATCGGATTGCTCTACCTCCAAAAGATCCGTATCCAAAATAACATAATCAGCAACCTTACCTGGTTCTATACTTCCTTTGGTCTCTTCCTCAAAACTTCCCATGGCTGGCCAGATTGTTATTGATTTAAGAGCGTCTTCTTTGGAAAGAGAGTTCACCATTTGAAATCCACCATCGGGATAATCGTTTACATCTTTCCTGGTAACACTTGCGTAATAAGTGCGAATTGGACTTATCCCCTCTATGGGAAAATCTGTTCCATTTATTATCCAATTGTTAGTATTCATTAAATCATTATATGCATATGCATGCTTTACTCTTTCCTCACCTAGCCTTTCATCTGCCCAATACATATCAGATGTACAATGAGTGGCCTGAACAGAGGGGATTATAGAATAATCCGTAAAATAATGCATATCATTGGGGTTAACAACCTGGGCATGTTCAATCCTCCACCTTAGATCATTTTTACCTTTTAGATATTTGGCATATGTATTGAGTACAATTCTGTTTCCCGAATCACCAATTGCATGTGTATTAACCTGGAAGCCATTCTCCAAAGCCATTTTACATATACTATCCAAGAACTTTGTTGAGCTAACCTGAGATCCATGTGAGTGCAAAGCATCCGAATACGGCTCCAATAATAAGGCCCCTCTTGATCCCAGTGCACCATCAATATATATCTTAATTGAACTTACTGTTAGTTTATCAGTATGGTAAGGACCCTTGTCAATGAAATAACTAAAGTTATCATGGTTAGGGCTTAGCATGGCATAAACTCTAATATTTAGATCATCTTTTTTATGAAGTTCATCGATTAATAGGATATCACTTTTATCTAATCCTGCATCAGTAACTGAAGTAAGACCCACTGCATAACAATCATCCTGGGCTTTTAATAATGCCGTTGTCTTTTCTTCTATAGTCCAAGTAGGGATAACCGATTTCAACTTATCCATTGCATTATCGATTAATAGGCCAGTTGGCTTATTATCCACAATAACTATTTCGCCTCCTTCAATCTTTGTATCCGCTGTTATACCGGCTATTTCTAATGCAGCTTTATTAGCAAGTAAAGCATGGCCGTCTACACGATTTAAAACAACAGGAGTTTCTGGAAAGGCTTTGTTTAAAGCGCTATTGTCGGGAAATTTCTTGATATCCCAATCATTTTGATCCCAGCCTCTGCCCAATATCCATTCTGAAGGATATTTTTTATAATGCTCAATTACCATATCGAGTACTTCATTAAATGATCCTGTTCCCATAAGGTTTGCATACTTTATTTCTGAAATACCGTATGCAAGAAAGTGACTGTGTCCATCATTAAAACCAGGGTAAACAAAATCACCATTGGCATCAATTATTTCGGTGGAAGTGTATTTGGATAGCATTTCTTTAGAGCTTCCCATATCATAAAAAATACCATTCTTTACAACAACACTTTCAACAATATCAAATGAATCGTTAACTGTATATACTTTGGCATTGGTTATTATGGTATCCACTTGGGTCTTATTTACACAAGAAAATATCAGAAAAAGAACCATGGGTAATGCAAGTATCTTTATACCAAAATTTACATTTAGCATGTGTTTGATTTGTGTTTCTAATGTCATGATTCTATTTTTAAGAAATGAATTATTCGTAAGATGATATAATTGGTTAAGTTTCAAACTAAATATTCTCAAACCTTAAGCTATTCTTATTGAATGAAACTCCATCTCTATCAAAGACTCTATTTATTATTCCTTGTTCGACCATCGATGAAACACTACCGCTGTAAAACTCTTTGTTAAATCCAAGCAGCCATAATGTTGAAACATTCTTCAATGCCATATCTGTATCATGAGTAGTAATAATTACACTTTTGTTGTGATTATTCACCAACTGATCTAACAAACTCATTATTTGAATTTTACCAGGCGAATCAATAAAAGCTGTTGGTTCATCTAGTATGATCAATGGTGTATCCTGTACCAAAGCTCTAGCTAATAGTACCTTTTGTTTCTCACCATCGCTCAATGAGTAGAAATATCTATTCATAATACTCTTGGCACCAACCACTTCGAAGCCTTCAATCACTTTGTCAATGTCTACTTTTGTTACCTTTCCAAGAAATGATCCATAGGGATACCTACCAGTTAATACAACATCCTTAGCTGTAAGGTATGTATCAGATATTTTATCAGTAAGAACTACAGCAACCTCAGAGGCTATTTCCCTATTTGACATATGCCTTATGTCCTTTCCTTTGATAAGAACATTACCTGTCAATGAAGGTAACATGCCAGTTATGGTTTTAATAAGAGATGATTTCCCGACACCATTGGGTCCCAATAGTGCTATGAACTCACCTTTCTTAACCTTACATCTAATGTCACTATGGAGAACCTTAATGCCAGTTGAAGAGTTATTATATCCTGTATCAACACCAGCTAATTCTAAGAGGGTCTTATCTGGTTCCATATTATCCAATATCCAACCTCCTTCCTTTAATTATTACCCATATTACAATTGGGGCTCCTATTATCGAAGTCACTGCATTTATAGGTAGTGAGGCATCATAACCCGGCAGTTTACTAATGAGATTGCACAGTAAAGAAAAACCTGCTCCAAACAATATAACGGCAGGAATTAACACACTATGATTGGAAGTTCTAAAGTAACTTCTGGCTATGTGCGGTACTGCCAAACCAATGAAGGCAATGGGGCCTGTGAAAGCTGTTCCCAGAGCAATTAATAAACCTGAAAAAAGAATGAAAACCGTTTGTAATATTTTTACATTAAACCCAGAACTGACTGCATACCTATAACCAAGTAAAAGAGCATTAAGTGGTTTTATAAAAAATAGTGTAGTTAATGATATTAATAGTGTTAGGATCAATATTGTTAGTGATTGACTTATGTTTGTATTAGAAAAGCTTCCAAGCCCCCAGAGTATAAATGAATGCAAATCTTCCGAAGAACTAAAAAACTGAAGAGTTCCAACAACTGCAGAAACTAAATAACCAATCATAATTCCTATTATCAAGACAGTTACTGCATTTCCTATTCTCCCGGAAACAAATATTATAATGAGTAACACAGCCAATGCTCCAATGAAAGCGGCAACAACAATACCAAAGTCACCAAAGAATATGGAATTACTACCCATGCTAACTCCTGTTATTCCTCCCATCAAAACCAACAATGCCACACCTAGGCTAGATCCAGCACTGATTCCCAATACGGATGGTCCTGCCAGAGGGTTTCCAAATGTGGTTTGCAGTAACATGCCTGCCAAACTAAGTCCTATACCAACAGATATGGATGTGATTGCCTGAGGAAGTCTGTATTGAAGTATTATAACTTCACCATGACCTGATTCTGAATTTGAAAAGAACAATGAGTTTATTACTTCTGTCCATGATAAATCAACAGAACCAAATCTGATGTTTAGCAAAAACAACATAAAAATAACTACTGCAAAAATCACAAAGGATATGTTTCTGTATGCTAACATTTAATTATTTGTACAATTTGTAGTAAATAGGAGAATATTCCGGAAGCAACTCCGGATGAAAAGCAAAAATTAAGTCTGCAAGTATTACATGGGGCTCCAATGCTCCTCGTTCAAAATAAGATGTACTTTTCGAATCGCAAAATACAACATTCTTATTATTAAAAGCATCGAAATTTTGGTATAATTCATTTTCCATGGCAAGCTTCTCATAGGAGAAACCATCATTATCATAATAGCCTATAATTCGCCAAAAATCAGCATCATTAGCATGATGATATACTGTTTCAAAATCAATATTAAAGCTAGCAGTATTAGTGTTCTCCTTCCAAATATACTCTGCTCCAGCATCTTCAAATAACCGTGCTATATAGCTTCTGCCTCCTGGCACAAACCATTGACCACTATAGTACTTATCTGAAAATACTGTTGGAACATTAGTTATGTCAGATGTTAACGATTTATATTTATTGTACTCGGTTTTTATGATATTAAAGATACTGTCTGCTTGCCTTTGCTTATTAAAGAACAAACCCGTAAACTTTATCCACTCTGCCCTACCCAGTGGATCGGTTTCTTTGAAATCAAAAAATGGAATCATGGTTAAATTAGTTTCAGCAAGCGGATGCTTTTGTGCTAAATTGTATGGTGAATAAAACACTATGGATGGATGGATCTCCAATGCCTTTTCCAAAAAGAAATTTCCATTATTTGCAAGGTTTACAATTTTACCCTTTTCAAACAATTCCAAAACCTCTTCATTTCTTATGAAATCTGATTCCGAAATTGCTACTACTTTATCTAAAACATTTAATTTACTATAAGCATTAAGCTGGGTAGCAGAAAATACTGCAACACTATCAATAGTTTCCGCAAATACTGTTTTATTGTCTGATATACTTCTATCTGCCACAAAATAATAGCACGCCAACACCAGACTTCTATCATCTGGGTTGTATATAATTAGCTTATAATTATTATCAACGTTCAATACATCAAAACCAATAGCATATTCAACCAAAGATTCTTCACTTACATCTATATTACTGAATAAATCATCAATACTATCAACCTTAACAGGTGCATCACAGGATATTGATACAATAATTATACTCAGGATGTAAAAAAAAATGTTAAATATTTTTTCTGCCAATTTCATATTATCAAATTGTAATGCAAATGTAATTAAATGAGTCATCTAAATATTATGTCAATATACCAGTATTTTATTAATTTTACAATTCACAAATGAGCAATCAAATGTTTAGATTATTTATTTTATCACTCATATCTATTATTTTTATAACTGGTTGTTATAAGAAAGGTGATGATAAAATTCGCATTGCAATCTCAAAGGAAAAATCATCTGAGTCCAACACAAAATACACCGATTGGATTTTACATCACGATAGCACCATTGAATTGGTATATATGTATCCAATGGGGATTGATTCAGCATTAATTAAATTAAAAAGTTGTAATGGACTATTGTTAACAGGAGGGCAAGATGTATTTCCAGGTTATTATGGAAAAATAGATGATACCGCACGATGCGGTAGCTTTGATAGATACCGCGATAGTCTAGAAATGTTACTAATAGATACGGCAATGGAATTAGATATGCCAATATTTGGAGTTTGTAGAGGTGAACAAATATTGAATGTTAGTCAGGGTGGAACCCTTTATATTGATATCCCTACGGATTACGACACAACTGTAGAGCATCGCAATGCAGATTGGTCGCTCTGTTACCATTCTATTTTAATAACCGATGGATCGCAACTCTCAGAGATTTGCGGTGACATTGAAAATAATCAGGTAGTTACAAATCATCATCAGGGCATAGAAAAACTAGGCGATAATTTATTTATCTCAGCATGGACAACAGATAGCCTTCCAGAAGCAATCGAATGGGATAGACATTCTAATCATTCATTCCTTATGGCTATTCAATGGCATCCTGAGGTTATGAGCTATGATCATAGCCTGTCATCACCATTCGCTAAGGCATTTATTGAAGCCTGTAAAAAAAATACCAGCGAACATTAAGAATAACATTTGTTGGGATAGATGCCACATTGCAATTTTAACCATAAGAATATCGTTAATCTGTAACATAGATTTATTGGCGGAAAATGAATAACCAAAGACAAGTGCAATCAACGATTATTTTCATGCCTAATTTAGATTATTTTTGTAATCCATTTTTAATGCATGAATAGAAAAACATTATATATCTCATCAATATTATTATTTCTATTGGTAGGCCAGATTAAAGCTGCATGGCTATTGATTCCAATGGATAATACCCAAAAAAATCATCTAAAAGCATATGGTATTGCATATTGGGTATTGGACAAGGGAGTGGAGATCCAATGGCTATTAAATTACCGTGGAGGAAGCTATCTAATGCCATACAATGAATTATTTGATAATGAGTGTACAATTCGTGGAGTAACTTCGATGGTGTTAACTGATGTCCAGGCCTCATCCATTAGACAGCAGATTATGGAACCTGATGTTAATATGGATATTATAGAGCTCCATAAAGTTCCAAAGATTGCTGTATATTCTCCCAAAAACAAGCAGCCATGGGATGACGCAGTTACCCTAGCATTAACATATGCTGAAATACCATACGATGTAGTATACGATCAAGAGGTTATTAGTGGTATGTTACCTACTTATGATTGGCTTCACCTTCATCATGAAGACTTTACTGGACAATATGGTAAGTTTTGGGCACATTACAGAAACTATCCCTGGTACAAGGAAGATGTTGCTGCAAACGAACAGGTTGCAGCAGAATTAGGATTCACAAAAGTAAGTGAACTAAAGCTTGCTGTAACAAAGAAAATAAGAGACTTTGTTCTTGGTGGTGGTTATTTATTTGCAATGTGTTCAGCCACTGACAGCTACGATGTTGCCTTGTCTGCCATAAACGTAGATATTTGTGATGTAATGTTTGATGGTGATGCAATAGAACCAGGAGCCCAAGAGAAGTTAAACTACAACAATTGCATGGTTTTCAAAGATTTTACTATAGTTCAGAATGCAGGAAAATATGAAATTTCAAACATCGATGTAACAGAAACACGTCCAAAGTCATTGAGAGAAGGGAATGATTTCTTCATGCTCTTTGATTTCTCTGCAAAATGGGATCATATACCCACAATATTATGCCAGAATCATGATAGAATAATAAATGGTTTTATGGGTCAAACAACAGCATTCAATAAGGACTTAATACAATCAGATGTTGTAATAATGGGTGAAAACAAAGTAGCCAACGAAGCCAGATATATACATGGTGAGTTTGGTAAGGGTTTTTGGACATTTTACGGAGGCCATGATCCTGAAGATTATAAACATCGTGTAGGAGATCCACAAACAGATTTAAACCTATATCCAAACTCTCCAGGTTACCGTTTGATTCTAAACAACGTTCTTTTCCCAGCAGCTAAAAAGAAAAAACGTAAAACCTAATTTCTAAGTTTGAGTTGCTAATACTTTTTGCATCCTATATTAACACGACATACCACACACTAAGTATTATTCAAGGTTAATTATTTGTATTTTTAAGCTCTAAACAAACAACAAATGCGAAGTATATATTTTTGGATCATGATATTCATAGTTGTAGGCTCCATTAACCTAATTGGTCAAACCTCGACTAAAATGTCTTTGGAAAATGCCATAGCATTTCAAAATGGAACAAGATCAAATGATGGAAAACCAGGACCAAATTACTGGCAAAATCATGCGGATTACAAAATTGATGTAGAATTACTCATTGACAAGAGTATGCTTTCAGCAACAGAGACAGTAATTTACCATAATAACAGCCCTGATACACTGAATAAGTTAGTACTAAGACTATATCCGGATATTTACAAAAAAGGTAATGCAAGGTCGTGGCCAGTTGCACCAGATGATTTGAACGATGGAACAATAATCAAAGAGTTAGCCATAAACGGAAATAATATTAACATCAATGATTCTAGAGATGTTCGAAGGTCTGCTACGAACCTCTTCATTAACTTGGAGGAACTTCTACTTCCCTCCGATTCCTTAAAGGTAGATATGAGTTGGGAACTTTTCATCCCAAAAACCCAAACCATAAGAATGGGCAACTACGGTAATAACAGGTTGTTCTTAGCCTACTGGTACCCACAAATAGCTGTTTATGATGACATAGATGGATGGGATATTTTAGAATATTTTGGAACTGTTGAATTCTACAATGACTTCAATAACTATGAGGTTAATATTACTTCCCCGCCAGGGTTTACAATATGGGCCACCGGTGATTTGATGAATATGAATGATATTTACACAGAAAAAGTAATTAAGAACCACAAGAAAGCATCAACATCATCTGGTATTATCAACATATTCACTGTTGAGGACTGCAGAGATAATAGAGTTCTTAAAAATACAGGCAAAAATATATGGAGCTTTGTAGCCAATGATGTTCCAGACTTCTCATTTGCAACATCATTGGAGTCCAATTGGGATGCTGCATCCACAATTGCGGATAAGAAAACAAATAGACGAGTTCTGGTTGATGCTGTATATCCCGATTCTAGTAATACTTTTGATAAGGCTGTATATTATGGATTAATAAGTGTAAACTTTATGGTAGATAGCCTTCCTGGTTACCCATTCCCTTACTCCCATATTACATCATTTTGTAATGGTGAAAATGGCGGTGGAATGGAGTCACCTATGATGGTAAATGAAGGAGATCCCTCTGATGATGGATCAGCCATGAGTCTAATTTTTCATGAAATACTTCACACTTATTTCCCATTTTACATGGGTATAAATGAACGCAAATATGCATGGATGGATGAAGGGTGGGCATCCTGGCTTTCTTATGGTATTGCTGATAACCTTGCTCCCGACTATAATTATTTTAGCAGGGTATCATCATCCTTTGAAAATATGAGTGGTAAGGAGAAAGAGGTACCTCTAATGTTCCTATCATATCAAATCAAAGACTATCAATCTTATCGCTCACACTCATATACTAAACCAGCACTGGCATATGCCTACTTAAGAAATGCAATAGGCGATAGTATTTTTAAATCAGCTCTCTATTCTTTTATTGATCGTTGGCACAATAAACATCCTGGGCCATATGACTTTTTCAATACCTTTGAAAATATATCTGGTCAAGATCTAGACTGGTTCTTCATACCCTGGTTCTTCAGTAGAGCATATGCTGATATTGGAATAAAAAAAGTAACATTTGATAACAAGGTAGTTGTGGAAAACAATGGAGGACTACCTCTACCCATATACCTAAGCTGTACATACCTTGATGACACGCAAGAAACCTTTTACAGGAATGCATCTGTATGGAAGAATGGAGATAGGGGTATAATATTTCAGCTCAATAAAAATAAAAAGCCCATAAGAATAACAGTTGGCAATGATATTGTACCTGATGTTATTAAGGAAAATAATGAAATTATGATTGAATAATTATGCAACTTAGAGGTTGTATTGTTTGTCAACCTTATAGAAATTAAAGCAACAAAACATTAAACCATGAAGACAATACTAACCATACTTGTTATTCTATTTATAACATATACAGGTTTGGCACAAATAGCGCCCGACAAGTACTTTGTCCAGTTCACGGACAAAAATAATTCACCCTATACAATCAGCAATCCTAGTGAATTTTTAACCCAAAGAGCCCTTGATAGAAGAGACAGGTTTGATATTCCAATTTCAATGAATGATATTCCAGTAAACCCCAGTTATCTGCAGGGTGTTGCTGATGTTGGAGTAGAACTACGTAATCCATCTCGTTGGTTGAATGGTGTTACCATTTTTACAACTAACGATTCTCTTTTAACCGTAATTGAATCTTTACCATATGTTAGTAATACACTTAAAATAGGCAGCACCAAGTCCAGTAACTCATCCAAATTCAACAATCTTGTTAGAGATGAACCAATAAGAAATGAGGGATTAAAATCCACAAGTACCATGGATTATGGGCTATCATATGGTCAGATAGATCAATTAAACGGAATAGACCTTCATGATAAAGGTTATAAAGGAGAGGGAATGGTGATAGCCGTACTAGATGCTGGTTTTACTGGTGTCTTGGAACACCCTGTATTTGAATACTTGCGTAACAATAATAAAATTCTAGGCACCAAAGATTTTGTCTACAAAGATGGAGATGTATATGTTGGACATGAACACGGTTCCATGGTTCTGTCATGTATGGCAGCATATTTACCTGAAGAGATGATTGGAACATCACCAGAAGCGGATTATTGGCTACTAAGATCCGAAGAAGCACCTCTTGAAAATATAATCGAAGAATACAATTGGGTTAGTGCAGCCGAATTTGCTGATAGCGTTGGTGCAGACGTAATTAACAGTTCATTAAGTTATTTTGACTTTGATATGCCAGAATGGTCATACGATTACTCTGAGATGGATGGCAATACTGCAATTTCAACTATTGGAGCAGACATTGCTTCTTCAAAAGGAATGATCGTTTGCAATAGCGCTGGTAACTCAGGATACCTTGTTGGTGCTCCTGCTGATGGAGACAGTGTTATGACAGTTGGAGCAGTTGACATAAATGGAGACAGAGCTGGATTTAGTTCCATAGGGCCAACAGCAGACGGGAGAATAAAGCCTAACGTTATGGCCTGTGGTGCAGGTGCTACAATTGCAGTTGGAACCTCCGGAATTTCAACAAATGGTTATGGAACTTCATTCTCATCACCCATTTTAGCAGGTATGATAACATGCTTGTGGCAATCGCATCCTGAGATGTCAGCACTAGAAGTAATGGAATCAGTTATGGAAAGTGGATCATTTGCAACTGCCCCTGATAACTACATGGGATGGGGTATTCCGGATTTCTCGAGTGCCGACTCTATTTTAACCTCCATAAACCCTCCATTAAATTCAAAATTGTTTGTATCAGCTGGACCAAGTCCATTTAAAAACCAACTTCAAATAATAGTAGACACGGACAGTTCTGAGTTTATCAATCTAGAATTAATTAATCTAGCAGGAAATACTATTATGAAAATGGGATACGAGGTATCCAGGTTAAATAATAATATAATTATCAATTCAGGATTAACAGGACTTCCTCAGGGAGTATATTTTTTAAAGGTTATATCTAAAACTAAAGCCCAAACAGTTAAACTACTCAAAGGTTAAAATAACCATTGGATTACTTACATATGTGACAATAAAATAAATTGGAACTATGGTATTTGTAATATTTATAGGCTATTTGTGGTTATCAACAAAAAATACAATTTATCAACAAAAAATAATAGAACCCTTTAAAAGTTACTTTAATTTTTAACTTTGACAGAGTAATTTTATACATATATTAAGTAGAATAAGTAGTTATCATAATTTGTTCAAAATCTTGAGATTTTTATGCAGGAGACAGATAAATTTGAAAGGAGAGATGATCTTTTTTCTCAGGTAGTTAGAGCAGGAAAACGCACATATTTTTTTGATGTAAAAGCCACACGTGCCAATCAACAATATTTAACAATTACTGAAAGTAAGAGGCGTTTTAGTGAAGAGCAAGGTAAATTCTTTTATGAAAAGCATAAGGTTTTTCTATATGGAGAAGACTTTGATAAGTTTAAGGATGGATTAAATGCAGCAATTGATTTTATTGAATCTGGAGATGATAATTCTGAGTTATCAGAAGGAGAAACTAAGCCAGAGGATGAAATCAGCAGCACTGTTGATGTTAGCTTTGAAGATCTTGGCGAGGAAACCGAAACCTAAGTCAAGATTATTTTCATGGTTAAATCTTTATTCATTGTCAGCACAATGAATTATTCAGCGAGTCTTAAAATAAGGTATAAATCTGTAAATGAATAGTAATTTATTATGGGTAAAACTATTTCAGTAGCAAACCAAAAGGGAGGTGTAGGAAAAACAACAACGGCAATAAATCTTGCCGCAAGCCTTGCTGTTCTTGAATACAAAACGCTTATTGTTGATGCCGATCCTCAGGCAAACGCAACCTCAGGTACAGGATTTGATCCAAAACAGATTCAGGCTAGTATCTACGAATGTATAATTGATGATCTAAATGTTGAGAATGTAATTCTTAGCACAAAAACACCAAACCTTGACTTACTTCCTGCTCACATAGATCTTGTGGGTGCAGAAATCGAAATAATCAATATGCCAGGAAGAGAAAAATTGATGGCAAACGTGCTTGATAAAGTAAAATACAAGTATGACTTTATAATCATTGACTGTTCACCATCACTTGGACTTATTACTGTAAATTCTTTGGCTGCATCTGACTCAGTAATAGTGCCTGTTCAATGCGAGTATTTTGCTCTGGAAGGACTTGGTAAACTGCTGAATACAATCAAGATTGTACAAAGTCGTTTAAATGACAAACTTGATATTGAAGGTATCCTATTAACGATGTTTGATTCCAGACTAAGACTATCTAAACAGGTGGTTGAAGAAGTAAAAACACACTTTCAGCAAATGGTATTCAACACCATTATTAATCGTAATACTAAACTTGGAGAGGCTCCTAGTTTTGGAGACTCTATAATAATGTACGATGCAGCAAGCACAGGAGCAATAAATTATCTAAACTTGGCAAGAGAAGTACTCCAAAAGAATGATATGACAGTAATGAATAATGCCGATAAAATTATAAATGAGTAACAAGGGTAAAAAGAGAGCTTTGGGAAGAGGACTTGATTCAATATTATCAAGTCCAGATACGGATATTACATCAGTAGATATATCTGGAGAATATGTTGCTGGTGCCATCGCTGATTTGGAAATAAATAAAATTGAAACAAACCCTTTTCAACCTCGAACTGAGTTTGATGAAATGATGCTGAGAGAATTATCAGACTCAATAAAAATTCAAGGTATAATCCAACCGGTTACAGTTCGTAAAATGGGTTATGACAGATACCAGATAATATCAGGTGAAAGAAGGCTTAGAGCATCTCATATGGCTGGTATTAAAAAGATACCTGCCTTCATAAGAGTTGCAAATGATGAGCAAATGTTGGAACTCGCATTAATCGAAAATATTCACAGAGAAGATTTAAATGCCATTGAGATAGCAATAAGCTATCAAAGATTGATAGACGAAATTAACCTCACTCAAGAAAAGTTAAGTGAAAAGGTTGGGAAGAGTAGATCGTCTATTTCTAACTTCTTAAGATTACTCAAGCTTCCACCAGAATTGCAAATAGCACTAAGAGATAAATCTATTTCGATGGGACATGCCAGAGCCCTTATAACCCTGCCTGACAAGAAAACCCAAACGAGAATCCTGAAAAACATTATTGATAGAGATCTAAATGTGCGACAAACTGAAGAGCTTGTAAGAAATATGATGGCACCAGCAGTTACACCTACTAAGAAAAATGACTCATCAATTCCAGAAAAATTCAAAACTGTTCCCGCTAACTTGAGTATAAAACTTGGAACTAAAGTAAATCTTAGAAGAAATAATAATGGTGAAGGTGCCATCGTTATTACCTTTAAGAATGATGATGATTTAGATAAGATAATCTCAATTATCGAGGGCTCTAAGTAGAAGTTTATTATGTCAGTCAAAAATATTCTGATAGGATTTATAGTATTAGTTTTGGGTTGTGCTATGTTCAACAATGTACAGGGGCAAACCACCACTGATACAATAGTTATAAAAAAGCATTCCCCTAAGAAAGCGACATATCTGTCTTTAATACCAGGTGCTGGCCAAATATACAATAAGAAATACTGGAAACTGCCCATTGTATATGCTGGTTTTGGGGTTACAGGCTATTTTGCATTGTGGAACAGAAATGGTTATCTGGAATACAATGATGCCTACATATGTAAAATTGAAGAACAAGAACAGAGTGGATACGAATGTGATAATGAATTAGCACAAAAATATTCCGCAGATCAAATAAAGTCTGTAAGAGATCAGTATCGAAGAGATATGGAATTCTCATTTATACTAATGGGGCTATGGTATGTACTACAAATATTAGATGCAACTGTTGATGCACATCTTTATTATTGGGATGTGAACGAAAATCTTAGTGTTAGAGTACAACCAATTATAAAGCAACAATTTGTGCGTCAGCCTGCTCGCGAGATGTATGGACTACCT
Organism: Lentimicrobiaceae bacterium; assembly: GCA_018661505.1. GTDB lineage: Bacteria > Bacteroidota > Bacteroidia > Bacteroidales > F082. Next base: position 20,317 of record JABJIE010000004.1, read on the forward strand.
GCTCACAATGGAGTAAAAATTTCTGTCAACTTTTAATTAAACAATTCATAATTATGGATATAATTATTTCAGGCTATGGCCGAATGGGTAAAGAGGTCGAAAAGATATGCAAAGAAAGGAACCATAATATTATTGCCATAATAGATAATAGAGATCAGTGGAGTAATTTATCATTAACCAACAACAATGCTGTAATTATAGACTTTAGCTTACCAAACTCCGTTATAGAAAATATATCAAGAGCATTTGATCTCAAAATCCCAATAGTAACAGGAACTACCGGATGGTATGATAAACTTGAAAGTATCTCAGAATTATGCAACACCAATAATGGAACATTATTTTATGCACCCAACTTTAGTATAGGTGTCAACATCTTTTTCCAGGTTAATAAATATTTGGCTAAGCTCATGAATGGTGTTGATGATTACCAAGCTAAAATAAATGAAACTCACCACAAACATAAAGTTGACTCTCCAAGCGGAACAGCTATTTCAACAGCTAATGGAATATTGGGTGTAAACGATAGCCTTAATTCATGGTCACTTAATAAGAAAGAACCTAATTCAATCACCATTTATTCATCAAGAGAAGGTGAAGTGACTGGTAAACATGAGGTTGTATATGATTCACCTGTTGATACAATTTCATTGCTACATGATGCTAAAAACAGATCTGGATTCGCAATTGGAGCAGTTATGGCAGCAGAATTTATTCAAGATAAAAAAGGAATCTTCAACATGGATGACATCATGAAGTCTTTAGAGTAGTTATTACATTACATCAATTACAATTAATTCAATAATGACGTACATAACAAAGCTATTATACATTGCACTCATGATCTTATTTATTTCATGCGGAGTATCAAAAAAAAGTGGAAATAAAGATATCCCCAAAAATGAAGATTGTGATTTCATAAACTTTACAAATAAACAATACATTGATTTGGAATCCGATTATTACACAATTGACTCATTGTTTATAAGAAATGATTGTCTTAACATTTGGGTAAGCTATAGTGGTGGCTGCGGGAATTCTGAATTTAAATTATTTTATAATGACCTGCTTATGAATTCCATGCCACCTAAGGCAAACCTTCTTCTTCAACTCAATGATGATGATAATTGCAGAGCAATAGTACAGCAAAAACTATATTTCAACCTAAGTTTCTTTTCCGAATATACCACCAATGGGGGGATAGTTTTACAAATGGCAGGTACAGATGCAAGTGTAATATACTCTTATTAGTCGTGCTGCACTGAAATTGCAAATGTTACAAACCTAATACAATATAGACTTATATAAATAATGCTTACATCTCCTTTAATTATTACTTTTGCACACTAAAAGTTTAAGAATAATTAACGCGGACATATGTCTAATGAATTTACCTTTGCTCGCGTAAGTATTTATTAATAGCTAAATCATGTTACAATTAATATTTCTAATCCCTTTATTATTCACATTACCAACCATCTTTGCATGGAAAGTATTTGAGAAAGCTGGTCGAAAAGGTTGGGAAACTCTTGTGCCTTATTATAATTTGTTTGTCTTCCTAAAAATCATCAAAAAACCAATGTGGTGGATGATTCTTCTATTTTTCCCATTCCTAAATGTATTCATGTACTTACTGATGCTAGTTGAAGTTGTGAAGTGTTTCAAAAAATTTAGTTTATGGGAACAACTTTTTGTTGTAATACTTCCTTTCATATATCTACCCTACCTTGGTTGGAGTAAAAAAGAGACTTTTATTGATCCAGACAATCGTCCTAAAATCAAAAAATCATTTTTTCGTGAATGGACTGATGCTATCATATTTGCTGTTGTTGCTGCTACTATCATAAGAACTTTTCTTCTTGAAGCATACACTATTCCTACATCCTCCATGGAGAAATCGCTACTGGTGGGAGATTATCTTTTTGTAAGTAAAATAACTTACGGGCCTAAAATACCCAATACACCATTATCATTTCCTTTTGTTCATCACACACTACCTGCTACTGAAAGCACTAAATCCTACGTGGAATGGATAAAATTTCCATTTTATCGTTTTGCTGGACTTAAGAATGTTGAGCACAATGATGCAGTGGTCTTTAACTATCCCGCAGGAGATACTGTTTCAACGCGTTTTCAGAGTAATGCTAGTTATTATACTCTAGTAAATGAATATGGAAGAGATAGGGTTTGGAGTGACCAAAGAAATTTTGGAGATATAGTTGTTAGGCCTGTTGATAAGCGTGAAAATTATGTAAAGCGATGTATAGGATTACCCGGAGATACCTTGAGTATAATTAATCGTCAAGTATACTTAAATGGAAAGAAAGCCAATAACCCTGAAAAATTACAATATCAGTATAAAGTTACTACCAATGGTAGTAGTATAAATCCCAAAATACTTGACAAGTACGATATTACTGAAACATTTAGAGGTAACAAACCAGGTGAGTTTATCTTCATTCTTACTGAAGAATCCAAAAATGAAATTGAAAAACTTCCAATAATAACAAGTGTTGAGGTTTTTAATGAACTTCCTGGAGTTTGGAAACCTGAAATATTTCCAAATGATTCATCCTATAAATGGAATAGAGATAACTTCGGACCACTATACATACCTGCTAAGAATGTTCCAATTGAACTTAATATGGATAACCTTCCTATCTACGAAAGGATAATTACTACTTATGAAGGAAATACACTTGAAATAGTTAACAACAAAATAATTATAAATGGAAAGGAAGTTAGCAGTTATGCTCCTAAATATGATTATTTCTGGATGATGGGAGATAATAGACATAATTCTGCTGACTCACGATATTGGGGCTTTGTACCAGAGGATCATATCGTAGGCAGAGCTGAATTCATATGGTTATCTCTCGATCAAAATAAATCATTTTTAGATGGTAAGATAAGATGGAATAGGCTGTTTTCGATCGTAAATTAACATTTAGTAATTATTTTTAGTTGATAATTTAATGTTCAACAATTTTTTTAAATATTAATTTACATTAATTTAGTTTTTAATTTCAATAACTATAATCAGTATTCTTAGGAAATGAACGATGAATTTGGATGGATAGAGGATGGAGACATCAATGAACTCATAAGCAGGTTTGAAAAAATGCTAGGGTCTCAAATGCATTTATTTTTTGATGTAAATGAATTTGAAGCTCTTGTTGATTACTTCATAGACTTCCAAGAATTTGACAAAGCTGAAATAGCAATCGAATCAGCATTGCAACAGCATCCTTCCATAAGTTCATTTATCATTAGAAAAGCAAAGCTTCAAGCTCTTAATGGAAAATACTACGAAGCACTTGAGGAATTAAATCAAACTGAACTTTTGGAGCCGGCTAGCGATGAATTATATATTTCAAAAGCTGAGATATATAGCATGATGAATAAACATGAGCTGGCCATTGAACAATACAATAAAGCTATCCCTCTATCGGAAAATCCGGAGGATATATATTCAGTCATTGCTTTTGAATACGAAAACCTAAATGACTACCCCAATGCCATAAAAAACCTGAAAAACGCACTTGCACTCAAGCCTGAATCAGAAAATATCATACATGAGATTGCTTTCTTCTTTGACATAACCAATCGTGAAGAAGAAGCCATAAAGTTTTTTAAAGATTTTATTGATACCAACCCATACTCTAAAGTTGGATGGTTTAACCTTGGAATATTCTACAATCAACTAGAACTTTTTGAGAAAGCCATTGAAGCATACGAGTTTACATTGGCAATTGATGATAAATTTTCTTCTGCATACTTTAATATTGCCAATTCACTTTCCGGTATGCAGAGGTACACTGAAGCTATAAAATATTACAAAGAAACATTTAAGTACGAAGCTCCAGAGCCAATAACTCATTACTACATTGGAGAGTCTTATGAGCAACTTAATGACTTACGAAATGCCATGCGTCATTTCAATAAAGCCTTAGAGATAAGCGACTCATTAGCTGATGCATGGGCAGGATTGGGGAGAGTTTTTATTGCCCAAGACAATGATACCACTGCTGTAAACTACTATGAAAAAGCCATTGAGATCATGCCTGGAAATACAGAATATAAGTTTGATTTGGCAATGATTCATATGAAAAATACAAACTATGAAACTGCAATTTCCCTATTCAGAGACATTACAAAATTAGATCCATTCAATATTGAATCGTGGATAAATCAGTCGGCATGTATATTCGCTCTTGAAGATATTGATGGCGCCATTGAAATCATAGAAGAAGCTATTACAAATAACAAAGAAAGTGCATTATTATGGTATCGTCTTGCTGGTTATTTGCATGTATCTGGTAAGGTTCAGCAGGCGTACTTTTATATTGAAGCAGCGTTGAAGCTAAACCATGAGCAACACACAGAACTTTTAGATTTAATACCTCAGTTATATAGCGACACCCGATTTATTGAACTACTGGGTGTTTATAAGGATAACGGGTAATTTCATTTACTTCACTGGTATGTCGTTCGCATTGCTTCTAAAACTAATCCTATGGTTAATAGCAATTTAAAGGAGCATAAGGTATATTATCAACAACAAGTTGAATATTTTAGAGATGGTAAAACTAAACCCATTCAGAATAGAATTAATACCCTAAGAAAGCTCTACAACTTATTTAAGGAAAATGAGTCTCTTATTCATTCAGCACTCAATAAGGACCTTGGAAAATCAAAATTTGAATCATATGCCACAGAGCTGGGAATAGTTCTTGATGAAATTAAATATCACATAAGAAACATAACATCATGGTCCTCTCCTACCCGTTCAGCAAATCCCATAACTAACTTTCCTGCCACAAGTTATACAACCTATGAACCATTGGGTAATGTATTTATAATTGCTCCATGGAATTATCCATTTCAATTACTCATAACACCTCTTATTGGTGCTATATCAGCTGGAAATACGGCAATACTTAAACCCTCTGAGATATCTTCTAATACATCCATGGTTATAAAGGATATTATAAATAACAACTTTGATCCTGGTTTAATAAAGGTATTTGAGGGTGATAAATACATAACACAAGATCTGTTAAAATTTAATTTCAACCATATTTTCTTCACTGGAAATACAGAAGTAGGTAAAATAATATATAAATCTGCTGCAGATAAAATGATTCCAGTTACCCTGGAGCTGGGTGGAAAATCACCATGCATAGTAGACTCTAAAATAAATCTGAAGTTAGCAGCAAAAAGAATCATTTGGGGGAAACTAATCAACGCTGGCCAAACATGTATTGCGCCTGACTATATACTTGTAAATAAAGAGGTTAAAGACAAATTGATTAGTGAGTTAAAATTAGCCATAATAAACTTCTATGGGAATGATGTATCGCTTAGCAAAGATTATCCACGAATAATAAATGAATCTAATGTAATACGTTTGTCAACTCTTATAGATAATACTAAAATTTTATATGGAGGTAAGTATAATGTCAAGGATTGTTATTTTGAACCAACATTAATAGATAATGTTAGTATAAACTCTCCAATTATGAGCCAAGAAATATTTGGTCCAATACTGCCCATTATGACATATGATAATATTGACGAAGCAATTGATATAGTTCAATCAAAGGAAAAGCCACTTGCATTATACTTCTTTTCCAATTGTAAACAAAAGCAGAATAGGATATTAAATGAAGTTAGCTGTGGAGGAGTTACAATAAATGATACTATAATGCACTTTGCTAATAATAAACTTCCATTCGGTGGTATCGGAAATAGCGGAATAGGTAAATATCATGGTAAGTATTCTTTCCTAACCTTTTCAAATCAAAAACCTGTTGTTCGGAAAAAAACTTGGATTGATATCCCAATAAGGTATGCACCATTCAAGAACAAGCTGAAAATAGTAAAAATGTTATTGGGTTAAATATCCTAGGTGTTCAGTTATAGCCCTATCTAGGGTATTCCCATATATTTATGACTCTGAAGTGACATTCGCCATTGTGGATTATCCATTATGTACTCTGTAAGAATAGGCATTATATCATTGGCAGCGCTCCACTCCGGCTGAAGAAAAAGAAGAGCATCATCATTTACAAGATCAGCATTTCTTTCTGCCCATTCAAGATCTCCTTTATGTTGGATAATAACCTTTAATTCGTGCGCACGTGAATATATGTCACCCTTTGGAGGAGAATATTTCTTTGGGGATAAGCAAATCCAATCCCAAATACCAGTTAGTGGGTGTGCACCAGAGGTTTCGATCATCGTTAAAATATCATTTTCCCTGAGTTTCTTTGTAAAATAATCAAGCGGATATAGAGATGGTTCACCACCAGTTACTACAACTGTATCAGCATGATTTGATTTAACATTTGAAATAATACTAGTAACATCTTTAGGTGGAAATAAATCTTCATTCCAAGATTCCTTAGAATCGCACCACGAGCAACCAACATCACAACCACCCAACCTAACAAAATAGGCAGCCTTACCCATATTGTAGCCTTCTCCTTGAAGAGTGTAAAATTCTTCCATTATTGGAAGTATTTTACCACCCTTAAAAATGTCACTGTCTTTTGTCATCTATATCTTAATAAATTTTTTCTCTACAACCTGATTTGTAGAGTACATCCTAATGTAATAGATTCCTCCATTATAGCTACTTACCTTGAGTTTAATCTTAGTTCTACCTGATTTTTTTCTCATGGTTATGTTATTACCCATAATTTTATTCCCCAAGGAATCATATACTTCCAACTGATATAAACCAATAGGTAGATCTGTTATATCAATGGTAAGCTTACCTGTATTAATTGGGTTTGGACTTAATGTAAAGTCAAATACACCACTATACTCCTCTCCCACTCCAGATGGTAAAGATGATGTCCAAACACTAGAATTGAAGTCATACGCAGATTGCGAAAAAAACACATTACCTTCAGATGTCAGAACTTCATTTCTTCCCTGGGTATAACATACTGCCTCTGTTTGGCTTGCCAAAATATTAGGCATATCTATCCTTCGCTTATTTCCATCGAAATAATTATTTCCATCATAATCAAAAAGCAACCACATAAAAGGAATATATGTTTGATTCACATACCCCACTAAAGTTATTTCTTTACTTTCAATATTTATATCGGCACCAGTAATTAGACCTTTAGAATCAAAGCTCGATACCAGTTGTGCTGTGTATTCGCCTGGAATTTTGGGTAAGATATATAACTTACATCTTTGATCACCACGATTTTTTGAAAAAAGATATAAAGAATCATCGGTTGCTATAAATGCCTCACAATCATAGTTATGGTTCTTGGGCTTCATTTCTTTTCCAGGGTAATCAGAGTATGAAAACCAAATTTTTTCTGCAATTACATGATTATTACCCGTATTAGGTATATCTGATAAGCTTACCTTATAGACCACCAAATCATCTCTGGTTCCTGCATTATTCCCAAAATCACCAATATAAATATAGTCAGCATCCATTGCTAACGCCTCCCAATCAACATTTTGAGCATTACTTACTGTAATTCTTTGAACAATTTCTCCACTAATGGTATCAAACGCGTAAAGAGCAGGTAACCCTCCACTATCATTTATGGTCCATAACTTTCCATTAAAAAAGGCTAATCCAGAAGTTTCGTCCAATTCCGAGGGTAATAGGTACCTTAAAGGTGGGTTAATTAATGTAATATTATATTCACAAGAACCATCATTGATGGTAGCCTCTGGATTATAATTATTTGCTCTGGGGTCCGTACATCCAATTACCTGTGAATCTGCTGTTTTAAATACAAAGAATGCAAAGAATGCAAGAATAAAATATTTTATTTTCATACCCTAAAAATAAGAAAGTTATTATGGCTATTTCGATGATAGCCATTAATTGTAAAATTGTTGATCTAAACTTTTATAATAATTACCTGCGTCTTTGCTTAAAGGATTGCAGGGTGTTTTTCAGAAGCATTGCAATGGTCATTGGACCTACACCTCCAGGCACAGGTGTTATGGCAGAGGCTTTTTCGCTAACACCTTCGTAATCAACATCACCAACCAACCTATATCCTTTTTCATTATCGGCAGGTATACGGTGTATTCCCACATCGATAACAACTGCGCCATCCTTTACCATATCAGGTTTAACAAATTGAGGAACTCCTATGGCACAGATTAATATATCTGCCTGCTGAGTAATTTCTTTAAGGTTTTTGGTTCTACTATGACAAATGGTTACTGTTGAATTACCCGGATCTGTTTTCTTTGACATAAGCATACTCAATGGTGCACCAACAATATTAGACCTACCAAGAACAACGCAATGCTTACCTTCGGTTTTAATATTGTTTCTTTTAAGCAACTCCATTACGCCAGCAGGTGTTGCTGAAACAAATGTTTCTTGACCTATTGACATTTTGCCAACATTGAGAGGATGAAATCCATCCACATCCTTACTTGGATCAATACTTTCAATTACTCTATTTACATTTATTTGATCAGGTAATGGGAGCTGAACTATTACTCCATCGATTTCATCATCCCTATTTATAAAATCAATGGCCTCTAGCAACTCTACCTCTGTGGTTTCTTTGGGATATTTATATACCGAAGAAGTTATACCGACTCCTTTTGCAGCTCTCTCTTTACTAGCTACATATGTTTGACTAGCAGGATCTTCGCCAACGATAATAGCAACCAAATGTGGCGCCTTATCCTCATTATCAATAAATTCGGCTACCTCAGCCTTTATTTCATTTTTAACTTGTTTTGCAACTTCCTTACCGTTAATTATTTTTGCACTCATCTAATTAAACTTTGGATTATTTCTTTAACTGATTCATCATATTTGCCATCTTGCGTCCACCACCAGTTGTCATCATTTTCATCATCTTACTTGTTTCTGCAAACTGCTTAATTAATCTGTTTACTTCTTGAATATCTGTACCTGCACCTCTTGCTATTCGTTTACGTCGTGATCCATTGAGAATTTTTGGGTTTTCACGCTCATCCATTGTCATTGAATATATAATAGCCTCAATTCCTTTGAAAGCATCATCATCAATATCTGTATCCTTAATAGCCTTACCAACACCTGGGATCATTCCCATTAAATCCTTTACATTACCCATTTTCTTGATTTGCTGAATCTGCTTAAGAAAATCATTGAAATTAAATTGGTTTTTTGCAATCTTCTTTTGAAGCTTCCTAGCTTCTTCAACATCATATTGCTCCTGAGCTTTCTCCACAAGGGTAACAATATCACCCATGCCAAGAATTCTGTCAGCCATACGAGAGGGGTGGAATAAATCAATCGCTTCCATCTTCTCACCAATACCAACAAATTTGATCGGTTTATCCACAACAGATTTTATTGTAAGTGCTGCACCACCTCTGGTATCACCATCCAATTTAGTAAGCACAACCCCATCAAAATCTAACCTATCATTAAATGCTTTTGCTGTATTTACAGCATCTTGCCCTGTCATTGCATCAACCACAAAAAGTATTTCATCAGGGCCTATTGCTTTCTTAACAGATGAAATTTCATTCATCATTTCCTCGTCAACAGCAAGACGACCAGCAGTATCAACGATTACTATATTATTGCCATTAGCCTTTGCATGCTTGACAGCATTCTTTGCGATGTCAACAGGACTTTTGTTATCTTCTTCGCTATAAACCTCTACTCCAATTTGTTCACCTAGAACTTTTAACTGATCAATAGCTGCAGGTCTGTATACATCACCAGCAACCATGAGAGGTGACTTATCTTGTTTAATCTTTAAATAATTTGCAAGTTTTGCAGAAAAGGTGGTTTTACCAGAACCCTGCAGACCTGCAATCAATATAACCGCTGGTTTACCTTTTAGGTTAATGTCCTCTTGCTCACCACCCATAAGTTCTGCTAACTCATCATGAACTATCTTAGTCATGAGTTCTCCTGGCTTAACTGCGGTAAGAACATTTGCACCAAGAGCTTTCTCCTTGACTTCTGCGGTGAATTTTTTAGCTATTTTATAGCTAACATCAGCTTCAATAAGGGCCTTACGAATTTCCTTAATGGACTCAGCCACATTAATCTCGGTAATTCTACCTTGTCCCTTTAATATTTTAAATGACCGATCTAGCCTGTCGGTTAATCCTTCAAACATATAGCAATAAATTTAGCTGGCAAAAATAATAAAGATTGATGAGTTAATTGGCTATTTGATAAACTCATAGATGCTTTTTATGAAAAACTGGACACTTTTATGAACATTTACGCTAAATGTTAATACAATTAACGAATAATTGTTACCAACATATATACTACCATCATGTATTTCCTCGAGATGCTTTAGTGGTTAACTCTATATCTTAAAAGAAATTTTTAAACGGGTTACTTAATAATACTCATAACAACAAAGAATCCTGATAGATAATAATCTATCAGGATTCAAAAAATTATATGCTATTTATTATTAGTGCTTTATTATCAATCTATTAATACCATAATTTGAATCTGAACTAACCACTACTGTATAAATACCATCTGGAAAGTTAGATGCAGAAATTGTAGTATTAAAAATATCGCCTTTTATATTAAAATCTTGATTGAAGATAATTTTCCCATCCAGACTAATTACTTTTACCACAACATTATCGCTAACAATATCATCAGTCTTTATGGTAAAGTGGTTACTTGTTGGGTTTGGAATGAGACTAAAACCTATACTTGTTAATGAATTTTCTCCTATTGAAGAACAATCCAATACTTCTAATGTAACATCAGAAACCACTGCCTCAGAACATGGATATTCGGGGTAAACAGATAATGTTAAAGTTACATTGCCAAAAACTCCATCATTAGTTCCAGGGTTATAATCCGTATAAAGTGAGGTGTTGTCTACAAATGATCCATCTCCATTTGATGTCCACATTAATGAAGTGTAATTCTCAGCATATCCATCAACTGTGAACGAACCATCTTTACAAACAGAACCACTATTTCCTGCATTGGCAAATGCATTTGGAGAAATTCCCAATTCTACTTCATCAAAACCCATCTCGCAGCCATCAATAAAATATGCTGTAAGCGTAAGTGTAGCTCCATTATTAACTATATCTTCTGTACCAGGAGTATATATTGTTGATACGGCATTTGAATCCTCAAATTCACCATCTCCTGAAGTAGTCCATTCATGCGATGTTGATTCTTCAACAGAACCTGTAACTGATACTGGCATACCTGCGCAAGAACTCATATCCTCACCTGCATTGATAGTTGGCATAGGGTCTATTAACAATGTTAATTGGTCAAGCTCTGGTGTAGCACATGGTGCTATTGGAAATGCTGTAAGTGTAATAACCACATTACCAATATTCACATCATCTTCACCAGGTGTATAAACAGGATTGGAAATGGTTATATCATCAAAAGTACCATCACCACTTGTTGACCACTCCATACCTTCATTATTTTGAACAATTCCTTCCAATTGGTAGGGCATATTACCACAGGTTATACCATCATCACCTGCATCTGAAACGGGTGCAGTGGCAAACGAAATAAACATATCATCCTTTGCATCATCATCACATGGAGCAATTGGACTTACAACAAGACTTACTTTAACCTGGCCATCTTCAATATCTCCAGATCCTGGAGTATAAACTGCATTTAATAATGAAGGATCATCAAATGAGCCATCTCCTTTGGTTATCCATGTATGAGAATCATAGTTCTCCGCATAACCATCAAGCTGAGCAGAAGCCTCTCCACATATTACAAAATCATCTCCTGCATCTGAAATGGGTGAATTGACAATATTAACGGACATAATATCACTCACAGAATCCGTTGATGGTGCTATCCCATATGCTGTCAGTTCTAGCATAACAGACCCGTTTTCCAAATCAGATGTTCCAAGGGTGTAAATGGCATCTAAAATTGTTGGGTCATTAAACACTCCATCGCCTAAAGATCTCCATAAGCTTGATCCTATATTGTTTCCAGTTCCGTTTAGTTGGGCGTCAACAACACCATCACAAACATCAACATCTGGACCAGCAGAAACTGTAGGCAGTGATATTGTATTTGTCACTCCACTAATAATAATTGAAAAAGCCTGACTTCCACCCTCCAGAATACCATCATGATCCACAGCAACAGTATAATCACCAGGTGTAGGGTTTTCAATCCAAACAACTTCCACATTATCTACATTATTTTCACTATTATTTGTAGCTATAGAACCGGGTGATAAGGGATTTAATTTCCATGGAAAGTAAGTATTACCATTGGACGTCAATCTCAAGTCCAAATCATTAATCAGCATTGCATCTATTGGATCTAACTCTGGTGAAACTGGCTGACCCGGTAAATCAGTCCAACAAATTGTAACTTTCAAATCCTCTGTCCCATCAACAGTTAAAACCATTTCATAAATACCACTTTCACCTAAAACAACTTCATCTATTACATTAATTGTTTCATCTTCACTTATTCTTAGTGCAGCCTCTTTTGTATTCATTAATCCATAGCCAAACTTATAATCAGGTCCAGGCTGTGGACCGGCCTCATCTGCTGTATGAATTAATAACCCTTTAACAGTTGCCGCAAGCATTTGCTCTCCGGTTCCTTTCATATCCTCCCAATGTTGATGTAATAATACTATTGAGCCTGTTGCGGAAGGTGCAGACATAGATGTACCACTAGAAGATGTGTAAGCATTATTACTCGAATTATCACAAGAATATAAACTAACTCCATTTGCTACCATATCAGGCTTTATACGACCATCATCACACGGACCCCATGAACTAAAAGAACTCATATTAACACTACCAGGTCCATTATAACCACCTTGTATATCCCCAACAGCACCAACCGTAAGCACGTTTTTCGCAATTCCACCATGGGCTATGCAATCATAAGGACCATCTTTTGGATATTGACCTCCGTTTGGGCCTTCATTGCGATCATTACCTGCAGATTTTACAATGAGGTAATAAGGCGCATTAAACGCTATCTGATCCCAATTCTTAGACTCCGAATCATAAAACCCAAATTTATAATCTTCCTCAGTACTTATGCTAGGAGTACCATACCATGTATATCCTCCGGAAGAATAACTCCATCCACGCACAAATCCATATGAGTGATTCGAAACAAGTGCTCCATTCGCTGCCTCAGAAGCCATTTCTGAGTTATCTGAATTCCAGTCAAAAGCTCTCAAGTCTGCATTATAAGCCATTCCTTTGGCAGAAGATGAAACACCAGCAGCCATAATTGTACCTGCAACATGAGTTGCATGCCAATTTGTACCCGTTGGATTATCACCTTGTACAACACGGCCTCCAAATTCTGTGTGAGAAAGTCTCACTCCACCTCCGTCCCACTCTCTTGGAACCATTCCAGTTCCATCTAGTGACAAACCGGATCCTCCACCGGAATATACCTTATCTGTTGATATGGTTTTAGCTGAATTCCTATTATCAGTCTTGTAATACATTGGTATGCCTTCTTCACTGATTTTTTGAAGCTCAAAAAATACTCCCTTATCATTTTCATACATCACAGGGATATTATTCTCTTTGGCAAACTCTTCGGCGTAAGCTCTTTTTATTTGATAATCTGTAGCTTCCTTTTCAGATATTCTCATGAGCTCTTCAACATTGGTTGATATTTGAGCTGATATATTTGAAAAAACTAAAATATAGCTAACTAAAAATAAAATTCTAAATGTTAATTTTATCATGGTAGTAGTAGTTTTAATAAAATTAATATGTTGTTGATTCTTTACTTGTTATTTATCCTAATCAGAATTTGTTTTAATATTTATGTGGTTGTATTAAAAATCGCTTTATGTTATATTACATAACTATATACCCTAAAATGGTGAACATTCTATAGGGCTGTTTGATCGTTTACTTGATGGAGCCATAAATCCCCCTGAACGTTTTTGTATCAAACCAATGTCATCAAACTCAAATATCAAACTTATCTCATGGGATGGACCAGTGAAGTTCTGATTGGAGTTTATATTCATCTCATAACTATACATTACCTTC
>JABJIE010000099.1 GCA_018661505.1 Lentimicrobiaceae bacterium
AATCCAATTGGATACACACATTGCGATATACATGAGATGGTGTTCTATAATGGTACTCTTTATGTTGGTAGTGATGGCCTAATATCTAAGTCAACAGATGGAGGTAATAACTGGATTAACCTTTCAGAAGGCCTCACCATAAGACAGTTTTACAAAATAGGCACATCAAAAAATGATCCTTATAAAATACTTGGTGGCTCACAGGACAATGGAACAAGCGTATACACGACTAATCATTGGCATGAATGGCTTGGAGCTGATGGTATGGAATGTATACCAGACTATACCAATAGCAATATTGTTTACGGCACCTCCCAAAATGGAGTTTTTTATAAATCCACGTCTGGTGGAAATAATGGAGGAGCAAACATAACTCAACCAGGAGGGGGCAATTGGGTTACACCTTTTGTTATGCACCCTGAAGACCCTCAAACACTTTTTGTTGGTTCATCAGAAGTAAAGAAAACTACAAATGGTATGATGAGCTGGACAACTATTTCAAACTTTGGTATGGGTAATTTAAATAACCTAGCGATAGCAGAGTCTAATGGTGATTACCTTTATGCGTCAAGAGATGACAATATTTACCGTACTTCCAATGGTGGTGCAAGCTGGTCGAGTATATCAAATGGATTACCAAACTTAAGTATATCATACATAGCTGTACATCCTGAAGACCCACTAACAATTGCAGTTAGTCTATCGGGGTTCACAAATGGTGAAAAGGTTTACACAAGCGAAGATGGTGGATCCAATTGGATTAACTACTCATCTAACCTTCCAAATATACCTGCGAATTGCGTAGCCTTTGGAATTGGCGATATTAATCCTCTGTACGTGGGAATGGATGTTGGAGTTTATTACACCGATGGTAATTTGACAGAATGGAATTCTTTTATGGATAACTTACCAAACGTAATTGTAAACGAGCTGGAAATAAATATTGATGCACAGCTTATAAGAGCTGCTACCTATGGTAGGGGGTTATGGGAGAACACACTTATTATCTATGATCCACAAGCCTTATTTGAGGCTGACCAAACACTGATACCTATAGATTGTAGCATTAACTTTAATAGTCTCTCGCAGGGACCTCCACAAACATATGAATGGATATTTGAAGGTGCTAATCCATCCACATCAACTGATAAAAACCCGATTGATATTAGTTATAATACACCAGGATCGTGGGATGTTCAATTGATTGTTACAAACAGTCTTGGCTCTGATACTCTTTTGATTGAAGACTATATCACCGTTAGTGCAACCCTATTACCAGAACCTGATTTTATGACAGAGGATTCAATTGCCTGCAGTGATAATGAGTTACAACTATATGATCTATCACTATATTGTCCAAGTACATGGGAATGGAACTTTAGTCCTTCCACTGTAACCTATCTAGATGGCACAAATGCAAATTCACAAAACCCTAAGGTATCATTTGAACCAGGGTTATATACCGTTGAATTAACAACATCTAATTCAATAGGGAGTAATTCACTAACGAAGGTAGATTACATACAAGCAGGTGGCAAGCAACTACCATTTATTGAAGATTTTGAAGCAACGTCATTAACAGATAGAGGATGGACAGTTGAGAACCCTGATGAGCAGATTGGATGGGAAATGAAGGAGGTTTTGGGTAATAATCCTGGGAATAAAGCTCCATACATGAACATGATTAATTATCCCAAATTTGGTGAAAGAGACAGGATGATAAGTCCTTCCTTGAACTTTACAGGTATGAGCAACTTACATTTACGATTTGAGTATGCATATGCTCAACGCTACTATCAAAAAGATTCTCTTATTGTGAAAATTAGTAATGACTGCGGTATCACATGGTCAAGGATATATGCAAACGGGCCAGATGGCTCTGGTATTTTTGCCACAAGCCCAACCAATGAAAATGAATTTGAACCTCAGAACAGTGAGGATTGGTGCGGCGAGGGTTATGGAGCGCAATGTGTTCTTCTGGATTTAACAGCATGGCAAGGTGTGCCCAACGTTAAAATAATGTTTGAATCATATTGTCATTATGGTAACAATCTTTATATTGACAATGTGTTGATAGCTAATAATGTTGGTGTATCAGAACAAAACCTAAATAATGAAACTTTTGAAGTGATACCAAATCCATCTGATGGCTTATTTAATATTTCTGCAACTAATATCACTGGTAAATATGACATTATCATCCGTAATATACATGGGCAGGTGGTATGGAATAAAAATTACTCAGATAGTCAGACAGCAGCATCCTACGAAGTAAATCTTTCGGAAGAAGCCAAGGGAGTTTATTTTGTTGAAATTAAATCAGCTAATAAAACCATGTCTCAGAAATTAGTAATAAAATAATTTGGCAATGGCCTAAAAAGGTTTATTCTTCGGTCTTCATAGTAGAATTATTTACTGATGTAATATTGATGTAATTATTTTAGCTCCTGATGTACTTAATATGAGGTAATATTCTTGTTATTTAGACAATTGCTAAGGATATTTGCCACCTTTAATTTCTTTCTTTACCCTCAAATCAATTGTAAATGAAACACATAACTATTCCACACCTAGGAATAATCAGCATAATTATTTTACTACTTATTATCCCTAACCATCAATTACTATCACAGATTGTAGGGGTTGGTGATGGTAGTTATACTACTGTTTTTCCAGGAGTTGATGCTGCAGGTAGAAATACTTATCCTTCAGGAACTCCTTTTACAACCGGAGTTGCGGCTACTAAACCTGCACCAACAAACGACTGGTGGTCAGCAAAGATTAAAAACAACCATGCTGATAATTTATTTAATTATCCGTTCACTCTTAAAACAAAAAACAGCGGACTTGTAGCTACATATATCCCCTGGGGAGTTATTGATGACATTGAACCAGTAACAATTGGCGTTACAGGTTTGTCAGCCAGTTCGGCAAAAGTGTCGGATTTTTCAGACTGGACCGTTACAATGGATTGGACGAATGCTTCCCATAGTTTTCAGGCTACAACAGGTATAGGCATGCCTTTTTTATATTTTACAAAAAGTCCTTCCGATGAGGCAAAGGTTACCGTTGAATCAGGTTCGGTTACCATTTCAAATGAAATGTTAATAATTACAGATATTAGGAATGGTGCTGATTTTGTTGTTTATGGACCGGTTGGAAGCACCTGGACAAAAAGTTCTAAC
>JABJIE010000100.1 GCA_018661505.1 Lentimicrobiaceae bacterium
AAAGGTGAAATAATTGATGCCATAAAGGCGGGTAATTTAAAAACGATAGAAGAAATAGGAGATGAAACAGAAGCAGGTACTATTTGTGGCTCTTGTCATGAGGATCTTGAAGATTCTATTGAAGAGGTTAATGATTAACACCTATGAAATAGCTTAGCGACCATAATCTTTCATAAAGTTAATTAATCCATTAAATAAATGGATAAAAAAATGTCCTGATTATTTACTTAATCAGGACATTTTTAATTAAAATAGAATTAGTGTTTCTAAAAACTAGAAATTATTTAACAATAAATTTAGTTTGATATTTTTGACCATTCTTATCCAATGCACTAATTGCATATAAGCCTGTTGCAAAATCGCTAATATCGATGGTTCCATCAATATCATTTGTTTGCAATACCATTTTTCCTGTTACAGAATAAATATGAAGGCTTTCTAAATCAGTATGGTTCTTAATATTCAAGACACTTGATGCTGGGTTAGGATAAACTTCCATAACCTGATATTCATTGTCATTAAGACCTGAAGCATCAGCTCTAACAAGAATAAAGCGCCACCAACCTGGATCTGCAATCGCAATATCAAGGGTCATTGTATCTTCAGTAGCGTTCCATGTTACCATGTAAGTAATTGATTCTGGTGCATCAGCACTTGCTGATAGCTCACCTCCATTGAATACTTTTGCAAGACCCATGTAAGCGCCAACACCATTTAAGGTAAGTGAGCCAGAGTTTGCTTCATATGACCATGAAGCCGCAATTGACCCATTATGAGGTGCAACTGGTGTACCACATCCTTCAGGATCCATACCTTGCCATGGCTCTATCCATGTTTCAAATCCATGATCGACATCATCAAGGATATTTTCGAATGCTCCATCTTCTGCAAAATAATAGAGATCATCAAAATAACATGCTCTTGTAATAACATCATCCGCACTATTTGACCACCAAGAAATATCGCCCATTCCTGGTCCAACACCAAGAGCACCTGCCATTGGAGCCATTTTCCACATACCGTCTAGAGGAGGCGCAACTGTTCCTGGATTCTTTGCTAATATAAAGCGCCAGTAACCACCGCCTATACTAATATCAATAGTCATTGTATCATTGGTCGAATTAAATGTTACAGGATATGTAATAGAAGATGGCGCGTTATCAGGAGAAGTTAATTCACCATCATTGATAACTTTTGCAAGACCTAAATAAGCACCAATGCCATCTAGAGTAAGGGTTCCTGCTCCGGCATCGTAAGACCAGGTTGCTTCAATTGAGCCATTGTGCGGGAATACTGGTGTTCCACATCCATCAGCTTCAACACCCTGCCATACTTCAAGCCATGTGTCATCTTGAAGGACATTATGAAATGTGCCATCAGGCAAGAAAACGTATTCGTCATCAAAATAACAAGCACGTGTTGACAAATCATCTTCACTATTTGCCCACCAGGAAATATCACCCATTGTAGGGCCTACTCCAAGCGCTGCCGCTTGAGCTGACATTTTCCATGTTCCATCTATATGATGATCTGCTGGAGTTGCTTGAGAGAAGGATACTAGAAATGTCATTGTTAAAATTAAAGTAAGAAAAAATTTCATGAGATATAAGATTTAATTAATAATAATGATAAAGATTTAATAATTTTAAATATAATATTTTGTAGAAAAAATTTGTTCGTTATCCCTTTGAGAATGATTATCTACAGAAATATAATGTTTTTGTAGTTATTAATAAAAAGGGCCTGCAACGTTTTACCGCTGCAAGCCACATTTCACAACAACTAATTGATAATTACTTTCTTACTAACTGTGTTAAAAGTATTTTGATCGGTAACTGTTATTAAATATAGACCAGAATTTAAAGTAGACACATCCATCTCACTAAACTGATTATTAATTACAGTTTCTATTTTGCTAGATCCCTTTAAATCAATGATTTTAATAGTATATACTCCATCGTCTGGTAGAGATATTTTGATCTTATCCTTTGCAGGATTTGGCCAAATACTTAAAGTTTGATCATTTAGACCAATTACTCCAACACCAGTAGCTTCGATATAATCTTCCCTTAGCATTATACTTTCGCCATAATCATTCGTTACACTTAGCTCAACATTAAAGAAACCAGCCTCAGAATAAAGAATATTCATTGGATTTTCTTCGGTTGATGTCTCAGGTGTTCCACCTTCAAAATACCAACTGTAAGTTAGGTTATCACCTGTAGAATTACTAGTAAAGTCAACAGTTTGGCCAACTAAAATAGTAGTTTCACTAGCTGTAAAATCAGCATATGGAGGTTCACCAACAAATATATAATCTTCCTTTAACTCAACGTAAGTTGTTAAGCCATCACTTACTTCAAGGCTTACATCAAATGAACCTGAAGCAGAATACGTTACATAAGGTGGATTTTCCCCAGAATAAGAGCTTGGAGTTCCACCCTCAAATGACCACTCCCAAGATGTTGGGCTTCCTGTGGTATTATCTGAGAACATTACACTATCACCCACTGCTATATCTAATGCTGATGCACTAAAATTAGGAACAATCGTAGTAACTTCAGCAATGGTAAAATAGCTATCACTTGTATCCGTAGGAAATTCATTGGTCAGGGAGGTAACAATTATTCTATAGTCGGATCCTGGTTCTTGATCTGTCATAACTGTCCATGCATATGTTGTATCAGAAACAGGCAAATTATAAGTAATTAGTTCAGGGTCCTGATCACCTTTCATTAATTCGATTTCAATATCACCAGTCCACCATGCATAATCCCATTCAATTGTGAAACTCTCACCCTGATTTATGGTTTCACCACCATTTGGAGAAAGCACAGTTACTTCAGGAACATGTTTCAAATAAAAGTCATCAAAGTAGAATTGACCTGGAACCCAGTTTCCTTCGCCACCAAGTTGAACTACTATTTGATCGTAATCAATACTTGTACTCCAAGCTTCAAAATCAAATAATAAAGTT
>JABJIE010000024.1 GCA_018661505.1 Lentimicrobiaceae bacterium
AACTAGATGGATCTTCAATATTGGATTTGGATTGCTGTTGGACTTAGTTTTTCTTTATACATAGGGATTTCTATTTGGTCTCGGGCACGGTCAACAAAAGAGTTTTATGTAGCTGGTAGTGGGGTTAATCCTATTGCAAATGGAATGGCAACAGCTGCCGATTGGATGTCTGCTGCTTCGTTTATTTCTATGGCAGGCATAATATCTTTTAGTGGCTACGACGGGTCGGTCTACCTTATGGGCTGGACAGGTGGCTATGTGCTATTGGCATTACTTCTTGCTCCCTATTTACGTAAGTTCGGCAAGTTTACTGTTCCTGACTTTATAGGCGATCGTTATTATTCAAATATGGCGCGTTCTATTGCTGTGTTTTGCGCTCTTATCGTATCCTTTACCTACATAGCTGGGCAAATGCGTGGTGTAGGAGTAGTGTTTTCAAGATACCTAGAAGTTGATATTGTCACCGGTGTAATTATAGGTATGGGAATCGTATTGTTTTATGCTGTTTTGGGTGGCATGAAAGGGATTACATATACCCAGGTAGCACAATACTGTGTGTTGATTTTTGCTTTTATGGTGCCTGCTGTATTTATATCATTTCTGGTAACAGGAAATGTTATTCCACAGCTTGGGTTTGGTGCAGCTGATGCCGATGGGACTTATCTGCTTGACAAACTAGATGGGCTGCACAAAGAGCTTGGGTTCCATGAATACACTTCGGGGAGCAAATCTATGTTTGATGTATTTTGTATTACCATGGCCCTTATGGTCGGTACAGCTGGACTGCCACATGTGATTGTACGCTTTTTTACCGTTAAAAAAGTAAGTGATGCGCGAAAGTCTGCTGGATGGGCGTTGTTGTTTATAGCTATACTTTATACCACAGCTCCAGCTATTGCAGTATTCTCTAGAACCAACCTTATTGAAACAGTAAGCAATAAACCCTATAAGCAGATGCCATATTGGTTTGAAAAATGGGAGTCCACAGAACTTCTAGGATTTACAGACAAAAATGAGGACGGACTTATTCAGTACACAGCGGATAAAAAAACAAACGAATTGGACGTTGATGTAGATATCATGGTATTGGCAAATCCAGAAATTGCGGATTTACCAAATTGGGTTATCGCCCTACTTGCAGCAGGGGCATTGGCCGCAGCACTATCTACAGCGGCAGGGTTGCTATTAGTAATTTCATCAGCTGTGTCGCACGATTTACTCAAAAAGATGGTGATGCCCAGCATATCGGATAAGGGCGAGCTAATTGCCGCACGTATTGCTGCTGCAGCTGCTGTTTGTTTGGCTGGTTACTTTGGAATTAATCCTCCCGGATTTGTGGCTGCAACTGTAGCCTTAGCATTTGGTTTGGCAGCATCTTCGTTCTTTCCCGCCATTTTGCTTGGCATCTTTTCGAAACGAATTAATAAAGAGGGTGCGATCAGTGGAATGCTAGTTGGCGTTTTGCTAATGTTGTTTTATATGCTAAAATTTAAGTTTGGTTGGTTTGGAGGTGGCACCAAAGCAGATTGGTGGTTTGGCATCTCTCCGGAGGGATTTGGCACCGTAGGTATGTTAGCAAACTTTGCTGTAATAATAATAGTTTCTAGCATAACACCAGCACCAAGCAAAGAGATCCAGCAGCTCGTGGAAGATATACGTAAGCCTTGAATTTAAGGTAAACACAGAAAAACTTCTAATGTCTGCAAATATTTATGACTCTACATTCTTACAATAATACTCCGCAATTTCCCCAGCTGTAGTAAACCAAACTTTATCTTTCATATTATTTACAATATGAGTTAGAGCTTTTCTTAGATGTTTTAGTCTAAAAGGCTGACCTACAATATAAGGATGGAGAGCTATTCCCATAACAAGTGATTGTTGTTCTGATTGCTGGAGCATCTCATCAAAATTGTCAATTATCATATTGGAGAACTCTTCTGCACTATTTTGGCGAGCAATGATTGCGGGAATATCATTTATCTCTTGTGGGTAGGGAATACTGAGAATTTTACCATTTCGTGTTTTTAACCATGTTGGTTGATCATCATGACACCAATCAAGTAGATAGGAGTACCCTGCTTCCTCAAGTAAATCTGGAGTTGTAATACTCTCCGATATCCAAGGACCAAGCCATCCTTTTGGTTTATTATGGAAACGACTTATCACTTTAGTTGTTTCATCAATTAATTTTTTCTCATCGTTTTCTACAAAATCACTTTGGCGTTCTGAATTTGTTCTACCATGAGCAACAATCTCATAACCAAGACCTACTCCTGTTTCAATTATTTCTGGAGCATAATCATATATTGATGAATTGACTATTAAAGATACAGGAAGTTCTAGAGATTGAAATAGCTCATAGAGCCTCCAAACTCCCACACGATTTCCATAATCTCGCCATGAGTAGTTCAAAACATCAGGTTCACTAGCTGAAGGTGTAAGTTTTGCTCCCAAGCCCTCACCAAAAGAAAAGTGTTCTAAATTTAAACCGATATAGAGAGCCAATCTTTTCCCATGAGGCCATGAAAAATCTTCTCTTTTATGAATTGGTGACCATGAATATCGCTTGTTCTCAATCATATTTAACACTCTGTAAATTAAGCAGTTCCATGATTTTAATATTATGGTTAGAGGAGGGTAGTGTTAGTGATTATATCTTGCTATAAAATTTAGTAATATCGCTCTTCTCTACGTCCTCAATATTTATAACCGTAATATCATGGAGAGTAATTTCATTGATTTCGATTTATCAAATATATGTTTTGAAGATATTCAAATTACATATGTTAATTTTGATGAAGCTGTTTCAAAAATACAAAAAAATAAAAAGATTTAAAAGGGAGAATGAAAAAACGGCTACACTATAATAGCATAACCGTTTTATTGTTTTAGTAGCGGGGGCAGGATTCGAACCTACGACCTTTGGGTTATGAGCCCAACGAGCTACCTCTGCTCCACCCCGCAATATATTTTTATTCTTAATGAACGTTCATCAATACCCTTTAAAAAAGGGAGTGCAAAGATATATTTTGTTTCTTTGCTGTGCAAATATTTTAGGATTATTATGCACAAAGCTGGATTTGTAAATATTATTGGATATCCCAATGTTGGTAAATCAACACTGATGAATGCCATGGTTGGCCAAAAACTTTCAATTATTACCTCCAAGGCCCAAACAACAAGGCATCGTATAATGGGAATTGTTAATGGTGACGATTTTCAAATTGTTTATTCCGATACACCAGGTATAGTTAAAGATCCATCCTATAAAATGCACCAGTACATGAATCATTTTGTGGACACTGCTCTGAAGGATGCAGATATAATATTGCTCATGACAGAACCTGATTTCCAATTTTCAGACAAGGAAATAATTGAAAAATTCAATTCATCAGGTCGTAAGGTTATCGTTGTAATAAACAAAATAGATTTATCGAATCAGGAGGAAATAATGAAACAGATAACCTCGTGGCAGGAATTATTGCCTAAATCTGAAGTTATCCCTGTTTCTGCATTGAACAATTTTAATCTCGAATCACTATTTGATGTTATAATAGAAAACTTGCCGGAACATGATGCATTTTATCCCAAGGATGAGCTCACAGATAAATCCATGCGATTCTTCGTGTCAGAGATTATTCGTGAAAAAATCCTTTTAAATTATAAAAAAGAAATCCCCTATTCCGTTGAGGTTGCGGTTGATCAATATAAGGAAGAAGAAAAAATAATCAGAATATCTGCATTAATATATGTTGCTAGAGAATCTCAAAAGGCAATAATTCTTGGTCATCAAGGTCAGGCCATTAAAAGAACAGCAACTGCAGCGAGAAAGGATTTGGAGGAATTTGTTGGCAAAAAAGTATTTCTTGAAACAACCGTTAAGGTAAGCAAGGATTGGCGGGATAATGAAAATATTCTCAAGAACTTTGGATACAGCCAGTGATAATCGTAGCAAATTCTTAATATTTTTGCAGGCTCAAATTAATTTCATAAATAATGAATAATACCATAGCAATAGTAGGTCGCCCAAATGTTGGCAAATCAACACTTTTTAATAGGCTAATACAAAGTAAGGAGGCAATCGTTGAATCTGTTAGCGGGGTTACTCGTGACAGAATTTATGGAAAAAGTGACTGGAATGGATATGAGTTTTCTGTTATCGATACGGGAGGATATGTTTATGGTTCTGATGACACATTTGAAGGCGAAATAAGGAAACAGGTTGAATTTGCAATTGATGAATCTGATGCAATAATATTTGTTGTGGATTCAAAGGAAGGTATTAACCCTTTGGATGAAGATGTTGCTCGTTTATTGAGGAAGTCACAGAAGGATATTTTCGTTGCTGCAAACAAGATTGATACTCCTGACAAATCAGGAGAAATATCAGAATTTTACTCCTTTGGTTTGGGAAATGTTTATCCATTATCAGCAGTTAATGGTGGCGGGACAGGTGATTTGCTAGATGATATTGTTAAGGTGTTTCCTGATAAGGACATGAAAGATGAAGAAATTGATCTTCCAAGAATTGCCTTTGTTGGTCGGCCAAATGTTGGAAAATCATCCATTATAAATACTCTTTTGGGCGATGTTAGAAATATTGTAACTGATATTGCAGGTACAACACGTGATTCAATTTATACTCGTTACAATGCATATGGCCATGATTTTATGCTTGTTGATACCGCTGGCCTTCGCAAAAAAGGTAAAGTATATGAAAATATAGAGTTTTATTCAACGCTTAGAACTATAAAAGCCATAGAAAATTCTGATGTTTGTGTTGTAATGATTGATGCTCAAACGGGAATAGAAAAGCAGGATGTAAATATTTTTCACCTTGCTGAAAAGAATAATAAGGGGATAGTTTTAGTTGTAAATAAATGGGACCTGATTAATAAGGAAACTAATACACACCTAAAGTTTGAAAGTGATTTAAAAGAAAGAATTGCTCCGTTTGTTGATATACCAATTGTTTTTACTTCAGTAAAAGAAAAACAAAGAATACACAAAACCCTTGAACTTGCATCCGAAGTTTATGAGCGACGTAAGTATAGAGTATCCACATCTGAGCTGAATGATTTATTATTGCCCATAATTGAGAATAATCCCCCACCAATGGGTTCAAGAGGCAGGTATATAAAAATTAAATATATAACTCAGCTAAAAACATCAACACCAATGTTTGCTTTTTTCTGTAATCTACCCGATGATATTAAGGAGCCTTATAAACGATTTATTGAAAATCAAATACGAAAGCATTATAACTTCACAGGAGTGCCAATTCAAATATTTTTTAGAAAAAAATAATACTTTCCATACTCAATGTTTTGATGGAATCAATACGAATAGATAAATGGCTTTGGGTGATCCGTATTTTTAAAACACGATCGCAGGCTAGCGAAGCATGTAATGGGGGAAAGGTAAAGATTGATGGACATAATGCTAAGCCCAGTAGAGAAATAAGAGTGAACGACATAATTGATATTCAGCAAAGCGGTATTCGGAAAACGGTTAAGGTGTTGAAGATCCACAAAAATAGGGTAGCAGCAAAACTTGTTCCAGATATTATGCAGGATTTGACACCTCCAGAGGAATATGAAAGGCTTGAAATGATAAGGCAGTTAAATATTGAAAAACGTGAACGTGGCGCAGGTAGGCCGACAAAAAAAGATCGTCGCAATATTTCAAAATTAAAAGGGTTTGAGTAGTTCTAGACAGTTAAAAAATTCCAAATACATCATTGCAGATTCCATCTGAAAATTCGATATTAAAATCTAATTTTGAATCTTCTCTTATGGTAGCCCTCCACTCTTTCCACACTCCGTCAAAGTACACGCCAAAGATATAAGTTTGACCTATGGTAAGATCATATATTTGTGCCTTGCCCTTTTCCATTGAATACCATTTCCAATCTGTAACGGCATCAATATTTTTTACCCACAGGCCAAATGATGGTAGAATTATATAATTAGTATCGGAAGAGCATCTACCAAGGAAAGTTGCTTCAATTGATTTCAAATCTCCAACACCTTTCATGAGATTTATATCAACACCTGGCCCCAAACACATGTTTTCTATCGTTGTTGGATTATAAGATGGATTTATTTTACAACCCACTGTAATGGGAAGCCAGTCTATGTAAACACTGTTATTGCCAATATTTCCAGAAAAATACAGCTCCTCACTTTTGTTTCCTACTAATGTGATGTCGGAAATGAAAGAATCATCATCGGATTTTCGTAGTATACCGCTAAGCTGTATTGTTTGATCTTGCTGGCAATTTCCTGTAATATTAAAACCAGAGGCATCGTCACAAGAATTAATTTTATAATTGCTTAGGCTTATGTTATTTAAGCTTGCAGTAGTAGTATTAACATATAATATACCATTAGCATCAATTTTCACAGTGTCTGATTTTTCATATATCCATGTTCCAGCATTATCATCGTAGCTTATTAAATTTATAATATCACCACTTTGATATGATAATCCTGTTTTTAGATTAGTCAGTTCGCTGGCAATATTGACAAATAAATCAATGGACTTAGATTCAATAAAAGCACCCTCTTTACCATCACTATCATAAACTTTTATGGTAACATAACCTCCTGGATAGAATAATGCATTTTCAATTGAATTATGTTCTTCAATGTTTCCTATTATGCCACCAGAAAATGACTCAAAAGATGGATCAAAATTTAAATTGTAATAAAAAAGAGATATGTTTAACTTACCATTCAGGTTGTTTGTATCAGAGTTAAGCAATCGTGTTCCACCATGAATGGTAATCTTGGCTTCTTCATTTTCGGTTGATATCTCCACATCATCATGAAGAAATCCATCATAAAGATTTCCAACACCCTCTACTTTTTTTACCATTATTCCTTCTGGCGGATCATCAAGGTTTACCATGGATATTTTAACGTAGTAATCGCCCACTTCAGAAATTTTAATGTCACGAGAAATCATTAAATAATTATTAATGGACGCTATCAAGATAAAGTTAATAGGTGATGATATGCTGGGATTGTATTCTGGAAGTATTCCAAAAGAAATGAATCCATTTTCAGGATAATAAATCTCTTTCTGAAGGCCAATAATATCTGCAATTGCATCCTTTGAATCTCCTTTAAGCTCAACCTTCAAACGGTCACTTCCATTTGATTTAATGTGTTGATTGGTATTTGCATCAACAAATTCAATGAAAACACGCGTGGTAAGAAAGTCATATGACAGAGTGTCCTTGACCTCACCATTGTTATTGGGATTAGTAATTTTTTTACAAGAATTGGAAGCGATTAATAATATACCCAATAATGAAATAGCAATAATTTTCGTCATGTTTGAGCCAATTAAAATCATCCGGAGTATATTTACAAACGAATTACCTACAAATATAACAAGTTACTATCATTTGAAGGAACATTTAATTATAAAAGACATTTATTCATAGTTTCATTATTTTATTACTTTAGTTATCGTCTCCATCATTGAAGATATGAGAATAAAAACCATCATTTGTATAGTATTGATTGTAATTATTGGTTCATGTAACCATGTTTCCAATAACCATAATATTAATGGCTTTTATGTATCATCCGACGCTTCTGATTTTACAATAAAGAGAATACTAGAACGGAAAAAATTAATAGCCGCTACGGATTATGGCTCAATAAATTATCTCATTTATCGTGGAGAACCAATTGGCTATCAATATGAAATATTAAAGGATTTCACAACTCATCTTGGTGTGGAACTAGAACTTATCATTGAAAATGATATCTCAAAGGGAATCGAGATGCTAAATAATAATGAGATTGATTTACTGGCAATGGCATTGACAGTCACATCTGAGCGATCTAAACATTTTTCATTCACAATACCTATAATGACAACAAGGCAAGTACTTGTTCAAAAAAAACCTGATGGATATCATAAGATGAAAACTGCCGATGAAATAGAATCACATTTATTAAGAAACCCATTGGATTTGGCCAATGCTAAAGTGCATGTACAGGAGGGAACAATTTTTGCAAAAAGGTTACAAACTTTAAGTGATGAAATTGCAGATACCATTGAGGTTATAATCGACCCAAGAGACGTTGAAGATCTTATACATGCAGTTTCACAGGGTGAGATAGATTACACAGTAGCAGATGAACACATTGCAAAGGTAAATGGCAAATATTATAGAAACATAGATGTCAAAACAACACTTAGTTTTCCTCAAAAAATAGCTTGGGCCGCAAAAAGAGGTCAAACAGGGCTTGTGGATACCATAGATAATTGGATAAATACATTTAAT
Source organism: Lentimicrobiaceae bacterium (assembly GCA_018661505.1). Taxonomy (GTDB): domain Bacteria; phylum Bacteroidota; class Bacteroidia; order Bacteroidales; family F082. Next base: position 8,309 of record JABJIE010000024.1, read on the forward strand.
AAAACTCTAAAATCAAGATTACTTTACAATAAATATTTTAAGAATATAAGATCAAGGAAGATTGTAAATAGTGAATATAATTCCTATTCTGGAGGTAGTTTATCTCCATATGATGAATACATAAAAAACTCCTCTAAAATAATAGGATGGGATTGGCTCCTATTAGCATCAATGATATATCAGGAATCGGAATTCAAACCCAATGTAAAATCATGGGTGGGAGCATACGGACTTATGCAACTTATGCCACATGTTCTCGAAAAATATGGCCTTGATTCCAAGGCATCTCCAAAGGAACAAATTATGGCAGGGGTTAAGCATATTAGATATATAGATAATCAGATACCTGACGAGATAGCAGATTCTACTGAAAGAATAAAATTTGTTTTGGCATCATATAATTGCGGGTTAGGACATGTGCTTGATGCAAGAAGATTAGCAGAAAAGGATGGTAAGGATCCCAATGTGTGGACCCATAACGTAGATAGCTGTATATTAAGTTTATCGGAAAAAGAATATTACCACGATCCTGTGGTTTACAATGGATATGTTAGAGGAAAAGAAACCTTTAATTTCGTTCGGCAGATAATCGAACGATATAATATTTACAAAGAATTAATAAATGACTGATTAAGACGTTAGTCCTTTTTAGTGTCATCTTTTTCGTTGGCGTTATTGTTATCTTCACTTACACCATCTTTAAATTCCTTTACACCTTTTCCAAGGCCACGCATCAACTCAGGTATTTTCTTACCACCGAAAAGTAAAAGAATTATTACAACGATAATAATAATTTCAGGAGTTCCTATCCACCCGCAGGTTTGTACCAATGAAATATTTGAAAGTAATCCCATTTCTATTTCTTTTGTTTCAATTACAAAAATAATATAATTAATGGTAATCATAACAATACGTCTAAGTGACTGCTTAGCAAAATAAGGGTAAATTATCACATAGGCTTATGCCCCATCATTTCTAAATCATTAGTTGCAAGACAACTTCTAAGTTTATACATTTGTCTACTCAATAAATATTAAAACATCCAGATATGAAAATAAGATTACTATTGTTTGGCCTTCTTCTGATATTTATATCCTCAAATTTAAAAAGCCAAACTAAAGCCAGCTGGGAAAAGTTACATTATTTGTCCGAGGAGGAAATGATTACTCCTTTGACGAACACAAGAAACTTCACACCCACTGATCCACCAGAAGGTGAAATCAGAAATGTTGGCGAATTTGACCCCATGCAGGGTGTTTTGATAAGATATCCTTTTGGCATTCCAATGTCACTTATCAAAGCCATGGCAGAAGAAACTACTGTGCTTACAATAGTTGCAAACTCTTCACAACAAGCCACTGTAACCACACAATATCAAAACAATGGAGTTAACCTTGAAAATTGTGACTTTTTGCTAAAGCCAACGGATAGTTATTGGGTTAGAGATTATGGTCCATGGTATGTTTTTGATGGTAATGGAGATCCTGGAATAGTTGACTTCCCCTATAATCGCCCACGCCCTAATGATAATGAGATTCCCATAGAGATGGCAGATTATCTTGGAATAGACTTATATGGTATGAACCTGATAAGCACCGGAGGCAATTACATGTGCACAGGGAAAGGAATAGCGGCATCAACGGATCTTGTGTGGGAAGAAAATCCAAGCTTAACTCATGATGAGGTATCAGGTTACGTTAACGATTACCTTGGAAACCCATTATATGATGTAACATCTGATCCACTGGGGGAATATATTAAACACATCGACTGTTGGAGTAAATATCTCACACCAGGTAAAATCTTAATAGGTCAAGTTTCACCTTCCGACCCTAGATATCAGGATTATGAAGATCTAGCTGATCATTTTGCAACATCCACAAGTAGTTATGGAAAACCTTGGGAGGTAATAAGAGTTTTTACGCCAGGAGATCCTCCATATACTCCATATACAAACTCATTAATACTAAATGATAGAATTTTTGTTCCTATTACTGGTAGCCAGTGGGATGATGAAGCAATAGATGTTTATGAAGAAGCCATGCCAGGATATGATATAGTTCCAATTTTATACAATGGCTGGGAAAATACAGATGCTCTTCACTGCCGAGCCAAAGGAATAGCAGACATTGGAATGCTCTACATTGATCACATGCCAATTTATGGTAGTACATCATATCATCCAGAATATAATATATCAGCAAAGATAACTGCACACAGTGGTGCTGATATTTATTCTGATTCTGTTTTGGTTTATTATAAGAGAAATAGTGGTGATTTTATATCCACATTAATGGAACTTGATAGTATAGACCATTATTCAACGAAAATTGTAGGAGTTGAACCGGGAGATACTGTTTCCTATTATATTTATGCCGCTGATGACTCAGGAAGACAGTCAATGCAGCCATTTGTAGGTGAGGATGATCCGTTTGTTTTCAGAACCATTTATTTTCCGGTTAATGAACTAATTTTTGATCCGGATACGGTTATGTTTATGAATATAACCGATATGATTGAAGGCATTCCTCTAAACATTATAAACGATATTTCTGATAAAGTTACTCTCACATCATTGACAGAGTTTGGATGGATATTTCCATGGAGTGTTGAAGAGATGCCAGTTCTTCCATATGAATTAGAAAGTGGAGATATCCTCACACTGAACATTATATGTGCCATTCCTGTTTCAAGAAAAGGAGAAATTGTAATTGATACTATGTTCATAGAAACATTACTCGAATCTTACATCGAGATAATAGCTATTGATGGTGACTTAACAACAGGAATTAACCTTAGTATAAGTGATAATGTTAACGTCTATCCTAACCCCTTTTCAAATTATTTTAATGTTTCCATTGCTAATCCAGTAGCGAGTAATGTATCCATTCAGGTATTCGATATTATGGGAAGGAAGGTTGTTGATATGGAGAATGTAATTTCTGTAAACACCCCTGTTATTAAAGTTAAAATGGATAATAGGAATAATTTCAACCCCGGGACCTATTTTTATAAAGTAGTTTGTGGATCTGTTTCCAAAACGGGAAGGATTATATTGGCAGACTGATTTGTGTGGGGTTATTTTTTTTGCAATGTTATGCCTAGCCATACCATGCCAATAATTGCAGAGCATAATGATGCTGCAATTATCCCAACTTTTGCGATTTCAATATGATGACTATCTGTAAATGCTAAATCTGCTATGAACATTGACATGGTGAATCCAATACCAGCTAAAAAAGAAACTCCATAAATTTGTTTCCATGTTATACCTTCTGGAAGTATGGCAAGTTTTAGTTTAACAACCAGATGAGAGAATATGGATATTCCAATGGATTTTCCTAAAATAAGACCAAATATTATTCCCAAGGATATTGGGTGTAAAACCATTTCAATTATACTTCCATCGATGTGAACACCTGCATTTGCAAGCGCAAAAACCGGTAGAATAAAAAAAATAACTATTGGATGTAAGGCATGCTCAAGTTTTTGAAGAGGTGTGTGGGCCTCATCATTTAGTTCTTCTATGTCTGATAAAATTTTAACCTGTTTTGCAGATAAAAGCTTATCATTAGTGGGGGGCTCTTTTTTGAAAGCCGTCAACAAGTTGTCGAGTTTGCTCATGAATTTATTTTCATCAATTTTGGTTCTTGCCGGTATTGTAAATGCTATGAGCACACCAGCAATTGTAGCATGAACACCAGATAGCATAAATGCTACCCAAACGCCTGCAAAACCAACTATTGCATAAAATATAGTTCTACGAACACCCATTAGATTTGCAGCAATTAGAATCGCTAAAAAAATACTAGCAGAAATGAGCTCAGCCATTACTATGGTTTCTGTGTAGAAAAATGCAATTACCATAACTGCTCCAAGATCATCAGCGATTGCTAGTGCAGTTAGGAATATTTTTAGGTTTATGTTTATTCTTTTCCCAAACATAGCCATTAGACCTAGTGCAAATGCAATATCCGTTGCCATTGGAATTCCCCAACCCTTTATATATTCAGGATTACTTATGGAAATAAAAGCATAAATTAAAGCTGGAATAATCATGCCCCCAATGGCTGCAAAAATAGGCAGCGATGCTTTTTTTAATGAGTTTAATTCTCCACCTATTATTTCACGTTTAATTTCTAGTCCTACGGTGAAAAAGAAGATTGCCATCAATCCATCGTTTATCCAATGGTGTAATGATGCCACAAGATCTATTTTGCCCCAAACAAAACCAACTTTAAAATCATGCCATAAGCTATGATAACTTTCATGAAAAGATGAATTAGACCAATATAGAGCAATAATAGTTGTTAAGATTAAAATAATGCCTCCAATGGTTTGCTCATTAATGAATCGCTTGATTCCAAAATGCGTAATTGGCTTGTTTTTCATAAGTTAAGTTTTGCAAGGTCCCAAAACAATGACATTATTATTAATTTCAGGAAATAATTTGTAATTAAATGTCAATAATTTAATTAATTAAAAATGTGTAATAACCCACCATCATAAACTGCTCCATATTCAATCAATGGATAAAGTCCTTCTCCTGTAAATAGAGATCCATCCAAAAGCTGATATAGGTTTCCATTACACGTATCTTTAACAAAGGGATAGTTACCGCCAACGATTAGTTTGGCGCAATTTTGCATGTTTTCATCACAGCATTCAAATCGTGAGTCGGGAGATTGTCTTTCGTAAGCTTTGAACTCGGTCATACTCATTCTGTATACTATTACACCTTGACTTCCATATGGAATATAAATACCGGCTTGCTCATCTAAATAAAGCCATCCGCCTGGGGTATTTAAGGGTTGATATATTGTGGAGTTGGGGTCAATGGTAATATTTATAACAACACGTGGAATATTAGGATTTACAGAACCTTTATTACAGCCATCAATGGTTATAAGTAAAAGTAAAGACATAAATAAAGCCGATATGATTTTCATTGTTATATAGCAAAGTAAATTAATACATAAACGATAATCCTACATTAAAATCAAACCATGAAAAGGTAATAGTTTCGGAAGTTTTTAGAGCAAAATTATATCTAGTACTAATATTTAATCCAAAATTACTGATAATAAATGGTATGCTGATACCAGCCTCAGGTGAAACGCCAAAATGAAAAGAATTATTACTTTGTTCTAATGTACGATCATAGGAATTTGATGTTGATATAAAATATGCTCCCACACCAATACCAAGATATGGAATGAACTTTTCACTAGGGATCATATAATCCATAACGATTAATATTGGAGCAATGCTAACTTTATTTTCAACATTTACATATGTAGAAGTAGAGTTATTTTCAAGGTTAGTTATGCCTTTGTCCTCAAAAAATTTTTGCCATCCAGTTCGACCACCTATTATTATATTCCTTTTGTAGCAATGGCGATAATCAATGCTGATACCATTGAGGGTAGTTTTATCTGTTAAGTTTTTTAGCTCACCGATGGGTGTTGATACATTCCATTGAATACTTAACATTCCTCCAGAATTAAAGCGAAGAACTTCACCAAATTGAGCACTCATTGATATGCTGGATAGAACTATTAAAAACAATAATGTATACTTCTTCATAATTATCTTTTTATAAAACATGAAGGATCTTTAGTTAAGGAGACGTATGAATGACCTGTTTTTACCATTGCGGAGTTTCTTAAGCAACTATTATTAAATAACTGGTCATACCATGCCCTTTTTAATCCATAATTTCTTGAGGATCTTTTCTTATCAGAATCAATCATCATTCGTTTTGTGCTATTACTTTGCATTTCGAAATGACGCTTAACGGCTTCATCATAATCAAGAGTTGTTCCATCCTGATTAGCGGTATTAATATCTTTCTGAACATCTGGCTTCATTACCACCTTCTTTGATTTGCACCCTGTGCCCGATATAATTAATGCTAGCATTAGCATCAGGCCATATTTTAGACGAATAGTCAATTTATTATCATTTAGATGTTATGCAAATTAACAACTTATATCCAAGTTTCATGGCATTAGAGTATCATTTTATTTGCTTTTAAGTAAGCCTTAAATGAATAATATTACTTTCGTATAAACTCATGAAATCCATGACTTGCATCCTCTAGAATATCTAAAACAAGCTCAAATCCCTGATCTCCTCCATAGTATGGATCTGGTACTTCCTGATGATTAAAATTATTTGAAAAGTCAGTTATTTTACAAAGCTTTGTAAGGTCATTGGAATTACGAGCCATGTCACTTAAATTCCTTAAATTGGAATTATCCATAGCAACAATATAATCGAATTTATCCCAATCCGCAGTTGGATTAAAAGCACGGGAGATTGACGTTAGGTTATAACCCCTTTTTAAGGCATGGGTTTGCATTCTTGCATCGGCAGGCTCACCCTCGTGATAACCATAAGTTCCCGCTGAGTCAATTTCGAATTTATGATCCTCACCCTTTTCTTTTACAAATCCTCTGAAAACAGCTTCTGCACTGGGGGAGCGGCATATATTTCCAAGACAAACAAACAGAATATTAAATTTCATATTAATAATTACTTTGACATTATTTTTTTAAACTTGAAAAATACAATAAATTTTTGCTAAATTTAATCTGAGTTTTCCAATTAAAATATAGTTAATATAGATTACTGTAATGATAGTAATGTAAGTTATAATGCTCCTAACATAAACTTATAAAAAGCAATCCATTTAAGTGATAATTACGCACTTTTTTGGTCTTTTAATTGTAATTTTGCAGGAAATTTGTAACACTAAATTTTCAGTTACATTTATTATAACCAACATTAGAAAAATTAAGAAAATGATAAAAAGTCTGGAGTCATTAGTCGACCTTGCTAAGGGCAAGGATAAGAGAAAAATAGCGGTTGCAGCTGCTGGTGATTATCATGTTTTAAAAGCTATTCACAATGCAACTGAACATGGCATTGTTGAACCAATACTTATTGGTTGCGAAGATGATATAAAAAGAATTTCATCGGAGATAAAATTTAATGTCAAACCTCATAAAGTAATAAACATTAGTGATCCATATGAAGCTTCTTTGGAAGCTACAAAGTTAATAAGCGACGGGAAAGCTGACTTTTTAATGAAGGGTCTTGTGAGTTCGAGATTATTTTTAAAGGCTGTCCTTAACAAAGAATTTGGCCTTAGAACAGGGTCCTTATTAAGTCACGTTGCAATTTTTGAAACTCCATACTATCATAAGCTTCTTGGTGTTACAGATGCCGCCATGAATGTAGATCCAGATCTTGAAGAAAAAATTGACATAATAAAAAATGCAGTGAAAGTATTCCATGGTTTAAAGAATAGAAACCCTAAGGTTGCTATTCTTGGATCCGTGGAAACAATTAACCCCAAAATGGAGGCAACGATGCATGCTGCAACCATCAGTATGATGAATTATAGAAAACAAATTAAAGGATGTATAATTGATGGCCCTCTTGCACTAGATGGTGCCATATCAGAAAAATCTGCCAAACTAAAACATATTACCAGTAATGTTGCTGGAGAGGCAGATTTGATTCTAGCACCAGATATTAATGGCGCAAACATTTTATATAAGTCATTGAACTTTCTTGGTGGAGCAACATCTGCCGCTGTTATTATGGGAGCTAAGGTTCCCATAGTGCTGACCTCAAGAGGCGATTCTGAAAAAAGTAAATTTCTATCAATAGCTCTTGCCGCAGCAATCTCATAAACATTCATAACTTTGATTTAACATACTTGTTTTTCAGTAAATGGAAACCAGATACATATTAGCAATTAATCCCGGTTCAACATCCACAAAGATAGCTGTGTATGCTGATACCACTCCTGTGTTTATTCAAACGATAAGTCACACATCCGAGGAATTAGCAATATTTGAATTGGTAACTGACCAATTTAATTTTCGAAAAAACCTTATTCTTGAAGAGCTTAAAAGTGCTGACATAGTTCTTAAACATATCAGGGTCATTATGGGTCGTGGTGGTCTTCTTAAGCCAGTTGAATCAGGTATTGTAGAGGTAAACAAGAGGATGATAAGTGATTTGGAGAGCTGTTCCTACGGAGAGCATGCTAGTAATCTTGGGGGATTAATATCATACGACCTTGCTCATTCACTACCAAATGCAAAAGCCTATATAACAAATCCAGTAGTTGTTGATGAAATGGATGACCTTGCTCGTTTATCAGGGCATCCTTTGTTGCCTAGAAGATCCGTGTTTCATGCGCTAAATCAAAAAGCGGTAGCTCGTGAACACTCCAAATCAATTATGAAAAAATATGAAGATTTGAATTTAATTGTGGTTCACTTGGGAGGGGGTATAACAGTAGGAGCCCATAAGAAAGGGAGAGTGGTTGATGTTAATCAGGGACTTGATGGCGATGGGCCTTATTCACCGGAAAGAACGGGAACTTTGCCAGTTGGAGATCTTGTAAGACTATGCTTTAGTGGCAAGTATAGTCAAAATGATATTTTGAGAATGATAAATGGAGAAGGGGGCCTAGTGGCATATCTAGGTACTAATAGTGCCTATGAAGTTGAACAAAGAATATCCGATGGAGATTCTGCATCGAAATATATTTATGATGGTATGGCATATCAGATATCGAAAGAAATTGGAGCCATGGTAGCTGTATTAAAATCAAATGTTGACGGAATACTTATAACAGGCGGCATTGCTTATGATAAGTATTTTGTAAATCAAATAATATCCTATGTGAACCGTTTTGCTCCTGTGCATGTTTACCCTGGGGAAGATGAAATGAAAGCCCTTGCAATGAATGGCTTGCGACTCCTAAACGGTGAGGTAAAGGCCAGATCATACTCATGATTAGTATATATGTTTCTACATATAGCGTAATCAATGGATGATTACATTAAAAGGTGGGCGCACTTTTTTTTAAACATTTAATTTTCTTAACTTTACCTCTTAATATTTAATAACTACAAGCAACTTTTTACACAAAAAGTTGTCATTATACTAAAACACTATTTCTATAAGCGCTTCAATTTTCTTATAGTCACAAACTAAGCACACCTAGCATGCGTAAATTCATTCTACTTTTTCTATCAGCAACATTTGTAATTATTGCATTTAACATTGCCATTAGTGATTCATCACCAACGGAAAGACAAAAGAGATCCTTGGTTAATACTCGCATCGACAACAATGGGTATTGGAAAAAAGCTGCCAAAAAAGGACTTACTGTCCTAAATCCAGTGGTTAAAGTACCTACTGCTGTATACACAGGAAACACAATAAATTCTAGAGCTGTTGTTTTTGATAATTCGCCCGATGTGCCTGTTACTACAGAACCATCAACACAAAGCGAGAATTCAATATTTGTCGATCCCAATGATAATTTAGTGGCACTTAATTCCAATAACTCGACACCTGCAAATGGAGGGTCTGTTTATGGTGCAGATTACCTTTTCACGGAAGATTTTGCTGCAACTTGGGATGGAAGTATAAATGGCCCAAATGGAAGTAACAGTGGAGATCCTGCTGCCTGTATAGGTACTGATGGAAGATGGTATGTAGGATATATTAGCAATGGTGGTCAGGGAGTTTCATATTCTGATGACCAAGGTGATTCATGGACAAAAGTTCAAGTTGCAGCAGCGCCAGGTACTGGATGGGGTGATCTTGCAGATAAAAATCATATGTGGATAGATGCAAAACAAGGAAGTCCGTATGAGAATTACCTATATAATGCATGGACAGATTTTGGCGGCCCATTTAATAATGAAATAGTACTTCAAAGATCTATGGACAGAGGAGAAACTTGGGATACGAAGGTAAACCTTAGTGGTGCAATAAATACCTCTGGACATTGCCAAGGAGTAAACATAAGTACTGGTCCAAATGGTGAGGCCTACGCAGTATGGTCAATATACGATAACTGGCCCAATGACGAAAATTCAATAGGAATGGCAAGGTCTTTTGATGGTGGCGCAACATGGGAGCCTGCATTTAGAATCATTGATAATATTAGAGGAATTAGAAATTCTGGAGTTCCTCAAAACATGAGAGTAAATTCCTTCCCCGTTATGGCTGTGGATGCAAGTGATGGCCCCAATAGCGGTACAATATATGTTGTATGGACTAACACTGGTGTACCAGGAACAAATACTGGTAGCGACCGTGATGTTTATCTAATTAAGTCAACAGATCAGGGCGATACATGGACCGATCCTATACGTGTTAATCAGGATCCCATTGGACAAGGTAAAGCTCACTATCTACCTTGGATAACTTGTGATGCGTCCAGTGGAATACTAAGTGTTATATTCCTTGATAATAGAAATACAACTGCCTCGCAAGCGGAAGCATGGGTTGCCGTATCAACAAATGCAGGTGAAACATGGGAAGACTTTAAAGTTAGTGATGTTGCCTTTACCCCCTCCCCAATTCCTGGTTTAGCATCGGGATATTTTGGTGATTATTTATCAATTCATTCAAGTGATGGAAAAGTTTATCCTTGTTGGACTGATAATAGATCAGGCCAAGCAATGGGTTATGTCAGTGTTTTTGAAACCATTAACCTAGTGGCACCATTTGCTCTTTTGGCAGATACAGATCAGGAAACAGGAGAAGTTACTCTAGACTGGCAATTTAATGGCGGTACAGGCTTTGAATACTTTAAAATATATAGAAATGGAGAGGTTGTAAGCACAACCACCGAATTAGCTTTTACGGAAACACTTGTTGATTATGGTTATTACCTTTATGAAGTAACCGCAATATTCGTAGGAGATCAGGAATCACTTCCAGCTGCAGCTCAAACTCAGTATGGTACATCTACCATAGTGATTACACCTGAAAGTTACACAGCAGTATTGAACCCTGAAGCAACAGATGTTCAAATGATGCATATTCATAACACAGGAGTTCTTGATTTAGATTATAGCCTTTCACCTTTCTTTGGTAAGTCATCCATACATGAATATGAAGTTGCAAAAGGAGGAGGTGACGAATATATCAATATAGTAAGAATTGCTAATCTTGAAAATTACTCCTCCAGTGACCTATATTCAAATAATAGCTCATTATCTGCAAACCTTAATAAGGGAGAATTATATCCAATTGAAGTTGTTGTTGCTAATGCCTATGAAGGTGATCAGGTAAAAGTTTGGTTTGATTGGAATCAAAATGGTGTGTTTGATGAAACAGCTGTGATATTAAATGATGATAAGAGATTTGGGGTTTTCATTGGTGAGGTTACAATTCCTCAAGGGGCTACACCTGGTAAAACTGGTATGCGTGTTCGATTATCATCAACAGATAAACTATCTGCTTATAATGATACCCAATATGGTGAAGTGGAAGACTATAGTATTGTAATACCAAGTTGGTTAACACTTGACCCCGATACAGGAATAATACCACCTGGTGACTCATTGATGGTTAATGTTATTTTCAACGCTGAAGGATTGACCATTGGATCCTACTATTATGAAGTGGAGTTCATTACCAATGATCTTTTTAATCCATCATACGGAGTAGACTTTACACTACATGTTACAGATATCCAACTTTCCGTTTCAGCTGATCCTGCTGAAATATGTATGGGAGAAAGCACACAACTATTGACAAATGTATCAGGAGGATCAGGATCCTATACTTATTCTTGGACATCAGTTCCCGAAGGCTTTGTCTCTAGCGAACCATCTCCTGTTGTATATCCAGAAGTAAATACTGTTTATAATGTTGAAGTATATGATGGTTCAGTTACAATTGAATCAAATACTACAGTTATAGTTCATGAGTTACCAGTTGTTGAATTAGGTAACAATGAAACATTGTGCGGAGAAACACAAATTATCCTTAATGCAGGAAATCCTGGCCAGGAATATTTATGGTCTACCAATGAAACTACTCAGGAAATAGTTGCAATGGGTACAGGTGAGACTATGTTTTGGGCAGAAGTTATCAATGAATATGGTTGTGTAGGTTATGATACTATCTTCATAAATTTTGCTGAGATACCTGTTGTTGATCTTGGTGCAGATACTGTAGTGTGTGGAGGTACTTATATTACACTTGATGCTGGAAATCCAGGATCTAACTATCTGTGGTCAAACTTAGAAACAAGTCAAACCATAGAAGTGGATACATCTAATTTCGGTTTCGGTCTTCAAGATTATAGTGTACAGGTAACCACCCAGGATGGATGTTATAATGATGGACAAATTACAGTTGAATTTGTTGATTGTACAGGGCTAAATGAAGTGAGCAATCTTGAGATGAATATATATCCAAACCCTTCAAATGGAGTGTTTAACATTGGATTATCAGCTAGTATTAATGATCCTGTTGAAATTATCATTTCAGATCAAACTGGTAAGGTGGTGTATGAATTAAGCAATGTTGTTATCTCAAATAATTCGTTAAAAGTTAATCTTAATGGATATTCAGATGGGATTTATGGAATAACAATTCTTCAAAACGGCTCCTCACTAACTTCTAGAGTTGTTTTGAGACGATAGGAAATAATAAGAATTGATTTCTAAACGCAGATAGCATTGTTATCTGCGTTTTTTTATTCATTTTTGATTTATATCTATCTGGATTTATAGAAAAACTAACTTAGCAATAATGTATTTGATGCAACCATGCATATATATTTATTATCAATATTATAACAATAACACCTTACGATTTTAAATGAAATCTGCTAAAATTTTATTCATTTTTATATTTATTGGTATTCTTGGAGAAATAACCAATAGAGCGAATAATAATTTTTTGAATCTAAATACAAATCACTGGATAGATAATCAGGGATATTGGACAAAACTAGCATCAAAAGGCATGGTTCCATATAACCCAGATTTATCCCCAAAGCAGGCAGTTTATACAGGCACTTATTTGAAAGCACAGACTGTTTCCACATTAAATTCACCAGACATTCCTGTATCAGGTGACAACACCACTCAAAGCGAAAATTCCGTTTTTATTGATCCATATGATGAGACCATTTTAGTCAATTCAAACAATTCCACCACCAATCCTGTGGACACTGTATTTGGGGCAAATTCTTTACATAGTTTAAATTCTGGTGATAGTTGGGGCGGTCAATTGGAAGGTGCTGGTGAAAATAATTATGGCGACCCATCAACGGTTATTAACCGTAATGGAAGATGGTTTGTCAATTATATAAACTCCTCAGGAGGAATGGGAGTTTCTTTTTCTGATGATGAAGGAGAAACATGGACTGTAAAAAGTGCAACTTCTGGAACAATGATTGACTGCGACAAGAGTCATATGTGGATAGATAATAATCCTGATAGCCCTCATGAAGGAAACATTTATATCTCATGGACTAATGTGGGTAATCTGGATGTTGGTGACATAGGTGTTAGTTATTCTACTGATGAAGGAGAAACATGGGTTATGAATACCAATATTAGTGAAGACATAAACGCTGGTAGTCATAATCAGGGAGTTAATATTTCAACTGGCCCTGATGGAACCGTTTATGCTGTATGGTCTGTTTATGATTCATGGCAGTCAGGAGGTAGCGATGAATCAGCAATTGGAATGGCTATCTCAATTGATGGTGGTCAAACATGGTCTTCATCAAATAGAATAATATCAAATATCAGAGGGATAAGATCAACCAAAACGAGCAAAAATATGAGGGTAAACTCCTTTCCTGTTGCAACTGTGGATAATAGCATGGGCGCAGACAATGGTTCTATTTATGTAACATGGGCAAATGTTGGAGTTCCTGGACAAAATATCGGGAATGATATAAATATATATGTAATAAAATCCAATGATAAAGGAACATCATGGACTAATCCCATAAAAGTAAATCAGGATTATTTAGGAGTAGGAAATGAGCATTTTATGCCTTGGTTAACATGTGACCCATCAAATGGAATATTGAGTATGGTATATTATGATGACAGAAATGTAGGTGGAACTGAATGTGAAGTGTTTTGCGCCAACTCAATAGATGGAGGTTATTCATGGGAAGAATTTAAGGTAAGTGATGTGAGCTTTACACCATCTCCCATACCTGGCTTGGCGCAGGATTACATGGGAGATTATTTAGGCATTCAAGCAAAAAATGGAATTGTATATCCAATGTGGACAGATAACAGAAACGGTTACGCAATGACCTGGTGCTCACCATATGAAACAAATCCGTTGAACAAACCGACAAATGTTACAGCAGAAGTTGATTTTGAATCAGGGTTGGTTAATTTATCATGGGAGTATGAATATTCCGGGGGATTTATGTATTTTAAAATTTACCGTGATGGAGATTCTGTTTCCACAACCATAGATACAACAGCAATAGACCAGCTCCAGGAATATGGTAATTTTAAGTATCGTATTACTGCGTATTATGAAAATAACATTGAATCAGGAGCATCAGGGATTAATGTTTCTTGGGGTGCCCCATCCATATATATTAATCCTGATTATGATACCATTAATGAACGTATTGCAATAGGAACTAGTAAAGATGTACCTATTCAAATAATAAATACAGGTCAGCTAACCCTAAATTATTACATCACACTAGACTCCGAAACCAAAGTTAAATCTTATTGTATGGCATCTGGAGGTGGGGGCTCAGGCAACGAATACATTAGATCGGTACAGGTTGGAGACATAAATAATATGAATACGGGGAGTGATAATTATACCAACTATAGTTACTTATCAACACTTATGGAAGTTGGAAGTAGTTACGAAATAATGGTTACAATCGATAATCCTTACGACCTTGATAAATGTGCAGTGTGGATAGACTGGAATATCAATGGAGTATTTGATGGAAACGAAATAATTGAACTAACAGGCACTACTTTATCACCCTATTATCATGGAATTATAAGCCCTCCGCCAGGTGCAATTACAGGAACCACAATAATGAGAATTCGCCTTCAATATTCTGGAGAATTGAGCCCATGTGGTGAGACCTTATTTGGTGAAGTGGAAGATTATTCTTTAAACGTTAATGGATGGCTTGATATTTTTCCAATAATGGATACAATTAGTTCAATGGATACAGGCAATGTAACGGTTAGATTAAATGCAATTAATTTGCCTGAAGGAGATTATTTTACCAACATTATCATTAATTCCAATGATAACGAATCCGGAGTATTTATAATACCAGTTAATTTGGATGCTGATAAATTGATTGTTACAGCAATAGCCCAGCAAGAAAAAGTATGCGTTGCCTCAGTTGTTGGTCTACAGGCAAATGTTTCAGGTATATTCGATTCCTTAACTTATAGCTGGACTTCCATCCCCGAAGGGTTTACTTCAAATTTACCCAGACCATTTGTATTTGTAACTAGGCCCACATGGTACATAATAAGTATTAAAGACGGTGAAAATACGGATATTGACTCTGTGTTTATAGATACATTTCAGCTTCCAACTGTTAATATTGGTCCAGATACATCCTTGTGCGCAAGTGAATCAATTATTTTGGACGCAGGGGCTGGTGAGGAGGCATATTTATGGTCAACTGGAGATACTACTTATTCCATAATCGTTGATTCAACAGGAATTGGCATTGGAAAACAAAGTTTTCAAGTTGATGTAACAAATGTTAATGGCTGTTCTATAACTGATTTAATAACATTAGAATTCTTGGAATGTACTCATATCCCAGAAGCCTTCTCAAATAACATAAGTATATATCCTAACCCCAGTAATGGAACCTTTATTATAAGCACTTCCAATAAAATTGTAATATTAGAGGTTGAAATAACAGATTCAAAAGGCAATAGTATATTTTATCATCGAGATAACCTTCCAAATAATACCAATGAAATTCCGGTTTATTTAAATAATATTTCTCCAGGATATTATTCGGTGATTATAACAACCAACAAGGGAACAGATATTTCAAAAATAATTTTAGGAAATTAATTAACCATCGTGCAACGTAATTAATATGGAGGGTGTCATTCTAGTGGTGCGGATAAATGTATTTGTTAAGTGTTTTATTTTTCATATAATAAATATAATTTCCCATTGATTAAAAACGTGTAGGCCCTTTATAGAAAAACAAGTGATTCGAACTTGATACAGATTTTTTTCTGTAATCATAAATAATTATAAATAACATTAATTAATACCACTATGAATCGATTTTGTCTACTATTTTTAAGTTTATTATTTACATCCTTTATTTCTGCACAAACTTTTTTGAGTGAAGATTTTAGTTCTGGATTAATGCCGCCAGAAGGATGGTTACAGTTACCCCAAACTACTAATTGGGAAAATAGTCCCACCAGCGAAGCTGGCGGCAATGCACCTGAATGTCGTTTTGTTGGTAGTTCAGTAAACAGCACCGCAAGGTTAATTTCTCCCTATGTTAATTTATCAGGCACAGATACTGTTGTATTAATGTTTAAACATAAATACGTTAGATCCGGTCATGGGCTTACAATAGGTGTTGCATACCGTGATGGTACTACATGGGTGCCTTTGTGGGAAGAAACACCAAGCCAAAATATAGATGCAGAGGAAGTTACAATATTGCTAAGTGGTGATCAGGTGCTCAGCTCTAATTTTAAATTCTCATTTTTTCTAATGGGTGAAT
Organism: Lentimicrobiaceae bacterium; assembly: GCA_018661505.1. Lineage (GTDB taxonomy): Bacteria > Bacteroidota > Bacteroidia > Bacteroidales > F082. The sequence goes on from JABJIE010000024.1 coordinate 24,879, forward strand.
TTGCATCATGCCAGTCTTGGTATATTGATGATATTCTCCTTTTCGCACCTGTTAATCTTGATGTTCAGATGTCGAAAATATTAACACCCGATGTTATAACAGCACCTTCTCCTGTAATAGGAACAATTAAAAACCTTGGAAAAACTGTTATTAATGAGGCCAATGTATCATGGGTTTCTTATGCAGGAATTCACTATGATTCAATATTTTCAAATCTTAATATTGGTTTATTAGAGAGCTTAGACATTAATTTTGATGGCTCATGGGCTTCTCCAGCTGGTGCTCATAATCTTAAGATGTTTATTAACACAGTTAATGGTCAGCAGGATTCGGATCAGTCAAATGACACATTGATAAAATCAATCAATTATCAGTCCGTATCATTCTCTACATTGCCTGTTTTTGAAGAGTTTACAAGTTCCACTTGTGCTCCATGTGCTTCATTTAACAGTAGTTTTGTTCCTTGGTGTACTCAAAATGCTGATGATATAACATTAATAAAATACCAGATGAATTGGCCTGGTTCTGGCGATCCTTACTACACGGCCGAAGGTGGTGCACGTAGAAGTTATTATGGTGTTAATGCTGTTCCCGATTTATTTGCTCAGGGCAAAGCTATTGGAACAAGTGTTTCAGCCGCCGCTGCAGCGCTTACATTGGCTCAAACTCAGTCGTCTTATTTCAATATCGCATCCAGCTTTACAATGACTGGTGATGATATCAATATTGAAACTAATATACTTCCTTTCACAAATACAAGCGCTAAAGTGCATACTGTTATTATTGAAAAAATAACAACAGGTAATGTTGCCTCTAATGGTGAGACAAAATTCCATCATGTAATGCTTAAAATGATGCCAAATGCCAGTGGATCTACTGAAACATTTGTTAGTGGCGAAACAAAGCAGCTAAGCTACACTTATGATATGTCGCAAACATTCATGGAAGAAGCTGATGATCTTATGGTGGTTGTATTAATTCAAGATCAAAGCACTAAAGATGTTTATCAATCAGGATATGGCCCTGAAAATGCAGGGTACTCTGATGAAGCTAGGTTATCAGAAATTACACTCGATGGTGTTCTATTGGATGGATTTGATCCTGATGTTTATGAATATGATGTTTTACTTCCTGTGGGCACAATCGAAGAGCCCGTATTAAATGGTTTACCCATGGATGATGGAGCTATGATGGTTGTTAATATGGCATTTGCAGTTCCTGGAACAGCCAGTATTAAAGTTTATGCTGAAAACCTTATTGATATAAAGGAGTATCTCATTAACTATAGTATAGATTATGTTGGTGAAGAGGAACATATGCAAGAACTAATATCTATTTATCCAAATCCAGCCAAAGACATTCTTTATTTTACTGGATTAGATAATTCTCATATATCTATAATTACCACATCGGGCAGAATAATAATACAGAAAAACAACTTCTCAGGAAGTCATTTGAACATAAGCAATTTAAGTCAGGGTGCATACATCGTTAATGTACGAACTAATAAAGGGCAGTACATTAGGAAGAAAATCATGATCCTATAGAGCATAGTTATAATTTAAATAAATGAGCTGTCTGATCTAAGTCTTGGTCAGGCAGCTTTTTTTTATCTTTGCAAAAATTTTTTTAGACTATGCAACTTAGTGAGCAAGAACAAATAAGGCGTAATGCACTGGATGAGTTAAAAAAGCTAGGCATTAATGCATATCCGCCGGAAGAATATCCTGTGAGCACAATGACTTCGGATATCTTAAAAAATTTTGAGAGTAATCCTGATTCCTACACGGATATTTGTATTGCAGGCCGTATTATGAGTAGAAGAATTATGGGTGCTGCCTCCTTCATTGAGTTGATGGACTCAACGGGTAGAATTCAACTTTATTTTAAGCGTGATGATATATGTCTTGGCGAAGACAAAACTCTTTATAATACTGTGTTTAAGAGATTACTCGACATTGGAGATATTATTGGCGTTAAAGGATTCGTTTTTGTCACAAAAATGGGTGAGATAACCGTTCATGTTAAAGAGTTTACGGTACTTTCTAAATCACTTCGTCCTTTGCCTATAGTTAAAGAAAAGGATGGTGAGGTATATGATGCTTTTACTGATCCTGATCAGAGATATAGACAACGTTATGTTGATTTAATAGTTAACGATGGTGTTAAGGGTACTTTTGTAAAAAGAGCTCAGGTTATACGCTCCATGCGAGATTTTTTGAATGATAAAGATTATCTGGAGGTTGAAACCCCAATTCTTCAATCCATTCCTGGTGGTGCTGCCGCAAAACCATTTACTACCCACCATAATGCATTAAACATACCTCTTTATCTAAGAATAGCAAATGAATTATATCTAAAAAGGCTTATCGTAGGTGGTTATGATGGTGTTTTTGAATTTGCCAAGGATTTTAGAAATGAAGGAATGAGCCGTTTTCATAATCCTGAATTTACGCAAATGGAAATATATGTTGCATATAAGGATTACTTCTGGATGATGGAGTTAACTGAACAAATGGTAGAAAAAATAGCTATGGATTTACATGGTACCACAAAAGTTCAAGTTGGAGAAAATATTATTGATTTTAAAGCACCATTCCGCAGATTAAGTATACTAGATGCAATAAAGGAGCACACAGGTTATGATGTTAGCAAAATGGACGCTTCAGAACTTAAAGATACATGTAAAGCACTTGGCATAGAAACAAACCCCTCAATGGGCGTAGGTAAGCTCATAGATGAAATTTTTGGAGAAAAATGTGAGAGCTTATTTATACAACCAACTTTTATAACTGATTATCCAGTTGAAATGTCACCTCTGTGTAAACGGCATCGCAATAATCCACAGCTTACCGAAAGATTTGAGCTCATGGTAAATGGGAAGGAATTAGCAAATGCATACAGCGAGCTAAATGACCCCATTGACCAAAGAGCAAGGTTTGAAGAGCAGATGGACCTTGCGGCAAAAGGTGATGATGAGGCAATGGTAATTGATCAAGACTTCCTTAGAGCCATTGAATATGGAATGCCACCAACTTCCGGAATGGGAATCGGTATTGATCGACTAGTTATGTTAATGACAAACCAATTGTCCATTCAAGAAGTATTATTTTTCCCTCAAATGCGTCCCGAAGCAGCGAAAAAAGTTTTTACCGCGGATGATTTTAAAAAAATAGGTATTGATAACGATTGGACAGAATATTTGATTCCAGCAGGATTTACAAGTCCTGAGATGATTTTAAATACAAAGCCATCAGCTATACAACAGAAGCTCAATGGGTATCGAAAAAAACATAAATTAGATATTCCAGCTATTCAAATGGACGAGATTGATAACTGGATAGATACAATTAGTTAATGATATTTTAGCCTAATAATTAGGCCATTCTATTTATTATACTCTAGATAAAAATATCAATCTAAATGAATTGAAAACATACATTTATACAGTAATAATGTATAACCTTTCAAATCATTATTTTGCTAATTTTGTTTGTACAAAATCATAGATTTTAAATTATAAGACCTTCCGTATATGAGTGTAATCGACATTTTTAGCCAAAAGAAAAAACAGCTAGCTGTACTTATTGATCCTGATAAATTATCTGATGATAAACTCACGGATATTGCAATTATGTCTAATAATGAAGGTGTTGATATCATCTTTGTTGGAGGGAGCCTTATTACAAGTGATAGCCTATCACAATGCATAAAAATTATAAAGGAAAATACTGATATACCAGTGATTCTTTTTCCAGGAAACTCCTATCAAATTAGTAGAAGTGCAGACGGAATGCTATTCCTTCAGCTCATTTCAGGTAGAAATCCTGATATGTTAATTGGATGGCATGTTCTGGCAGCTCCGTATATTAAGTTAAGTGGTATTGAAACAATACCAACGGGATATATGCTTATTGATAGTGGTAAACCTACATCCGTTAGTTATATGAGCAACTCAATGCCCATACCCAATGATAAAAAAGATATTGCTGCTTGCACAGCAATGGCCGGTGAAATGCTTGGCTTAAAAACAATATTTATGGATGCAGGGAGCGGGGCTTCTATAACAATTCCAGAAAATATGGTTGAGTTTGTTAAAGGATCCATAGATATCCCTTTGATTATTGGTGGTGGAATACGAACTCCTGAAAAAGCAAAAAGTATCTTAATGGCAGGAGCAGATATAGTTGTTGTTGGGAATATTTTTGAGGAAAATCCAGATTTAATAGGACAATTTATGAATGAAGTACATTCATTGAATAAATCATAAAAACAGAACTTCATTTTCAAGGGGTTCCATTGTTATAACAAGAACATAATAGATGGATGAAAATTTTGAGCTTTAATATTCACTCTAAGAAGTACCATGCTCTCATAGAAAGAATGTTGAAAATTATATGCAACATATCCAATAAATATTTTTCCTCGTAAAAATCTAACATATATTAAATAAATATAGGAAATGATAAAATCACTACAACCACCAATTATCTTATTACTATTCATGGTTAGTAATTTGGGTTTTGCTCAGGATAAAATTTTAACTACTGAAGATGCCATTTATATGAATCGTGCAATCTACCCAGCCTCAGTTCCTCAACTTCAGTGGATAGGTAGTACAAATTATTATGCCTATGCAAAAGCTAATTCAATATATAAGGTAGGAGCAAAAACTGGAACAGAAACATTGCTGTTTGATGTTGAAATGCTGAATAACGCAATGGTTAATAAAGGCTATGATTCCATAAGAACATTACCTAGAGTTACAATTTATGGAGACAATAATTGTAGGTTTACAATTAATCAAAATTATTTTGATTTTGATTTTATTAAAGATGAAATAAATTGGATTAATAGTACTCCTGATAATGCCGATAATATCGAATTTGAGAAGGATACGAGGTTTATTGCCTACACATCCGATAATAATATATTTATATCAATTGATGGCAAGTCGAGGCAAATAACCTTTGATGATAATATGGATGTTGTCAACGGAAAGACGGTTCATAGAGTTGAATTTGGCATTACTAAGGGAATGTTTTGGTCACCAGAATCAAAGAAACTAGCATTTTATAGAAAGGATGAGTCAATGGTAACAGATTATCCTCTGGTTGACATTAAGCCTAGTATTTCCGAGGTAGAAAACACAAAATATCCCATGGCGGGCATGACAAGTCATCATGTAACTGTTGGTATCTATGACTTATCTTCTGACAGTACCGTATACATTGATTCGGGTGAACCCAGGGATCAGTATTTAACTTCAGTAACATGGGATCCGAGTGGCGATTATATTTATATGGCAATACTTAATAGGGAACAAAATCATCTCAGACTAAAAAAATATGATGCCAAAACTGGCAAATTTGTATCTCAGTTATTTGAAGAAAAACACTCAAAATATGTAGAGCCTGAGAATCCGCTTTATTTTTTACCTAAAAAGAATGATAATTTTATATGGCAAAGCGAAAGGGATGGTTGGAATCACCTGTATATCTATGACACGGATGGCAATTTAATAAATCAGCTTACTAAAGGAAATTGGGAGGTAACCAACTTAATTGGATATTTCCCTGGAGATTTAATTTTATTCAGTGGTACAAAAGAAAGCCCTCTCCAACAAAATATTTTTAAGATTAAGATTGGTTCCGATGAGATATTTCGCCTAACACCAGATCATGGAACGCATAGAGCTATTGTTAGTAAATCTGGGAAGTATTTATTGGATATTTTTAGTAATACTGAAATTAGTCGTGAGTATAAATTGCTCAATATAAAAGGCAAGGAAATAAGAGTTATAAAAGAAGATTCTAATCCTTTAGCGGAATATAATCTTGGAAAAACATCAATATTTGCCTTGAAGTCAGATTCAGGCGATGATTTATATTGCCGAGTTATTAAGCCAATGGATTTTGATAGCACATTAAAATACCCAGTTATAGTTTATGTTTATGGAGGGCCACATTTACAACTAATTACAGATTCTTGGCTTGGTGGAGCTGGATTATTTCTAAATTATTTGGCTCAGCAAGGTTATCTTGTATTCACTCTTGATAATAGGGGTACGGCCAATAGAGGTCTTGAATTTGAGCAGATTATACATCGCCAACTTGGTGTTGTAGAGGTAAAGGATCAAATGGTTGGGATTGATTACTTAAAATCATTGCCATATGTTGATACTACACGAATCGGTGTTGACGGGTGGAGTTATGGAGGTTTTATGACCATTAGCCTTATGCTGGATAATCCTGGTGTTTTTAAGGTAGGTGTTGCAGGTGGACCAGTAATTGACTGGAAATACTATGAGGTTATGTATGGCGAAAGATATATGGATACTCCTGAGGAAAACCCCGAAGGATATAAGAACACTAGTTTATTAAATAAGATTGATAGCCTTGAAGGTAAGCTTTTGATAATACACGGGGCAATGGATCCTACAGTTGTATGGCAAAATAGCCTTCAATTCTTGAAGGTAGCAATTGATAAAGATAAGGATATTGACTATTTTGTTTATCCAGGACATGGACATAATGTGCATGGTATGAACCGATCTCATTTATACAAAAAGATAACATCATTTTTCAATGATTATCTGAAATAATATTTAATTATGACCAAAACGGGCACACTATTAACACTAATACTATTTTGCTTTACCTTTTTAATTTTAAAAGGTCAAAATGGTGATGCCGTTGGTTACATAGTTACTTTTGACGACGATACACTTAGGGGTAGTTTAAAACTTGAGTCTGAAAAGGTAAGTCCAAATGAGGTGATTTTCTTTGCGGAAGGGTCTTCATCTGCAATTATTTATAATCCACAAAACATAAAAGAATTTGGTTATGATAATAACATTTTCGTAAGCGCAGATGTAGACAGAGAAATAAGTCCCACTAAAACAATCGAACTATCAGACTCACCTCAACTTTTTTATGTTCAGGATACTGTTTTTCTTCAGGTAATTATTTCTGGGGAAAAAGAATTATTGAGTTTCGTTGATGAAAATGGTAAGAAAAGTTATTTCATTAAAGATGACGATAAATACATTTGGCTTGTTCATAAGAAATATAGTTTTGTAACAAATGAAACTTCTAGCACAGCCTACAATAATAACTATATAGGTCAGCTTATTTTATATTTAAAAGGTTGTCCGGAGATGAATAGGATATTATCAAGTACCGACTATGAATATGAGAGTCTGGTTAAATCATTTAATTATTATTATGGATGTATAAGTACGAAAACCAGTTATGAAAAAGAAGAAGACAGCTTCAAGGTCGAACTATCTCCACTGCTTGGAATTAGCTTATGTAAGGTTGGATTTAGTGGTACTGGCAATGATTATCTCACAGAGGTTAATTATCCATGGTCAATAAATTTTGCAGGAGGAGTAGCAGCAAATTTCTTTTTTCCACGACATCTTGGTCGTTGGTCGTTTAATAACGAAGTAATTTATTCATCTTTTCTCACTAGTGGTGTTTACAATAATGAAATAAATAGCACCAATTACTCTAATACAGAAACACAAATTGGGACATCTTCAATGAAGATAAATACTATGTTCAGGGGTCATTTACCAATTAATTATTCTACTCTTTTTATGGATATTGGTATTTCCAATGCCTTTGTAATAAGCAAAACCAATAATTCCAAAAGAACAACATACATCAATGGAGAGAGTAATGTAACCGAATCTAGTGCTTTGGAATCTTTAAATGACTATAATATTGGATTTATCATAGGTTTTGGAATAAAAAAGAACAGAGTTAGTGGATTCCTCAGATATGAGCTTGGTAGTGAAATATCAAGTGATAATGATCTTGATAACAGAACAAATAGCTTCTATTTGATGCTATCCTATAAATTACTATGAGCAGACGGGCTCTAATATTTTAACAATTACCATAAGATGTTTTCAGTATCCCATACAAATTCCTAACCCATGGGCCGTTTCCACAAGTTGCGAGTCTTTGGTAACAAGATTTGGACTTGATATTGCATCTTTTATATCGACAGATACCAGATGTGGGTGTCTGTAGGCTACCATTTTGCCAAATTTTCCATTTATGGTCATTTCCATTGCTTTAACACCCATTTGAGCAGATAAAACGCGATCATATGCGATGGGAACGCCTCCTCTTTGCAAGTGTCCTAGAATGGTTTCTCTCATGTCAGGTTTAAAACCAGCTTGTTTTAGCTGATGAATTAAATGTGTTGATACTCCACCTAATTTTATGTGTTCGTAACCCGCCTCTCCTAGATCTTTACCAACGATTTCTCCACCTATTGGGAATGCACCTTCTGAAATAACAACCACAGCAAACCCTCTACCATTGTGAAATCGTTTTTCAAGAGCCCTCTTAACCTTTACAATGTCATATGGAATCTCTGGTATAAGACATACTTCAGCACCACCAGCAATCGCTGTATGAAGAGCTATCCATCCGGCATTTCTTCCCATTACTTCAAGAACAAATACTCTGTTATGGCTTGCCGCTGTTGTAACCAACTTGTCTACTGCTTCAGTTGCAATTTCAACGGCTGTTTGAAATCCAAATGTTGTATCGGTACTTCTAAGATCGTTATCAATTGTTTTGGGCACACCAATAATATTCAGTCCCTTTTCAAATAACTTCTGAGAAAGAGCTTGTGAGCCATCACCCCCTATGTTTATAACTGCATCAATATTCATATCATGCAATTTCTGTATCATTTCGTCGGATCTATCATACGTGGTCCAATAGCCCTCCTCATTTTCTACGGGCCATGAAAAAGGACTACACTTATTAGTTGTTTCAAGGATGGTTCCTCCTTGAAAATGTATACCTGCTACATTTTTATTATTTAGTTCAATAATCTCTTGGGGCTCCCAGAGTACCCCATTAAATGCTTGTATACTTCCCAACACTTGCCAATCAGTTTCTTCGGATGCTCTGCGAACAATCGCTCTAATAACAGAATTTAATCCTGGACAATCACCCCCTCCCGTTGCAACTAATACTCTCTTCATAAATTGTGAAATTAATAATTAGGTAATTTGTTTTTTGGAAATATTAATGAAGCAATTATACTTACTGCCAATATTGTTAAAACTCCAAGCAAGGAGCTCATTGTCTCAATTTTATATATGTCATGGATTAGCATTTTAATACCAATGAAAACAAGTAATACTGACAAACCTATTTTTAGGAAACGGAATTTTTCTACAATATTTTGTATCAAAAAGAATAGTGAACGGAGCCCAATAATTGCAAAAATATTAGAAAAATAAACAATGAAAGGGTCATGTGTAATTGAAAAAATTGCAGGTACCGAATCAACAGCAAAAATTACATCCGTAAACTCAATTACAAGTAGGACTACAAAAAGGGTTGAAATAAATACCTTGCCATTTTTTTTTAAAAAAAAGTTAGGCCCCTTGTACTCTTTATCTACCCTGAATATTCTTGATGCGATTTTAACAATCCTATGGTTGGCAATATCAATTTTATCATTTTTATTCCTGTCTAGGAACATTTTAATACCAGTAAAAATTAAAAGCAATCCGAATAAATATAAAATCCATGTAAACTGCTGAATTAGTGCAGAGCTTACGAATATAAATAGAAACCGCATTATTATTGCCCCAAGAATACCCCAGAATAAGACCCTGTGATAGTACTTCTTTTCAAGTCCAAAAGAATAAAATATCATCAGTATCACAAAAATATTATCAATACTAAGGGCGTATTCAATTAGATATCCCGTTATGTACTCTAGCCCTAAGTTTTGTCTGTATTTTCCCAGCAGATATTGAAAGTCTTCAGAATTTGTTTGTATGGGGTGGTTATATTTAGCTATTGTTTCCTTTAACATTCCAATATTTTCGATACCGTGAATTCTATCGCCAAATAAATATATTAAACCCCAAAATATCATTGAAAGTGAAACCCAGCACATGGTCCAGTATAAAGCGGATTTAAAACGGACCTCTTTAGCTTCTTTATTGAATACACCAATATCAATAAATAGCATCGCGATTATAAAAACCAGAAACCCGCCAAATATTAATATTTCTTGCAAATGCATATAGATTGAATTGAACTGGCTAAAATAGCTAAAGATAGCATTAAACAATGTTAAGGAAACGCATTAAATATTTACTTATCGTTTATTTTAAAATATCTTATGAGCATAAAGAAGCTCATTTCGGGAACAATACTCGCTTTATTTGTGATGGGTTTAGTTTTTAATTAAATTGCCAGTTGAATGGGATATTTTTATTGGAACAAATAGCCGTATATTTATAATAGTTTTATCTGGATTATTCTACTTTAACTAAAACCTTAATTCAATTGAAAGATCAGCCAAGTAAAGAATGGTA
>JABJIE010000025.1 GCA_018661505.1 Lentimicrobiaceae bacterium
AATCTTAATGAAAATCTTCGCCAAAGATTTAATGAGCTATCAAAGCAACAGAATGAGTTTAATAAGCAATCAAAAGATTCAATAAAGGATATTAGTGAATCCATTGAAAAATCTCTTAAGGCAATACGGGAAGATAACTCGACTCAGCTAAATGAAATGCGAAAAACAGTAGATGAAAAACTACAGTCTACGCTAGAAAAACGACTGGGAGAATCCTTCAAACTAGTTAGCGAACGACTTGAGCTAGTGCATAGAGGTTTAGGTAAAATGCAAGAACTTGCATCAGATGTAGGCGACCTTCAAAAAGTACTTAACAATGTTAAAACTAGAGGTATTCTTGGCGAATATCAGCTTGGTAATATTTTAGAACAAATCCTTTCTCCAGAACAGTATTCGCAAAATGTGGCAACTAAAAAAGGAAGCCAGGCTAATGTGGAGTTTGCAATAAATCTTCCTGGAAAAGTTGATGATAATACCGTTTGGCTTCCCATTGATTCAAAATTTCCCATAGAAAATTACCAGCTCCTAATAGATGCATATGATTTGGGCGATAAGTCAAAAATTGAATTGGCACAAAAAAGTCTGCTGAAATCCATTGAATTATTTGCAAAAACAATTAGTGAAAAATACATTGATCCACCACAAACTACTGATTTTGCTATAATGTTTTTACCTGTGGAAAGTCTTTATGCTGAAATTCTGAAGCATCCTGGAACCTTTGAAAAACTTCAAAGAGAATATCATATAACCGTTACTGGCCCAACAACATTATCCGCCTTACTAAATAGCTTACAAATGGGCTTCAGAACACTTGCAGTTCAAAAGCGAAGTAGTGAAGTTTGGAAGGTTTTGTCGGGTGTTAAAACAGAATTTAACAAGTTTTCAGATCACTTGGCAAAAGTTCATAAGCAGATAAATACAGCTTCAGGTTCTTTGGATACATTGATTAACACCAGAACCAATGCCATGGAAAGAAAATTAAAAAGTGTTGAGTCAATGGACAATAGTATCGAACCACCAGAGTCTTTTGAATTACCGCTCTCTTCTGATATTAATGATGAATCATGATGAATTACAAGGTGTACCCTGAATCCTATGGGCAGCCATTGGGCAACCAATCACAGGGTAAGTAATCCGATTGATAAAGAACAAACGTTGGTTTTTCTGAAGATGTATAATACTTTTCTTTAAAAAGAGTCATAAACTGCATAACACAGCTCAACTCCCATCCACCAAGAATATCAAATGATCCACAGGTATTATTTACCTTGCCAAAAGAGCCTGCCAAACAGTTATCGCCTGTTTGTTCAAAACTAAAGGCTGGCCATCCCTTCGCAGTTCCTCCCTGTATACCTCCACCAGCAGCTGTTGGGTTTTTAAAGAAATTAGAATCTATACATTGATTAAATGCGGTTGTGGGATCATTTACATTAACAGACAGAACCCCATTAAGACCAGCAGGTGAAGAATAATATTCGAATACATTAACAAGGGGTGAAGCCCATCCATCAGCAGAATTATAACCGGCACCTCCTGCTACCGCTATGTCTGTGGGCATAGGTCCACCAGCATCGGTAATTTGTTGCTTAATACTATTAATGAAATCCATAGTATTTGCTGCTTTAATTGTTTCACCCTGATAATTGTAATTCTCAGAATCTAGACCGAGAATATAATCGTTATCTCCAACAACAGATGAAACTTCTGTATAATCGAACCATCCCGAATCAGAATCTCCATTAGACAAACCAAATTGAATACCAATGCCAATTCCTTTTACAGTAAGAGTGTCAACAAATGATTTTAGTTCAGCAACTACACTTGAATCATCTCCTTGTATGAATGTAGGCACTGTTATGAACACAGTATTGAAGCCGACCGGATCAACAAAATCCATTAAAGATTCAAGATAGGTTTTTAAATCCCCTGATGACATTGTCTTATGCGTAGAATATCCTTCATGCCATAAAACCATATTATAGGGTAATGGCATTGATGGTTCACAAGTGGCTACAGTTCCCAAACCCGGATCTGATGGATTTGGATCTGGTGAGCTGTCGCTACAGGCAGAAGCCATCATAAACATAAAAATTAAGCAAGTCCATATTGCTGCTTGATTGATATTAATATTTTTCATTTTTAAGATTATTAATCCTGTTTGTTTTGAACAAATATATGTTTTATACTATTATAAGCCAATTTATTACAATTGCACAGGCATGTAAAAAATAAACAATTTGAATTTTTTAATGTTTGTATTTGGACTAACCCCGATAAAAAAGGACGAAATAAAAGTTAATTTTGCCTTATGTCGAAATCAAAATCAGTGTATTTCTGTCAAAGTTGTGGGCATCAATCGGGAAAGTGGATTGGAAAGTGCCCGTCATGTGGTGAGTGGAATACCTTTGTTGAAGAAGTAATCTCAAAACCATCGAAGAAAGAAGCTGGAAATATTGATATTATCAAATCGGTTCCAACTGCTGTACAAGATATTACCTCGGGTAACGAGAGACGAATTAACACCAACAGTACAGAACTAAATCGTGTTTTGGGAGGAGGTATGGTTATGGGCTCCATTGTCTTGATTGGTGGTGAACCAGGGATTGGTAAATCTACACTTATGCTTCAGGTTGCTTTGAATATGATGGATAAGAAAATCCTATATATATCAGGCGAAGAAAGTCAGCAACAAATAAAAATGCGAGCCGACAGAATAGGAATACAAAATGATAAATGCTATCTACTCAATGAAACATTTACAGATAGTATATTTAAACATTGTAAAGAAGTTGAGCCCGATTTAGTAATAATAGACTCCATCCAGACTCTACATACTAACATTATTGATTCATCTCCAGGTAGCATTAGTCAAATTCGTGAAACTGCATCTCAATTACAGAGATATGCTAAATCATCAAATGTACCTGTTATGTTAATAGGACACATTACAAAGGATGGCAACTTGGCTGGCCCTAAAGTATTAGAACATATGGTAGATACTGTATTGCAGTTTGAGGGCGACAGACATTATGGGTTTAGGATTCTTAGATCAGTAAAAAACCGATTTGGATCAACATCAGAGTTGGGAATCTATGAAATGATGTCAAATGGCCTAAGAGAAGTAATTAATCCAAGCGAAATTTTACTATCTAACAGAGATGAAGTTGCCAGTGGTGTGGCAATTGCCGCAATGATCGAAGGCCAAAGACCATTACTAATAGAAACACAAGCCCTAATAAGCACTGCCGCATTTGGGACACCACAAAGATCTTCAACAGGCTTCGATTTAAGAAGACTGAATATGCTACTTGCTGTTCTAGAAAAGAGAAGTGGGTTTAGAATAAGCTCCAAAGATGTTTTTCTAAATATAGCAGGCGGACTAAAGGTAGATGATCCGGCCATTGATCTTGCTGTTTCTGCCGCAATAATATCATCATTGGATGATAAAGCAGTACCTCCTAATATGTGTTTTGCAGGAGAAATTGGTCTCTCTGGGGAAATCCGCACTGTTTCACACATTGAAAACAGAATAAGTGAAGCTGAAAAACTTGGTTTCGAAAAAATAGTCCTTTCTAAGTACTGCCTCAAAAATTTATCTAATAAAAAATTTAAGATAGAGCTGATTCCCGTCGGCAAGGTTAGAGACTTTGTTGAGGTTTTAATCTAAAAATACCCTTTTTTATCAATGTCTTACATTTGTATTTTATTATAAATTTCAATGAACGCATCCACAGTAAAACAAGAGGTGAAGAATATTACTGATGAATTAATCAGTATTCGAAGATATCTTCACCAAAATCCTGAGTTAAGTTTTCAAGAAATAAAAACATCAAAATATATTTCTGAACTCCTTAATAAGTGGGGGATTGAGCACACATCAAATGTTGGCGGATACGGGATAATAGGAATTTTAAAGGGTAAAAATCCTGACTCAAAAGTAATTGCCTTAAGAGCTGATATGGATGCGCTACCAATTATTGAAGAAAATAATGTAAAATATTGTTCTGTTAATGATGGTGTTATGCATGCATGTGGGCATGATGTGCATATGACCTGTCTACTTGGTACTATTAAATTATTATCTGAGAATAGGGATTGGTTCAATGGAAGTATAAAATTCATATTTCAACCGGCAGAAGAAACACTCCCTGGAGGTGCTTTAAAAATGATAGAGGATGGTGTTTTAGAAAATCCAAAACCCGATCTGATTATTGGTCAGCACGTTTTTCCTGAACTTGAATCTGGAAAAGTTGGCGTGAGGTCAGGACCATATATGGCATCCACTGATGAGTTAAATTTAACCATTTCTGGAAGAGGAGGACACGGTGCATTACCACAAACATTTGATGATACAATTCATACAGCTGCCGAACTTATTCATAAGATAAAGGAAAAGGTAAATGAAAAAGCACCTACGGATTATCCAACAGTACTATCCTTTGGCAAAATTGTTGCAGACGGTGCATATAATATAATTCCAAAGGAGGTTATTATCAAAGGTACCTTCCGAACCTTTGATGAAAATTGGCGAAAAATTGTTCACAAGATAATAAAAACAATCGCCACTGAGATAAGCGCAAAACACAATACAAATTGTGATGTATTCATAAATAGTGGCTATCCGGTTCTTGAAAATGATAAGCAATTAGCGATATTATTTGAAAAAAATGCCATTGAATATCTCGGTGAACAGAATGTTGAAATATTAGATATGAGAACAACCGGAGAAGATTTTGCAAGGTTTACACAGTTAATCCCTGGTGTATTTTATAGACTTGGTATAGCAAATAAAAAACAAGGCATCAACTCTAGGCTCCATTCTCCAACTTTTGATATTGATGAAAGCAGCATTGAGATAGGTACGGGTATAATGATATGGAATACAATAATGACATCTTTGGATGATAGTTATTAAAATTATATTCAACAAACACAACTGAAAAAATTATGCTGGTAAACGAAAAAATGTATCAGACTGTTTGGATAGAGGGATCGTCAGTTTTTATGATTCAGCAGAATCTACTTCCATTTCAATTTGAAATCTATGAGTGTAAAACATATTTTGATACATGCATGGCCATAACTGATATGACAATTCGTGGCGCGGGAGCAATAGGTGCTGCTGCAGGTTATGCAATGGCTCAGGCATTCTTACAATTTAGAGATGATGATGAGCGCGCTGTTAGAGTTAGAGAAGCTAGGCAGGACATAGAACATACTAGACCAACAGCAAGAAATTTATTTTATGCTGTTGAAAGGGTTTATCATGCTGGATTAATATCTCCAGAAAGCGCAGTAGTAGAGTCTCAAAAAGTTGCACAAAAAGATGCCTCAGACTCAAAAATAATTGGAGAATTGGGAAGTGGGTTATTCAATAAAAAGGCAAATATCCTAACGCATTGTAATGCAGGGTGGCTTGCGTTTGTTGATTATGGAACAGCCCTTGCACCCATATATTTAGCAGCAAAACAAGGTAAAGAAGTTTTCGTTTATGTTGATGAAACAAGACCTCGAAATCAAGGGGGTAAACTAACGGCTTGGGAATTACACAATAATAATATACCACACGTTATAATTCCAGATAATAGCGCTGCTACACTTATGGCACAAGGAAAAATAGACCTTGTAATAGTTGGTGCAGATAGAATTGCAGCCAACGGAGATGTGGCAAATAAAATTGGCACCCTAGGAAGAGCAATCCTTGCAAACGAATATAATATCCCTTTTTATGTTGCGGCTCCAACTTCAACAATAGATATTAATTGTCCCACCGGAAAAGAAATCCCCATAGAAGAAAGAAATCCCGATGAGGTATTATATCAGTGGGGAATAGATTCAAACGGAAATCCAATTCAAGTTAGAATATGCTCGCCAGGCTCCGAGGCATTAAACCTGGCATTTGATGTAACTCCGGCAAAATATATAACTGGAATAATTACTGAAAAAGGTATTGTTAAAGCTCACCACCAATCAATAAAAACAATCATGGATTAATAATTCTATTATGAGTATTAAATATTAATATCTCAGGTCCACTGTTATTGGAAACACGCTTATATTTTAAATATCTAGGAAAAACCCTAAAATCATGTCCCAAAACAAATATCCAGTCCTCTGGCCTTTTTAATAAGTTTGTAATCCGGTGGAACTAGTCTCAATTTGCTTCCAACTTCACTCAAATATATGGACTTTATTTTTTCACCTTTTTTGATAACCATTTTACCATAATCACCATCAGCTATAAGATCAACAGCTGATGCTCCAAATCGAGTTGCTAATATTCTATCCATTGGTGTTGGCTTCCCTCCTCTTTGAATATATCCTAGAATTGTTTCACGGGTCTCCATTCCTGTTCCTTCTTCAATTTTTTTTGCAACAAATGATGCTGCGGGTTGATCTGGATATGGTTTTTGTATGCCTTCGGCAACAACAACAATTGAATATGGTTTTTTATTTCGGGCACGTTGTAATAAATATTCATTAACCACATCCATATTATAATCAAGTTCGGGAATTAGAATAACATCTCCACCTCCTGCCATACCAGCATAAAGAGCTAGCCAACCGGCATGATGTCCCATGACTTCTATTACCATTATACGCTTGTGTGAATTGGCGGTGGAATGAAGCCTATCTATTGCATCAGTAGCTATCCACAAAGCCGAATCAAATCCAAAGGTCTGATCCGTACCCCAAACATCATTGTCAATGGTTTTGGGAATCCCTATTATATTCAGCCCTTCGCCCACAAGTCTTGCCGCTGTTTTTTGAGTGCCATTCCCTCCAATGCAAACTAGGCAATCAAGTCCTAGCTTATTATAGGTTTCAACTATAATCCCAGGCTTATCAACCTTTAGTCGCTTATTTTTTTTAAATGGTTTTTCACGCGAAGTTCCTAGAATTGTACCTCCTTCTGTAAGGATTCCTGAAAGCATCCGTTCCTCAAGTGGAAAATATTCTTTGTCAATCAGTCCCAAAAACCCCGATGAAATACCTATAACTTCCATTCCATATTTTAGAATAGCAGTTTTACCAACGCCTCTAATGGCGGCATTTAGACCTGGGCAATCACCACCCGCTGTTAAAATCCCAATCTTTTTAGGTTTAGTCATATTTTCGTAATATTTAATTGACCATCAATTTTAATCATTTTTTTCTAATTTTGATAAAAAGCTGATAAAATATATCAATATGAAGATTTCAAAAATAGCGTTTCACTGGAAAATATTAATAGGAATGCTGCTAGGCATCATGTGGGGATTAATAGCAATTAATGTCAACTGGATAGAATTTACCGTTTTTTACATAAAACCCTGGGGAACCATCTTTATAAATTTGCTAAAACTAATTGCAGTACCTCTTATTGTGGTTTCACTTATTAGCGGCGTATCTAACTTAAAAGATATAACCAAATTGAGTAGAATTGGGTTAAAAACCCTTGGCTTCTACATCCTAACAACTGTTATTGCAATCTCCATTGGTCTCATAATAGTTAATATTACAAACCCTGGCAAAGTTTTTCCCGAAGAGAAAACAGAAATACTATACCAAAAATTCTCTGAAAATGTTGCTGAAAAACACATCTCGGCGGAAGCTTTAGAGCAGGAATCTCCTCTGCAGTTTATTGTAGATATAGTTCCCTCAAACATTGTAAATGCAATGACTGACAACTCTAAAATGCTTCAGGTTATATTTTTTGCAATACTATTTGGAATTGCCATGGTAATGCTACCAGATGATAAAATAAAACCGGTAAAGAACTTCATTGATAGCCTTAACCATATTGTTTTAAAACTCATAGACATAATAATGGAAAGTGCACCATATGGTGTATTTGCTCTTCTTGCAGCATTAATTGTGGATATTGCCGGTGATGATCCTGCCGATACCATTTCTCTTTTTAAGGCTCTAGGAGTATATGGAATTACGGTTATTATTGGCTTGTTAATGATGATTTTCGTGGTATACCCAATATTTCTTAAAATATTCACAAGAGTTAAATATTCTCGATTTGCCAGAAAAATATCTCCCGTTCAGCTATTGGCATTTTCAACAAGCTCAAGTGCAGCCACTCTTCCATTAACAATGGAAACGGCTGAAGAAAAGCTAGGGATAAACAATGAAACCTCTAGCTTTGTTCTGCCCCTTGGAGCAACTATTAATATGGATGGTACAAGCCTTTATCAGGCAGTTGCTGCCGTATTTCTAGCTCAGGTTTATGGAATGGATTTGGGGTTAAGCGAACAGCTAACCATAATACTTACAGCAACACTGGCTTCTATTGGCTCTGCAGCAGTACCTGGAGCAGGCATGGTAATGCTAATCATCGTTCTAACTTCAGTGGGTATACCAACGGAGGGAATAGCTCTTATTTTTGCTGTGGATAGACCCCTTGATATGTTAAGAACATCTGTTAACGTAACGGGTGATCTGACCATAACGAGCATAATTGCAGGAAGTGAAAACCAAATTGATTTAAATATTGCCAATAGCGAGGAAATATTGGGTAATCACTGATTATTTAAAGGTATATTTGTGATTCTAAGCTTAAAAATAAATCCATCAGAATGAGAAATATATTTATTTCACGCACTATAATTTCATTGATATTAATTTGTTTTACAGCAACATCTATAGCCCAATATACTAATGTGCAAATATCATCTACGGGTGCTTCCGTGAGTGAACCTTCAATTTGTATTAATCCACAAAATCCTGATCAATTGGTTGCTGGTTCTAATCTAAATAAATACTATATAAGCGAAGATGGAGGGTATACATGGAGTATGAATTCATTATCATCACCTCAGTATGGGGTATGGGGAGATCCCGTTATTATTGTCGATACCGCTGGGGATTTTTATTTCTTTCACCTTTCAAATCCAGCAGTTGGAAATTGGATTGATCGTATTGTATGTCAAAAATATAATTGGGAACAGTCAACATGGTCCGATGGTACTTATATGGGCCTAAATGGCACAAAAGCGCAGGACAAGGAATGGGCAGTTGTTGATAGTGCAACAAATACCATACATGTAACATGGACACAATTTGATGAATATGGAACCTCCAATCCTAATAAATTCAGTAATATTCATTATAGTAAATCCACAGATGCTGGCGAAACATGGTCCGAGGCGGTACAGATAAATGAAGTCTCTGGAAATTGTGTTGATAGCGACGAAACAACTGAAGGTGCCGTTCCAACAATGGGGCCCGATGGTGAGATATATGTAGCATGGTCTGGACCCGAGGGAATTGTTTTTGATAAGTCTATCGATGGAGGAAACACATGGCTTGACGAAGATATATTTATAAATAGCCAACCTGGAGGATGGGATTATAATATATCTGGAATTTATCGTGCCAATGGCCTCCCTATAACTTGCTGTGACATAAGTAATTCGCCAAATAGAGGAACAATATATGTTAATTGGACAGATCAGAGAAATGGTGAAGATGATACGGATGTTTGGTTAGCAAAATCAACGGATGGTGGAAACACATGGAGTGATGCCATTAGAGTTAACGATGATCATATTGGTAACCAGCAATTTTTCTCATGGATGACAATAGATCAAAAAACTGGGGAGCTACTATTCGTATTCTATGACAGAAGACATTATGATGATACACAAACCGATGTTTATATGGCAAGATCATCGGATGGTGGAGAAACCTTTGAGAATATAAGAATAAGTGATTCTCCGTTTTTACCAAATAGCAATGTGTTTTTCGGTGACTATACAAATATTACGGCTTATAATGGGATTGTACGACCAATATGGGCCAGAGCTGATGGTATGAATATGTCAATATGGACTGCAATTGTTGATCCAACCACAGGGTTTAACGAGCCTTTAATTGTTGCGCCAATAAGTCTGGAGCAAAATTATCCCAATCCTTTTACGGAATCTACATATCTTGCATACAAAGTTCGCAGAACATCAGCCGTAACGCTTAAAGTTAGAGATATATACGGAAGAACAATTGCCACATTAATTAACAATGAATTCATGTCTCCTGGTAAATATACTGAGCGATTTGAATCGGAAAAATATGATTTGCCATCAGGTGTATATTACTACACGTTACATGTTGGAAATTTTTCTGAAAAACAGAAAATGATTCTCCTAGATTGATAAATAATCAACTATACTTTTTAAATCACATGTAATTTTCTACTTTTGCTTAATCTACCAATGCCATTTTTTTCATGTTAAAAGAGCAAAATTTATTTATTGATTCCATTAGAACCCTCGCAAACAACGAAGGAATTGATGCGATTACACTTGAAAAATTATATGCTCATAATGACTTTTCAAATGAATTACTTGATAACTATTTTGATAGCGATGAAACATTGGTAAAGTGCATTCTTGAAAATGAAAGAGAAAAATTTGAAATAATTTTTATTGATCATAATTTTGATGGTTATTTTGATGCTATAGATATTCTATTTACGGTTAGCAAGGAGATGGTAGGTAAGTTTTCCAACCTGAGTCCATCTGTAACATATAAATATAAAACTTTGTACCCCGTAATCTATGATGATCATATGAAAAAGCGTATTGACTTCATTTATGGTAAAATTCAAGTAAATCTTCATAAAGGCATTCAAGAGGAATTATATCGAGATGATGTTAGTATTGAACTTGTGGCTCGCAGATATATAAGCAGGCTTCTTGACCTTCATGAACCTGATAATTTTCCGCCAGAAGAATTCTCTTTTGACACACTGTTCATGCAAATGTTCGATAACTTTGTGAAAAGCATTGCAACCAAAAAAGGCCTTAAGCATTACAATAAAAAACGTAAGTCCATCAAATTTTAGTTTATTCCAAACTACCTTGTTACAATAAGCTTTTTTGATGTTACCATACCTGTATCTTCGGTAAACACAACCATATAAATACCACTTGGAACATCAATGCTATATTTTATTATTTGTTCTCCAGAGATTAAAAATTTATCATCTCTAAAAACTACATTTCCCAACATATTATAAATAGATATTCCCATCCTATGTTGATCTGCAGAAGTAATCTTTATCTGCAAATTATTAATTATAGGATTATTGAAAATTAATTCATCAATAACAGTTTCATGATTGATAAAACTCGGATTCTTGTCTACGGCAACTTTTACTACTACGGGCAAATGGTCTGAGTTGCCATAAAGTGCTTCAATAACATCCTCAGAAGCACTTTGATTTTGGGGAGAGCTATTGATGGATGAGTTAAAGTGTAGGCCATCCTGTCCAATAGCTACATATGAATCATTTAAATATTGAACGTATTTATTTCCATCTCTTACGTTTTCGGATATCAGTATAAAATCAAACCTATCATCCATACCGCCACTTGCCGCACAACCATTGGATGAAGAATGTGTAGATTGTGTATGCACAAACCTATAATCATAATTGTTATTCCAATTACCTGGGGTATCTATGGGATCAATAAATTGAACAGAATTGTTTTGGTTATTGATAAGCAGCTGATAAGCAGCTTCACTGCTCTTATATGTGTTAAAATCTCCCATGAACATGTAATTATCATCGAGAGCTAAATCATCAAGATAATCCAATGTATTACTAACCATTAAACTTCGTTTATTGGCATTTTCACTGCTATTTCCGGCCTTCAAATGAGCAACCAAGCATGTAATAAACGCTGTGTCTCCATATTCAATATCATTGGATTTATAATATAACTTGTATATATCAATATCTCTAATATAACTCTGGGCAATACTATGTGAATGTAGACCTAACTTACTAGAATTAAAATACATTTGATTTACGATATATGAATCTGCTATTTTGATAAAATTGGCCATTTCATATTTATCCAATCCATCCTGGTTTAGGTTATTATCTAGCATTCTACTCTGAATATCTTGAGAATTGGAAATTTCATTTACGGTAAAAATATCTGGTTTTACATGGTTAAAAATCGTACGGATGTACTCATCCTTACTATCGATATTATTATTTTCCTGTGAGCAATAGCCAGTATTATTGCCATAATTAAGGATGTTATAATGCATTATGGTAAGAGTATCCTGTGAATATGAAACCGTTATGATGAAGCAAGTAAGCAATGCGAGGAATATATTCTTCATGTATTTCTATATGTGTTTATAATAATTGCTGAAATCCACTATCTAATTATGTTTATTAGTTTTTTAACTAAATTTGTTTTAATCTGACCTATATAGCTATGCCAAAAGTACTACAAAATATAGTTTTCACGGTTCTCATGATATTTATTTTGGGCTCATGCGCAAAAAAGTTTATGGTCATAGAATCTCCCAAACAACAGCCTCCTCCTCGTGAACTCTCCGAAACACCTAAAGTTGCATTAGTATTGGGAGGTGGTGCTTTTCATGGAATGGCTCATGTTGGTGTAATCAGGGTTATGGAGGATGCAGGAATTCCAATAGATCTTATAGTTGGAACTAGCGCCGGAAGTATGGTAGGAGCACTCTACTCTGATAACCCCAATATTGATAAATTATATCCCCTTGTCAAAACAACAAAAGCAAAGGATGTATTTGACATATCATTATTTAGATCAAAAGAAGGTTTTGTTTCGGGAAAACGACTACAAGAATATCTAAGCAGATATATTAGTTCGAAAAATATCGAGGATACAAAAATTCCATTTGTTGCAGTTACTACAGATATTGAAAAAGGAACAAGTGTAGCCCTAAAAGCTGGTCCCATAGGTCCATCCGTGAATGCTTCGTGTGCAGTTCCTGGTATATTTGAACCTGTTAAAATGTATGGCACTACATATGTTGACGGAGGAGTTTTGGCAGGTGTGCCTGTTGCCATTGCCAGAGAATATAATCCAACACTAATAATAGCTGTTAGAATAATGTCATTGGATACCAACATTGATTTAAAAAATCACACTGCTGTATTGCAAAGATCTTATGAAATTGCCGCATATAACTCTAGTCAGATGAATCTAAAGTATGCAGATTTAGTCATAGCCCCTAATCTTGAAGGGATACCGATGATGAGTGGGAAGGAAAATGAAAAGCTCTATAAATTAGGAATGGAGGCGTGCAAGGAAGTAATGCCTGAATTATTGGAGTTGCTAAAAAAGAAAAATATCCCTCTTAAAAATTAGTTATTTGTTTTCTTCAATATCCTTATAGAATTTATCAATCAGTTCTTCTGCCACATCATAAGGATTTAGTTCATCATCCAAAATCTGTTTTTTATAACTATCCATTAAGGACAATATTGAAGGGCTATTGAAGAAGCTCTTGCGTAAGCTTTCCTTAATAGTATCATTCATAATATCCAATGATTGATTTCTACGATTACTATCAAAGAACCCGTTTGACTTGGTATGTTTGACATATTCTGAAATTTTCTTCCAAACGTTATCAATTCCAATATTTTTTATAGCCGATGTGGTAACAACATCGGGATTCCATCCATT
The DNA here is from genome assembly GCA_018661505.1 of Lentimicrobiaceae bacterium. GTDB lineage: Bacteria > Bacteroidota > Bacteroidia > Bacteroidales > F082. The sequence goes on from JABJIE010000025.1 coordinate 13,461, forward strand.
TTGCAAAATTGGAAACAGATGAAGGGCATTTCTGTAGTTTTGAGCTGCTATTTCTGCTTTCTTTATATTATCACCATCTGCTTTATTGATAACAATAAGATCAGCCATTTCCATTATACCCCGTTTTATTCCCTGAAGTTCATCGCCACCGCCGGCAAGCATTAGTAATAAGAAAAAGTCCACAATCTGGGAAACAGCCGTCTCCGATTGCCCAACTCCAACTGTTTCTATAAGGATCACATCAAACCCTGCAGCCTCACATAAAACCAAAGCTTCGCGTGTTGCACGTGCAACGCCACCAAGTGTACCAAGACTTGCTGATGGTCGAATATATGCTTTATGGTTTACACTTAGGTCCTCCATTCTGGTTTTATCTCCAAGTATTGATCCCTTTGATATTTTACTACTGGGATCTATTGCCAAAACAGCTACCTTCCTTCCTTGTTCTATTAAATTCAGACCCAGTGTTTCAATAAAAGTGCTCTTGCCCACACCAGGAACACCTGTTATTCCTATGCGCACTGATTTACCTGAGTGAGGTAAACATAATTTCATTAGTTCATGAGCATCATGCTCATCCGTCCTCAAAATACTTTCGATTAAAGTTATACCTCTACTCAACAATGTTCTATCGCCATCGATAATCCCCTCATAAATTGTTTCAACAGAAATCTTATCTTTCTTAAATCTTGATTTACCTTTTGATAAGCTGGGATTTATATGAGAAGGCTGATCTATGCCCCGCTGAACATTTAAAGCTGATTTCTTTTTATTATCCTTCTTACGTGTCATTGTTAAGTAATATGATACAAATATAAGCAGTAAGTAAATTCACAGAAAAACATCTGTCATTTTCCCAATTTCCTATTTTTGTATACAAAGTTAACAATGAATATTGGACTTTTGAGATATGGTAGCCAAATAATGAAATCAAACATGTGCAAATAAAAAAACCTAAGGTTTTTATAATTTATATTAAAGGATGAAAAACAATCAGAAAATAGCAATTTTAGCTGCAATTGAAGCGGGAATTGAAATAATGAAAATATATCAAACTGATTTTGAAGTTGAATATAAAAATGACGATTCCCCTCTAACAATTGCAGATAAGAAAGCAAACGATATAATTACGAATCATCTAATTAAAACCGATATCCCAGTGTTGAGTGAAGAAGGAGCATCAATTTCATATTCCAAAAGAAAAGAATGGAAAGAACTATGGATTGTGGATCCTCTTGATGGTACTAAGGAGTTCATAAAAAAGAATGATGAATTCACTGTTAATATAGCTTTGGTGGAAAATAAAAGACCTATTATGGGCATTGTTTATGCCCCAGTATTGGATGAATTATATTTTGGTGATGTCGAAATTGGGGCCTTCAAGATGGAAAATGCCTCAAAACATATCAACTCAAATGAAATAATCTCTAATTCTAAAAAGTTACCCCTGAAAAACAATAATGATTATTTTGGTGTGGTGGCGAGTAGGTCGCACCTTTCAAGGGAAACTTCAGATTTTATTAATCAGCTAAAAAATGATCATAAAAATATAAGAATAGTGTCAAAGGGAAGCTCACTGAAATTGTGTATGATAGCTGATGGAAGCGCCAATATTTATCCGAGGTTTGCTCCCACCATGGAGTGGGATACTGCCGCAGGTCATGCGGTTATATTATCTGCAGGTAAAAGAGTTGTAAAAGCTAACTCGCTTTCCGAAGAGGTAGAATACAATAAAGAAAATTTATTAAACCCATGGTTTATCGCAAAATAATCCTGACATTTACAACATAAGCAACCGTTTGTGTAACACACATATGTTGTTGACAGGTTTAGAGCATTAAATCCGTTAAAAAATCATAGTTTTAAAATAATTTACAAAACATTTCATATCATTGCATCAGTATTAAATTATTAATATATGAGTAAAAATATCCATCCAGTTTTTGATAAAGTACTAAGCAGAGAAGACAAGGAAAAGTTACTTAATCAACATGCAATTGTTGTCTGGATGACCGGATTATCAGGAGCAGGTAAAACAACTATAGCATCAAATATTGCGAAACAATTAAATAAATTGGGGTATCTAACTCAAATTCTCGATGGTGATAATATAAGAACAGGAATCAATAATAACCTTGGGTTTTCCGAGGTGGATCGTTACGAAAATATTAGAAGAATATCAGAAGTTTCAAAATTATTTTTAGACTGTGGAATTGTGTGTATTAATAGTTTTATTTCACCAACAAACGAAATCCGGAACATGGCAAAGGAAATTATTGGTGAAGATAATTTATTCGAAGTATTTGTAGATTCTCCAATAGAAGTTTGTGAACAAAGAGATATAAAAGGGTTATATAAGAAAGCTCGTGCTGGAAAAATAAAAAATTTTACTGGTATCGACTCGCCATTTGAAATACCCTCAAACCCATCATTAGTTCTTAATACAGCTGACAAAAATGTAGAAGTGTGTGTTCAGGAATTACTTGAAAAACTTTTACCAAGAATTAAGTATTAATTGGAAACCACATCAATAATTTTATGGAAAATGTCTGTGTTTTCATACACCCCTTTAAAGTTTTCAGCCCCATTTCCAGTAGCGAAAACAGGAATTAATGTTGCCGAATGTCCTCCATTGGAAAATGATGGCTTGATGTCGCCATAATCTCCATCATTTGTTGATAAAGTAAATCCTCCTGTTTCATGATCTGCAGTAACTATTACCAATGTATTTCCATATTGCTCTGCATAATCCAATGCGACATTAATGGTCTCATCAAAATCCTTCATTTCTTCTATTAAATACTCTGAGTTATTATCATGACCAGCCCAATCTATTTGTGATCCTTCAATCATAAGAAAAAAATTAGACTTTGATTGAGTAAAATAATCAAGAGCAAGATTTGTGTAATTAGAAAGAAAAGCACCTCTATCTTCAAGCATGGTTGGCATGGCTTTTTTTGCCAATAGAAAGCCATATTTTTTTTCGGGGCTTAAGGTTAAGTTTTCCAGAGGTTCATCCATGGTAAATCCGTTATGAATTAATTCGGGATAAAGATCTCTACCATCCTTCCTATTTCTAAACCAACCTTCTCCACCTCCAGCAAAAAAATCCACATCAGAGTCAACAATTTGTTCTGCGATTTCACACTGCATACTTCTTTTTTCAACATGTGCATAGAAACATGCTGGCGTTGCATGAGTAACTGATGATGTAGAAATAATTCCTGTTTTATATCCTTTCACAGATAGGATTTCGAAAATATTCGGTATTTCATTTGTATCCGCATCCACTCCAATAGCGCCATTATATGTTTTCTCTCCACAAGCAAAGGCTGTGGCTCCAGATGCCGAGTCTGTTATTTTTAACTTGACAGGAGAAACATTAATCAAGCTTATTTCGTTAAACCTGCTAAATGAAGGGGGTTGATCTCCAAAATAATACACCGAGCTAACCTGACTCAAGCCCATTCCATCACCAATTAACAATATAACATTGACTTGTTTGTCTGAATAATTACCCTCTTTGGTATCAGCCTCCGAATCCATTGTATTGCAAGAAACAAAAACTGAAATGGGTAATAATGCAAAAAGATATATTTTAATAAGTCTTTTCATCTGTTATCTAAGTTATTTTCGATGCTAAATTAACGACAAATTAAACATAACCATAATTATACACTATTAATAATTTATGAACTTAACTTCTTCTCGATATTATATATATTTAGTGCTCGTAATTTAGCAGGAAACTCATTTATATTTACTCATAATAATTTATCATTCCCCAATAAATTTGCTTTTACATATCAATTCATAATTCGCTTGGTTAGGACAATCTACAGATGTAATATCTAGATTATAATTACTTATTTTTGTAATTAAATAAAGAGAAAATAATGAAATTATCACCCATAAAAAAATCCTTAATTCTATTAATTATTACAATTATACTTTCTTCATGTGAAAAAGATAATAAAGGGCCGGTGGATTATCTTACTGCGGGAAATTGGAGAATAACTGGACTGGAATTAAGCCCAGGGATTGACTTTAACGGAATTAACATAACAAATGTTTATGATTTTATATTTCAAGAATGCAGTAGAGATGATCTTATTCGATTCAATGCAGATGGAACAATAACTGAAGATGAAGGGCCAACCAAATGTAATCCCAGTGACCCTCAGACTATAACTGATAATACATGGGTATTAAGCGAAGATGGTTCAAGTATATCTGCGACATTCTTCGGTATTGAAACAGGTTCTGCAGATATCTTGGTTCTAAATGAAACCACTTTTAAGATATCTGCAACTGCTTTGCCTGATTTCGTAGAGGGTTTTGGATTGGAAAACCAACTTATAATAGTTACCATGACATTGGAGTAACCCAATAATTAATTCAGTATAATAAATTTGACCCTTATGGATAATGATTTCGATAGATATGTTGATAATGCGGAAAACTATAAATTCACAATCTTTTACTTTAATCCTAAGGATAGTCGTATCATAGTTCCCAAAAGAAATAGGCTACTAGGGTGGACTCTAAATTTTGGACAAAGAAACACATACATTATCATAATATTAATTGCAATAATTATCATACTTAGTAAAATATATTTATAAAATACTGATGGGACACGATCATTCAAATAGTAGCACTCAGGTCAGTGGAAAAAAAATGGCCATTGCAATTGTGCTCAACATATTTATAACCATTAGTCAAATAATAGGCGGGCTAATTTCAGGAAGTGTGGCATTATTAAGTGATGCATTGCATAATTTTAGTGATGTAATTTCTCTCATTTTAAGTTATATCGCCAACAGACTTGCCAAAAAGAAGTCCACAGAGCAACAAACATATGGTTATAAGCGTGCTGAAATACTTTCTGCATTTATAAATTCCATAACATTAATTGCCATAGCAATTTATCTTATCGTAGAGGCAGTGGAACGATTCATAAATCCACAGGTTATTGATTTTAATATTGTAATAGTTTTTGCTGGTGCTAGCGTTGTAATTAATTTGATTAGTGTAATTATCCTGCATAAGGACTCCAGGGATAATATGAATATAAAATCCGCATACCTTCACTTGCTCACAGATGTTATGACTTCTTTGGCTGTTGTGTTAGGAGGCTTTATGATGAAATACTTTGAAATTTATCGTATTGATAGCATATTATCAGTTGTGATAGCCATTTATCTGATTTTCTCAAGTTATAAACTTACGATAGAGTCAATTAAGATACTAATGCAGTTTACCCCCAAGAACCTTGACATTCAAAATATTTGTAAGGATATCTGTGGTCTTGATGAAGTTGTTAATACCCACCATGTTCATCTTTGGCAGTTAAATGACAAGGATGTGTTTTTTGAAGCCCACATAGATTTACAGAACGATATTCGAATTACTGACTTCCAAAATGTGCTACTTAAAATCGAAGACATTTTAGATAGTCATCATATTCATCACTTTAATATTCAACCAGAATATAGTCGCAACGACAATAAGAATATTATCGTTGAGCATTAGATTACATCCTAATTTATTATTTATGAATACAATTAATAACGTTCCATCGGTAAACTTGTCAAGCTTTCTATCCAAGGGTATTGAGAAAATATAAACATTAATAATTTTAATCCTTGGGATAATTAGAGTTCTTTTGATAATCAACTTATATATCTTTGCCACATATCAAATTTAATTAGATGAAACCATTTGAAGGGAATATCATAACTAAGCTACCGCATACTAGCACTTCTATTTTTGCTGTAATGTCAGGACTAGCCCATGATCATAATGCCGTAAATTTAAGTCAGGGATTCCCGGATTTTCCAGTATCAGATGAGCTTATTGACCTTGTTAACTACTTCATGAAAAAAGGATTTAATCAATATGCGCCCATGCAAGGTGTTCCTGAACTTAGAAAAATGATTAGTAAGTTATTTAAGAGTACACATAGTGCAGATTATGATGTGGACAAAGAAATTACAATAACTGCGGGTGCAACACAGGCGATATTTACGGCAATTTCCGCTTTTGTTGGAAAAGGTGATGAGGTAATAATTTTTGAACCTGCATATGATTCGTATGCACCATCTGTGACTGTTAATGGAGGGTTAGTGAAATATGCCCAGCTCCAATATCCTGATTATAGCATTAACTGGGATGAGCTGCCACGAATGATTTCTAGTAATACTAAAATGATAATCATCAATTCCCCTCACAACCCAACGGGTAGCGTAATAGGTGAAAATGATATTCATAGGCTTGAAAATCTAATTCGCGGGAGGGATATTGTTGTTTTAAGTGACGAAGTGTATGAACATTTAATTTTTGATGGAATTCAACATCAAAGCGCTTCAAGGTTTCCTGAATTGGCTTCACATACTATCGTTGTAGGATCATTTGGAAAAACTTTTCATGCAACGGGCTGGAAAACAGGATTTGTTGTTGCACCTGAGAATTTAATGTCAGAATTCAGAAAGGTTCATCAGTTTGTTGTATTTGCTACAAATACACCCATTCAGCATGCTCTTGCGGAGTTTATGAGAAAACCTGAGAACTACAATTCACTATGTGATTTTTACCAGAGAAAAAGAGATTTCTTTTTAGATGCTTTAAAAAACTCTAAGTTCAAAGCATTACCATGTAATGGAACTTATTTTCAACTGCTTGACTATTCAAATATATCTGACGAATCGGAAATGGATATGGCTGTTAGACTGGTTGAAGAGCATGGAATAGCTTCCATTCCTGTATCTTCATTCTACCGAACACAAGAAAATAATAATACATTAAGGTTTTGTTTTGCAAAAAAAGAATCTACTCTTAAAAAAGCAGCTGATATATTATGCACGATATAAAAATACTTGGAATTCAAACAGGTCTTATTTGGGAAGATGTAAAGGGTAATATAGATGCTATTACTAAGAAAATCGAATTAGCCTTTGATGGCCATGACCTGATTATACTTCCAGAAACATTCACAACAGGTTTTTCCGTGGATCCAAAAAAATTTGCCGAGAACATAAATGGAATTACGGTGAATTGGATGAGAGACCTATCTCAAAAACTAAATGCTGTTATAACTGGATCATTACTTTTATCACACGGAACTAATTACACAAATACTCTCATATGGATGCGGCCCGATGGTACTATGGATAGTTATGAAAAAAGACATCTTTTTTCCATGGGCGGAGAAGATAAAAAAATAAGCCCTGGCAAAAAGCCTCTATTTGTGGAATTAAAGGGTTGGAAAATAAAACCAATGATATGTTATGATTTAAGGTTTCCTGTGTGGAGTAAGAACACGTATAATGATGGTTTTGAATATGACCTGGCAATATATATCGCAAATTGGCCGGCAGTTAGGTCTTATGCCTGGAGAACTTTGCTATTGGCACGTGCAATCGAAAATCAATCATATGTAATAGGCCTTAACAGAGTTGGTACTGATGGTCTTAATATTCAATGTAATGGAGATTCAATGATTATAGATCCAATGGGGGAAATAATTAAAGAGACAAATGATGGGAAAGAAGAAGCATTATCTGTAAATTTATCCCATGATGCTCTTAAAAAATTTCGAAGTAAATTTAATGTGGGCCCTGATTGGGATAAGTTTGAAATAATCTAAATTTCCATTAATAAATACAATTAGGATTGAATGGCCTGTAATTGTTGTAATTTATAATAATCGCCCTTTAACGAAATCAGATCTGAGTGATTTCCTCTCTCAACTATCTCACCATTCTTAAGAACAATAATTTCATGGGCATGCTGTATTGTTGATAATCTGTGAGCTATAACAACAGTAGTCCTGTCTTTCATCACATTAAATAATGCATTTTGAACCAGCTTTTCAGATTTTGTATCAAGGGAGGACGTTGCCTCATCCAATATGAGTAAGGGAGGATTTGCCAAAACCGCTCTTGCAATGCTTAATCGCTGCCTCTGACCACCAGATAACTTCATGCCTCTATCACCAATGTTTGTTTGATATCCATTATCATTATCCATTATAAACTCATGCGCGTTAGCTACTTTTGCAGCATTAATAACGTCTTGCTCACTTACATTTTGAATGCCAAATGCTATGTTATTGAAAATAGTATCATTAAATAATATGCTCTCCTGTGATACAATCCCCATAAGACCTCTAACATCATCTATTTTTAAATCTTTTATGTTATGTCCATCTATTAATAGTTCTCCATCAACAACATCATAAAATCTAGGTAATAAGTCTGCCATGGTAGACTTTCCGCCTCCTGATTCTCCAACTAATGCTATGATTTTACCCTTTTCTATTTTTAGGTTTATGTCCTTTAAAACATAGTCATTCTCATATTTAAACCCTACATTTTTATACTCAATCTCTTTGTTTAGGGCTTTTATTGGAATTGGGTTAATTTTCTCCTCTATAACTTCATCGGCATCTAAAATTTCGAAAATCCGTTCCGCAGAAGCTATCCCCTTCTGGATACTATAAAATCCCTGTGCAAAAGTTTTGGCGGGTGGAATTATCTGAGAAAATATAACAATGTATGTTATGAAATCCGCAGCCTGTATTGTAGGGCTATCGGAAAGAACCATTCTTCCCCCAAACCATAAAACAATTATTATTACAATAGATGACATGAACTCACTCAATGGTGATGAAAGGTCTCTCTTTCGATATATCCAAAGTAAAACTCTGGAATAAATTCTATTGTTATATCTAAACTTATCATCGGAATAGTCTATTGCATTGAATGCCTTTATAATTCTCAAGCCTGAGATAGATTCTTCAATGTTCGATAAAAGCCCGGCAAATAAAGTCATTCCTATTTTAGATTGTTTGCGTAAGCTTTTGCCTATCTGGCCAATTAATAACCCCGTTATAGGTAGTATTATTAACACAAATAATGTAAGTTTTGGGCTCATACTAACCATAAATGCTATGTAAGCAATGATTGTAACAGGATCTCTTACAATCATTTCCAGATAATTCATAATTGAATACTCTACTTCCTGAACATCCGTGGTTACTCTTGCAATAATATCTCCCTTTTTATGCCTTGAAAAAAATGAAAGCGGAAGGGTTAGAATTTTTGTATAAATTTTATTTCTAATGCCTTTTATGGCCCCTATACGAACATTTGCCATAAAATACATTGCAAAAAAACGAGAGAGGTTTCGAGAGAAAAATGCCACAACCAATATCATACAAATGTATATCAGTGCCTTTTCCTTACCTCCCGTAATTATTATATCACTTATGTAATAATTTAAATATTCTAATAATGAGTTTGTATTAAAAGCAAGCTCAGGTTTATCAGTAACCAGATCATTAATACCAAACAATAAATTAAGAAATGGGATAAGCAATGCAAAAGAAAACAATGAAAATATTATTGTTAACAGATTGAAAAGCACATTCAACAGGGCATAGCCATAATAAGGCTTTACAAATGCAAGTATACGATAGAATTTCTTCATTGATTAGAAAATAAGTATTGCAAATATCAACAAATATTTAGACCTACTATTACTTATCTATTATGTTATCTTATTTTAGACTTTATGATTGCTGTCTTAGGTTAATATTTTAATCTTAACATTAAAATAATTTATCTATTATTTTGTAGCTTTACTGAAGTTAAATCTATTCGTGAAAATGAAAAAAATTATTCTATTGTATTTGTTCATTACTAAGTAAGCTTAACAAATAATCTATTCATCTTAGATTTATATTTGCATTTATTCTCACTATTATCAAACTTGATTTATGTTCAATTTAAGAGTATTACTACTAACTTCTATTCTTCTGCTAATCTCATCGATTAGCTATGCTTTAAGATCTGGAGATACCATAAGCACTATTAAAACGGATACGGTTATAATCGTTGATGAAGTAAAGCTTAATAACGAAACACGAATGACAGTTTCTGTTATCGATACATCCAATAAAAACTCTGCCTTGAATCGAGGTAATTTTGAACTTCTTAATCCCGATTCACCCATACTCATTACCTTAGACAGTCTGCTTTATGTTAAATTTTATCAAAAGCAATTTTTCATCTTTGATTCATCATTAAATCAAGAATATGGATTTGCACCCAATGATATTCCAGTTTATCCAGACTCAATATACAAAGAACGAATTTCAATATTAAATCGTGAAACTCCCATTGAGCTAACATATAATAGAGAGGTGAGAAGTTACATAAATTTGTATGCTTCAAAAAAGCGACAATTAACCGCAAAGATGCTAGGGTTAGCCGAAATATATTTCCCTATGTTTGAGGAAGCCCTTGATAAGTATAATATGCCCCTCGAAATTAAATACCTTGCAATTGTTGAATCTGCACTTAATCCCTCAGCTGGTTCCCATAAGGGAGCTAAAGGATTATGGCAATTTATGTATGGAACAGGCAAAGTATACGATCTAAAAGTAACCTCAATGGTTGATGACAGATATGATCCTTATAAATCCACCATAGCGGCATGTGAGCACCTGCAAGACCTCTACGACATATATAATGATTGGTCTCTTGCGCTTGCTGCATATAATTCAGGGGCAGGAAATGTAAACAGAGCCATCAGAAGAGCAGGGGGAACCAAAAACTATTGGGCAGTGTGGCCTTTTTTACCTAGAGAAACACGAGGTTATGTTCCCGCATTCATAGCTGTAAATTATGTTATGAATTATGCTCCAGAGCATAATATATATCCAATGAGACCAGGTATGTTTTATTATGATATAGACACAGTAAGTGTTTATGATGTTCTTGCATTCGATCAGATAAATGAAATGCTGGGAATCCCCATGGACGAAATTGAATTTTTGAATCCCCAGTTTAAAATGAACATTATTCCTGCAAGTAATGATAATCCATATAATATCAGAATACCAAGAATTTATACCGCAAGCTTTTTAAACAACGAAAAGGAGCTTTATAATTACAAAACCATAAAGGGTATCGAGCGAGATAAGCTTATGGCTGAGGTTGAAAAGGTAAAAGATAGAAATATACACATCGTGAGAAGCGGAGAAAGTTTAGGAATTATAGCCAAAAAATATCGTGTTTATGTGAATCAAATAAAGCGGTGGAACAACCTTAGAAGCAATACAATTTATCCGGGTCAAAAATTAGTGTTATATGGTGCGGGGAGTAGTGGTTTTTACCGAAAGTCTACACCCATAAACAGATCTTCTGTTAAATCAAACCATGTTGTTAAAAATGGGGAAAGCCTCGGTTTAATAGCTCAAAAATATAGCTGCTCAGTTACCGATTTAAAAGAATGGAATAATCTAAAAAGTTCTACAATTTATGTAAACCAAAAACTCATAGTATATAAACCCGAGGTTAAAAACACTAGTTCAATAAAAGATGGTAAATATTTGTATCATGTCGTTCGAAAAGGTGATACGCTTTGGGACATAGCTAAAGAATATGACGGTGTTACGGTTGATAAAATAAAATCACTAAATAATATAACTAATTCAAAACGATTAAAACCAGGGCAAAAATTAAAAATTGCAGAGGTTGGCTAACAACAATATTAATCTCATTATTTAGTTATTTAATTCCATAATTGTGGTAAACTTAATGGTGTCATATTTTGTTTTAACATAAATCAAATTCCAGATGAAATCTTTTCATATTATTATTGGATTAATGGTTATTGGTATTTTCTTAAGCCTACAATCATGCGAACCAAAAGTTGGTAAGAATGATAAAGTTCGTTCAATAGGAAATACCTCTGAAGTGCTGGTTATTATGCAAAATAACCAGCAAAAAGATGGCAAAATGGGACTGGTAATAGAAGAGCATCTTGGAAAGGAACAATATGGGTTATTACAGGCTGAACCACTTTTTGACATTGCATATATTACCGTAAAGAACTTTTCCAATATGTTCAAAAAGCATCGTAATCTTTTTATCATTAATATTGAAAAAGAATCAATAGGCACAAATGTTGAGTCCTATACAGATAGGTGGTCAAAACCTCAAAGAGTTGTTGTAATTACAACTCCTTCAACAGCTGATTTTGTTAATGATTTTCCACAATATGCTGAAAGTATAATAGATAATTTTAGTGTGGCGGAAAGACAGAGAATCTTATCTGTTTTTAGACCAAGTTCTAAAAATAAAGTTCTTAAATCCGTTAGGGATAACTTTAAATTTAATATTACCATTCCCCAAGGATTTTATGTGGCCAAAACAGAAAAGGATTTTATGTGGATAAGAAAAGAGGTTACTGAATATAGCCAGGGGATCATCATTTTTGCTGAACCATATCTGGATAAAAAACAATTTTCCAAAGAAAGCATTGTCGCGCGCACTAATCGATATCTAAAACAATATGTTCCCGGCGATTCTCCAGGGACATATATGTCTTTAACCGATGAGTATTTGGTCCCTACATGGAAGCAGGTTGAGGGAATGGATCCTGAATATGCCATAGAAATGCGAGGCGTATGGGATGTTAAAAATGACTTTATGGGTGGCCCCTATGTAAGTTATACCTTTGTAGATCCGTTAAATGATAATATCACTACAATTATGGGTTATGTTTATCACCCAAATAAGAAAAAACGTAATTTGTTACGTCAACTTGAGGCAATCATATACTCGGTAAAATTGAAGAACCCTCAATAAAGCCAAGGGGTTTATTTAAGCTTAAATTGTATGTTTTGTAATTATTTAACATTAAAACATTAATCAAAAAACCCAATTATTATTAGTTTTGTGACCTTATGGAGGATGAAAAATTTAATAAAGATCTGGATGAACTATTCAGATTATTTAAAAAACTGGTGGAAACACAATCACTTGATGATGTGCCAGGGGTAGATGGTATGATGCTGAAGCAATTTCAATTTTTCTTTAGCAACTACGAAAACATGAAAGATCAAATTGGAGATCAATTAAAGGGCCAGTTTGGTGAACCAGTTAAACAAATGGTGAGTGATCTGGTTAAACAATTACGCGAACAACTTGGTGATGACGAGTTCACGGTCATTGAAGAAGAACCTGTTATTGAGATCGACACCAAAGAACTATCAATGGAGGATATTGACCTAATGCTGGGCAATCCTGATCTTACCGAAGACCAAATAAATGATTTGCTTGACAAAAGAGCCAATTTACTTTAGTATCCATAATACATTAATTTTTTGACTTTCAATCCGAAAAAAATTATAACAAGTTACTTTTCAAGAAAGAAATGGTATTCCATTTTTTCGGACTTTGTATTTGTGGTTCTGATTATACTTCTAATTATTCCTTCAACAAGAACAGAAGTTACTTCTTTTTTCATAAAACTAACATCATTACCTCCATCCTCAATGGATCAAGATGATAGATTTAAAGTATCTGAACAAACTAATAGCTGGTTGGTTTACGACATGAAAGGTACTCCAATTAAATTTTCAGAATTAAATAAAAAGCCTGTTTTTTTAAATTTCTGGGCAACATGGTGCCCTCCATGTGTTGCAGAAATGCCAGGAATATATGATCTTTTTGAAAAGTATGGTGATAAAGTAAATTTTGTTATTATTAGCAACGAAACAACAAATAAGATAAGAGAGTTTTCAAATAATAAGAGTATATACGGGCTGCCACTTTATAGAAATAATAGTGTTCCTGACGACTTTTTTAGTAAGAGTATACCCATGACATTTATAATTGACAACTCAGGTATTGTTGTTATGAGTAAGAAGGGTGCAGCAAGGTGGAATTCGGAAAAGGTAAAAAGACTATTGGATGAACTAATTGACAACTAATTATACTTGTCCTTTAAATCACAAAAATTATAACATACTATTGGGCTTACAAATTTTAATGGTACTTATTGTTAAATGGTGTCATTTGATAACTCTACATATTAGTATATTTGCAAAAAACTTAACCAATGAATAGAATAAGATCAATATTATTAATTATTATCATTGCCTCTTTTGAGATGTCAGCAGGAGCCCAGGTAATTAGCGAGGAAGCCAAGAGAAAAGTAACAGTTGGCTTCGATGTGTTTACTGATATATGGCAAGGCAAACCATCTGATATGGAGTTGAGAACAATAAATCAGGCTGTTAATGTATTTGGGCTATATAACTTTCCAATTAATGAAAGTAATGCTTCACTTTCTGTTGGCCTGGGAATTGATAATCATAATATGTATTCCAATTCACGTATTGATAATATTAGAGGAGATACCATTATCTTCAATCCAATTGAAGAAGTTTATCAGAGATGTAAAATAAATTTAACATATGCATCTGTTCCTCTTGAATTAAGTTTTAGAACCAATAGCGGTTTTAAAATTGGTGCAGGTTTTAAGATAAGATATTTAATAAGTTCCAAGGAAAAATATGTGGGTGATGTTGATGGGTATTCTGGTGGAAGAAGGATGGTAAAAAATAAAGATATTTCAAATACTGAAACATGGGCATATGGATTTACCTTCAGAGCAGGATACAAATCCTTCAATCTATTTGGCTATTATCAAATATCGAATATCTTCACAAAGGGTCGTGGACCACAGATGTATCCAATATCAGTTGGTGTAACCTTTACACCATTTTAAGATAACTGTTTATTATAAAAAAAGGCGCTATTGTAAAACAACAGCGCCTTTTTTGGTTATATAATAATATTAGTATCTATAATGTTCTGGCTTATATGGACCTTCAACAGGTACGTTAATATAATCCGCTTGTTCTTGAGATAATTCCTCTAATACCACTCCAATCTTAGCCAAGTGTAAACGAGCAACTTTTTCATCCAAATGCTTAGGTAGCATATAAACTTTGTTCTCATATGCGTCACTGTTATTCCATAACTCTAGCTGTGCTAAAACCTGATTAGTAAAAGAATTAGACATTACAAAAGATGGGTGACCGGTTGCGCATCCTAAGTTTACCAACCTACCTTCAGCCAAAAGAATGATTTCACGTCCATTATTCATAGTATACAAATCAACCTGAGGCTTAATCTCAATTTTGTTGGCAGCATTGTCATTTAACCATGCAACATCAATTTCATTATCGAAATGACCAATATTACAAACGATGGCTTTATCTTTCATGTTATCAAAATGGCGACCAACAATAATGTCTTTGTTCCCAGTAGTAGTAACAATAATATCTCCTTCATTAACTGCATCATCCATTTTCTTTACCTCAAAACCATCCATTGCAGCTTGCAAAGCACAAATTGGATCGATTTCAGTAACAATAACTCTTGCTCCTGCACCTCTCAAGGAAGCTGCAGAACCTTTACCAACATCGCCATAACCTGCAACAACGGCAACTTTTCCAGCCATCATTACATCAGTAGCTCTACGAATGGCATCCACCAATGATTCTTTACATCCGTACTTATTGTCAAATTTGGATTTGGTAACCGAGTCATTTATATTGATTGCTGGTAATAATAATGTTCCTTTTTCTTGTCTTTCCACCAAACGGTGAACACCTGTGGTCGTTTCTTCGGAAAGACCTTTAATCTCTTCTACTAATTCAGGAAAACGATCTAAAACCATGTTTGTTAAATCACCACCATCGTCCAAAATCATATTCAGGGTTTTACCTCCTTGGAAAGAATGCAATGTTTGCTCAATACACCAATCAAACTCTTCCTCATTCATCCCTTTCCATGCAAAAACAGGAACTCCAGTAGCGGCTATGGCCGCAGCGGCATGATCTTGTGTAGAAAAAATATTACATGAAGACCAAGTTACATCTGCACCTAACTCTACTAAAGTTTCAATAAGAACTGCAGTTTGGATAGTCATATGTAAACATCCGGCAATTCTCGCACCAGCTAAGGGCTTGCTTGCGCCATACTCTTCTCTAAGAGACATTAATCCTGGCATTTCTGCCTCAGCTAATTTAATCTCTTTACGACCATAATCAGCCAATGAGATATCCTTTACCTTATAATTCAATTTATCAACCACGTTACTCATAATTTCTTTTAATTTATAAATTTCTTTTTTGGGGTTGCAAATATAACCATAATATCAATTGCTGTTATCCGCTGATTGTTAATCTTTTGTAAATAAAAATTATGCGGCTTTAGGATAACCTTGCATATATTTCTTCGGTTTCTTTTTCAAACCCTGGCTTACCTAGTAATGCAAACATATTTTTTTTGTACGCCTCTACTCCTGGCTGATCAAATGGATTAACATTAAGTATGTATCCGCTTATGGCACAAGCCATTTCATAAAAATAAATTAACTGCCCCAGGATGTTTTCATTTATCTTAGGTATAACTATTCTTAGATTTGGTACTCCGCCATCAAGATGTGCCAGAGTAGTACCCGTTTCCGCCTTTAAATTAACCTCATGTAAGCGTTTGCCAGCAATATAATTTAATCCATCAAGATCTTCTTTGTCGATTGGTACTTTTAACATACTATCAGGTGTTTCAACTGATATAACCGTTTCGAATATGTTCCTTAGTCCTTCCTGAATATACTGCCCCATTGAATGGAGATCTGTTGTGAAACCAACACCTGCAGGAAATATTCCCTTACCTTCCTTACCTTCACTTTCGCCGTAAAGTTGCTTCCACCACTCGGTGATATAAAACAGCTTTGGTTCATAATTAACTGTAATTTCAGTTGTTTTGCCAACTCTGTATAAAGCATTACGAGATGCAGCATACGCTGAAACTGGATTTTCATCAATGTTTGGAGATTTTTCAATGTGACCTTTCATTCTTTTTGCCCCTTCCAACAATTCTCTTATGTTGAACCCTGCAATAGCTATTGGAAGAAGACCAACTGGTGTAAGAACCGAATACCTTCCTCCCACATCATCGGGAACAATAAAGGTGTCATACCCTTCCTTGTCTGCAAGCTTCTTAAGCGCACCTTTCGACTTATCTGTTATAGCAATTATACGCTTTTGAGTGTCTGCATGCCCATACTTATTAATTAGATGGTTTTTTAATAACCTAAATGCAATGGCCGGTTCAGTGGTGGTTCCTGATTTGGATATAACAGCCAAGGAATAGTCATGGTTATCAAGAAGTTTTAAAAGTTCATTGGTATAGTCTTCACTTATATTTTGACCCGCATAAACAATTAGTGGGTTACCATTATTGCCATTTATACTTGCAAAGGAACTTGACAAAGCCTCAATTACAGCTCTTGCTCCAAGATATGAACCACCTATTCCAACAACAACAAATACTTTTGAATTTTGCCTAACCCTTGAAGCCACTTCTTCTATTTTTTTTATTAACCTTTCATCGGTGTCTGAAGGAATATCAACCCATCCAAGAAAATCGTTTCCCTTGCCTGATTTTGCATTCAGTGAATTGTAATGTTGATTGATTTCATTTTGAAAATGATTAATTTCTTCTTGAGTAACAGAACCAAGAGCATTCGAATAGTCAAATTTTAAGTCTATCATTACAAATGTTTTTTCACATATTAATACAAGCTGTGAAACTATACATTTTTCAATTATCTTCCACCATTCAT
>JABJIE010000026.1 GCA_018661505.1 Lentimicrobiaceae bacterium
ACCTTCTGCAGTTACGCTTACTCCTCCCATGCCAAGACCAGTGTTACAATCTGTAACCTGTCCAAAAATTGAACCTGGTACATAAACATGCATTGTGTTAAATACACTATCAGATAATCTAGCTGGGTCATTGGTCTCAATGTTAAGCCACTCATCATATGATCCTGCTGGGAATCCAGCTGAACTATAAGTAACCATTACATCCAATGTACCTCCTGCTGGGATTTGTCCAGCTGCTGGTTCTACATCTACTATGTAACTTGGCTGTGGACATGTTCCATAAACAACTCCAACTGGTAAACTTACGTTACCCGCTGAATAGATTACGTTACCATCTCCATCTAAAAAGTCATAAGAACACTCATATGACCAACCACCTGGTGTAAAAACAGTACTAATATCATCACCAGTCTCTGCAGGGAATCCAAAACATTCAGGACCACTACCACTTGCCAATGTAATGTTATCTAATACAATGTTGCCATTTACAAATACACTAAGGGTACCGCCATTCCAGCCGTCTCCAAAGGAATCCATTAAACAAACCTCCATTGTACATGAAAAACCTTTACCTGATACATAATCAGGGAAGGTAAAATCTAACATACCATCACCACAGTTCTCTAGTGTAAGCATTACATCTTCCTCTACATCTGGCCATTGCCAGTTTTCTAAAGCAGTAGGTGTCCAACATAAAGCAGGAATCAACCAATCAATACACTCAGGACCTGCTGGTGTTCCGTTTCCTTCTTGGTAAACAGGAGTTACTGTGTAACAATAAGTACCAAATGTAGGTGCAAAATCTGTATATAGAGTAGTTGTTGATGTTCCAACTGTTATACCATCTCTCTTAATTGCAAAATACTGGAAAGTTGGGTTTGTAGAAGAAAACTGCCAGCTTAAATCAACCTGACCAGTTACCATATTAACCAAATTAGCTTCCAGATCTGTTGCTGGATCCAATGGATCTCCAAATATAGTCATTGTTACAGGTATGTTGAATGTTCCAACATCAGGATCTGTTGTCATAACAATCTCTGCTGTATAAACATCACCTGCCTCTGTGCCTGCGGCATCAAAGTTAACTCCTACATTTTGGCTACCACCACTAGCAGCAACTGTTCCATCATAATCACTCAAGCTTAACCATCCTGATATACCACCACCATGTAAACACATAGCCAATCCTGCTGGAAGAGCTCCTGTGCCTTGTAAGGCTGGGTAAGAAGGTGTTGCATAAGTATTTAACCAATAGAATGTTGGTGAACCACCTGCTGTGGCTTGAACGGTAATCCATCCATCTACCAATGATGATGATGGAATTTCTATTGTATAAGAATATGTATCATAACCAATAACCTGAACACCTGTGTTTACAGGATCAGCTAAAGCTATTGTTGTACTTTCTAGTGTTCCTGGTGAACCACCTGGGCCATAAACCTCAACTAGGAATTCACGCTGTCCCGATGGGGCACTGGTGTGTATTGCATAAGCTGTAACCTTTGTAAAGGCACCAGTTGCACCTGAGAAACTTTGGAAACACTGCCAACCAGCGGTTGCATCTGATGTATATCCGTTATCTGAACCAACTGCAGGATATGCAAATTTGGTACCATCAGGACAATCAAATCCTGCTCTAGTGTTCATGGCCTGACCATTACCTCCAGGTATAGTATTTAGATTTGCTCCTGTTAAGTCAATATTAGTCCAGTCATAGCTATTTGCAGGTACAGGATTAGAACCACCAGCACTTGAAGAAGATGGGTAGTTAATTACTGCACTCCAGTCACCATCACCATCACCTGTGTTAAGTATTCCCAAATAGGTTGTTAAATACTCTCCAGGGTTTAATGTTTCATCAAAAAATAGTGGATTGATGGTTAAACTAGGCTTAGTTAATGTAAAGTTATGTAATGTTGTACCTGATGGTGTAATATAAATATTATCAGTAGTTACATTATAACCATCTTTCCAAGCACTTACATCTTGCCATTCGCCGGCAACTTGTAATAGTGAATAAGCTCCGGTTGGATCTGTTGTAACAGATGGATAACCATCCATCCATACTGTAGCTCCAGCTATGGATAAACCATCACCGTTCATTACATAACCTTCAACATCACCTATGGTAAGGTAAGATAACTCAAAGTTATCAAGATATGCTATATCACCCTCATTATAGTAATTTGCATAATATTTGTTAGATGTTTGCAGTGTAAGGGTAAAGGTAGAACCCTGATAAGCACTTAAATCAAATTCAAGCATTCCAAAATCATCATTATGAGTTGATGGCTGCCAATAATAGTCGCCATTAGAATCATACAATGGGTTACCATTAACTAATGTACGGAACCATGAATAGTTAGGATTAAAAGAATATCCTTGCATTAAGTCAAAATACATCATTAAATTACCTGCTGAACCATCTGGAACAACTGTAATATCAATCGTAGCAAAATGCGCTGATTTACTTGAAGCAAATGCTTGTGTGTAAGAGTAAGGAGTTGATCCCCACCCTGTAGAAGTATTACCTTCATAAAGAGCACCATAAGTGCTACCACTACCGGCATCACTGCTAACAAATAGACCTGCACCAGAACCCATACTAGTAATAAATTCTCCTGGGAAACTACCACTTTCAAAGTCAGCGTAGTAAGGGAAAGTATCAACTTGTTGAGGCTCTACACCATCTCCAGCAACAAAGGGATATGATCCGTATGAAGTATAACTATTTGAGCTCCATGATGTGATAGGCCAGCCTGTATCACTATTTGATACGTCGCCCGCAATACCACCGTCGCCATATGAGTCAAAACAATCAACATCATAAGAACTTCCTTCTGTTAGTGCTAAATAGTGTATTACTATTTCTCCGCCATAACTAAATGTTTGGTCAGAGGCCCAAATATAAGAACCCGCATCATAATCCCAAACATTGTAAGAAGCTTCAGATGCCCAACTGTCAACTTGAACTTCTAATTTTATATTACTAACTGCTCTGTTGCCTTTATTAGGTGCTACATATGTAAGACCTTTGGCTTTGAGTTTAGTTAAAGGAATTGTCATAGACTGAGCATTTGGATTAGCCCTTCTTTGGGTCATCATCTGCTCTTCCTCAATTGAGATTGCATTAGAGGCAGACTGGCCTACTAATGCCGTTGATGATAGGAATATCATCATAATAATAAAACTTGTAATTTTTCTCATACACAAAACGTTTTAATTTAATTAATTAATAATAACAATCTATTTTTATATTTTTAAGAAAACTCTGCATTGAAAAATTCACATCAATGGACGTGAAATGTATTTTTGGAAAGAAACTAAGCTTGTTTTGAATAGTTAGTTCACTTGTCTGAAAAATGAGTAGATTTTTAGTCAATAGTTCTTAAACTTTTGTTTATAATATAAAAGACAATTTAAAGGTCTGTTACCCCTACTCCAATCAGGCTTTTTTACAAAAATAATTTCTTTGGAATTGATATGATAAAAGTTTCTTTGGAATTCCAAATAAACATCTATACTATTAATAGATTAATAGGTAATAAGTTAGAGGATTTTTTAAAATTATTGTTGGTCTAGAATTGCATTATAATAAAATGAAAAATATTTTAAAAAAATAAATTTTGACAATCATCTTTCCCTAATTACGAAAGAAAATGAATTAATGAATGAGCCTGATTTAATATTACCAAAATATAATCCCGATGGAAGTAATTCCACCTGAATTGAAACAACTCCATTTTGATTATAATAATTGCCAAGTTTATTTGTCATTTCCACTCCATTATAATTAAAGATTCTGATTAAATAATCATCATCGGGTTTTAAAAAACTTATAACCTTAATAATATTTGATGCAGGGTTTGGATATACATCCAAGCTACCTGCTAATTGATTATTGAATGAATTGGGAACGACTCCTATATTATTATTGGTTATCTCAATTTTAACCCCTGAAATATTTGGGTTATTTGGAGAGGTTGTTATAATAGGTGATGATATTGGAAAATATCCAGCTTTCTCTGCATCAATAATATATTTTCCATAGGGTAAGTCATTGAAGTAAAAATTGCCAAGCTCATCAGTTAATGTATAATTTAATAGTTTTGAGTGGGTTTGATCAAATAAAAATACTGTGAGGTTGGATAACCCACCAATGCAATATTCCATGTTACTACCTGTCAACCATGGTTGACAATACAATTCACCGTTTACATTCGATTTCTCAGGCATCACCATGTTTCCTGATATTGTTGCCTCACCGTCAGGCAATACATAATCAACAGCAGAAAGAAATATATCTAGATCATATACATTTGCATCTACATTAATTAAATGGGCATATTCCCAGTGTCGTTTATGAGCATAATATCCAGGAACAAGGTTCTCATCATTATTCGTATCTGGCAATGCATAAACATAGTACCCTCCTCTCATTACCTTTGGAAACCTATAACCACCGTCATCTTCTGATGTTTCAATTAACAATGCTCGGGTACTACTATTATCTTTTCTGTATGCAACTACTGTTCCTTTATATATTGCATTATTGGATGTCCATAACCTACCTTCAACAGAATAATATGGTTCTATTTGAATCATAATTGAATCCATTGTTGCTCCACAATCAGAATAAACATTCATTTCAAGAATTACAAAACCAGCTGCAATATCAGTATTGCCTGGAATATAAATAGGGTTTATTAATGTTTCGTTAACAAAATATCCATCTCCCTGAGTATCCCATTTTATTTCACTAAAATTAGATGCATGTGCTTCTATTAAGTATACTGAAGTATCAGCAACTACAATTGTGTCGTTGCCTGCAAATGCAATGGGTTCATCAGCCATTCTTAACATAAAGCTATCCGAAATTGTATCTGTAACAGTTATAACATTTAATGTAATTAGTGCACCTCCGGCATCAATATCCTCCTCACCTGGGGTATATATTGGAAATATGTACTCATAACTGTCAAATTTACCATCACCATTTGTCGTCCAAAAAAGAGATTCATAATCAAAAGGTATGGACCCCCTGTCAAAATGTATGGAGTTCACATATTTGCATACAAGAGTATCATCACCCGCAAACGGATATAAGCTTGCAAAAGCATAAGGACTTTCATTGCCATTAAGTTGAGATGTATGATTGTAAATGGTCGTATCATGAGAGGTAACGGCAATTATATCATATATGGATATATCTCCGGAAACACTTACTGATGTATCTTTTCCAATATCTTCATATGATGCAAATTCGTAATCCTTATAATTTCCATAATACAAATAGTAGTTGTTTAAGTCAGTCTCTAGGTTTGGCACCCACGAAACTCTGACAATGTTGTCAACCAATTGCTTAATTACTTTGTAAGGAGGAGATATTGGATTTCGATTGTTAATGCTATCTAGATAGGGTTTAAATACAACATCTCCAACATCAGGATTATCATTCCGATCATAAATCAGTTTACTAATTTTAGATTCTAAATCTGTCCCCCAATAATTGCCAGGAATAGCTATGTTATTGGGAGTATTATTTATCACAATGTAATTTCCCCCAGAGTTATTAACCAAATTATTAGTTTCAATGTTTAAACCGGAAGTTTCCTTGATGGATATGGTTTCCTGAATATTTTCAGAGAATGTATTATTTAAAATATTATTGCCCACAGAACCACTACCTACTGCAAGTGCCCATCTATTTTTATAAAAGCTATTATTTAATATCCCGCAGTATCTTCCTCTTTCTGCAGTATAAATAGCTGTATTATTATTCCAAAATATGTTGTTTGATACTATTATTGAATCATGGGCTAAAAATAAACCAAATCCGATATCACCACCGTTGTTAATTATTATATTTTTCGTTATACTATTTCCATAATTAATTGTATTTCCACCATTATCAATCCATATTCCATTATTTCCTTGGGAGATTTTATTATTATTCAGCTGGTTATTTACATACTTACCATTTTGCTCCACGAAAATATTAATGTTATGATTTTCGTTTTTTAGAAATGAATTAGTAACTATATTATTTGCCGTAAGACCTCCATCTCCGGTATAAATTTCTATTCCATTATAATTATTCTTTATGGTACAGTTTACAATGTAACAGAAACTACTGTTTGTTATATTTATTCCAACATTCTGACTCCCAGTAATAGAAGTATTTTCTACCTGTACATTTATCGAGTTTTCAATCATAATGGCAGTTTCTGCATTAACTACCTTTAAGTACTGTAGGATGCTGGGATTTTCGTAATCAGAGTTTTTTATCTGTAACCCATTCCATTTCCATATTTGACCTGGTTCAGTGTAGTTCGAAAGGAAATAAACAGAATCTACCTGATCACCAATTGCGTATAAAGAACCATTATCTACTATAATATTTCTGCCAAAATTAATTTTGACAACAGTTCCAGGTCTTATTGTCAATGACTTATTCTTTGGTATTATAAGATTCTGTACTACAACATACGTAGTATCTTCATAGAAAATTCTATCATTCTCTATTACCCCTCCAACATTAACTACCTGTGCTTTAGTACTTATTGATACTATGAATAAACTTGCCAAAATAAAATGGGAAATTGAGCTATTTAACAGCTTGATTATTTTTAATGCTATTGATAAGTTTATTGGCATTTGTATTGAGTAGAACTGGTTACTAGAAATAATATATTAGGCCAAATTTTAAACCAAGCCCATTTATTTTTGTTGACTGAGGATAATCCTTAACAATATCATCCATGTATCTTAAATAGTAAGCCTCTCCATTAAAATCGAATTCTTCAGCTAATTTATATTTTAATCCTATACCGGCAATAAATGAAAATGATTGCTGATTAAATTTTAAGTCCGCAAAGTCGACTCCCTCAGACTGCTCTGGATAAGGAATTGCAAGTCCTTCTCTATAGATCAATACACCAAATTGACCCCCGGCTCGAATATAATATCTTGCTTTATCCGTTTTAACAAAATCATAGGTAACTGAAAGAGATAATTCTAATAGACCAATTCTATTATTTATGTTATAATCATAATCATGAATGTTTAATGGATTCCATGTTGAATCAGTAACATAGAAATATGCAGTATCGCCCATATCAATAGTGTAATATTCATCTATGGTATCTGTTGAATAAAAGCCCCCTTCTTGGTCAGAGTATGTATGATTAAACTTTTCATCAAAGTTTGTTAATTTTATTCCCCCTTTTATCATCCAATTTCTATAAATTTTGGATACCTCAGCACCCAAGGAATAGCTTCTCACTGTATATTGTTTATCATTGCGTACAAGTGAAAAATTTGAAACTATTGGTGCAATGAAAAGATCTGCTGACCATCCACTCTCTCTCTTTGGTACCTGATTAAAATAATCAGAATATACTTCCTTATTTCTTGTGTTTTGAGTTGTATCCTGCGTCTGTTTTTCAATGAATATGGAATCGGTTATAATAATAGTGTCCTTTTGGATTTCTATTAAAGTATCTGTCAGAAAAATTGTATCGTAAATCAATTTGGGTATATACTTTGTTACTGTAATTGTTGATTCGTTGTTTATATTTTCTTTTTTTTCAGTTTTTTTGGTTTTATTTTCATTTTTTAAAATTACCACTTGGTTACCAATCATTTTGAAACCATATTCTGTATCATTCAAAATTTCATCAAGTATTATTAAGGGGTTCTTGTCATGGGCGGAATAGGTAATTTTTTTTGAAAAAACTGCCTCATCTGAATTGTAGGAAAAATTAATATTTGTTTTATCAGAAATGATAATTAAAACTGTTGATAGCTTTGCTTCACTAACATTTATGTCCATGGTTTCACCTTCCAACGATTGTGCAAAAACTGGTTGCTGATTTGGTAGAAATATGGCTAATAATAAAAATGTAATAGATAATATATACATCAATCCTGGTCTAGGATTAACACTTTCATGATTATCATCTTTGATTAAAAGGGTTTTCATCAGTTAGTATGAAAGCTTATAATTTCTTAGAATGCTAAATTACAAAAAAAAAATCTGGATAGTTTTCGTGAAAATTTTATCGGAAGGAATTAGCATCAGTCATCAGGAAGATGAGAAAAGATAAATGCTATTTTTTTATTGTTACATTATTTCCATCAATAACATAGTCAAGGCTATAAATAACTTTGATGGACTGCAAAATATTTTCAGGTGTTTCATTTTGATAACGAGCTGTGAGATGGTAATTTTCGAGGTTTAACTTGCTCGTAACATTTAAATGATATGTATTCTCAATTGTATTAATTACATCATTAAGTGGAGCATTAATGAAATTGAGAGTACCTGTTTTCCAAGCTAGGTGGTTATTATCTGAAAAATTGAACTTTGAAATACTGCCGTCTATTTTATTGTAAACACCCTTTTCACCTGGTAATAGAATTACTTGTTCAAGTATGCTATTACTTTCGTTATCAACTGAGTAAAACAATACCTTTCCAGTCTCAAGAAAAATCGTTATTTCATCTGAATCGGTTTTGTTAGTAAGGTTAAAGGAAGTGCCTAAAACTTTAACTCTAATATTTCCTGTCTCTATTAGAAATGGTTGATTAGGATCATGTGCTATGTCAAAATATGCTTCTCCAGTAAATTCAATCCTTCGTGTATTTAATAAAAAGTGATCAGGATGAATTATTTCAGATTCTACATTTAGGAAAGATTTTGATCCATCGGGCAAAATGTACGAGCTTCCTGTGGAAAATGATGATTCTGTTATAAGCACATCATTTACTTTATTTTGAGTCGGAATAACAACCCAAAGTGAAATGATAAGAGCTATAAAAGCTGCAATTCCTGAAGAAACAATGAAAAATGTTTCAATGGTCGATCTTTTTGAAATTTTAATATCATCACCAAGGTTTAATCTAGATTTTAAATTCTCCCACTTGGCATCCAAATCAACAGGTTCAGAACAAGAATTTGATATTGACACCTCCCAAATTTGCTTGAACTCTTTGAATAGGGCCTTGTTTTCATGGGATAAATTAATCCATGCCTCAACATCTCTTATTTCATTTTCAGGTAAGTTTCCTGAAACATATGCAACTAAGCGTTGTATGTCAATTTCTTTGTTCATCCTTAAATCCAATAAAGATCCTTTGTAATAAGACAGTCGGCAATACATTTACCCCTATTCCCAATTATGTTTAATTTAAACTTTTTTCTTGGAATACCCAACGATCACAAAAATACTGACATACAAAAGGTTAGGGAGAATGAATATTGTAGTTTCGTGAAGTTACATAAAATTAAACTGCCTTAGAATGAATCTTTCAATAATAGAAATGTTAAAATCAATGTTGGCATGTGGTCTTTAAGAACTATTCTTAAATATTTTAATGCCTTGGTCATTTGGTTTTCAACCGTTTTGACTGATATTGATAAATGTTTGGCAATATTTTTATATTTCATTCCTTCAAACCTACTTAGCTCAAATATTTCTCGTCTTTTTTCAGGAAGTTCTAAAATTGCCCTCATGATTATTTGACGTACTTCAATGTTTTCCAGGGTTTTGTGTGGATCAGTAAACGTAATATTAATATCTTTGTTCTGTGATATAACATACTTGTTTAAAATTTTGCGTCTGTTGAGATGATTTAAAGCACTATTTTGAACTGCTCTGTGAAGGTAGGAGCTTAAAGAGCTTGTTATTTTTATCTCAGAATGCTTTTCCCACAATTTTACAAAAACTCCCTGAACTATCTCTTCTGCCTCGTCAATATTTTCAACATATCTTATACAAAAGTAGAGAAGGGGAGTATAATTATTACGATATAATTCCTCAAAAACGGATTTATTACCATTTCTCAAATCGGAAATAATATCTTTAGATCTTCTGCCCATTTTTTAAATTATTCCTAATTATACTTGGGTTTGTAAAATTGGTTCTATTTTGAAGTAAAAAAAACAAAAGTAATTAATATTTAATTTAATCCAAATACATTGACCATCAAAAAATACAATTAAAATTGGTTATTGAACTAACAACCTGTTGGTTAGATAGTGTTCCAATGTAGATTGATATAATTTCCTAGCTTTGCCAGGCTATTAAGAAATTTAAATGCAAAATAGAAATACCCTTATTGCTTGGATAATTCTTGTCGTACTGGCAATTGTATGGGGTAGTTCATTTATACTCATAAAAAAATCACTTGATTATTTTTCAGCCTCAGAAGTTGGTTTATTACGAATTACGATTACTTTTTTATTTCTACTTCCAACCGCGCTGAATAATATTTCCAAAATAAATAGGAAGCACAAATATTATCTAGCAATTGCGGGGGTGATAGGTAGTTTCATTCCTTCTTTCTTGTTTGCCATCGCACAAACAGAAATTAATAGCTCACTAACAGGTATTCTAAACTCTTTAACACCATTGTTCACATTGTTATTGGGATTATCTTTTTTTAAACTAAAAGTAAACAGGTATAATTTGGTGGGAGTAGCGCTTGGTCTAATAGGTGCCTTAGGCCTTATTTATGCTAGTGCTGGTGGTAAGGGGTTTGTAATTAATATTAAATATTCATCGCTAATAATGATTGCTACGGTATGTTATGCTTTTAACGTTAACTTCATAAAATCATATTTGAAAGAGATTGACGCATTAACAATCACTTCATTAACATTCTTTTATGTAGGACTACCAACCTTGCTTTATGTATTGATATTTTCTGATATTCCAACCAAAATTATTCATGAGGATAAAATACTTATTGGAATGGGATACGTAAGTACTCTTGCCATCCTAGGAACTGGAATTGCACTTATAGCCTTTAATAAGCTCATAAAAATAAGCAGTCCTGTATTCGCATCCTCAGTTACCTATATTATTCCAGTAATCGCCATTATTTGGGGAATAATTGATAACGAAATATTTGAACTCATCTATATCTTTTGGTTCTTACTCATAATTTTAGGAGTTTTCTTAGTCAATTCCAAGACTACTAACTCTCAGAAAATGAATATACCAGAAAAAGCCACAGGAAAAAATAAAATTTAGCAACATTTATTTGTTAGTTAGTTTTTTTTTATATTTTTGCACCTCCAAAATTTCTTAGGAAATTAAACTAAAGAACATTAATCATGTATGTAGTTGTTGATATAGCCGGACAGCAATTTAAAGTTGAACAAGGGCAAGAAGTTTTTGTTAACAGACTTGAAGGTAAAGAAGGTGAAAAAGTTAAATTCGACAAAGTTTTGTTAGTTGACGATAAAGGTGCTGTAAAAGTTGGAACTCCATTGGTAGAAGGCGCTGGCGTTGATGCACAGATTGTTTCTCATCTCAAAGGTGATAAAGTTGTCGTATTTAAAAAGAAAAGAAGAAAAGGATATCAAAAATCAAACGGTTTCCGTGCTGATTTAAGCAAAGTATTAATCAAAAAAATTACTGTTTAACCTGTCTGCTTCAGCAGGCCTTAAATAATCAGAAAATGGCACATAAAAAAGGAATGGGTAGCTCCCATAACGGACGTGAATCAGAAAGTAAGAGATTAGGTGTTAAGATCTATGGCGGACAAGGTGCAATTGCCGGTAATATTCTCATTCGTCAAAGAGGCACTGTTCATCATCCTGGATTAAATGTTGGAATGGGCAAAGATCATACCCTTTTTGCACTATGCGATGGAATCGTTGAATTCAGAAAAAGAAGAGATAATAAATCATACGTAAGTGTGGTTCCAATGACTGAGGAAAGTAAGTAGTTATACTTTCATCTATTCGATAATCTTAAAAGATATTTAAACCCGGCTTGTTACTACTTGCCGGGTTTTTTTTATTTTAAAAATAAATACAGAAATTCAAAATATAATTTGGAGTAACTTTGTACAAATTTTTTAAAAATGCTACAACTTAATTTTATTCACAATAATAAAGCCAAAATAATTGATAGGCTTGCCATTAAAAATTTTGATGCCTCTACTATAATTGAAGAAATAATTGAGCTTGATATTAACAGAAAGGCTACACAAACAGAACTTGATAAGGCTCTGGCAGAAACTAATAAATTAGCAAAAGAAATTGGAAATCTATATAAAACTGGTCAAAGAGAAAAAGCAGAAGAAATAAAGAATAGATCCGGAGAACTAAAGTTGGCAGCAAAGGATTTGGAGCAAGCACTTTCTAACAATATTAGTTTATTAAATGAAAAACTTATTGAAATACCAAATATACCCCATGAAAGTGTTCCAGCTGGGAAATCTGATTCCGATAATGAATTAGTTTATGAAGAGGGTAACATTCCAAGCTTACCCAACAATGCCAAACCACATTGGGAGTTAGCTTCAGAATATGATATAATAGATTTTGATCTTGGTAGCAAAGTTACAGGAGCAGGATTCCCATTTTATAAGGGAAAAGGAGCAAGACTACAAAGAGCCTTGATAAACTTTTTTCTTGATGAAGCTATTGAAA
Source organism: Lentimicrobiaceae bacterium (assembly GCA_018661505.1). Lineage (GTDB taxonomy): Bacteria > Bacteroidota > Bacteroidia > Bacteroidales > F082. The sequence goes on from JABJIE010000026.1 coordinate 12,449, forward strand.
AAGGCTACATTGAATATCAGCCTCCTCTATTAATAAATTCCGATTCTGCATATGGAACGGGACAACTTCCTGACAAGGAAGGACAAATGTATCATATAAACGAAGATAGCCTATACCTTATTCCCACGGCTGAAGTTCCAATAACTAATATTTACAGAAATGTAATTCTTAAATCCGAAGATTTCCCAATAAAAAATGTAGCCTATTCAAATTGCTTTAGGCGTGAAGCGGGTTCCTATGGTAAAGACGTTAGAGGTTTGAACAGATTGCATCAATTTGATAAAGTTGAAATTGTTCAAATTCAAGATCCAGAAAAATCATATGAAACCTTAGAAGAAATGAAAGATCAGATAGCAGATCTTTTGAGAAAACTTGAGCTACCCTTCCGTATAGTGAGACTCTGTGGAGGAGACCTTAGCTTTACAGCTGCATTAACGTATGATTTTGAAGTGTATTCAGCTGCTCAAAAAAGATGGCTTGAAGTTAGTTCTGTCTCAAACTTTGAAAGCTTTCAATCCAATCGTATGAAACTTAGGTTCAAAGATAAAGATGGTAAGTCTCAATTTGCACATACATTAAATGGGAGCGCTCTTGCACTTCCAAGAATTGTAGCGGCAATGTTAGAAAATAATCAAACAAGCAAAGGAATTCGTATTCCAAATGCTCTACAAGGCTATACCAAGTTTGATATAATAAACTGATTATGCGTTTTTTATTTTATATTATTATCACTGGTTTGATAATGATATCATCTTCATGCAACAATCCTAATTCGGAAATTCTGAGCGAAATAAATCACGAAATAGATAGGTTGGAAATAGAAAGATTAGCATATACAAATGTTGACAGCTTGGAAATTGCAGACATTAGAACAACAATAACTTCAAATTATTACAAGATTGGTAACCTTTCCAACGATTCAATATCTGCCACAGCTATCTCATACAGTCATATTGATAAATCTCTAAAACAAATTATAAGGATGGATAAAATTATTCGTATGGATTACCAAAAGACGATTAAGCAGTTGTATGATCTTTATTCAGATGCAGAAAAGAATATTATTGATGGGGCCGGCTTAAAAAATTATTTTCAAGAGGAGAAAAGAATAACTGAATCAATAATTCAAAGAATGAAATATAATAACCAAAGGTTAGAATCAGAAATTACTAAATTTGATTCATTGAATACAATCATAGTTAACCAGTTAAATAATTGATGCGTTTTTTTATCTATACAATAGCATTTTTCATTTTTACGACTGCAATTTATCCCGCTATTGCAATGTCGCAGAATAATCAGAGTATAAATCCAATATTATCAAAAAAGAAACAGCAGAAAAAACCCAACTCAAAGGACCAACTTGCGATGAAATATTATCGTGAGAAAAAATATCAAAAGGCTTCAGAGCTATATGAGCAGCTATACTCCGCAAATCCCACAAATTATTATTACAGCTATCTTTTTAATTGCTATAATATCTTAAAGGAGTATAAGAAAGCAGACCGATTGGTTAGGCAACATCGCAAAAGAAATCCAACTAATTATAAGTATTTAATAGATGAGGCCTATTTAGCTGATCTCAATGGAAATAGTAAAAAGGCAAAAAAAATATTCAGTAAACTGCTAGACAACCTTCCCTCGCAAAGAAATCAAATAATGCAGATAACCAGCAGCCTTCAAGCAAAAGGATATGCGAACATTGCTGTGGAGGTATATAAAAAGGCATCTTCGGAGGCTGGCAGTAATTATACCTATGGTTTTGAGATAGGCGATGCCTACATGTATAGCGGCAACTACAATCTTATGCTTGACAGTTATCTTAATCACCTTGTTTTAGTTCCTACGGACATACAACGAATGAAAAGTAAGCTTCGAATGGTAATGCAAATGGACATAAATAGTAACCTAACGGGTATCCTAAAAAGTAAACTTTTGCAATACTCCCAAAATAATCCTGACAATATACAACTTGCAGATATGCTCCTTTGGTTCTCAATGCAAACTAAAGATTTTGATATGGCATATCGCCAGGCCCGATCAATAGATATTAGGTTTGACAATGCGGAAAAAAATATGATGGAGCTTGCTTACATTGCATACTCAAATTACAAATATGAGATTGCAGCAAAGGCTTATGGCTATGTCAAAGACAAAAAAGTGAATGGCCCATATACAGCTAATGCCTGGGTTGGCTATTACCTTGCTGTTTGTATGGCTGCCGAGGAAAATCCAAATACAGATATTTCGATATATGAAGATTTGGAAAACCAAGGAATTGAGGCTGTTAATGAATTGGGCATTAATAATATAACGTCTGATTTGATAGTCCGATTATCAGAAATAACTGCCTTTAAACTTTCAAAATATGAAGAGGCAATGGAGATGCTTGAAATAGCTTTAATGAATCCTGCCTTAAATAGTAAAAAACAGGCTGAATTGAAAATTGTGCTTGCTGACATATTTGTAGCAGATGATAAAATATGGGATGCTACTTTACTTTATTCACAAGTAGAGTCAGAAATGAAAAATGAACCAATAGGACATGAAGCTAAATTAAAAAATGCCAAGGTATTTTACTATGCTGGAGAGTTTGACTGGGCGGCAACACGTTTGGATGTGCTTAAGTCAGCAACATCAAAATTAATTTCAAATGATGCAATAGACCTTTCGCTTTTTATTAGTGAGATGAGAGATGAAGATACCCTTGGTTTCACACTTCGAAAGTTTGCGGGAGCTGATTTATATATGTATCAAGGAAAATTGGATTCTGCATTATTTCTGCTTAACAAAATAGAGAATAATCCATCCGCTTATATAAGTAAAGAATATGCATTATTTAAAAAAGCTCAGATATTAGTAGAGCTAGGCAAAGTCAAAGAAGCAGATTCTGCTTATAATCTACTAATATCTAGGTACCCAATGAGTTTTAAAACCGACAATGCTTTATATGAAAGAGCTGAACTCCTGAGAACTACAAACAATCTTGAAGAAGCTAAAAAGCTATATTTAATTATCATGACAGATTATCCCGAAAGTATTTTTGCTGCCAAGGCTAGAAAAATGTATAGACTTAACGAAGAAAGTGAAAAATTAGAGGATGAAAATTATATTTTAAATTCTGACTATTAAGATTTATTATGGTCAAACCTAAAAAACATCTTGGTCAACATTTCCTCAAGGATAAAAACATTGCACATAAAATCGTAGAGTGCCTTGATGTTAATTCTGACAACGTAATTGAAGTAGGTCCTGGAACAGGGGTTTTAACCGAGCCCCTTCTGAATAGAACACCTAAACTAAAATTCTTAAACTTAATAGAAATAGATTCGGAGTCGGTTGAATATTTAAAAACCCATTTTAGTGACCCACGATTGAATATATATGAGGATAATTTCCTAAAAATGAATCTTCATAACGTAACAGTAGAAAAATTCTCCCTAATTGGAAATTTTCCATATAATATAAGCAGTCAGATATTTTTCAAAGTAATTGAAAATAGAAACCAAATCTCTCAAGTGGTTGGAATGATACAAAAAGAAGTTGCCGAACGCATAGCATCTCCTCATGGTTCCAAGGCATATGGGATTCTTAGCGTACTACTTCAAAACTGGTTTAAAATTGAATATTGCTTCACAGTAAATGAGAATGTATTTTATCCACCTCCGAAGGTGAAGTCAGCGGTGGTGAGGTTAACAAGAAATGATATAACTGAATTGGATTGTGATGAGGTATTGCTATTTAAAGTTGTGAAAATGGTGTTTAATCAACGACGAAAGACAATACGGAATACATTGAAATCCATTCTACCAAACATTTCTCAATCCGACCATCCATATTTTTCAAAAAGACCAGAACAACTCTCACCTACGGATTTTATTGAATTAACTAATGTTGTATCTCAAATGACTAGTGCTCAGTCATCAAACACAAAATAATACTAGTTTAGCACAAGCAAAATTGCAACTGCATAATCAATATTATCTAATATGTAGTAATACATCTAAGTTTGGTATAGTTGAATAGAAGAACATTTTTCTTACTTTCACATCCTCAAATAAGTTAAATGCAAATAAAGAGCTTAATCATTGCCATCTTTCTTTTATCGGGCTTGATGAGCTATGGAAACGAAGCAATATCGCTTAATAAATTAAATACTAAGCTCGTCCTACCTGATATTATTGTTCAAGGAGTTAACCAGGAATTACAATTAAAAATAACAGATTTAAGCCTTGGAAAGAAACTTAATCAAAATGATATAATTGTAATAATTAATGATTCGGCTTACGTTGGTCACGTAATGGATGGAAGTGTTATTATAGACTACAATTTCCCATTGAAAGAAACAATTAAAGTTAGTGCTGATAATTTTAGCGATAGCGTTCCTGTGAATCCAATACCACTATGGCTATCCATTCTACCTCCGTTGATAGCAATTATGATAGCCCTGATAATTAGAGAAGTTTATACAGCCTTGTTCGCAGGGATCTGGATAGGAACTGGAATTATTTATTATTATAAAGGATCATCCATTTTTTTAGCAGTTTTTCAAGGGTTCCTTTCAATTTTAGATACATATATAATAGAGTCCCTTAACGATAGTGGTCATTTATCAATAATTTTATTTTCTATGATTATCGCCGCAACCGTAAGCCTAATATCAAAAAATGGTGGAATGACGGGTGTTGTTAATCACCTTTCCAAATTTGCAAAAAGTCCTAGGTCTGGAGGTATCGTTACCTGGTTAATGGGTATTGTTATATTTTTTGATGACTATGCAAATACTCTCGTGGTTGGTAATACTATGCGTCCTCTTGCTGACAGATTAAAAATATCCAGAGAAAAACTTGCATATATTATTGATTCAACAGCAGCTCCTGTTGCATCAGTTGCCTTTGTAACCACTTGGATTGGAGCGGAGTTAAGTTATATTCAAGATGGAATAAATACACTTAATATCAATGAATCAGCATATGGTGTTTTCTTTCATTCACTAGCATATTCATATTATCCATTTTTTACTCTGGCTTTTGTATTTACTCTAATCTGGAAAAAGGTTGATTTTGGGCCGATGTATCTTGCGGAAAGAAGAATGTATGATTCTGCTCCTAAAAAAGATTTAGCTATTGATGCAAAAATTTCATCTGATATTATGGAGGAGATAACTGCAAAAAAAGGTGTTAAAGCGAGAAGTTTCAATGCTATTATCCCCATACTCGTTATAATTATTGGCACTCTAATTGGATTACTATACAGTGGATGGGATAAGGAAGTTTGGGATAATAATTCATTGGGGTTTTTTGAAAAACTCTCAGAAACGATAGGAAATTCTGATTCTCTTGTTGCATTGTTATGGTCCTCATTGGGTAGCTTATTCATTGCTATAATTCTTACATTAAGTCAGAAATTACTTAGTTTAACTGAAACTATTGAAAGTATTATAAAGGGCTTTAAGACGATGCTACCTGCCATAATGATTTTAACACTTGCCTGGTCTGTTGCCTTAATTACAAAACATATGCATACAGCAGACTTTATCTCTGGGCTATTATTAGATGCATCAGTATCACCATATTTTTTACCTGTAATCACATTTATAATTTCTGCTCTTGTTTCTTTTTCAACTGGCAGTTCATGGGGTACTATGGCAATCCTCTATCCGCTGATACTTCCATCGGGATGGATGCTTGCAGAGACATCGGGATTGGATTATGAAACAACATTATCAATATTTTATAATATTACAGCAGCAGTATTAACAGGATCCGTTTTAGGTGACCACTGCTCGCCAATATCTGATACAACAATTTTAAGCTCTTTAGCTAGTTCATGTCCTCACATTGAACATGTTAGAACACAATTGCCATACGCTTTAACAACAGGCATGGTAGCAATTGTAATAGGTACATTACCTGCATCTTTTGGGGTTTCATCATGGATTCTTTTCCCATTAGGATTTTCAGCTCTGTATTTAATCATTAAATTTTTTGGCAAGCCCACAGTTATCATATCAAGTTAATTATGTGAGTCTTATAACTTGTATAATTGTCTTTAATTCTTATATTTGAAGATATTACCTTGGTGTTTATTTTTAAATCGTAATATCATGAAATTTCTACTGCCAATAATAATATTAGCTTCCTTACATAGTTATTCACAAAATATATTTACTGTTGAATATGAATCTCAATCGGATATTAATGTATTTGTTGTTGAATATGAAGCGCAATGCGATTTAAAAGTGTTTAAAGTTGAGTATGAGTCACAAGTAAAAGGTAATGAAGGGTTATGGTTTTTTGTTGAATATGAATCTCAATCAGATAAGAAAATTTACTTTGTGGAATATGCCTCTCAGTCTGACCTTAAAATATTTTTTGTGGATTATAAATCACAAGCCGGCTGGAAAACAAATAAAAAGAAGTATCTAATGTATTAGATAATTATAATTGAAGTTTAAGAATAAATATCCTATAATAGATCATTTGCCAAATTAGCTAACTCGGACCTTTCTCCCTTTTCAAGCCTCACATGAGCGTAAATTTCATTGTGCTTTATTTTGTCAATAAGAACTGATAATCCGTTTGATTGTGAATCCAGATAAGGTGTATCAATTTGATAAATGTCTCCGGTGAAAATTATCTTTGTGTTCTCTCCAGCCCTTGTTATAATAGTTTTTACTTCATGGGGTGTAAGGTTTTGTGCCTCATCAACAATAAAACAGATATTAGATATACTTCTACCTCGAATATATGCCAGAGGTGTTATCATAAGCTTCTCGTTTTCTACGGCATCGCTGATACGCTTGAACTCATTGTCCATTTCACCATACTGATTCTGAATAAATTTCAAATTATCCCAAAGTGGTTCCATGTATGGATTAATTTTTTCATGAATATCGCCAGGCAGATATCCAATATCCTTATTGCTAAGCGGTACAATAGGTCTAGCCAAATATATTTGTTTAAAATTTCTACGCTGTTCCCATGACCCAGCCAAAGCTAGTAATGTTTTACCTGTTCCTGCAACACCCTGAAGAGTAACAAGTTTTACCTCGGGATTCAAAATGGCATGAAGAGCAAAAACCTGCTCAGCATTGCGAGGAATAATCCTCGAAACACTATGTTTTTCGACCCTCTCAATACGTTTGGTAATGGGATTAAAATATGCCAATGCTGATGATGATGAACTTTTAAGAATATAGTAATGATTTGCAATGCCTTCATCCAAACCAAGATCACTAGTATTACAAAACCCATTGCTATATAGATCATCGATTATAGCGCTATCTATATTATCCAAAGTAGTTTTTCCGGTATACAATGATTCTATATTCTTAACCTTACCCGTTTCAAAATCTTCTGCTGTAAGATTTAATGATTTGGCCTTAAGCCTGAGGTTTATATCCTTGCTAACTAAAATTACCTTTCTATCTGGATGCTCTTCTTTTAGTTTTATGGCTGCATTTAGTATTCTATGATCAGGCTTGTTATCATCAAAAATCTTTCTGGCATCCAATTTACTACTCTCGTTCATTATAACCTTGAATCGACCCTTTTCTGGACCATTTAGTTTTTTCCAATTTTTCATTGTTGCTTTTCCTGATATACTATCAAGAAACCTAATAAACTCACGAGCTTCAAAATTTTTAATCGCGTTTCCCTTCTTGAAATTATCAAGTTCTTCAAGCACTGTTATTGGAATGGCAACATCATTATCATCAAATTCATTTATGGCATTGTGATTATATAGTATAACCGATGTGTCTAGTACAAATATCTTTTTTGAACTTTCGGATGAGGGCTTTGCAACAACTTTTGCCATATGTTCAGAGGTTTAGTTATAGAGTGGTATAAATTTAAAGAATTAATATCCACCTCCACTTATTGCATAACAGTAGTTTCAAACATATTACGGTTGACAAATTATTAAAGGTCTATTATCGTGTATCTTAAACCATTAATCACTTTCGGTATTTAAATGTGGCATATTTTTCGGTTGTGAACTTTCACAAATCATTAATGTAAAAACACTCTATTTCCATTACCTTTGTGAAATCAAAATTACCATATGGAATCAAAAAATAAACTTTTCTTACTTGATGGAATGGCTCTAGTTTATCGTGCATATTTTGCCATGAGCAGAAATCCACGAATAAATAGCAAGGGCCTCAATACGTCAGCAATCCTTGGCTTTGCAAATACAATACTAGATGTGTTGAAGAATCAAAATCCAGATTATATTGGAGTTGCATTTGATACAAAAAAACCAACATTTCGTCATGAAACATTTCAGGAATATAAGGCTAACAGGGAAAAAATGCCTGAGGATTTAAGTGCCTCAATTCCATACGTATTTGAATTACTGAATGGGCTAAATATCCCCATTTTAATGTTAGATGGTTATGAAGCAGATGATGTTATTGGAACACTATCTAAAAAGGCAGAAAAAGATGGATTTTGTACCTATATGATGACTCCTGATAAGGATTTTGGACAGCTAGTATCAGAAAATATTTTTATGTTCAAACCGGCGAGAATGGGCAACAAAGCAGAGGTATGGGGAGAATACGAAGTATGTGAGCGTTTTGGTATAGTGAAACCAGAGCAATTAATAGATATACTAGGCTTATGGGGTGATGCTTCTGATAATATACCGGGTGTTCCAGGTATTGGTGAGAAAACTGCCATAAAGCTAATTGGTGAATATGATAGTATAGAAAACCTATTGGAGAATACTGATAAATTAAAAGGAAAACAAAAAGAAAATCTGGAAGCATTTTCTGAGCAAGCACTTCTATCGAAACAGCTTGCAACAATTGAATTAAACGCACCCATAGAATTTGAAAAAGATCAATTAAAAAAGAAGGATCCTGATATGGTAACGCTCAAAAAATTATTTAATGAGCTTGAGTTCAGGACATTTGCCAAACGATTTTTTGAAGGTTCGGCTGAAAATATTAGTGAATCGTCTGTTCAATCATCCCTATTTGATGGTGATGAGGCGGCAAATCCGCAATTGGATAGTATTGATTCAACACCTCATAATTACCAACTTGTAACTGATAAGAAGGAGATGCAATCACTTGCTGAGAGGTTGCTCAAAAGCAAAGAAATATGTTTTGACACAGAAACAACGGGTTTAGATGCAAATGATTCTGAACTTGTGGGTATTTCATTTTCAGTTAAAGCATCTGAGGCATGGTATATACCAGTACCCGAGAATTATAATGATGCCTTGGAAGTAGTTATGATTTTTAAGCCTCTATTTGAATCCAATATCCTTAAGATAGGTCAAAATATAAAGTTCGACATTAACATACTTCTATGGTATGAAATTGAGGTTGCTGGTCCATTTTTTGACACTATGATTGCCCATTATCTACTACAGCCTGACATGAGACATAATATGGATCTTCTTGCGGAAACATATCTCAAATACAAACCCGTATCAATTGAAAGTTTAATTGGTAAAAAGGGTAGAAATCAGCTAAGTATGAGAAATGTTAATGTTGAAAAAGTAAAGGAATATGCTGCAGAAGATGCTGATATTACGCTACAGTTAAAACATTATTTTGAACCCGAGTTAAAAAAATCAGGCACTTGGAAGCTCTTTCAAGAAGTTGAGATGCCCCTTGTACCTGTATTAGCTTCAATGGAAGCAGAGGGAATAAAGCTTGATACCGCTGCACTAAATGAGTTCAGTAAACAACTTGAAGTTGAAATCAATAAAATTGAAGGTAATATATATGAACAGTCCGATGCTAAATTTAACATAGCATCACCCAAACAACTCGGCGAAATACTTTTTGAGAAATTGGTTATTAGCGATAAGCCAAAAAAAACCAAAACAGGTCAATATAAAACCGGAGAAGATATTTTGGTTAAACTGGTTCACAAGCACCCAATTATTGAAATGATTCTAGAGTATCGGTCTCTAACAAAACTTAAATCAACTTATGTTGATGCGCTTCCTGCACTTGTAAATAAAAGAGATGGAAGGATCCACACATCCTATAATCAAGCCGTAGCAGCAACCGGTAGGCTTAGCTCAAATAATCCTAACCTTCAAAATATACCAATAAGAAGTGAAAAAGGAAGAGAAATAAGAAAAGCTTTTATACCCAGAAATAATGATTTTATTTTACTTGCGGCCGATTATAGCCAGGTAGAACTAAGAATTATCGCTCATATAAGCAAGGACCCAGGTATGTTAGAGGCTTTCAAAAATGGCCTTGATATTCATACGGCAACAGCGGCAAGAGTTTATGGTGTTGAATACAATGAGGTTACCAAAGATATGAGAAGAAATGCCAAAACTGTGAATTTTGGAATTGTTTATGGTGTTTCTGCCTTTGGACTAAGTGAGAGGTTAGGAATACCCCGACGCGAGGCTGCAGATATTATTAATAGCTACTTTGATAAATACTCAGGTGTTAAGAAATACATGAATAAGTCAATCGATTTTGCCAAAGAACATGGATATGTGGAAACAATTTTGGGAAGAAGACGCTACCTTAAGGACATTAATTCAGCTAATGCTGTAGTTAGAGGGTTTGCTGAAAGAAATGCCATTAATGCTCCAATTCAAGGATCATCAGCAGATATGATAAAAGTAGCAATGATTGATATTATGAAGGAGCTTAACAATAAAAAGCTTAAAACTAAGATGATACTTCAGGTGCATGATGAACTTGTGTTTGACATGTTCAAAGAGGAGGAAAAAATAGTCAAGAAGATTGTTGAAGACAAAATGAAGAATGCCATTAAACTTGACATCCCTCTTGTTGTGGATATGAATACGGGTAAAACTTGGCTTGAAGCTCATTGATATTACTTAAACCAAATTATACTATAAAGTAAGTGAATCCCAATCTTATCTAAATATATGATTTCAAATGAAAAATGACATAATACTAACTTTAGATGCAGGTGGAACAAATTTAGTTTTCAATGCAATTGATTCTCATTATGATATTATCTCAAGCAAAGTAATTACTGCTCCATCTGAATCAATTGAAGAGTTCATAGAAAAGCTAATAACTGGATTTGGTGACCTAAATAAATCCACAGGAAATATTGCAAGAGCAATTAGCTTCTGTTTTCCTGGACCTGCAGATTATGCAAAAGGTATAATTGGAGATTTGGAAAACCTCCCATTCTTCAAGGGTGGAGTTCCTTTGAAGAATATTTTAGAAGAAAAGTTTCGTATTCCTGTATTCATAAATAATGATGGAGACTTATTTACCCTGGGAGAAGCTATAAGCGGTATAATTCCCGAAATAAACAAGGAGCTTGCAGAAAAAGGCAATTCACGTATTTATAAAAATTTACTTGGTATTACCCTGGGAACCGGTACAGGTGGTGGAATTGTAATAGATGGAAAACTACTTATTGGAGATAATTCTGCTGGAGCTGAAATAAATCGATCTAATAATTTCATGGATAGTTCTATGAGTATTGAAGAAACTCTGAGTATACGAGGTGTCAAAACATTATACTCTAATAACTCAGGTATTTCGATGGATGAATGCCCTGAACCGGGTGATATTTTCAAAATAGCAGGTGGAACAGTTAATGGAAACAAAAATGCTGCAATAGAAACTTGGAAATTATTTGGAACAGTGCTTGGACACTCACTTGCAAATGCAGTTACTTTAGTTGACGGACTTATAGTAATTGGTGGAGGCCTGTCAGGTGCTTATACCATGTTTATGCCAACGGTAATTGAAGCCATGAATGGGAAATTCACACGAATAGATGGTCATAAATTCCAAAGACTTGAAGTTTACGCATATAATCTTGAAGATCCTGAAGGTTATAATAACTTTATGAAAAATGAAGATGTCGAATTGTCGATATTTGGTTCCACTAAAACAATAACATATTCACCCGTAAAAAAAATAGGAATAGGAGTAAGTAAACTTGGGACTTCCAAAGCTGTTGCAATAGGTGCATTCGCATACGCATCAACACAATAAGTAGGCTAATTATATCATCTAAATATATCAAATGATATACTTTGATCGATTTTCAAAATATCATTTTCAAAATGAAAAAGTTTAATTGTTCCAGAAAGCTTATAATTATTATTGTTTTTTGAAAGGTTTATATCGATGGATTTACTACTCCCATTTATCCTAAAATAATAAGTATTATCATTTTTTGTTGACGTAAAAGTAGTTGATATCTTATTTTCAACAACTGCTATTATCTTCAGCACCTTACCAGAGGGATTTTCTATTGAGATGGAAACAGGAACATCATATTCCGTTTCATCCAGGCTACCCGAGTAGTAATCTCCTACGCCAACAAACTCACCTACCCACTCACTAATATCGCACTCTGCACAAAATGACCAATTATCAGTGGACTCCTTTTGGCAGGATGATAGTGTGGCTAAAAAAGAATAAATAAAGATTACAAAACTGAATCTAATCACCATCTTCACAAAGTTAGTAAATGTATTAGCGAAAACAAATTCCATAAAAATAAAAAAAGCTACTTGAACGTTCAAGTAGCTTTAAAATAACTTAGAGTATGTTGTTATTAGTAAAAGTCAATTCTATTATCAACTATTTCCAATGACTCTTTTAAAGCCTGAAATGGCCTATCTTGATCAACACGCTGTGAAAAATCATCTGTCATTGCTGTTATTGTAGGTGCATAGTCAGTTATGCCAGCTACTTTTGTCATATCATTAACTTTAACTATAAATACTGCAGATGTTCCGATGATTGGTTGGCTTACATCACCCTTTTTCATTCCAAAAACCGAACCTATTACTTCGTTTTCAATTGTAAAACCTGGCAAATTCCTTGAGCCATAAAACAATGGGTTAACCTCTTTATCAGTAACGGACATATCGGCTTTTATTTTTGCCATATTACCATCAAGTTCATTCATTTTATTCAAAAGGTATTCTCCTTTAAATTCATTATAAACTCTAGGTTCAATTCGTTCCATTACGCTTTCTAGTGACGGATAGCCATCAGGTTCCGAGGTCACCAACACTGCAACAACAAACATATCATCAAGATCAAATACACTTGATACCTGACCTAACTCTGTTTCTTTATTAAATGCCCATCTAACTATCTGACGTGGATTGTTTAACCCTGCAATAAAATTGCTCATTTCACGGAGTACAGGCTGCTCGCGTTTATTCAACCTCTGTTCCGTTACCATTTTGCTGAACTCATCTTCTGTTTTACATTCGGTTGCAATTTTACTTGCCTTGGCGAACGTTTTCTGATAGGTCTTATCACTAGCATAAACTTCTCTTTCAACCTGAGCAACTTTTACCTTTTTAACCAAATCACCTTTACCGATAACTTCAATAATGTGATAGCCAAAGGGTGTTTCTGTAAGAGTGAATTTACCTGCTTTAGTGTTATACACAGCTTCGTTAAAAGCATATATCATGGCTCCATCTTGGAACCAACCAAGGTCACCATCATTTGACTCCACAGATGGGTCATTGGAATATTCCTTGGCAAAAGCTTTCATTTTATTCGGTTGACGTTTTAAAACATTAAACAAGCTATCAGCAAAGGCTTCTGCTTGGTCGCGTGAACGCTCAACTTCTATACGTGCATTGAATGCACCAGTATATGCAATAAGTATGTGTGATGCTCTCATGGAATCTGGACGATTTCCTATTTCCATTAATCTAGCAACATTTAAAACATTATTAAGTTTGTATGGTTTTGATACAGTACCTATCTCACTATTAAACATGATTGAGTCAATTTGAACAGGTAGTTGTCCTTCCGCAAACCAACTAGTATCTATTGGTTTGTCAGAGTTAACTTTTACAAATCGTAGCGGATCAGGAGTTTCTTTTAGTTCAACTGTTATTTGTTGCATTTCATTTTCTGCAAGCTGAACATCTTCTGCTGAAGGAACAATATTAAAGATTACATATTCAATTCCACGTGAAGCTTTTTGTTTATAATTTTCCTTGTTTTCATCATAATATTTCTGAAAATCTCTTTCGGTTGGATTAAACAGGCTATCATTGATGTCAATATACTTTGCAGCAACATATTCTATGTTTGCTTTGTCATTCTGCTCAGCATAATTCATACTTGCTAATTCAGCAGGAACATAATATCCTTTGGAAATAAGAGTATTAAATTTAGATCTAAGCCTATCATCTTTGATATATTTCTCAAACCTAACCCATTGTTGTTTCGCAGATTCAGGAAGTGTTTCCATATTTTGCAAATATTGAACAACAAGATTTCTATTATACTGATTTGTATTTGGATCCTTAAAATATTGTATAATTAATGGATGTGGAGTGGGACCTTGTACAAGATCAAACAGTTCATCAGGAGTAACTGATATTCCAACTGACTCGTACTCTTTATCCATTATGATACGATGAACTATCTCATTCCATGTTTGATCCTTAACTGAAAAAATCTCATCGGATGAAAGTCTATCCTTTTGCTGTTGTTGCATTGTTGCATCGATATTTTTTTCAGCTTCAGAATTGAATTCCATTATTGTAACTTCTTCTCCATCAACTTCGCCAACATTTACGTTTCGCGAACCTCCCCCACCTTTTGCAAAATCTCCAAGAACAAATGCTGCTAACGCAACACCAATTACGATAACAAGAAGTGTAGAGTGCTTTCTAATATTTCCAATTGCTGCCATTATAATACTTTTAAAAAATTGAGGTGCAAATGTACAAATGTATATTGAAGTATGAAAAAAAAATGTCATTAAAAACTTAATGCCAAACAGTTGCTATAATTTGGATTGCTTCCAATGACCCTTAAATTCAATTAAATTCCCCATACCCTAGTTAATCAGAGGCTTTTGAAAAAACATAAAATTGATAGAAATCAAATATCCTCTAAAGATGTATCTCTAGAAAGTATCAATTATTCTTGGAATGTATTTAACTTTGGATGTTAAAAAGTGTTAGAAAGAACCCATAATACTGCTGAAATCGTTAGCAAATACTATTTTCTACCGGATAACTCTTTTGGAATTCTTCCCTGATTTATTGTCTCGGACCTTAACCTTTTTCCTAATATTTTTTCAACCATTCGTCCAGTTTCAAGAACCTTATCAATGTCGATATTAGTTTCTATTTCCATCTCATCCATCATAACAAGCATATCCTCAATTGAAACCAGACCAACACCTTCAGAATTTTTATAATAATAATCCCCCGTTCCAGAAACTGGCACTCCACTAATAAAATTAGCAGGTTGTCCTCCTATTCCTCCAAGGGTTGCTTCATAGTTTGTCATACCTGCCTGAAGAGCTGCAAGTACGTTGGCCAAACCCCAACCACGTGTTGTATGAAAATGAACTATTTGTTTGTTTACATTATCGACACCATCCAACAACATGGAGAAATATTTATATACTCTATCTGGTGAAGCACTTCCATCATGGTCCGCGTGTTCAACATCATTTGCACCTATACTAAACCATCTTTTAGTGAACTCAACAGCTTTTGACATATCTGTTGGGCCTTCTATTGGGCAACCCCAAATGGTACTAACCGTTCCATTTACAGTCATTCCAGCATCATGTGCCTTTGGAATCCATTCTTCCGCCATTGCCCAATATTCATCCAATGACAATCCAGAGTTCTTTCTCTGATGAGACTCGCTTGTTGATACCATTAGTAATATTCTATCAGGACCCCAGCCCTCTTTTTTGGCTTCAATGGCTCGTTGAATTGCTCGCTCACGTATTGTAACAGCAGTTAAACTAACATCATTCAATAGATGTGAAACTTTTTTGCTAGATCTAATTTTTTTAAACAAATCATCCGCATCCTTAAATTGAGGCATCCCTTTAGGATTTCCAAAATTTGTTACCTCGAGATGTTTTAATCCTGCAAGAATCATCTCCTCAAGAACCCAAACCTTAGCTTCCGTTGGTACAAATATTTCCTCGTGCTGAAATCCGTCTCTAACGGTAATATCTCCTATTGTTACTTTTTTGGGGTAATTCATATCTTTTATCTAGTTAGTTTAATCGTGAAATTTTTGTTTAAAAGGTAAGTACTTAGGTGGTCAAATATAATAAAAAGGATAATTAACTCATCCTTACATTATCAAAAATTAAAAACATTCATATGAGGCGAAACTTGATTTTGTTCATTGAATACTTAGCAAAATAATACTTTTAATAATGTAAAATATTTACCTGTGATTTATCTTATTTAACTTTTTTATCTCCTCATTTTTACTTAAACTTGCAATCAGCAGTTTAGACTTATTTAATTATTTAGTTGATAACCAAAAACGACTACTTTGTTTACATTAAAATCACGTTTAGATACAAGTTCTAAAGAGTTTAAAAATAATTCCAAAGAGTTTGAAAAATTACTCGCTGAATACAAAAGTATTCTGAAAGCAAATACGATGGGAGGTTCGCCCCAAGCAGTAGCTAAGCATAAGGAAAGAAAAAAGTTGCTTGCTAGAGAAAGAATCGACCTGCTCATTGATCCGAACACTCCGTTTTTAGAATTATCATCCCTTGCTGGATATGATCAATATGATAATGATTTCCCATCGGCAGGAATTGTTACTGGTATTGGAGTTGTTCATGGAAGGGAAACGGTTATAATAGCTAATGATGCCACTGTAAAAGGTGGTACATATATGCAGTTTACTGTCAAAAAACACCTACGAGCACAGGAGATTGCCATGGAAAACCATCTTACATGTGTTTATATGGTTGACTCTGGAGGTGCTTTTCTTCCTGAGCAGGATACGGTTTTTCCTGACAGGGATCACTTTGGTCGTATCTTTTACAACCAAGCCAGGTTGTCGGCAATGGGAATACCACAAATTGCCATAGTAATGGGATCATGTACAGCTGGTGGAGCATATGTACCGGCAATGAGTGATGAAACAATCATTGTGAAGAATCAGGGAACCATATTTCTTGGAGGCCCCCCACTGGTTAAAGCAGCTACTGGTGAAGAAGTAACTGCAGAGGAACTTGGTGGTGCTGAAGTTCACACTTCTGTTTCAGGAGTTGCAGACCACTTTGCCGAAAATGATACTCATGCAATTCAGATTTGCAGAAATATATTAGAAAACCCTGAATGCAGAGAAAAACAGAAGCTCAACACAGTTCCAATTGAGGAACCATTGTACGATCCCAGGGAACTGTATGGTATTGCACCCGTAGATTTAAGAAAACTCGTTGATCCACGAGAGGTGATAATGAGAATCGTAGATGGAAGTAAATTTCAGGAATTTAAGGCTAAGTATGCAACAACTGTTGTGACTGGATTTGCATACATAATGGGATATCCAGTGGGTATTATTGCCAATTATGGTGTTTTATTTTCAGAATCGGCACTTAAAGTTACTCATTTCATTGAGTTATGTACCTCAAGAAAGATTCCATTGGTATTTCTTCAAAATATAACTGGCTTCATGGTTGGTAAGGATTTTGAAAGAGGTGGAATAGCAAAAGATGGAGCTAAAATGGTACATGCAGTATCAAATGCAAATGTTCCAAAATTTACGGTGGTTTTTGGCGGTTCATTTGGAGCAGGAAACTATGGGATGGCAGGTCGCGCTTTTAATCCTAGGCTATTAATGATGTGGCCAAATGCAAAAATTTCCGTTATGGGAGGAGAACAAGCAGCAAATGTTCTTGCTACTGTTAAAGAGGATCAACTACGTGCCAAGGGCAAGAAAATGACACAAAGTGAAATTAATGCTTTGAAAAAACCAATTTTAGAAAAATATGAACGAGAAGGATCTGCATATTATAGCACATCTAGATTATGGGATGATGGAATAATAGATCCTGTAGACACCAGAAAAGTCCTTGCAATGGGCATATCAGCATCTTTGAATCATAAATTTCCAGAGCAAAAGTTCGGAGTATTCAGAATGTAATTATTGAAATTGGAAAGGAAAAATATATAATGGCTGCAAAAGAAGAAACGCTAGTAATCAATTATGGTACTGTAACAACAGTTAAGCTAAATCGACCAAATGTTCATAATGCAATGAACATAAAAATGATGGAAGAGTTAACTGTATTTTTTTTACAATTAAATAATGAAAAAAAAATAAAGCTGGTTATTATTCAGGGCGAGGGTAAGTCATTTTGTGCTGGTGCTGACATTAATTACATGAAAAATATTGCAGCTTTTGGGTATGATCAAAATTTTCAAGATGCTCTAAATATCGCAACCCTATTCAAAGCTATATACGAATGTCCTCTGCCCACTCTTGCAGTGGTTCACGGAAGTGTTTTTGGTGGAGCAAACGGACTAATCTCAGCTTGTGATATTGTGCTCGCCGAAGAGGATACAACATTTGCATTTAGTGAGGTAAAATTAGGAATCGGACCTGCAACTATTGCTCCCTTTGTAATAAAAAGAATCGGTGAATTTAATGCCAAAGATCTAATGTTATCAGGAAGGAAGTTTGGAAGTTCTGAAGCAAAATCAATTGGTTTAATAACAAGTTTCCATAAAGGTGCCAGTTTACATGATGCTGTTGAAGTTTACAAAAAAGAATTTGAATCCAGCGCTCCAGGTGCAGTTAGAGGTACTAAAGAACTTATTACAAACGTAACAAATCAAAAGCTTGATATCAATGAAGAAATAAAATATACTTCAAAATGTATAGCAAAACTGAGGCAGGCCGATGAAGGACAGGAAGGAATGAGTGCTTTTTTGGAAAAAAGAAGACCTAAATGGAATAAAGGTTAATAATCATTGAACATAAAATAACCTAAAATCAACCCTAAGTACAACCAAATATTATGATAATAAAGAGCTTCAACAAAATATTAATCGCAAACAGGGGTGAGATAGCTGTCAGAATAATGAAGACGGCAAAAAAGCTAGGAATATCTTCCGTTGCAATATATTCTGAGGTAGATTTGGAATCATATCATGTTCGGTTTGCAGATGAAGCATTTTGCATTGGAGAGCAGGAACTTAATGATACATATCTTAACGTAGATAAAATTATTTCAGTTGCCTTAAAATCTGGATGTGATGCAATACATCCTGGATATGGTTTTCTATCCGAAAGTCCCATCCTAGTGGATGCATGTAATAAAGCTGGCATCACTTTTATTGGACCCGACATAGAAGCCATAACACTAATGGGTAATAAAATTGAAGCAAGAAATTTTGTGAGAAAGACGGGTGTGCCCATGACCGAAGGTATTACTGGCGATACTGAGCATCTACTCAAAAATGCAAATAAAATTAAGTATCCTATTCTTGTAAAAGCAGCAGCAGGTGGAGGTGGTAAAGGGATGAGAATAGTTAATGATCCTAAAATGTTAAGAGAAATTCTTGAAACAACTTCAAGGGAAGCATTAAACTATTTTGGTGATGGAACCATTTATATTGAAAAGTATATTGAGGAACCAAGGCACATTGAATTTCAAGTTATTGGTGATAATTATGGTAATGTTATTCATCTTTTTGAACGTGAATGCACAATCCAAAGAAGATATCAGAAAATCATTGAGGAGGCCCCTTCTCCAACTTTAACACCAGAGGTCAGAAATAAAATGGGTAAATCTGCTGTGGATATTGCAAAAGGGGTTGGTTATAATAGTGTTGGCACCATCGAGTTTCTGGTGGATAATGATTTGAATTATTATTTTCTGGAAATGAATACCAGAATACAGGTAGAACATCCAGTTACTGAGCTTGTAACTGGCATTGACCTTGTTGAAGAACAGATTTATATTGCTGCTGGAAATAAGCTAAGGCTGAAACAAGAGGAAGTTAAACAATCAGGTAATGCAATTGAAAGCAGAATATATGCAGAAGATCCTGCCAACAATTTTTTACCTCATCCTGGGTTAATTAGTCTGCTACTCTTTCCAGAGGGAAAGAATATTCGAATTGACTCATCCATAGATAGAGTGACCACAATTCATAGTTTTTTTGATCCCATGATCAGCAAACTAATAGTTTGGGAAAAGACCAGAGATAAAGCAATTGAACTCAGCATTAAATCACTCAAAGAGTTTGTTATTCATGGAATTAAGACAAATATCACTTTTTTAATAAATGTTCTTGAACACCCCACATTTAGAGAAAATAAATTATCAACAAAATTTTGCGATGAGCATATTGATGATATTTTAACTGAAGAAATTATTGCAAAGAAAAAGATAGGTGATGAGATACCAATTATCTCCTTGGCCTTATATACACTTAACAATAATAAAGAGAAAAATAATAATAATACTTGGGATAGAATAGGTTACTGGCGTAATTCCATGAATCTTGGTTTTAAGTGTGATAAGGATGAAGTAACTCTTGAAATACTCAGCTTATGTTCGACGGAAATAATTTTTGCTTTTAATAAAAAAATATTAAAAATTAATAATCCTCATATTTCCAAAAACAAGGTTGAGTTTAAACTAAATAACAAGCTTTATACTGCATTTATTTCTGCCGATAAGCATGGAGCGTTTGATGTTTCTATTAATGGTTTAATATTCAACGTTAAACGGAATGATCTCCTTTTTCTTGACACAGATTATGATAGTAATAATGAAGATATGGAAGGTAGTTTATTTGCTCCTATGCCAGGTAAAGTTATCAAAATTAATGTTGAAAAAGGCGATAAAGTATCAAGGGGTAAAGTACTATTGGTTGTAGAGGCCATGAAAATGGAAAATAATATTATTGCATCACAGGATGCTATTGTTGATAAAGTGGCTGTAAATGTTGGTGATATGGTTGATGCTGATGTGCAGTTGGTAGTATTAGAAGAAATTAAATAGTACTATATTTTCATTTTAATTTTTAGCTAAGAATTTCGTAATTTGCAACAGCAAAAACCTAATCATTAACTAATAGATGGGCAATGGATTTTGAACTTACAGAGGAACAAAAATTAATACGAGAAACAGTTCGTGATTTTGCTGAACGTGAAATAAAACCTGTTGCAAAAGAGCTGGATGAGAAGGCTATATTTTCCTATGATTTGACAAAAAAAATGGGCGAAATTGGTCTTTTTGGAATGAACACACCAGAAAAATATGGTGGACAGGGTTTGGATACTCTTTCATACATAATCTCCGTTGAAGAACTTGCACGTGTTGATGGTTCTCAGGCAGCAACTCTTGCTGCACACAACTCACTTGGAATAGGTCCTTTGATTAACTATGGAACAGAAGAGCAGAAATTAAAACATATTCCACAACTATGCACTGGTGAGGCACTATGGAGTTTTGGACTCACAGAAGCAGGAGCAGGATCGGATTCAAGAGGAAGCAAAACTATTGCAGTTTTGGATGGAGATGAGTGGGTTATAAATGGTTCAAAAATATTCATAACTAATGCCTCTGTTGATATTAGTGTAGGATGCACAGTACAGGCAGTAAGTGGGGAAGAAAATGGAAAGAAAATTTTCACAACGATAATTGTTGAGAAAGACACACCAGGGTTTAAGCGAATTACAATGCATGGAAAAATGATGTGGAGAGCATCTGATACAGCTGAACTGTTTTTTGATGATGTGAGAGTTCCCAAAGAAAACCTACTTGGAAAAGTTGGCCAGGGTTCCCATATTATGCTTCATACTCTTGATGGAGGTAGATTATCCATTGCAGCAATGGGTTTAGGCTGTGCTCAAGGAGCCTTTGAACTTGCCTTAAATTATGCAAACGAAAGAAAACAGTTTGGGAAACCAATTAGTAAATTCCAAATAAATGCATTTAAACTTGCAGATATGGCCACAAAAATTGAGCTGGGTAGAAACCTTTTGTATAAGGCATGCTGGTTGAAAGATAATGGCAAACCATATTCAAAAGAAGCTGCAATGTCAAAACTTTACTGTTCAGAAATTGCCAAAGAAGTGGCCGATGAATCAGTACAAATTCACGGCGGATATGGCCTCATGAAGGACTATGATGTGGAAAGGTTCTACCGCGATCAGAGATTATTACAAATTGGAGAAGGAACTTCAGAAATACAGCGTTTGGTCATATCCAGATTGATCGGATGTTAAATTTATTGTTTCTGAGTATATATTCATAAAATATCCGTTAATCTGACACGAATAATGGTAAAGGGCCACTTTTTTATTGTAAGACCTTTAACAAACATCAAACTAATTAACTATGCTTTGGAAACCAAAAGCCTCCTATAGTATTAATTCAAACATGCAAAAATTTCTAAATCATGTCGCCCTAAGATATGACCTACCTAGAAATGATTATAGAACTGTTCATGGATGGAGTATAGAAAACACGGAAGAATTCTGGGCTGAAATATGGGATTATTGCGATGTTATTTACTCCACAAATTACGAATCAGTTGTGGACAATCCAAAAAAAATGCCCGGAGCATCATGGTTTAAAGGATCTAGATTAAACTTTGCTGAAAATCTATTAAAACGAAATGATGATCATGTAGCTTTGATATTTCGTGGAGAAGACACAGTAAAAAGAGAGATTACTTATAAGCAATTGAACGAAGAGGTAAGAAGAGTTGCAGCAGGATTCAAAAATATGGGTGTAAAAATCGGTGATAGAATAGCCGCATTTATGCCAAATATGCCCGAAACTATTATTGCAATGCTTGCTGCCACATCAATGGGTGCAATATGGACATCCACTTCACCAGACTTTGGGATAAAAGGTGTTTTGGATAGGTTCTCTCAAATAGAACCAAAATTAATTATTGCTGCAGACGGATATTTCTATAAAGGCAAGGCTTTTGATTCACTTGAAAAACTCAAGGGTATCTTATCTAGTCTTCCCTCGGTTGAAAAAGTTTTACTTGTTGACTATACTGGTAATCTAAATACAACCGGCATGAAAAATGCTGTACTGTGGGAGGAATTAGGAAAAGGAAGTAATGACCCTCTTGTATTTGAGCAATTACCATTCGATCATCCTCTTTATATAATGTATTCATCTGGTACAACAGGGCTTCCAAAAAGTATAGTTCACTCTGCTGGAGGAACTCTTGTTCAGCATTTAAAAGAACTTATACTTCATAGCGGTATTACTAAAGATCAAACTGTATTTTACTTTACAACGTGCGGATGGATGATGTGGAATTGGATTGTTAGTAGTTTGGCCATTGGATCAACACTTGTGCTATACGATGGAAATCCATTTTATCCAGGTCCGGATGCACTTATCAAAATGGCTAAAGAATTAAAAATTGATTTCTTTGGTACAAGCGCCAAATATATTGCTTCATTGGAAGATGCAGGTGTTATACCTTCGGAAATCGATAGTTTTCCACATCTTAAGGTGATAGCCTCTACCGGTTCACCATTGTCAAATGATAGCTTTGAATATGTATATAAAAAGTGGAAAAGTGATGTTCAGCTTTCATCCATTGCTGGTGGAACAGATATTATTTCATGTTTTATTCTGGGCAATCCCGTTTTGCCTGTTTACATAGGAGAAATTCAGTGTAAGGGACTGGGAATGGATGTTGATTGTTATGATCATGCTGGCAATGGTGTTATAAATGAACAAGGAGAGCTTGTATGTAAAACCGCCTTCCCGTCCATGCCCGTATATTTTTGGAACGATACTGGGAATAAAAAATATCATGCTGCTTATTTTGAAGAATACACGGGTATTTGGCATCATGGAGATTTTATTGAAATTACTGAACATGGAGGTATAAAAATGCTTGGCAGATCTGATTCAACGTTAAATCCACAAGGAGTCAGAATTGGAACGGCTGAGATATACCGAGTGGTGGAAAGCATATCAGAAATAGAAGACTCTGTTGTTGTTGGACACAAAATTGATGGTGATGAAGAAGTAGTTTTATTTGTCAAATTAAAAAATGGTAGTAACCTTGATGAAAAACTTGAAAAAAATCTCAGGTCTTCCATTAAAAATAACTGTAGTCCACGTCATGTGCCTTCAATAATCATTCAAGTTCCAGACATTCCTTATACAATAAATGGTAAAAAGGTTGAAATTGCTATAAAAAAGATAATCCATGGGCAACCCATTGGAAATAAAGATGCATTGGCAAACCCAGAATGTTTGGAACATTTTAAAGGAATTCTAAATTAAATGGAGAGATAATATTAAGTGTTGATCTCTTTGAGAATCTTAGTTACCTCTTCTTCCGTGAAATGAAGCTTTTCCTTGCAAATTTTGATAAGCTCACTGGCTCTTTTTACTTTCTTGGTTAGCTCATCAACATCAATTTCATTTTTTTCCATTTCAGCTACAAGTTCCTCCAGCTCAATGATTGCATCTGTATATTTAATTTTATTCATGTGATTTACTTATTAACTATTGATATGGTTTTTCCTTTGGTGAAAGTCGTCTCTAAAATATCACCATCATTTAAAAATTTAGCATCTTTTACAACTTTTCCTTCATAAACAGTAATTGAATAGCCGCGTTTTAAAATATTCTCTGGATGTAATAGCCTGATTTTCTCAGTTAGTGTCATTACCGTATGATTATTCTCAATAAATAATTTATTTGTTTGGTTTGTAATTAATAGCAATATGTTGTTCAGTAAATGATTCTGTTTATTTATGGATTTTTGTATTGCATTTATAAATTTGTAATTGATATCCTTTAGGATCAAATTATTTTGATAAACTAACCTTTCGGTTGTTGCTTTTAGCTTCGTGGATAACTGTTTTAATATTTCTCTATTATGACTGAGAATGCCATTGGATTTTTCCAATAATATATTCTCAACATCTTGAATTCTAACAGATAGCTTATGAAATTTATGGATAAGATAATATCCTACTTCTGTGGGAGTAATCTTATTTACAAACGAAACCTGTTCGGAAACGGTAAAATTTGTTGAGTGTCCAATTCCTGTTATTACAGGTATTGGAAAATCTGCAACCGAAGATGCAAGATTATAGTTATCAAATATACTTAGCCCTATATCACCACCTCCTCCTCTAATAATAAGAACTGCATCAAAATGATGAATTATCTTATTAATGGATGTTAGTTGAGATGTTATTGACTTTACGGCTCCATCTCCTTGAAGTAAAGCAGGAAACAACATGTGAAAGAATTTATATCCCCATTCGTTATTGTCTATAACTTTTATAAAATCCTGATATCCTTTGCTTGTTTCAACAGAAATAATAGCCAATCTTTGAATGAGTAATGGGGGTAGTAGCTGTTTATTTTTATAGAATTTACCTTCGTCCTTTAGCCTAGCTATTGATTTCTGTTTTTCCTTTGCCAGCTCTCCAAGGGTAAATGATGGTTCTATATCATGTATCTGAAGAGAAAGACCATAAATGGGGCTAAATTTCACACTACACCTCAGCAAAACTGTCATTCCATCACCTATTTTTTCATTGGTTACATTGGTGAATTTTAATGACATATCTTTAAATGATCCAGCCCAAATAATTGCTCTCATTTGAGCAACTACTTTTCCATTTTGTTTCTCTACCAAATCGGGATAACAATGGCCACTTTTGGGATAAAAATTAAGTTTAGCTATCTCGGCTTTAACCCAATAAGATTTTGTGTACGTTTTATTTATTACGGACTCAACACTTTGTGTTAATTCGAGTAGTGAGTGGTATTTATTATCAATATTTTTAATCTCTAAATCCATGTGATATCCAAAACAAGGTTAAAACAAAATTAATAAAATAAGCCTGTTAGTTTCCGTTAAATAAATTCTTTTGGAGGGCCAAATGGGTAACTTTATTTCTTAACAACCCAATAGGTTGGGTTTTGTAATGCACTCCCCTTCCAAACTTCAAAATGTAGCTCTGTATTACCTTTAAGATCAGTGTGAATTTGACCTATTAGCTCTTTGGTAATAATGTTGTCATCTTTTTTAACAAAAACCTTATCCAGATTGGAATATACAGTAAAGTATTCACCATGTTTAATTATTACTGCAAGATTGGTATTTGATATTTTTGTAATACTAACCACTTTACCATTAAATACTGCTCTAGCTTCACTATTTTTTGAAGTTGCTATATCAATACCATTATTTTTAACTTTTACTTTTTTAAGTACAGGATGCTGATGTACTCCATAGGTACCAGAAATAATACCTCTTTCCGTTGGCCATGGTAATTTCCCCCTATTTGATGCAAATGAGGAAGAGAGTTTCATTTCAGATGGTGTTAAAGCATATGTTTTATTTCCAGGCTTATCTTTTTTGGCAGATGTTTCAGATAGAATAATTTTTTGAATTTGTCTATCCAATGCCGCTGTTTGTTTTTCTTTTTCTCTTTTGGCTTTTTTTAATTGCCTTTCCCTAGATTGTAGATTCTTTTTTAATTTACTTTTTTGTGATTGTTCCTTTTCTAAATAATTTATTTCAGCTTGTTCATTTGACAATAGCTGACCTTTTTTTAATTTTTTTTCTTTTAACTCTTCCAGTAAAATATTTTTCTCATTTTCTGCTTTATTTATTATTTCTGCTTCAGTACGTATGTATGTACTAAGTTGGTCTAAATACCTCATCCTCTGAAATGCCTGATTTAAATCATCTGCTGAAAAAATAAATATGAGTTTATTGTATGATGTTTTATATTTATAAGCATGCCATGCTATTTCTGTATATTTAATTTTAAGCTCATTCAAATTTTCATTTAGTTTTCTCAATTGTACTTGTGTTCTTTCAATATTATCATTTAGCTGATAAATTTCCGAATCTATTGTAGCAATTAAATCTGATCGTTTGTTAAGTTTAACATCCAATAACTTTAACTCATTTAATGTAGCCTCTTTGGATGATTTTGTTTCCTTAAGAAGTTTATTGGTATATGCTATCTCACTTTCCAGACTCTTACGTTTTTGCTCAAGTTTATCTTGGTCTTTTTGAGCAAATACTATTACTGGCAAAAAAATAAGCAGTAATGGTATGTATATCTGCTTTGGCATATTTATTAAGCTAAAATAAATTTTCGTATTTCGAAGATAATTTAAAAGGGAAACGTAAAGGATTATTGATTGTTACTTTAGAGAAGTTAATGTCTATAAAAATTGATTTTCCTGAAACTATCTCTATCTTCATTTTTGAAGGAAACAATTGACCACTAACATTCATATAATCACCATAAAATACTCTTAGTTTATTATTATCATCTTCTCCTTTTTCTTTTATATCAATTCTAGCAATTCGATAGTTTGAGGGATCTAACCAAATCTGCTGAACCAATACTCTGGATCTAATGTCACCTTTTCTCATATACCGCTTTATCTTTCTTCTTTCTCGTATTGTAAGTCGATATAGGCCGTTATCAATAGTTGCCTTATATTTTTTAGTGTCATATTGGGTAAGATCATTTCCAATAAGCATGGATTGTAAAAGTGAATAATCAATGGTCGTATTTAGCAGACTATCCACCAATTCATATTTACCTGAAAAATATGTTTTATTTAACCGGTTCATGAATTTTATGGTATCATTAGTTAGCAAAAGTCTGGCAGCCTCAATTCCAAGAGCAGGAGTAAATGAAATCCATATTAAACTATCTTTTTTAATTCTTAATTGTCCTCTTAAACTTGTTTTATTTTTATCCTGTTCATAAACCAAATTGAACTTTGCGCTTAGGTAATCAAAATTCATGTGGTTTTCTGTCATACGATTATATAAATATTGAAATCCATGTTCTTTCAATTCTGCCTTTAGAACCTTTTTCTTGGATTTACATGATGAAAACGAAAAGGCCATAAGGAATAAAAAAATTAAAGCCCAAGCCTTATTTATATTACTATTCATAAATCTCTTGCATTTTTATTTTTTTATCTAAATAATCCGAATATCCAGTGGTTTCTTTTGCGCGTAACCAATATTCATTTGCCTCTGAAACTTTACCTAGCTTGAACAAAATATCACCATAGTGTTCCAATATGGCACCACTATTTTCACCGCCATTATTATAAGCCTTGTTAATCCATTGCAGGGCCAAGTCAAAGTCTTCCATCTTATATAATACCCAGGCATAGGTATCAAGGTTACTACTGTTATAAGGATCTAATTCAACCGATTTAGCAGACATCTCTTTTGCTTTATCAAGGTCTAATGAACGCAATGAGAGGTAATATGCATAATTATTGAGGACAATAGAATTTTCAGGATTTATTTTCAACACCTTATCATATGCTGAATATGAGGCAGCATAATTCCCCAATTCATTGTATGTATCACCAAGAGTTGAGTAAAACTGTTCCAAAAGAGCATTATTATTTACCACAAAGTCTTTACCAGATTCCAAAAAGGCCTTTGCTTTGACGAAATCTCTAATTTGAAAGTTGCCTATTCCAGCAAAGAAGTATGGAAGTGGGTAATTTGGAAAATAATCGATGCAATCTTCAGAGTCAAGTGTTAAATTTTTAAAGTCTTCAAGGTATAAGTCGCAAAATAACAATTGCTCCCAGGCCATATAATTTCCCTTATTCGTTTCCACTATTTCTCTAAAAATTGGCTCTGCAGATACATAATTGGCATTTTCGTATAACATTGAAGCATAAAATGAGGATGCAAGCGGATCATCCTTGTGTGTATCCATTATTATTTCAGATAATTCGAGGGCCTGCTGTTTCTGATTATCATCTAATTTTACACTATAGTAACTTGCCAAAAGATTAATCTTTGTCTTTATATCAAGGTCAGGATTTGAAATTCCCATTTTTAACTCATCAAATGCTTTTTCCTTATCGCCCTTTTTTGAATAAAAATCCGCAAGTGATATATGTACATATGGATCATTTGGGTTTATCTCTACTATTTTTTCATATGCACTCACAGCCTCATCTTCAAAGCCATTTTTAGAGCAGTATTCTGCTAGCAGAGCATAATATCTTGGTTCAAATGGATTTGTATTTATGAGTTTTTCTATTTCTTTTATGCCATTTTCAGGATCGCCAATTTTTGTATAAAAGTCTGTTTTGTTACTTATTATTACTTCACTTATGCCCATCAATTCTTCAATTTTATCGTAGGCAATTATGGCATTTCTATAATCTCCGGTAAATTGATAGGCAAATGCCAGTTCATAAACAAAGTTTATATCATAAGGCTCTGCCTCTACTAGTTCCTCGTATGTTCTAACATAATCGTCATAGTTATCATTTAACCGACTTGCTTTTGCATAGTTAGCTTTGTACCAAATATTATTTTTATCATACTTTACTGCCAGTTCAGCCTCTGCCAAGGCTTCGTCATTTCTGCCCAAAGCCAGCAAAATTTTTGAAACCTCAAAATGACTTGCAGCATCCTCACTATCAACTAATAGAGCTTTTGAAAAAAGATTTAGAGCATCATTGTAATTTTTTAATTGCTTTTGTATTAAACCCTGAGCAAATAAATCAGATTGCTCATACTTTTGCTTATCCGTTAGCTGGGTCTGCTGTTCTTTTTTCTGTTTCCTTTTTTTATTTTTTTGCGCTTTAGCTGGCACATTGATTATAAAAGCACAGAATATTATTAATATTAGATATCGAGGATTCATTTAAATTAAGTTTTGATAAATTGGTGTTGATGGTACATACCATTATTTTTTTCCAGTATGTCCAAAACCACCAGAACCTCTTTCAGTTTCTGATAATATTTTCACCTCTTCCATTTGTGCCTGAATATGCTCAGAGATAATCATTTGTGCAATTCTATCTCCATTTGAAATAGTGAATTCTTCATTGGATAGATTTACTAAGATCACCTTTATCTCGCCCCTGTAATCTGCATCTATGGTACCCGGGGTATTTAAAACAGTAATTCCAAATTTTGCAGCAAGCCCACTTCTTGGTCTAACTTGTGCCTCAAATCCAACTGGTAGCTCCATGAATAATCCTGTTGGTATTAATGCCCTTTCAAGACTTTTTAATGTTATATCCTTTTCGATACTAGCTCTTAAATCCATGCCTGCAGATGCGGCTGTTTCATATTTTGGTAACCGATGACCCGAATCATTTACTATTTTTACTTTCATTCACTTTTTTTTTATTCCTGTGGCCAAAAAATAACATGGCCATCAATGCAAAAATAATTAAATAGTGTTAAGTAATAATCATCTATAACTGCTTTGGTAATTAACAAACTACCTTTTGTTTTTTCTTTTATTTGAGATCTTATCTCCTCTTGTTTTTGGATTCTTATACTTTTTTGCTTTTCGCCTCCAAGAACCACCTTGGTTTGTTTTCTTATTTTTAAGTTTTTTTTCGTGGAAGGCTTTTCCCTCAGTTATAGTGTTAGGTCTGGAGCTGAGGCCTTCTTTTATGGAAGGCTGTTCTTCACCATATAATTCATTTGATGTCTCTACACCCTCAGGAAATTCGGATTGTGGTATGTTGTAATTCATCAATAATTCAATTTCTTTCTTATTAGCGGTTTCACTCTCTGAGAAAAATAATATTGAATTACCTTTTTTGTCTACTCTGCCTGTTCTTCCGATACGATGTATATAATTCTCTGGGTACGATGGAGTATCAAAATTAATCACATGTGATATATCCTCTATATCTATCCCTCTAGCCATAACATCCGTTGATATCATAATCCTTCTTTCCCCACTACCAAACTGTTCCAAAGATCTAATTCGGTAATTTTGAGATTTATTGCTATGAAGAATAACCATATCAGAACCATAATTTTCTTCTAACAATTCAAATAGTTTATCTGCATTTTTTTTACTGGATACAAATACCAATACTTTGCGAAATGTTTCTTTATCTTCCAATAACCATGAAAGTAAATTCACTTTTGTAAAGAAATTGGGAGCTGGAATACTCTTTTGGTCAATATTTTCAAGCCTTGTTCCGCTAATAGCGATGGATATTTTTTCAGGATTATGAAAGTATTGATTTATAAGTTTAGCAACATCACCTGTCATGGTTGCTGAAAACATCAGGTTTTGTCTTTTATCTGGCAGCAACTCAAAAATATTTGATAATTGGTATCTAAATCCCAAATCCAACATTACATCAACCTCATCTATTACCAGCTTATAAATCGATTTTAACTGCAGAACACCACTTACTGCCAAGTCATAAAGTCTTCCTGGTGTTGCAACAAGTATATCACAACCCTCCAAAACCTTTTGTTTTTGTGTATTTATATTAGTTCCTCCATACACTCCAAGAATTCTAACATTTTGATAAGTTGCAATTTCCTCAATATCTTTTACAACTTGTAATACCAGTTCTCGAGTGGGGACAAGTATAAGTACTCTAGGATTAATTTGATCAGAGTAATTAAGTTGTTGCAAGATTGGTAAGACATAAGCAAGTGTTTTACCTGTGCCTGTTTGTGCTATTCCTACCACATCCTTTCCGGACATGATTACTGAAAAAGATTCATTCTGTACTGGGGTTGGTGTTGTAAACCCCAATTCAGTAATTGCTGATAATAATTGTTTCGAAAGATTTAGTTTATCAAATGAATCTATCATTGAAATCTATTTATTTCTCCAGTTTGACATCTTCACTTTAGCTTCGTAGAGAACATGATAAAGCGAAGGTACAATAACAAGTGTTAAAAATGTAGCAAAGCTTAATCCAAATATCACGGTCCAGCTCATGGGACCCCAAAAAAGAGAATTATCACCACCAAAGTATATATCAGGATCAAAAGTATTGAAGAAAGAGATAAAATCAATATTAAATCCAACAGCAAGAGGCATGAGTCCTAAAATTGTTGTAATGGCTGTCAATAAAACTGGTCGAAGACGAGTACGTCCAGCATCAATAATGCATTGTCTTGCAACATCATTCGGAAGATACTCTCCTTCTTCGAGAGAAAGTTCTTTTTTCTTTATCTTTTTTAATAGACCTATATAGTCAATCAATACAATTGCATTATTAACAACAACACCTGCAAGGGAGACAATTCCTATTCCTGTCATTATCACTATAAAATCCATCTTGAAAGTAGCAAGCCCTCCAAAAACACCAATGGTGCTCATTACAACACTAAACATAATTATGGCAGGTTTTACGAAGGAATTAAATTGTGAAACCAAAATTATCATAATCAAAGCTAGAGCTATTATAAGTGCTTTTGATAGAAATGCCATGGACTCTGCCTGTTCCTCTTGCTCACCTGTAAACTCATATTTAGTTCCAGGAGGCATCGGATAATCTTTCATTACTTTTTTCAGTTGGTTATTTATCTCATTTGCATTGTAGCCTTCAAGAACATTTGACCATATTGTAATTAATCTATTTCTATCTTTTCTGGTAATTGCACCATAGGTTGAGCTATAACTTATATCTGCTACTGCGGATATGGGAACTTGAATTATCTTACCACTAGATTGGCTTCTAAATGTTATTCTTTGATTAATAATATCAGATATATTATATCTATATTTATCGTCAAGTCTCATTACAATTTTATAATCATCTTCACCATCTTTAAAATCTGATATCTCCTTTCCAAACAATGAAGTTCTTATGGCCTCACCAACTTGTCCAGTTGATAAGCCATATCTTCTGACTTTTTCCCTGTCTATGTTTACAAGTAGTTCTGGTTTATCCATATCCAAATCTATCTTAAGTTGCTCAATTCCTGATATATTAGCTCTGTTTAGATCTGTTTTAATATTTTCCGCAAGAATTATTAGGTTTTCGAAATCTTTCCCCATTATTTCAAGGTTTATGGGCTTTCCTGTTGGTGGTCCCTCCTCCTGCTTTTCCACAGATAGTATAACCCCTGGGTATTTACCTACCATTTGAGTTCCCAAACGTTCCAATACATCGGATGTGCTTTTTTTGCCTCTATCCTTAAAATCAACAAAATTTATTGTAATAAGACCTCTGTTTGGAGCTCCTCCCCTTGCTGAAAAACCATCATTCTCACTAACTGCACCTTTTCCAGCAACCGTCAAAACGGATTTAACTATATCCATGTCTGGATTTAATACCTCGTATACTTTTTCCTCAATTACCCTGATCATTGAATCGCTTACATTAACATCTGTTCCAATGGGCATTTCGGCAACAATATTTATTAGTTTCGGATCGCCAGATGGAAAAAATTCAACCTTTGGATTTCTAACTGCATAGAAAAAGATGGTAAATATCATAAGAAGAACTGTCCCAATTAAAAAATAAGAAGGATGCCTACCTCTTAATGCAAATTGTATAAATTTTGTGTAAACCTCTTCCAGCCATACCAAACCAACTTTTTGAAACCATAGAGCCAGTTTTGACAAGAACAATAAATTTAAAAATACTATTAGGGCAGCTATTACTAAAACTGTACCAACCCAATTTATTCCTGCGATATAAAAAATAATTGAGATCAGCAGTAATACAGTAATAACGATGATTGACCTCTTGGGTTTAGGTAAAGTAACATTTGCTTCCTTTTTATAAAATACTGTAAATACAACAGGAATAATTACTAATGCCACAAACAAGGAAGAAGCTAGAACAATAATCAAAGTTATAGGTAAATAAGACATAAATTCACCCATTATGCTATCCCAGAATACAAGAGGGAAAAAAGCTGCTAGTGTAGTAGCGGTGGATGAAATAATGGGCATGGCAACCTCTCCTGTTGCTTGCTTTGCAGCCTCCAAAAGAGGATATCCCTTATTTACAAACCTGTATATGTTTTCTGTTACAACAATGGCATTATCAACCAACATTCCCAATGCGAGTATGAGGGAGAATAGAACAATCATATTTATCCTGTAGTCCATTAACCCCATAATCATAAAAGAAAGGAACATGGACATTGGTATAGCCAGGCCAACAAATAATGAGTTTCTTGTTCCTAAAAATAAAAACAGGATGAAGACTACGAAAATCATTCCCATTATTATACTATTCTCAAGACTACTCAACTGCATTTTCACCATCTCCGACTGATCATTGGTAATGTCAATACTAAGATTCGCAGGGATCGTACCATTTAGTTTGGCAGTCTCCAGTATATCCATGGACTGGGATATTGTAGACAGTAAATTTTCTCCACTTTTCTTAACTACCTGTAATGATACCACCGGTTGTGTATCCAAATAAGCGTAACTGTCGCGATCCTTAAATCCATAATCTACATACCCTATATCGGATATATATACAATATCCCCCTTTTCCCTTTTTACAATGATATTTTCAATCTCATTGGGGTCATTAAATTCTCCTATTACCCTTATGGTTCTTTTAATCTTACCAAGCAATAAATCACCTCCCGAGAGGGAAATATTTTCAGCTGTGATTGCACCTTCAACATCACCAAAACCAACTTTCAATTTTCGCATTAGGAAAGGGTCTAGCATTATCTTAACCTCCCTTTCGGTTATGCCAGTTAAGTTTACAGCAGATACCTCATATATTGTTTCTATTTCATCCTTTAACTCTTCGGCATAACCCTTCAATTCACTTACACTATAATCACCAGAAAGATTGATGTTAATAACAGGAAATTCGGAAAGATCAATATCTGTTACAATCGGATCAGCTGGTAAATCATCTGGAAGTTCCTTTTTTGCTTTATCAACAGCATCCTTTACATCCTGAAGAGCTACTTTTATATCAACATCCGTATTAAATTCCACAAATACATTGGAAACATCCTGACTTGATACAGAATTCAAATCTTTGATCCCTTTCACAGATTCAACTTCTTTTTCAATCTGACGGGTTATGAGATTTTCAATATCAACCGGAGGGTTTCCAGGGTATAATGTCTGGACCATAACGGTTGGAATATTAATTTCAGGAAATAATTCTTTGGGTAAACTTACATACGAATAGAAGCCAAATAATATGGTAACAGCAGTTATAAGATACACTGTATTTTTATTATTCAATGCCCAAGATGACAACCAAAAGTTGCGCACCACCTTTTTATTATTGGTTGTTGTTTTTTCAATATTATCCATGGATAGGATTTACAAGTTAAAAATCACATATTATTCAATTATGGTAACAACTGCTCCCTTTGAAACATTATTGTATCCATCAGTAATAACAATATCTCCCTCTTCTAAACCTTCAAGCACCTCTGTTTTATCCTTGAAAGATTTACCTGTTTTGATATATATTTTTACTGCCACATTATCTCCATTTTCTTCTTTTATGCCAAAAATGAAAGATCCCGACATGTCCTCTCTGATAATTATGGAAGGAAGCACAACTGAATTTTCAGAATTGTAGTCGTTTATTGTGATGTTTGCCAGCATATTAGGCTTAAGTAATCCATCTGGATTGTCAACCTTTACTTGAACTACAAAAGTTCTGTTTTGCTTATTCACTACATTTCCTGTTCTCCATATCTTTTTTCGATATTTTAGATCAGGATATGAGGGGAAAGAAACATCAACATAGTCTCCTTTTTTAATAACTGGCAGATATGCCTCAGATAGTTTTGCTGTTATATAGAGTTCGTTTAAGTTAACTATCTGCATTAATTGCATTCCGGGTGATGCAAGCTCTCCTTTCTTTTGGAATATCTCTTCAACGACACCATTAATGGGTGTTTTAATAATCGCCATTTCTCTTTGCGCCTTGAGGGTGTAAATCTTATTTTGAAGGCTTTCAAAATTATTTTTTGCTTCCAAAAACTGACGTTCTGAACCTATACCCTTTTCCCAAAGTTGTGATTGCTTGTCGAATATGGTACTGGCAAGTTCAAGTTGCGATTGTAGTTCAACAATGTTTTTATCTACAATTGTGGTATTTAGTTTTGCAATAACCTGACCTTTATTAACCACACTACCTTCCTTTACATTTATGGAAACTATCTGACCGTTTACTTCAGGACTGATATATGCCTCATAAATACTTTCAAGTTCCCCAGCAGCTGTAAAACTGTGAGAAAATGGCTGAATTGATACGGATTCCGCACGAACAGGTATTCTAAGGCCCGTATACTCTTCATCGGCATTTTCTGATTCAATATCAATTATTTGCTGCTCTAATTCCCTTATCTGCTTTTTGTAAAGACTCAATTTGTCTTGATCTGAAAGATTTTCATTATTGGAACAAGAAACAAATAAAATACTTATGGCAAATATTACTAATAATCGTCTCATTTCTATTATGGTGTTTAATTCTTATCTATTTTAAATTTTTTATGAACAATTTTTCTGCCTTCGTCAGATGTGATTCCGTATATTATATATTTAAAAAGTTCCGAACACAGATTGGCAGACATGAACTCCTCTGGAGAAAATAAATGAGTATCCATCATTGATTCAAGCCTGATAATATTAATCTTGGTAATTAGGTCCACATCTAAATCTTTTCTATATAAACCTTCCATAATTCCCCTATTTAAGTTTGAAACAAATTTGTTGTAAATCATCTCATGTTTAAATTTCTCAAAATTTGAAAATAAATCGGGATAATATTTTTTAAGGTCATAAATAAAAGCAGGTTTGTTGGTTTGAATCATTCTTATATGCACTTCATGGAAGTGAAATAATTCTTCAATAGCAGTAAATTTATCCTTATCTAGACTTGAAAAATCTTTATCAATCTCACAATTAATTATTTTAACAACTGCCTTAACCAGTTCTTTTTTATCCTCAAAATATGTATAAAGGGTTTTTTTTGAAATGGATAGCCTTTGGGCAATATCATCCATTGTAACTCCTCTTATTCCATATTCCAGGAACATTTTGGAGACATTATCGACGATTATTGTTGACTTATCATTCATGACTATTCCTCTTTTGCTAATATCTTCTCAATCTCTTCGCCCGTTTTAAGAAGTGAAAGGGCAGAATTTATATAATCATTCTCTGCATTTAAGAATTGAGTATGTGTATTAAGTATGTCAAGGCTAGTTGCCAATCCTTCAATATACTTAACGGTTGTTACATTATAAATACGTTCAGCAGTTTTTCTGTTTTTTTGCTTATTTAGATATACTCTATAGGCATTCATGTATTCATTTTTTGCCGCATCAAACTGTAAATTTAATTGTGATTCTAACTGTTGCTGGCTTACCCCCAACTTTTCATATGCGATCTGAGCCTGTTTTACCTTTGACCGTCTCATACCAGAGGAAAAAACAGGAACGTTCATAGTTACTCCCAATGCTGAACTGGAATACCACTTGCCACTATTGAAAAAATTCCAATCATCCCTTTGAGCCTGAGTTTGATAATACAAACTAGCAGACAAACTAGGCATATAAGTTGATTTTTCAAGCTTCAATTGCAATCTGGATAGTTGTTTTTGCTTCTCCATGGAAATATAATCGATATTATCATTAACGTTAAAAGGATCTATAATTAATCCCTTTTTATGTCGTAAATCTATGAGTTCCTCTAGGTTATCTGTTAAAATTATACTATCTGAATTATTCAGACCAAGGAAAAATTTGAGATAAGCAGTTGATATTATCAATTGATTCTTCAGATACAATGCACTTGCCTCTAGATCTGAAACGATAAGTTCAAATTGGTCCACATCAATATCTTCACTAAATCCGACATTATATAACTCCCTAGTTTCATTCAGTTGATTTCTATTTACAACAAGGGTTGAGTCTACTATTTTTAGAGCTCTTGATGCAGATAAAACATCATAGTAGGAGTTACTTACCTGCTGCTTAACATCAACTTTACTTTTGAAAAAATCGGTATTGCTTTTTTCAAGATATTTTCTTGCAGCCTGAAGGCCAACAACATATTCGCCACTAAATATTAACTGATTTAAGCTTGCGCCAAGAGTTGCATCATATTTGGTACCAAATTGAATTTCACTTGACTGACCTGGTTGAGTAAATTCAGGAGGCAAAATCATTACGGGTCGTGCAATATTATCGTTGTATTGAATAGAACCATCAATTTGTGGTAAACCTATTGCTGTGGACTCCTTAACTTTAAATATTGCAGCTTTAACATCTTTTTGAGCATTAATAACCTGATAGTTATTATCCATTGCATAGGCAATAGCTCCGTCAACTGAAAAATATTTAATATTCTGAGCAGGAAGCTCAAAAACAATAATCAATGCAAAAACAAATACTATGTGTTTAATCATTTAGGTATGATTTTGAATAATAAATAGCAAAAATACACAACTTAAAAACTTAGGAAACTTAATATATGTTAAAAGTTTCCTAAGCTTTTGCTAATGGTTTAAGGCACTTGAGTTTTAGCCCTTATGGGTATGAGGTTATTTGAAAGGAAAAGTGTAAATGATATCCCAAATTAGGGGGTGAATTTCATCCAACCTATTTAACGGATTCTATCAAAAGTTTTAGCAAACTAATGCCCGCATCGGAAACTACAGTTCCAGGTCCAAATATTGCAGCGACTCCAACATCGTATAAAAATTGATAGTCCTGAGGTGGAATTACTCCGCCTACAATTACCATAATATCTTCACGACCAAGTTTTTTTAGTTCTGATATTACCTGAGGTACAAGTGTTTTATGACCTGCAGCCAATGATGAGACTCCTAAAATGTGAACATCATTTTCTATTGCTTGTTTTGCAGCTTCAGCAGGGGTTTGAAAAAGGGGTCCAATATCAACATCAAATCCAATGTCGGCATATCCTGTAGCAACAACTTTTGCCCCACGATCATGACCATCCTGTCCCATCTTTGCAATCATAATCCGTGGTCTACGACCCTCTAATTTTGCAAATTCATCTGCAAGCTTATGAGCTTCTTTAAAAGAGGTATCATTTTTTGCTTCTGATGCATAAACTCCAGAAATTGACCTTATAACTGCTTTATATCTACCCATAATTTTTTCACAAGCATACGAAATTTCTCCCAAACTGGCTCTATTTTTTGCTGCCTCAACTGCTAAAGCAAGTAAATTACCCTCTCCGGTTTCACACGCCTTTGTGATTGCATCCAAATTATTTTTTACTAAATCATTATCTCTATTGGCACGCAATTTATCAAGTCTATTTAACTGTGATTCTCGCACAGCTGCATTATCAATATCGAGTGTATCGATGGGGTCTTCTTTTTCTAATTTATACTTATTTACTCCAACTATTATATCCTTATTAGCATCTATTCTAGCTTGCTTTCGTGCTGCAGCCTCTTCAATACGCATTTTGGGTAATCCCGTTTCGATTGCTTTTGCCATTCCACCAATTTCTTCAATCTCACAAATGTGTTCCCAGGCTTTATGAGCAAGTTCATGTGTAAGAGTTTCAACATAATAAGAGCCGGCCCATGGATCAACTGAGTTGCATATGTTTGTTTCTTCCTGCAAATATATCTGAGTATTTCTTGCTATTCGCGCTGAAAAATCTGTGGGAAGTGCTATGGCCTCATCTAGGGCATTTGTATGAAGTGATTGAGTATGGCCAAGTGTTGCGCCGAGCGCTTCCACGCAAGTTCTAGCGACATTATTAAAAGGATCCTGCTCCGTAAGACTCCACCCGGATGTTTGAGTATGAGTGCGTAATGCCATTGATTTGGGATTCTTAGGATTGAATTTCTTAACAATTTTTGCCCACAACATCCTACCTGCTCTGAGTTTGGCAATTTCCATAAAATGATTCATTCCTGAACCCCAGAAAAAGGAGAGTCTGGGTGCAAAATCATCTATTTTCAATCCAGCTTTCAACCCTGTTCTAATATAATCCAAACCGTCAGCTAATGTATATGCAAGTTCAATATCTGCAGTACCTCCAGCTTCCTGAATATGATATCCTGAAATTGAAATTGAATTAAACTTTGGCATATTTTGAGATGTGTATTCAAAAATATCTGCTATTATTCTCATTGAAGGATCAGGTGGATATATATAGGTGTTACGAACCATAAATTCCTTGAGAATATCATTTTGTATTGTTCCAGAGAGTTCTTCTAGCTTAGCACCTTGTTCGAGTGCAGCCACTATATAAAATGCCATTATCGGCAGAACTGCACCATTCATAGTCATTGAAACGGAAATTTTATCAAGCGGAATCTGATCAAACAAGATATGCATATCAAGTATTGAGTCTATTGCAACACCTGCTTTTCCAACATCACCCACAACACGTTCATGATCACTATCATACCCTCGATGTGTTGCAAGATCAAATGCCACTGATAGTCCCTTTTGTCCAGCGGCCAAATTTCTTCTATAAAATGCATTTGACTCTTCTGCGGTGGAAAATCCAGCGTATTGACGTATGGTCCATGGTCGAGTAACATACATAGTTGAATAAGGTCCCCTGAGGTAGGGAGCTAAGCCTGCTGCATAACTTAGGTGCTCCATTTCCTTTAAATCATTTGCAGTATAAACAGATTTAACATTTATATGCTCTGGGGTTTTCCAATTTGCTCTTATATTATTATTAGTTTCCCACTCTTTGGTTGACATAGCATTTTTTGGATGTTTGTCAATCTCTATGTTTTTAAAATTAGGCTTCATAATTATAGTTTATTAGCTAATTTTCATTAAGTCATTATATCTGATAAGTTCTTCCAACATATTGCTTTTCATGTGGATAAAATTGGTGATTCCAATATCTTGAAGTTTATCAAGACTCTCTTTTGGATAACCCGCTATAACAACAATTGCTGTTTCTTTTAAAGCATTAAATATTGGTTCTGCGATTTCATTGTATTCATCATCAGAACTGCATAGAACCACAATATTAGGTTTGGCAATTTTGGCAGCCGAGATCCCTTCATCAATTGAATTAAAGCCAGGGTTGTCTATTATTTCATAACCAGCACATCCAAAAAAGTTCTCTGAGAACTGAGCTCTGGCTTTTCGCATCG
Organism: Lentimicrobiaceae bacterium; assembly: GCA_018661505.1. Taxonomy (GTDB): domain Bacteria; phylum Bacteroidota; class Bacteroidia; order Bacteroidales; family F082. Next base: position 53,071 of record JABJIE010000026.1, read on the forward strand.
CCAAATTACCATATGTAAACATCCAAACGGTTGGACGTTTATTTGTTTTTGAATATTTATCTGTTTTAAATCTTAACTCCTCTAATTTAGATGCACCGCGATATATATTAATAGGCTCAACATCGGAATCATGTTTGATTTTAGTATTGGGAAAAACAAAATCAGCACTTAAGCGTTCCTTAATATTTGGAAATTGATTGGTGCCTAAAATTGAACGTTTGCGAGTGGCTACATTTTGATGTTTCGTTTCCGATTCCTCTCTTAAGACGTCCTGTATTACTCCTTTTTTAAATGCTTCTATGAAACCTCCTTTTTCATCAATATCTAGGAATTTATCCCAGGATTTATGAATAAGTTTATTGGTAAGTTCTTCTATGTAATATGATCCAGCACTCACATCAGCAACCTTGTCTAGGTATGCCTCTCCTTTAAGAATTAACTGCTGGTTTCTAGCTATACGTTCTGAAAATTCAGTTGCATTTTCATAAACAGAATTAAATGGTAAAATTGTAAGTGAATTAACTCCTCCCAAAATTGCTGACATTGCCTCAGTTGTTGTACGTAGCATATTTACATATGGATCATATATGGTTTTGTTCCATTCAGAATTGGTACAATGTATATGAGTAGTTGCATTATTATTATTGGATAGACCATAAGCACTAATAATTTTTGCCCACAAATATTTAATGGCTCTAAATTTTGCAATTTCCATGAAATAATTCGACCCCACAGCAAAATGAAAACGAATTCTACTTGCGATGTCATCTGTTTTTAGCCCCTTTTCATTCAAATAAGTTAAATACTCAGCGCCCATAGAGAGAGCATATGAAATTTCACTTGCTATATCTACACCGGCATTTTTAAAAATACCTGCATTTACAACAATAAATTGTATTCCCTTTGATTGCTTAGCCGCATCATACATATCCAATAATGCAGAAAGATCGTTTTTTTGTGATGACTTGAATTTTCCAGTAATACAAAAATCTCCTATTGGGTCATATTCAACACTTCCTCTATATTTATTGTGCTCTATTGTATGTGTTTTTGAAAGTTCACCAATGGATTTTATCGCTAAAAGAGGATCTTTTGTCCTAAAATTCAACTCAATTAAATCAGGGTTAATATTTTTGCATAAATCATCCAAATTTTGGAGATCCGGATTAATATCATCTTCAAGAATAAAGCAAATGGAGTTAACTCCACCCAGAATAATGTCGACTGCTTTTTTGTTAGCTTTTTCTATATCTTTTACTTTTATATTCTGACGAATAAGCCATTTATTATCTTTTACATGATTTCCCCTTACAAATGGGAAGTTGCCGGGTAAAATATCCGTGTGAGATAAAGATGTAAAATCAGTACTGCGATAATATGGTTGAACATCTATACCTTCATCGGTTTTCCAAACTAGGGTTTTGTCGAAGTTAGCGCCTTTTAAATCAGCTATTATCTTATCTTTCCATTCCTTATCAGTGATAGGTGGAAATACATCGAAAAGCTTTTCTTTTTTCATGATAGCTTCTTTACATTATAACTAATCCTCTATAGTGGATTTCATCTCTAATTAATCTGAATTGCAAAATTAATACAAAAACAATTGAAAGAGGCCAAAGATGTGAATCATTGTTAATAATTTCACAATGTTCCAAAGATGGGAAGATCCCCCACAATAATATCATTTTTACTACCCGATAACCGGTTAGTTAACTGCTTAATAATTAATGTCAATTTTAATGATTAATCATCAAAATGCCAGAAATCAATTGAGTTATGGTAGGACAATTTAGGGATGTATCAGTAAAACCCTTGAATTATTGATTTTGTCTTTGGAGTAATTAAAAACTCTATAATCACCATTGTTAAACAAATATGATTGATCTGAATAATGAGGACTAATTACATTACCTGATTGACCAGTAGGAATTATTGAAAGAACATCAACAGAATCTGATAAGTCCACAAGTAATCTCATGGCTGGTCCATCTACAATTGGAAATACTCCCGAGCTGTTATACCTAAATCCTTCCTTATCTATAACGTCATTACTTCCAGATTTAGCAAATGGACCTACATTAAATATCATATCAAAAGGTTGGCTTCTTCCAATGGCATGAACGTGTGTTAGGGTATGTACCTTACCCCATTTCCACTTACTTAAATCATCGCCAAATTGGTTAATCAATGATGTTATTCCTTCTTCCAATGATTTTGTAAATATCATTGATCTTGTTTCAATTTTATCACTATCGATATTATCAAACCATGGAGAATTATCATTTGCAAGAAGAGAAGACAAGTTAGCTCTTACCAAGAATGATTCAATAAGTCTGTATTTATCATCCTCAATCATCTCATCACCAACGATATTATATATGACAAAATATATAATGTTATTAAAAATAGTAGTTCCAACGTTATCTATGTCAGACGCTCCGTCCCATGATCTCAATTGGTCTATGGCTAGCTGATATGTAGGTCCTTTTTTCATCACTGCTTCTAGATTTGCATTATCCAGAATTAGATTAACCAAAATTGTATCCCTTTCGGATGTGTTATCTAACTGAACAGCTTTTAAATCATCCAAGCTCCATTTTTCCTTTGAAGACATTAGTTTCTTAATTCTTCTTGCTCTGATTCCAGATGTATAATATCCAGGATATAATACTCCATCAACACGAAGTGGCTCATCATTGGCAGTGGTTATGAACCCACTCTCTGGATTTATAATTTGAGGATTTTTGGTAAATGGATAATAACCCAATATTTCGTCATTACCGCTAGCACCATCAAGAATAAACTTTGAATTTACATGCTTAGGTCGGATGGGTATTTTACCTGCTGACCACAATGCAATATTGCCATCCACATCTCCATAGACAATGTTCATGCCTATGAGGTCTATGTATTTCATTGCAGATTCAAAATCATTTATATTATTTGAGTTATTTATAAGATAAAGGGCTTCCATAATTGTGGACTCCATATCATTTAAGGCCCACCATAAAGTTACTGGAGGTTCATCATTTTTAGCCACATTATTATATACTCCATTTATAACAGGCCCATGTCGGGTTTCTTTTATTTCAAACTCAACGGATGGCTTATCTTTAACTGGGATGGTTTTGGTTTTAATAACATAATCTTCCCAATGATCATTTACCCATACTTGGTTTGAATTATCAGGATTTTGCTTCTCCTGATACAAATCCATATTATCAAAAGGGAATATGGTTACGCCCCATGCAAAACTTTTATTATGACCAATTGCAGCATAAGGAACACTTGCCAGATAGTAACCTCCTAGCTCAAAACCAGGATACTCCATATATGCCTCATACCAAACCGCAGGTTGCGAATATTTAATATGAGTATCATTGGCGAGTAGAACTTTGCCAGATTTTGACCTATTAGATGACAGCACCCAATTATTTGAACCATGCCAAACTGGTATTATTAGTTTATCGAGCACTTCTGTAATCTTATTAACATAACTTAAACTACTAATTTCATCGGTTGATTCATAATGTTTGCTGTGTGATATAGAGTCAAGATTAAAATCTAATAAGTATTCTTCTCCTAGGTTCTGGAGTATTTGTGTTGCCAGCGGATCTTGGTACAAGGCAGATGTAAATGATAATGCCATATAACCTATTGCTGTATATACATCAACTGGTTTGAAGTGTTCAGGTTTAAAATCTAATAAAGCAAACTCTATGGGGAGGTTTCCGTTATCAATAAAATTATTTACGCCTTTTAAATATGCAAGTGTTTCTTTTTTATATGGCTGATCTGTGTTTTCAAAAAATTTATCAGCACTGCGTTGTGCCATATCCGTAATTGAAAGTGTAAGCATAGTTTTATCTGTATCTACCATACTTTCTCCAAGTAATTCGGATAACCTTCCCGAAGTAACTCTTCGGATCATCTCCATCTGAAAAAGTCTTTCCTGAGCTTGCAAATATCCTAGTGTCATGTATGCATCATGGGCATTATTGGCATAAATATGAGGTACACCAAAATCATCAAAAACCACCTCAACTTTCTGATCTAATCCAGATAGCTTTATTTCACCTGTGTAGATGGGGTTTGTTGATCTTAACCAGAAATATCCCGCAATCAAAATGATGACAATAAGTATAAATATCGCAAGGAAAATTTTTTTAAATACTTTCATTAATAAAATCGTCTAATTGGTTTAAAAACATAATACTTTGCAATAATACTTAAAACCATGAAAATAATGGTGGAATTGTTTCCTAGTGGAAATAATTACCATGAACAATATTATTGGAATAATCACCAATTAAATCTGGATTAAAAACAATACATTTTTTAACCATATAAAATCTAATCATCCAATGGGATAACCTCCAAGTCAGTAGTTGCTACGGCTGCGATTTTTCCATCGATGTAAACCGGAACTGAACGAGTTATCATCCAAATATTACCACCACCTTCATCGAAATATGGATCTGTCCAAATTGCCTCACCTGTGTCGATTGGTAAACGAAGCCATTCCTGTGTATTGATGTGATAGGATGTGTCAGCAAGGTTTACCTCATCAAGAGCATCATTAGATTTAAACCAATATGGACTGTATATTGCCAAACCAGAAGTGTCAATTAAAGCAACTGTGGAACCGTAAAAATCATTAATGTTCGCAAGCATATATTGTTTTACTCTTTCAGAAACATCATCAATTGATGGAGGATTGTTGGTTAAATCTTCGGCAAATCCTGCCAGAGCAATTTCAACTTTTTCTTCCATTGTCTGGGTTTCATCCTTATTGCAGGAAATGGTAATTGTTGTGCAAATAAATATTAATAGAATACTTAATGTGAAATTGATTTTTTTCATTTTTAAAATTTTAATTAATTATCTGAATTTGAAAAACAGGTGGAAAAATACAACCTTTTTTATTAACACTTTTAATAATTCATTCTCAGATCTTATTTTCGAGCACATTCAAAACTTTAGACTTAAAATATCAAGTATCTTTAAAATTAAACCATTATATTTGTTCAAATATAGGTTCACACCAGATATAAGAAAAATAACTTTTAAACAAGCTTTTAGTTTCCAGCAGGCATGAACTTCTATTAATAATTCAGCTAAATTCTTTTTTAAAGTAAATCAAATCTTATATAACTTAATGAAATGAATTATTAAACGCCAAAATTAGAGTTATCAAAATATCTAAATATACTATAATGAAAAAATTATCTATTACTTTACTAGTGCTTTTTAGCACTCTAGCTTATTCACAAAATGCATTTATCATTTATGAATTTGAGGCAAAAAGAGGTTGTCAAGATGCCATTCTAGAATTGGCTGATGGCTTCTGGGGCGAGGCTAATTTTAAATCAGGGGGAATCGATATTGAAAGAATGGAAATTGGTGGAGAACCTTCTACACATAGGATTGTAATATATGGTGATCCTGCTAACTGGGGCAGAAGTGATACTACTGTAACAAAAGCTCAATGGGAAGCATTTATTGAGAAATTCCAAAATTTTGTGGAAGAATGGACCTTTAGCACCTCAGGAGAAGCTTTGAGCTGGGTTGGTGGTGATGATGAAGCTTCTTATACATACGGACATATATATAACTTCAAGGCTGATGATGAGCAGGCATTTAAAAATGCTCACGATAAAATAGTTGGAGAGTTATCCTCTGTGATGGATGGTAGAGAAATAGGTTATGGAAGTTTTCTTATCAATGGGTATGGAGGCTCTACTCACTATGTTTATGTTGGCGCTAAGAATTGGACAGATTTAGTTCAGAACAGAAGAGATATGAGAACAAAAACAAAAGAGTGGGAAGAATACTTTAATACCAGAGGGGGTGTTGAACATGTCCGCAATTTTACAATTGAAATACTAAGATCTTATTAGAACTAAAATTTTACTCCTCAAATACTAAATATATTAAGATAAATACTTGTTTATTTAAATAAATATAATATTTTTGGTATTTTATTATATTACAAATTAACCGAAGTGATTGAAAAAGTGAACCCGAACAAATCTTCATTTTGTAACAAACGTGAATTTACCTGAATAATTCAGGTCCCCTTATTCGTTTAAATAAACTCTTTATTTATAAAGATATGAACAAGGGAAATACCCAAATTAGAATTATCACAATTTTTAACATTTAAATATATTATTTATGAAAAAAGTATCTATTATTTTACTAGTATTTTTTAGCACTCTAGCTTACTCACAAACCGCATTTAAAGTTTATGAATTTGAAGCAAAAAGAGGTTGTCAAGATGCCATTCTAGAATTGGCTGATGGCTTCTGGGGCGAGGCTAATTTTAAATCAGGGGGAATCAATATTGAAAGAATGTCAATTGGTGGAGAACCTTCTACTCATAGAATTGTAATATATGGTGATCCTGCGAACTGGGGCAGAAGTGATACCACTGTAACAAATGCTCAATGGGAAGCATTTATTGAGAAATTCCAAAATTTTGTTGAAGAATGGACATTTAGTACTTCAGGAGAAGTTTTAAGCTGGGTTGGTGGTGACGATGATGATGCATACCAATACGGACAAATATATGACTTCAAGGCTAAAGATGAGCAGGCATTTAAAGCTGCTCACGACAAGCTAGTTGGAGAGTTATCCTCTGTGATGGATGGTAGAGATCTAGGTTTTGGAAGCATTCTTATCAATGGGTATGAAGGATCCACTCACTGGGCTTATGTTGGTGCTAAGAATTGGACAGATTTAGTTCAGAACAGAAGAGACATGAGAACAAAAACAAAAGAGTGGGAAGAATACTTTAATACTAGAGGGGGTGTTGAACATATTCGGAGTTTTGCAATTGAAACACTAAGATCATATTAAGAATATCAATGTGAAAAGAAAAAAGAGGGTACTTTCATACCCTCTTTTTTTGGTTATAACTATAACCTCTAATCAAGTTTTGCCTTTTTAAACAAAATTAAAGCATCGAAGATTAGCTTTAAACTTCAATCTAGTAATCTAACTGGCCAGTTGCCTCATCGTAATCACCATCACTAATTGCCTTGTGGCGATTATGTAGCCACATATAGTCCCAAACTTGTTTAAGCTCATCATCATTAACCTCAAAGCCTTTATCCCTTAAATAATCAACCATATCAAGTTTAGCGGCAACATCATCTCCATCAGTCCACTTCCTTTTTAACGACTTTATCCTTACTGAATTATCTCTGAAAATCTTTAGCAAGCCAGACTTTAACTTTCTGTTCTGCTGTATTTCTTCTACCAATTTATTCGGTGTGTTCATAGGCTATTAATTTTTTTACAAAGTTAATTTAAATTGTTTTTATTTCATCAAAATTTAATCCCAATTATTACAACCTTACTTTATACTTTTGTAAGTAAAAGCCTGTAATTAGGGGGAAACAAGGATAATTAAAGTGTCCTTATTTTTTTATGCTTATAACTATACTAACCTCTAATCGAGTTTTGCATTTTTAAACAAAATTAAAGCAGTAATTAGAGATATTGTACCAAAGGTATAAACCGATATACCTATTAAATAGTCCCTTAAAGCACTTCCCGTTATCTCGTGGATATTTCCTCCAATTAAAATGCATCCAATCACAACCATAATTTTTTGAGTAATATTCAAATCCTTAAAAAAGTATATTAAGTAAAGTATTATGGGTAATTCAAATATAAATAGATTATAAGTAGTAAATGCCAACAAAGGTATTATGCTTATTAGAAGTATCATTTGATATACAATATCACTATTGTGGTTTTTCTTTCTAAACTCAATAAATAATCCAGCACCAATTATAATTAATACAAGAGCTTGATAAACCTTCTCAATTATTTGGTTTACTAGGATAAATTTTAAAGGCGTGTAACGGGCAAAAACAGAAAAAACAGTATGGTTACCATCGGCAAGCAAGGCTTGTTTTTTATTCAATTCGACCTTTAACTCATTAATCCAGTCAAAATAAAGATTGCTGAAGTCATGCCAATTTGGATAAAAAAGAAGAGGCAGTAGTGCTAGAATAAAAATAAAAATAAGTGAGGTTAAAATTATCTTGTATTCTTTTTTTATGAGTAAATAGGGGAAAAATATAAGTCCAAACGGTTTTAAAAATACACTTATACTCAACATAAGAGCAAACAGTATTTTACTTTTTTGTTGTAAAAAGTATATGAGTGTAATATACATTACTAATAGCAACATGTTTACTTGGCCCAGATGCAACTCCCTAAATATATGGGCAATAACAGCAATAATTGACAATATTATAATACTATTTTTATTGGCCCCAATTTTATATTTATTATCAATCAATTTATATAATACATTAACTCCTATACACAGCAGTATGGTTAAAGCTAGCCAATATATGTACTTGGCATATTTTAAAGGAATAAAAGAAATGGGGATGAAGTATATTCCACTGGTTGTTGAATACTTAAAAACATAGTGGCCGTCTTGCTTAACAGAATATATATTCTCTTTATTTACAATCCTTTTGGCAGTTCTATGATAAACTTTATAGTCACTCATATAAAGTCTACTGTTAATTTTTTCTGCTGTTAGAGCAGCTAGACTAAATAGGACAATAAATAAAATCCAAAAATATTTTTTGAGCATATGGCAACAATCTATTTATTAAAAATCATTTGCAGGAGCCAAATATAAAAACAAATGCTCTATAATTATTGCTGATATTATTCAAAAAACATTCAGCTACTTAATTTTTTAAACACTTTTTATTTTTGTATAAAGCTATCCGAATTACATAATATTTCTGAATTTCGTATTCTTTTTAATTTGTTGGGTCAACATTTGTTTCACCTGTCTTTGTTTGTGTAAAAAAAAATATAAAATTACCTGTGAAATTTTTATGTAATACTGTATTTTCGCTTGCTAAATAAATAAAAACATGAAAAAAGTACTAGTAACAGGCATATCGGGATATATTGGTCAGCATTGCGCTGCTGAACTATTAAAAAAAGGATATTCTGTAAGAGGCTCCGTTAGAAATTTATCTAAAAAAGATGAAGTTATTAATGGTTTAAAAAATGAAGTTGACCCTAAAGAAAATTTAGAGTTTTGTGAGTTAAACCTATTGAAGGATGAGGGTTGGGGAGAAGCAATGGAAGGATGTGATTTTGTATTACATGTTGCATCACCTTTTATAATAAAGGTGCCAAAGGATGAAAATGAATTAATTAAACCTGCTGTTGATGGAACATTAAGAGCACTTAAGGCTGCTAAAAAAGCTGGAATAAAACGTGTTGTCCTAACCTCTTCTATGGTTGCGATGATGGGAGATAGCAATGATTCAATAAATATTAATGAAGATACGTGGACTAATGTTGATGCAAAAAATACAACTGCCTACTCTAAAAGTAAAACCATGGCTGAAAAAGCCGCATGGAATTTTATAAAAAATCAAAAAGGAGATATTCCTTTGGAGCTGGTAGTAATTAATCCAGGTCCCGTATATGGGCCAACATTTTCTGGTAATTTATCAGGGGAATCCATGACTACCTTTGCCAAAATGATCACTGGTAAAATGCCTATGCTACCACAGGCTGCTATCAACATGTCAGATGTTAGAGATATTGCCGAGATTCATGTACAGGCCATGGAAAACAAAAAAGCAAGTGGTAATAGGTATATAGTAGCTACGGAGAAACCTATATCTTTTAAAGATATTGCTTCCATCTTAAAAAATAATGGTTTTAAGAAAGCAAGTACAAATACCGCTCCTAATTTTTTAATTAGGTTCATGGCAAATTTCAATGACGAGATGAAAGGAATGTTGCCTTTTGTGGGATATACTTATTCTGGGGATATAAACGAGACTAAGAAAACATTTAATTGGATGCCGATTCCCATAGAAAAGACAGTACTAGATACTGCTGAGTCTGTTAAAAAAGCATTGAATAAATAAATTCATATTTCTATTGTGTATAGATCTGGTTATTGAATTCTTTCTAACTTTACTTTATCAAAAAACCATTTGTGGATTTAAGTAAAAGCATACTCCAGAGGATTGATAAAATTAATGGTATAGATCTTTACCTAAAAAGAGATGACCTTATACACAAAGATGTTTCAGGTAATAAATGGAGAAAGCTTAAAGAACATATAAGGCTTGCTCTAGAAAAAAACATTGATACGATAGAAACCTTCGGGGGGGCATATGCAAACTTGCTTCCTTCAGTAGCAGCTACTGGAAAAATATATGGAGTAAAAACAATTGCCACAGTTAGAGGAGAAGAAATTGCTAATCCAACAATTGATTATTGTCGTAAACTTGGAATGGAGCTACGTTTTGTAAGCAGAGCTAGATACAAAGAAATCGCACGAAACTTGAGGGAGGTGGTAATTAAGGGAAAAACTCTTATTGTTCCCGAAGGTGGTGCATCAAAGTATGGTGTAATTGGTTGTGAAGATATCGTAAATGAAATAGACATGGATTTTGATATTATTACAGTTGATGCAGGAACTGGAGCCACAGCAGCTGGTATGTTAAGAGCGCTTAAGAAACATCAGAAATTAGTCGTAATTCCAGTTTTAAAAGGAGAATTCATGAAGGTTGAAATCAAAAGGTTATACGAAGATACTTATGGCAAAACCTGTCCCGATAATTATGATGTGATTGAGGATTATCATTTTGGTGGCTTTGTTAAATGGAACCTAGATCTCATTGAGTTCATAAATTTATTTAGAAATAAATATGGAGTTCAGCTAGATCCTATATATACTGGAAAACAACTTTACGGAGTTATTAACCTTATGGAAAATGGATATTTTAAAGGCATGAATAATATTGTGTCTGTTCACACTGGCGGCCTTCAAGGAATTTCTGGATTTGAACAAAGGTTTGGTGTAAAGTGCTCATAAACTATTAAAATAAAAAATTCACATAGTTTTTGCAGAATATATCTGAGTTTAACAAATTACAATGTTGTTATTGATTTTCTAATCTCCTGCTATGTATTTTGCACATTATGTAATAACCAATTGTAAGGGAAATAAAAATTAAGTTTAAAATTGTTATATAGTTCATTTCAAATGGATTTTTATTAACCTGTAGAGACTCTGTCGGACTTTCAGGTATCCAATCTAAATATAGAAAGGAATAGTCCAAAAATAAGGTAAGATGTCAAATATTAATTGATCAATACGTTAGGTCTGATCAGAGCATACTGATGATACTTTTCCTTTTAGTGGTTGGTCTTGTATCAATGTTTAATTCTTTTGTTAGAGAAAAGCAACTACCCTTGTTTCGAGTAATGAAGTGCTATTTTAGCCGCTAAATCAGCGTTATTTTGAATTAACTTAATGTTGGCATCCAAACTCTTTCCCTCCGTAATTTCACTCACTTTTGAGAGCAAGAATGGTGTTATGTTCTTTCCCGTTATGTTCTCTTTATCGGCTTCAATAATGGCCTGGTTAATAGCCTCATTCATAATACTTGATTCAAGCTCAAAGGCAACTGGAATTGGGTTGGCAACTAGGACACCACCGTCAACACCTAAGTTCCATTTGGTCTTTAATATTGCAGCAATCTCGAGTGCTGAATCAATCTTGTAATCAACATCAAAGCCTGACTCTGATGAATAAAAGGCTGGCAATTCAGATGTTTTATACCCAATAACAGGAACGCCTTTCGTTTCTAGATACTCCAGCGTTAGACCTATATCCAAAATTGCTTTAGCTCCAGCGCACACGACACAGACATTTGTATTAGACAGTTCCTCGAGGTCAGCTGATATGTCTAATGTTTTTTCAGCTCCCCTGTGAACACCTCCAATTCCTCCAGTGGCAAATACAGCTATCTCTGCAAGGTTTGCGATGATCATTGTTGCGGCAACGGTCGTTGATCCAGACTGCTTTTGAGAGACCGTGATTGCAAGGTCTCTTCGTGAAACCTTTCTGACATCATCATTGGTCGCCAAATACACAATCTCTTGGTGAGTAAGGCCTACCTTTAACCTACCATTAATAATAGCAATTGTTGCTGGTATAGCTTTATTAGAGCGCACTGTCTCTTCAACCATTATAGCGGTCTCAATATTCTTAGGATAAGGCATCCCATGAGAAATAATAGTAGACTCAAGCGCGACAATGGGATCCCCATTTTTAATCGCTTCTTGCACATTTGGGTGGATATCAAGATAATCACTAAATTTCATTGCATTTCATCATTTAATAGTAATTTAATATTATGCTCCGACAGATTCTCACTTATCGTATTTTTACTTTGTAAAGCTATTACTGCAGCAGCAGAGGCAAACTTTGCTGTCTCTTCTATGCTTGAATGATTTAAAAAACCATAAACAACTCCAGCGGTGAAGGCATCTCCTGCTCCGTTGGCACTTTTTATATTGACCCCATGATGTAAATAATGCCCATAGTCCTTGCCGTCAAGGTAAAAAACACCCTCATCTCCAAGTGTAATGAAAATTTGCTTACAACCTTTATCAAATATGTTTTGAGCAGCATTAAGCATAGTCTCATCATCTATAATTGAAATACCCGAGATAAGCTCAGCTTCAAGTTTATTAGGCTTAATTGTATGAAATTTCCCAATTATATGCAGAACTTTAGAAGTTTTAGCAAAGGAAACTGGATCTAAAAACAAAGGTATATGGCTGTAGTGCTCAACAACATGCTCAATCACCTTGACTGGTATGTTTGTATCTATAACAATCACACTGCAAAGATCTAGAACATCTTTCCAGTTCATTATGTCTTGAATCGTCATTTCATCAATAATCCGCATATCGGAGATAGAAGCTAGCATATCGTTATTGTCATCAAGCAATGATAAATATTGGCTAGTTGGGAGAGTGCTGTGTTCTATTAATAATGAAGTGTCAACATTTGCCATCTTTGTTTTATTGATTACAAAATCACCAAGAGCGTCATTTCCTACATAGGAGAGTATCTTTGAATCAATTGAAATTCTTGCCATATTTTCAGCAATATTTCTTCCAACGCCGCCAGCTGACATTTCAATCTCGCCTGGATTTGAATCATTTAAAACCAGGGGCGCATCTGAGGAGCCTTGCAGATCTATATTTAAACCTCCAATGACACAAACATACGGTTTTGTTGTATCTATATCCATTCAGATTTACTTATTGTTTCTGCAGATACAAAGACTCTGGTTAACGATGAAAGCACAAACCCCATGGCAAGGCCCGAAAATAATTCCCAGGTCATTCCAAAAAATGATCTAAATAGTTCTGATAAAAATTCCATTATTAAATATTAAGCTCCTGCACTAAAGTTAGCGCAATTTTTTTAAATTATATTTTTTTGAACTTTTTAACCGTTAATTTATGCTCAACATTACCTGTATGCTTAATGTTTTTGGGCTCAAAAAGCATTATCCAAACCTCTTGCTCTGCAATGGGTTTGTGATCAACGCCTTTGGGAACGATAATCATTTCGCCTTCATTTAGCTCAACTTCTTTATCTCTAAACTCTATAATTAGTTTTCCTTTTATGATATAAAAAAGTTCATCTTCATTTTTGTGATTGTGCCAAACAAATTCTCCTTCTATCTTTGCTACTTTTACTTGCTGACCATTTAACTCTCCAATTATTCTCGGGTTCCAATGATCATCAATCAAATTAAGTTTTTCCCTTACGTTTATTGATTCCATTTATCTATTAATTATCGTTTTTTAACACCAAACGAATAATATTAAAGCATTGCTTAAAAAGTAAAATTACCATGCAGGTGTAAATATAGTAAATAAGAATAAAGAGCCTTTGGACTAAAACATTACAAATAATGAATAGGCATTACTATTTAAGCCACATTGGTTTTTTCTTAATAATAGTATTATATGTCTCACAATCTTCAGCATGGGCACCGTGCAGGTATCCAGTACTTAACAAAAATTCCTTTGTAATTTCTCCACCCGTAAACTTAAATGTTATCTTGAATAGTTTTACCCATTGCTCTATGGTTAATGGGTGATTTTTGTCTAACCAGTTTTTAAATGAGCCAAATGCATTTTGTAGTTCTACTATTCTTTTAGCATTATTTATTGTAGCATCTATTTTTAATCTATTTCGAATTATTCCTGGGTTTGAAAGCAGTCTTTTTATATCAATATCTTCGTACTTGGCAACAACCTCAACATTAAAGTTAGAATATGCTTTTCGAAAGTTGTCTTGCTTATTTAGAATTGTTGTCCATGATAAACCGGCCTGATTTATTTCCAAAGTTAAACGGCAAAACAATTCATCATCCGAATCAATTGGAAATCCATATTGTGTATCGTGGTAAATTCTATGAATATTATCATTTTGCAAAGAAGCAACATGCTCACAATAAGAACTTGGTTTTTCCATTCGATAAATCTATTTTTTCTAATTAATTTTTTAGCAATATATAGCCATTTAAAGATGTGGCGATTAATAGCCAGAGGAGATATGGAAGTATTAAAACAGATTTCAATTTAAGTTCAGGCCAATGCATAAAAAGGAAGACTCCAATAAGTATGGTAAGCGTGCTAATTATAACCAGTCCTAGTAAAACATTGTGGTAATAAAAGAAAGCCGGATTCCAAGCAATATTTAATACCCACTGAATTATAAATAGAGTAATCAGAAGGTTTTTATTTTCAGCAACTGGCCATAAATATGCTAAATAAATACTAAAGCAAATCATAATTGTAGTCCAGGCGAACCCAAAAACCCAACCAGGTGGAGTCCACGGAGCCTTTGTCAAGCTCACATACCAATCAGATGGAACTCCTTTGCCAGTAAAAAAGCTTCCCAAAGCAAGTGCCCCAAAATTAATTGCTAAGAATATTATAAGTCTAAGAGTCATATTTTCAGTTTCATATATTTAAATTAAGCATAAAAATAATTTTATTCCCCTAGATTATTTAGCTGCTAATATTGAATAAACCATTGGTATTTTATTATCTAGGTGTTTTATTCGAAATTTATTGGATTCAATTTTTTTTGTCTTATCAAAACAATCATATGGTGAGTAATCATATTCCTTTAATTCTTCTAATTTAAGTCCGTTTTTAATTAAACTGTTTACTACTTCACTCATGCTATGATTCCACGTTACATATTCTTGAGTTATATCAGCAGTTTTATCTGCATAGGTGCCAATCTCCGTTTCTACTATTGGTCCTGAATTAAAATAACTATAATCAATTTTATCAAAACCATCATTAAACATCCAAACTACAGGATGAAACTCAACAAATATAAATTTACCATCTAATTTGAGGTATCTAGAAATGATATTTGCCCATTTATTTAAATCTGGAAGCCACCCAATTACGCCATAGCTTGTGAAAATAATATCAAATTGCTTATCTAGGTGGTTTGGTAAGTCATATATGTTACAACATATAAAATTTACTTTTGAATCTTCATCCTTTGCAATTCTTTTTGCATGCTCGATTGCCTTATCTGATATGTCAATTCCTGTAACATCAGCTCCAAGCCTACCTAGTGAAATAGTATCTTGTCCAAAGTGACATTGCAAATGCAAAATTGATTTCCCTTCAAGGTTACCAAGCATGTCTAATTCAATAGATTTCAAGGATGTTTTGCCATTTTGGAAACCATCGAGGTCATAAAATTCAGATTTTATATGTACATCTGTTCTATTATTCCATGAATGACGATTTATTTCCAAATATTCATCTTCTATTACCATTTTAGATATAATTAGCTTGCTTTACTCTGTGGTTTGAATTCGAAATTATCCTTTTTACTTTATTTCCATGTCAAATGCTTGTTCATGCTGCAAAGATATGTCCGTATGATGATGAACCAGCCTCCATATTCCATCTTCTAAGTGAAAAATATTTGTGGCTCTATGATTTACATTTACAAGTTTTCCATCAGGTCCAACATTTGTTCCTTGTTCAACACAGGTAACATATCCAACATCATTACCAGCAAATACATTCATATTGGCACATACAATTTTGCCTCCTAATTTCATTTCGGATACTTCTTTGAAATTTTTACCAATTTCATCCCAACCTTTTAAGTATCCTCCAAAAGGTCCCATGAAAGTAATTGAATCAGAATGTGACCAAAGTTTATTCAATGGTTCAAAATTGCCCATAAACATTTCGTTTAGTCCGGCATAAAGTTTATCATTAGCTTCAATAATTTCTTCAGTTCTCATATTTTTAGTTTTTAAATTTTTCATTGATTGTATCTTGTTATCGCAGGAATTAACAGATATAATAGTAGCGATAACCAATATTGATAATGACAAGTATAATAAATTTTTCATAATATATTTATTCAATATTTTAATCTAATTATCACATAATTATTATAAAAATAACCGCTACAAAACAAGTTCTGCTGATCCTTTGGCATATGTAAAAGAATCAGACCAATAATTAGTCCATCTAAGTTTTCTGTCTATACCCCTTTCAATAATCCATTGCTCACCCACTTCACTTACTATTCTATTACCATTTTCTTTAATTGTTGCCTCCCAGTGAACAATTCCATTTACCTGTACGCGTTCTGGATTTTCTGAAAGAACTTTAATTGATAAATCACCCACCCATTCATGTACTTCATCGCAAAGTGAACGATGTAATTCTTGATGTGCCTCAAGTTTTAGCCATAATCCATTGGGAGCAAGAACTCCCGGATTCACAAATAAATATTCGGCTTTTGAACCATGAACACCACTTTTGACAATTTTCCAAAAGTCATGCCCTAGATTTTTAATTTCATTTTCAGTAATCATAGCTTTAGTTTTTGAGATTTATGTAAATCACTTATTTCTTGAATGTAATCAAAATTATTTGATTACGAATGAGTTTCAAATAAATCAACACTTCTATTTATCCATATATTTATTCAGTTTTAATTTCTCATTTTCGCTTTTTATGTCTGTCTTTATAATTTGATGAATGTGATTTTTTTTTATTTTTTGCGGCAAAATATTCTTGCTTTCTTTGTGCTTTCTGCTTTTCAAACACTTTCTTTTCCTCGGCCGTCATTGGATTGTCAGTTTGAGGATAAGGATGTTCATTAATAACCTCAATTTTCTTGTTTATTAGTTTTTCAATGTCTTTTATATAAGAGTTTTCTTCGGGCTCACAAATAGATATGGATACACCTTCATCTCCAGCCCTACCTGATCGTCCAATCCTATGAACATAGGTTTCAGCTATATTTGGGATATCATAATTGATAACATACCTCAATTTATCGATGTCAATTCCTCGTGCTGCAATATCAGTGGCAACTAAAACACTTATTTCTCCACTTTTAAATTGCTTTAGCGCTTTTTGTCTTTGATTTTGTGCTTTGTCACCATGTATGGCTGCTGTTTTGATTTTCTGTTTCTTTAGATTACGAACTATTTTGTCAGCACCATGCTTAGTTCTGGAAAATAACAGTACTTGATTAATTTTATGATGCTTAAGAATATGAAAGAGTAAATCTTTCTTGTTCAACCTGTTGGTGTAGTAGAGATACTGATTTATGGTTTCAGCAGTGGAAGAAACAGGGCTTACTTCAACTTTAGTAGGATTTTTTAGAATTTTCTTTGATAGATCAACAATATTATTTGGCATTGTTGCTGAAAAGAATAGAGACTGTCGGTTGTGTGGTAACTTTGAAATTATCTTTCGAATATCATGAATAAATCCCATGTCTAGCATTCTATCAGCTTCGTCTAAAACGAAATATTCAATATCTTTCAGTTTAATAAAACCCTGGTCCATAAGGTCCAAAAGTCTCCCGGGCGTGGCAACAAGAATATTAACTCCTCTGCGCAGTGCTTGGGTTTGAGCACTCTGATTAACACCTCCAAAAATAACTGTATTTTTTATTCGTGTATGTTTACCATAGGTTGAAAAACTCTCTCCTATTTGAATAGCCAATTCACGAGTAGGGGTTATAATGAGTGCATTTATTTTGAGTGGGCTGTTGTTATGTTTGCGATTATGAAATAAGTGCTGCAATATTGGAATGGCAAAAGCTGCTGTTTTACCTGTACCAGTTTGTGCACTTCCTAAAACATCTTTTCTATTTAGTATAAGAGGAATTGCTTTCTCCTGTATCGATGTAGGCACAGAATATTTTTCTTCATTTAGAGCCTTTAAAATTGGCTCAATAATTCCTAAATCTTTAAATTTCATTCATTAATTTTTTTAATTTACTATCAATTGATAAGTGGCGCAGTAATGACATTTAAGTTAGAAGGAATGAAATTACATTAAACCAAATTTTAAAGCGGCAATATACAAAATGCAAATAAAAAAGCGATTTGAGTTTTCACCCAAACCGCCATTGAATATAATTTTATAAAAGCTATGGTTAAAGCTTTAAAATTAATTTGTCATAACTATAACATAAGTAATATTCAGAAAACAAATAAAATAATTCCCAAGTTTTAACTTATATTTTAACCTGATATTATTTAACTTTTGTGATTAGTTTAGTTGGGTCATAGCCTTCTTCATTTGAGCTAACCTGTTTACTTGGTCCATAATGACGCATTAATACATTAAATTTTCCAGTAGTGTTGCCTTCAACAATAGGAATATTATTTGGTTTTCCATCACATCCAAAATGCAAAGTAATTGTTCCATCTTTGTTTATAACAGGATTCATCTCACTAGATATGTTAGCTATATCATTAAATATTCTGCCATTACCATTATATACTGTAGCAGACCAGAAATATTTATCCTTAGGGTCAGGAAAAGTTACTTCATAACAACCATCAGCAGGAAAATATTTACTTGTTTGATATACATTATCTTGTACCATAGCACCTCCCCAGCCTCCAGCTGCGCCTACATAATTCATGTAGGGAGTTTGACCACTTTCAGGATTTCCATATGCTTTTGATTGATCATAACCATTAGAAAAAGCAATGTTACCAATATTTTCAACAGCACGGAAAGATTCCATATCCCAGTTTTTAACTTTGAATGGTTTGCCACTTCCTGCTTCAATAATTAAGTTTTCTCTTATATCGCCTTCTAGTGCACGAACAATCACAAAAGCATAATCCGTTTTCGCTGTGATTTTGTGTCTTCCATCCCCATAAATCATAGGTTGTGTTTCATGATTTTCATCAACAACTTGTATCGTAACATATTTATCAGTCTTTGGAATTGTAATGTAAACGTCGCCACCCGACATATCAATCACAGCCCCAGAATAGGGGGTATCTCTATTCATTCGAACAACAAATTGTTCATCTGGGTTACTACTTGGTATTGGCATTGTAACAAATTGGTTTACCCCTCCTGCCATATTTGAAATTGCACCTAATCTCATATTACTATATGCTTGTGCAAAATTTTCTTGGGTGACATTGATTGGAGACATTTCATTTTTTTCTATCTCAACATTTGAATCTCCGGATTCTTTTTTAGTGTCTATATCGCATGATATAATCAATCCGATAATGAGAGTTATAGATAATAAAAGGTTTAATTTTTTCATAATTGCTTTATTGTTTATTATTGTTTATTGTTTTTATTTCCACTTGCCAATGAATAGCAATAAGAAGATATCATAACAAATCTTGTTTTGCTATATATTCAATCATTAAATATATATATGTTTTATAACGTACAATTAACCGAAAAAATATAGTAATCCAGCTTTTTAATGATTTTTTACTCATCTTTCACGAGTCTAAATCCTATGTGTTGCATTCCTGTGTCTGGAGATAACCTCATTCTTCTTGAATTTCTATAACCTGAACACCAGTTATCATGACATAAAAATGAACCTCCACGCACTACCTTATTTGTTGCATTTGGATTATTAATTTCAATACTCTCTTCCGGCCCCTGAGGGTTATAGGTAATCTTGCTTGCATTTTTTAATTCATTATAATAATAAGGGCTATACCAATCATTTGTCCACTCCCATACATTACCTGATATATCATATAGGCCATAGTCATTTGGAGGAAATGACTTTACGGGTGCAATATTCTCAAAACCATCAAGTGCAGTATTTGTGTATGGAAAATCTCCTTGTAAAAAATTTCCTTTCCAATTTCCTGAATCAACAGTTTCATTACCCCATGGATACATTGTTCCATTTCTTCCACCCCGCATTGCATATTCGTATTCTGCTTCTGTTGGCAATCTCTTGCCCATCCATTTAGCATAAGCCATTGCATCATACCAAGATACTTGTGTAACTGGTAAGTTTTTAATTTCATTTATGGAAACTGTGTTACCATCAGGATTTTTCCAAAATGCTCCTTGTGTAAACACCCACCAATTGCTTAGGTTATTTTTATCCACCTTGTCATCTACAAGATGAAATACTAATGCTCCTGCTTTTAATTGTTCATCTGAAGGTTTTGGAGTTCCTTCTGGCAATTGCTTTTTTAATTCTTCCCAATTAATATCATACTCTGCAACTGTTTTATAGTTTGTAGCATTAATAAACTCCATGTACTGACCAATGGTTACTTCGTGTTCGTCCATATAAAAATCGTCAACCTGGACAAGATGTTTAGGGAATTCATCTCCTTGCGGAAGCGCTGTTTCGGGCATTTCATTATTCTCCTTAGGGAAATCTCCCCCCATCTGAAATTTTCCTCCCTTTATGAATACCATTCCCGTTTTGGATGATGATTTCTTGGCTGAAGGTTTTATTAATTTTATGGCATCCATAAAGTTTTTTTCCAAAAAATCTTTGCCCAATAAACTATCTGTTAATGAACAGGAATGATTTTCATTGGATGTTGTCTCAGAATTTTTATGCGGATGACATGAAATGAAAGTCAATCCTAAAAAAAATAAAATGTGAATTACATTACTTTTTATTTTTAAACTGAAGGCCATATTTCATTTGTTGGGACATAGTTTCACTTTATAACATTATGAAGCACGGATGATTTAAAAGAAGATTTAAAAAAAATCTTGATAATATAAATCTATCTGTGTTTCTTAATCGTTATCAAAAATAAATATTTTCATGATTGTAATATTATTATCTTAATATCACCTTGGAAGTGGAAGTGGAGTTGCTTGTTTTAACAACAACGAAATATATGCCTGGCGGTTGATCTAAATGTATTTGAGCATTGGACGTCAGATCATCATTGGAAAAGACCAATACTTTTACACTTTTCACTAAACACTCTCAATTTCTCTAAATCTTGTAAGAAAAAGGTCGATAATTGGACTACGTTGTGTAACATTCTTCATCTTTCTTTTTTCTAATAATTTCGTTTATTAAATCTTTCTATATTTACTCAAAAACTAAAACCGTTAACCTTGACAAGCCAAACCATCATATTTTTGTCTGCTTTTATTCTTATTGCAATTGCTGCACAACGGGTGTCATTTGAGTTTCAGAAAGTTGGACTGCCATTAATAACAGGAATGCTTTTAATTGGGATAATTGCTGGACCATTTGTTTTACATATGTTTCCTAAAGGGGCACATCAAAATCTCGATTTCATCAATGATATTGCTCTTGCATTTATTGCTTTTGCTGCCGGTTCTGAACTATATTTAAAAGAAATTAGAAACAGAATCCGACAAATAGCATGGATTACCTTCGGGCAATTGGTTGTAACCTTTCTATTAAGTGCTTCCATTGTTTATTTTATTTCCAATCAGATACCTTTTATGTCGGGTTTACCTCAAAATACCAAGTTAGCTATTTCCATTCTGATGGGTGTAATTTTTGTAGCTCGTTCGCCATCTTCTGCAATTGCAAT
Organism: Lentimicrobiaceae bacterium; assembly: GCA_018661505.1. Taxonomy (GTDB): domain Bacteria; phylum Bacteroidota; class Bacteroidia; order Bacteroidales; family F082. The sequence continues at coordinate 74,793 of JABJIE010000026.1, forward strand.
TATCAATGAGATGCGTGCAAAAGGACCATTTACACGTACAGCATTAGGAGTAACAGTAATAAAAGATGTTCTAGTGATAATTTTATTTACAATTACTTTTGCTATAGGAAAGTCTCTTGTAAATGGTGCTGAGATGGGTTTTGGTTTCGTAATTCTTTTGCTGATTGAATTGGTAATTTCTTTCGCTTTAGGCTTTGTACTTAGCAAGCTCATCACCTTTTTATTATCAAAGCCAATAAATAAGAAAGTAAAATCGCTTTTACTTTTAGTTGTCGGATATTTAATTTATGTATTGGCACATTATGTTAAAATTCATTCACATAGTATAATAGGTGTAAGCTTTCTTATTGAACCTTTAATTATTTGCATAATAGCTGGCTTTTTAGTGTCAAACTTCTCCAATTATCGTTTTGAGTTTTCAAGTATTATTGAAGATGTAGGCCCTTTTGTTTATTTGGCATTTTTCACGCTTACAGGTCTTTCTCTCTCTTTTGATGTTTTACTTTCTGTATGGGAAATAGCAGTTTTATTATTTTTTGTTCGATTAATAAGCATTGTTTTAGGGGCATTAATTGGTGGTGTTATAGCAGGAGATTCCATGAAGTTTAATTTACTAGGATGGATGCCATATATTACGCAAGCAGGAGTTGGTTTAGGGCTTGCTACTATTGTAGCTGCTGAATTTCAGTTGTGGGGTGAAGAGTTTCTAACTCTTGTAATTGCGGTAATTATAATTAGCCAAATAGTGGGTCCTCCACTCTTTAAATGGGCTATAAAATTGGTAAATGAAGACCATACAAAAGCGGACTCTAAGGATGGTGATGATGTGAGAGATGCAATTGTTTTTGGATTTGAAAACCAATCTATTGCTTTGGCCACTCAGCTTAAAAATCAATCTTGGAATGTGAAGATAGCAACCCAACTATCTGAAGAAAAAACAAGAACGATTGAAGATGTAGAAATTGCTCATATTGCGGGGTTAACAAAAGAATCATTTTATACTATCGAGTGCGAAAAGGCTAATACCATTGTATGTTTATTATCGGATGAAGAAAATTATAAAATTTGTGAGATTGCTTATGAGTATTTAGGCACAAAAAATGTTGTTGTTCGTTTGCATGATAGAAATTGGATTGAGAAGTTTCATCAATTAGGAGTTAAAATTGTAGAACCAAATACCGCTATGGTTAGTTTACTTGATCACTTTGTACGTTCACCTCAAGCTACATCACTCTTGCTTGGCATGGAAGAAAATCAAGATACTATTGATGTGGAGATTACAGATGATAACATACATGGAATGGCTCTTAGAAATTTACGTTTCCCTTCTGATGTTACAATTTTGTCGGTTCACAGAAAAGAAAGTGCACTCGTATGTCATGGTTTTACTAGGTTAAGAAAAGGAGATATAGTTACTGTTGTTGGCACCCTTGAAAGTTTGGAGAAAGTCAGTCTCAAATTAGGTAATTAATTTATTTTTGCTCCAAATACTCTTTGATGAAGAAATTAATGTTAGGATAAATATTTTCATGTTTGTAATATTATTATCTTAATATCACCTTGGAAGTGGAAGTTGAGTTGCTTGTTTTAACAACAACGAAATATATGCCTGGTGGTTGATCTAAATGTATTTGAGCATTGGACGTCAGATCATCATTGGAAAAGACCAATTCACCAATTGTATTATATATTTTTATTGAAGAAGTAGATGTGTTTACCGTCTCAATATTTATGGTTCCCGCAGAAGGGTTAGGATAGATAAACGTATTCTCATTGCCTTCATCAAACGCTATTTCTACTGAAGTGGTGACAAGCATATTTTTATAAACTCTTGGCTTAAAAATATCTGTAGTTGCTTGATTTGCAATACCCGTAACAATCATATCAAGATCGTTATCACCATCAATATCACCAATTGCTGTGGTTGATCCATAAACTCTTACCAGTGAGTCTACCAGGTTAAAATTGTTATTTCCCAAATTTTCGTAGATGTGCGCTGCCACACCCGCTCCTCCAGTAGCACCAGTAACAAACACATCTAAATCATTATCATTGTCAAAATCAGCAAAATCGACTGTCCCTATTGAGGATGCTATAAAGGGTGTATTTGTTTCTAAACTAAATACCCCGCTTCCATCATTTAGATATAATTGACAGACATACTCAAAAGCATCATTATTTCCATTTATAAGTATATCAACATCACCATCTCCATCAGAGTCACCAGCACAAATATTACTATTTTCAACTCCATCAAAAGGTGTATTATTAACCAAACTAAAATTGCCTAAGCCATCATTTTCATATAAGCTGGTCTTTTTTTCACCATTGTTATCTGTTCCCGTAATGATTAGATCCATATCGTTGTCGTTATCCATATCGAAAAAAGTTGAGGAAGATCCTCCTTCAAAAGGAGTTGATACTACCTCAGAGTAATCTCCCGTGCCATCGTTCAGGTAAAGTTTTGAGAATACTGTGTTATTATTGTCCAGCCCACACATAAAAATATCCAGATCGCCATCGTTGTCAATATCTTCAAAGTCAACATCTCCTCCTAGGGTTCCTTCAAATGGGGTATTGGGGTCTAAGGTATAATTACCATCGCCATCGTTGAGATAAAAATTAGCATAATAGACCGGACTGCCATCTCTTCCGGTTAGCATTAAATCCAAATCTCCATCTCCATCAACATCGGCAAACGATATATCACCAAATTCAGTGTCGTTAGAAAGTCCCGTATCGGTTATTTCAGTGAAATTGCCCAGGCCGTCATTGCTGTATAATGTTGTTTTACGGTTAGCCAAAACAGCATCAGGACCTGTAATTATCAAGTCAAGATCGCCATCATTGTCAATATCCCCCATGGCACAAGAGCCTTGTCTGGAATCATGTAGGTTGTTTACCGTTGTGTCTTCCTGTAAATTGATATTCTGCGCAATACTTGCTACAGAAAAAAGAGTAAACACGAGTTGTAAATACAATAGTTTCATTTTCAAATTCATTTAATACATTAAAAAATATCAAAATGCAAATATGATTATTTATTAATTTAAAATCTTCACGCTTAAGGATGAAAACATGTTAAACATTGTTAAGAGGAAGGTAAAAGTAATTTATTTACTAATGTCTGATTTCTTGATAGCATCAAGTATTAATGAAATTTTTTTGTACTTGGACTCTTTAATATCAAAGTAATCGTACATGCGTCTTAATGATGAACCAATGCCATCAACACTCATAAAAGCCTTTTCAGCTATTTCTTTATTGGTAATTACCGGATCATCCAATAATATATTCAAGACCTTCCAATCGGTTTCATTTATTTCTCGATTTATATGTTTCTCAATTCTACTTCGATCCAAATTAAAGCCGCCATCATTGTTAGATATGGAAGAAATGTGTGTTGTTTTAAGTTTATCAATTTCTTTCAATAACACTTTTTTCTGCTTTCTATAATTGTTTATACGGTATCTTGTTAAAACTATTATAACCATGATAATAACTGAACCAATAAAAATTAGCAAGTATGAATCTTTTAATTGTTTCAATTTGAGTTGAGCCTGTTTTTTGTCATTTTCAAGTTGATTATTAAATAGCTTCAGATCATATTCACTTTTTATGGCTTGTCTTACTAAGGCGATGTTATTTTTTTCTATGAGCACACTATCGTAATACATCATATGTTTTTCATACATTTCCAATGCGAGATCATATTTTTCATGTTTTTTATAGACCCTGTATAAGAGCTTGAACAAGTCGGACTTAAGCTGATTATCTGTAGTGGTTTGAGAAGACTTTATTATCCTTTCTTTTAACATAATAGCTTCATCAATATTTGCTGGAAGAATTAAATTAGCCTGCATTATCAAATTAAGATTAATTTTATGATTATTGCCTAACTCTTTATTTATCTCCAGGCTTTTTTTGATGTAATTACTTGCCGTATCAATTATACCCATAGATTCATAAAGCAAGGCCATTTGGTGATAGTAATCGGAAAGTGACCAACGGTTATTAACAGATTTGAGAACTCTATACGCTTTCTTAAGATATTTCTTTGCTTCCTCATTATTGCCTAATTTTAAATATATTGCTCCAATATTAAGCCATATATTCCCATTTCTCTCTTCCATACCTTCTTGCTCATAAAGCTTCATAGCCCGGTTCAGATATTCCAGGGCAACACTATCTAATTCTATATCTTCATAAATAAGCCCTATATTGTTGAGCGCATCTGCTTGGGCTATATATTTTTCTTTTTTTTCAAAAGTCGCTAGGCTATATGTGTAATAACGAACTGCTTTTTGATAATCATTTTGACCTCGATAAATATTGCCAATATTATTGTTCAGAAGTGCCACCTCTAAGGAATCTTTCATTTCAGTTCTGAACTTAACGGCTTTTTCCAGCATTGCCAAAGAACTATCAGTTTCCCCATAAATATAATACGCAAAAGCTTTTTCGTTTAATGCATTTGCCATTTCTCTTTTGGAGTTTTTTTCTTTAGCAAGGCGAAAATGATAGTTAATTAACACCACTACCGAATCCGGATGCTGAGAATGGGTATGATTCAGGTAGTAGCTATTAATTGCTTTAAAACGCAATGAATCAGAAAGGGTGTTGTTTGTCCATATTAATTTCAGAGAATCTGGATTTACTTGTGTATACCCATTATTTGCAATTAATAAAAATATAAGTGCGCATACTATATTTTTCATGTATTTAAACTTAGCTATTCTTAGAAAGAATACATTTAATTTTTAATATTCCGCACTAGGTTGAGTTTTTCCCACATTTCATCGTGGAATTCAATGGGTAGAGCATTTTCATTTGGAGCTTCCCCCATCCTTATAACCACTAAACTTTGACTTGGAGAAATATCCACAAACTGACCATTTTTACCCATTGCAACTATTAAGTCACTAGGAGCATTGGCAGACAGGCTTATATCGAATGATGCTGATAACACAGGAAAAATTATTGAGCTTTTACCATTCAACCACCACAAATATCCATAGGATGGGTTTAAATCTTGTGAGCTATTTACCATTTGGTTATAGTAATTTTCATCATGTAATATTTTTATACCATTCCAATTTCCCTTGTTTAAAATTAATAGCCCGAATCTTGCCATATCCCTGGCTGAACTCCAATAAACATTATTAAAGCCAGAGGTAATCCAATAACCATCCATCCCAATAATAGATTCAATTTTTTGGTCTGTGTATAAATTATAGTTAATTCCGGTGGAGTTGCTTACAACTTCCTCAAGTAAGGTATAGGGAGCATTATGGTAAAACCATTGTGTTCCTGCATCACTTTTGTATTCTAAACATAATGGTTCTGTACAAACTAAATCTGGAATATTATAATTTAAACCGCTCGTCATGGTTAATTGATTTTTGATAGTAATAAGATCTTCTTTCTCTGTGCTCATGGAAGTCCAACCCTTTCCTAAATAATCTGAAGTTTTATCATTGATATTCAAATAACCATCTTGTTGTGCTATTCCCACAAGAGCAGCGGTCAAGGTTTTTCCGGCTGACGCCCAATACCACATACTGTTAATATCGAAATTTGAATTATTTAGAATATTATTCCCCCAATATTTTTCTAAAACAATTTTACCACTCTTTAAAACAATAAATGCTCTTGTACCGTTTGTTTCTAGGTGATCATATAAATTTGGCAATGCATTATCATTCCAGTCAAGTGATAAAAAATCAATGGTTTCCCATTCACTCCCATCATTTAAAGGAAAGTATAATTTACTGTTAGGGTTTACACTTTTAGATGTATCAGATTTACTACAGGATATAAATATTATAATTGTTAATACAAATGAAAACAATAACTTCATAATTTTTATAACATATATTATGGTGTTATTATTGTATTAGTGTCCTATAATCAAGATAATTATATGAAAAAGTCATCCAGAAGCCATAACGTCTTTTTACATACATAATGTGAAAATTTAATATCGAAAATCAAAAATAATAAATATAGTTTCCATGTAAATGACATTTTTACATGCTTACAAAAACTTTAGGTATATACTTGTATGTAAGTGTTTTATATGGTTGTTTAAGAATATTTTTACCAATACTATGGATTTTTCTGTCTTTTCAATATTTTGTAAATTCTATTATTAATTATTTCTGATAAGTTCCAATTATACAGCTTGGGATCGGTTGTACTATAGAACTCAATAATAACGCAATCAATATCTTCATAATATTGGGCAAAGCTCTGATAGCCAGGGACCCACCCAGAATGCTCATACTCATAAACAGTAGAATATATTTCCTGTTCTCCCGTTTCAAACAATGATCCATCGTTCAATGCCCTTAAGAAAGTACCCACGTCTTCTGCTGTGGCATGCATGCCATAGTCGTTTACCTTTAAATCAAAGGGGTACCCTACGTGATAGCCACTCATCACATCGTCTATATTCACTTCACTTAGGGAACTGAAGGTGTTGTTAAGATGTAGTGGGGTAAGAACTTCTTCCTGAATGAATTGAAAGTAGCCATAACCTAGTTCATTATCCATAATCTTGTTGATTAACAGATAATTCGTGTTGCAATATTCATAGTCTGTGTCAGGTTCAAAATTGGCCGGCTTGTCTAGTATCAATGCAAGACCTTCTTCAAAGGTCTCTGTTGGAGCTGCCCAAAAATTAGGAGCGTCCGTAAAATTGGGGATGCCACTCCGGTGTTGTAACAACATCTTTAATGTGATTTGGTCAGCATTTTCAATTCTACCAACAACATCAGGCATATAATCAGACAGGGGTTTATCCAAATAAAGCCGTCCATCACTAACCAATTTGGTAACTGCGACAGCATCATATAGTTTGCTAATACTGGCAATCTTGAATAATGAATGTGGATCGGTAGGTATGTTATTTTCCCTATTTTTCCAACCTGCAGCGTAATAAGCAGATGGCTTACCTCCTTGGTCTACATAAACAATCATTCCGTCAAATCCATGACCAATAGCTTCATTTACTTGATCTTGAATCGTATTAGGTAATGGCAAAATCCATGCCTTAATCAACAGCCATGGAACGAAAAACATGGATATTATGGTTCCAACAAGCAATGTTATTCTAATTATCAGTATTGTTTTTTTCTTATCCATAACGGTTAAAAAAGTGATAAAATTTAATCTTTGTTTTCTATATTTATTTCCCCACCGTTTAACATATCTTGATACGTTTGCATGAGTGATTGTCCGTATTCTTTCATTTCTTTTGCCTTGTCAACCTCTTGACTAAAGTAATCCGTTTTATCTTGATTTTTATATTTGTATAGATTAATATTCTCCTTACCCACAATACAGAAGTAGGAAGTATCCAGTATTCCAATTTTACTATCGTTGTTGATAATTACATACTTTCTTTTTTCTCTTAGCAAATCAATTCCTAGCGTATTATTTACATATGGTTGCTTTATTATCCCCATTAGCGTTGGAAAAATGTCAATCTGGCTACCCATATCGTCATATACTATATTGGATGTTATAATCTTAGGTGCATAGATAATAAAAGGAGTATGAAAATATGACAATGGAATCTCATATGTTGAGCTTAATGGTGATCCATGATCAGCTACGAAAAGAAAGATAGTATTATCAAACCATTCTTCCTCTGAACAAAGCTCAATAAAAGTTTTTAAAGACCAATCAGCATATTCAACTATCATATTTTTAATATCCTTTGATTTTGGCTGAAAATAATCAGGCACATAGTATGGCCCATGGTCACTTGCTGTCATATATACAGCTAAGAATGGTTTATCTTTTTCATAAAGTTCATTAATTTTTGGAATTGAGAACCTAAACATAAAATCATCTGACACACCTAAGGCAGTTTTTACTTCATTTGAAGGATAATCAAGTTGGCTAATTATATTCTGAAATCCATTTGCTCTTAAGAACCCTTCAACATTATCAAACTGACTATCATGCGTTGTGAAGTATGTTGTGGAATATCCATTATTCAATAAAGTACTACTCATTCCATTATACTCTGTTACCCGATTCATAGGGTGTTTCCGATAAAGTGCTGGAAACGAGTAAAGTGAGCTGAATATTCCATTAAATGTGTGCTTTCCACTAGTGTAAAAGTTCTCAAAATAAATTGACTTATTCGACAAACTGTCTAGGAATGGAGTTAAGTTGTTTTTATTACCATGACGTCCCATTTTATGAGCACTCATACCCTCCATTATAATCAGCACTACATTAGGTTTTATTTCTGAACTAGAATCAGGGACAATTTTTCTTGCAATTGGTGAGGCGTATTCTTTCGAGTTAATGTTATGATACCTTCTAATATTTTTTATCGCTATTTGCTTATCGATTAAATCAATTTGTTCATTTCTTACGTCCAAGTCATCCAAGCCACTACGGATAAGTGTAAAGACTGGGTTTAAGCCTAGTTTGTTTAAAAAAGCATTGTCAGAGAAATAAGCTGTTCCGATTCGAATAGGTGATTTTTTTTGGATACGACCCCTTATCCCAACAAACATTATGGATAATACAAGTAGTGATAAAAATATATTGATATACAAGTTTATTTTAACCGGTTTGTGCTCTTTTAATTTGAATATCCTTTTTAATAAGACAAAAAATATAAGTTCAATAAATATAAAAGGTATCGCAATTAAAAAATACTTTGGTTCCTGAATAATCATAGATACGACGAAGTCAAAATTGTTAATCCATTCAAAAGCACCAATGGAAAAACGTTCGAAGAATTGATTAAAATAAGGAATGTCTGCTGCTGCAATTAGAAATGAAAAAGAAAAAAGTATAAAAATCCAATAAAATATAATTTTATAAATAATACGGTTTCGCAGATTCACTATTTCTTCAATCAGTAATATTAATGCTGGGATAAATAATATGTAACTAGATATTACAATGTCAAATCTTATCCCCATTATGAAGGATTGAATAATAGTCCAAGTTGAAACTTCGTCAAAATCAATCCGGTCTAATTCTGTAAAAAATAAAATACATCTGAAAGCTGAAAAGATAAATATTACAATTAAGTACGTTTTTAGTATTAATTGGATGTTATTATTTATTCTCATATATAATCGATTATTAATATGTAAATCGGAGGTGGCTAATCTAAGTTATAAAATTTGGTTTGGCCATTTTTGTCTAAGGTTTTTTCAACAAAATAATCACAAAACATTGCGAGAAAGATATCTTAATTAAATTGTTCTTGTTAGTATTTGTTTACAATATAATAGCATAATTCTTTTAGTGTAAACTTTTGTTATTGGTTTATGTTATTTATTATTTTCATTTTTTAACACTAAAAACTGTTCATCTAATGTTTATTTCTAATTACAAAAACATATAACATACTATATATCAATGCTATTATGGAAGATTGTATATATTTGTTGAATAAGTGTATTATTACTAATTTTGTCGAGTTTTATAAAAGATAAACCCACAAAGAAAACTAATTAAAATGGAAAAAATAACCGTAATAGGTGCTGGTAATGTTGGAGCTACATGTGCTAATGTAATTGCTCATAAGGATCTTGCAAAAGAAGTAGTATTACTAGATATAAAAGAAGGAATTGCCGAAGGGAAGGCACTTGATATATGGCAAACATCTGCAATAAATCATTTTAATACTCGCGTAACTGGTGTTACCAATGATTACTCGAAAACAGAGGGATCTGGAATAATAGTTATTACTTCAGGATTGCCACGCAGACCTGGTATGTCGCGTGACGATTTGATAAAAACCAACGCTAAAATAGTTAAAGACGTTACTGAAAAGGCAATTAAACATTCTCCGGATGCTATAATTATTGTCGTTAGTAATCCTCTAGATGTAATGACTTATGCTGCACTCAAAGCTTCTAATAGACCTGCTAACAAAGTATTTGGTATGGCGGGAACTCTAGATACAGGGAGATATCGTGCATTTTTAGCGGAAGCAATAAATGTAAGCCCAAATGATATCCATGCAATGCTATTGGGTGGTCATGGCGATACAATGGTTCCGCTACCCAGATATACATCCGTTAATGGTATACCGGTAAGTCAGTTACTTGAAAAAGAAAAAATAAATAGCATTGTAGAACGAACAAAGAAAGGTGGAGGTGAATTGGTAAACCTAATGGGAACAAGCGCATGGTATGCACCAGGTGCCGCTGCTGCTTCATTGGTTGAAGCAATTGTTGATGATCAGAAAATAATTGTTCCGCTGTGTGCCTACCTTAATGGTTCTTATGGGCTTACGGATGTTTACCTTGGAGTTCCTGTAAAGTTAGGTAAGGATGGTATCGAAGAAATTATTGAAATTGATCTTGATGATGATGAGAAAAAACTTTTAGAAACATCTGCTAATTCAGTTAAGAATGTTATGAAAGCTTTAGACGATATGAACATCCTCTAATTACAAATAGCCTGAGTGTCTCCTTCATTTAGAAACATTTTTATCTTGTTTTCGTCATACATTATTACTCTAAAATGGAAAAGATAGTTGTACTTACAGGTGCGGGTATAAGCGCTGAGAGCGGAGTAAAAACATTTAGAGATAATAACGGTTTATGGGAAAATCATAAGATTGAAGAGGTAGCAACTCCTGAAGCATGGCATAATAATCCTAAGCTAGTTTTAGAATTCTATAACCAAAGACGTAAACAATTATTTGAAGTCGAGCCAAACAATGGACATAAAGCTCTTGTTGAGCTTGAAAATTTATTTGATGTTCAAATAATTACTCAAAACGTTGATGATTTGCATGAGCGAGCTGGTTCATCAAATGTAATTCACCTGCATGGTGAACTTAAAAAGGTAAGAAGTTCCTCCGATTCATCTCTTGTTTACGAGCTGGATCATTGGGAGATAAAAATGGGAGATAATTGTGAAAAAGGAAGTCAATTACGGCCTCATATAGTGTGGTTTGGAGAAGGCGTTCCCATGATCGAAAAAGCAATTGATATTGTTTCACAAGCTGACATACTCATTGTAGTTGGAACCTCAATGGTAGTATATCCTGCTGCAAGTCTAATAAATTACGTGAGAAGTGAAGTTCCCAAATATTATATTGATCCCAAAGCTTTTGCAGTACCTGGAATTTCCAACTTAACAACAATCAATGAAACGGCTGGTGTTGGAGTGCCAAAACTAATAAACGAATTAACAAATAAGCATTGATAGTTTAATTAGAATAATTTGCTCTGTTGAACACTTTCGGGAATTATTAAATCTGGGTCATTATGTTTTGGAGAATTAATCCTTTTTGACACGGGATAAAATTCTAATTTTTTGGCGTCATAAGATTTAATATATGCTTGAAGCTTATCGCCGGGAAGATCACTCAACCATTCTTTCTCAATATCTGGTCTAAGAATAACAGGCATTCGGTTGTGGATTATTTTTATTTTCTCAGTGGCTACGGTTGTTAGGATGGAGAATGTATTAAACTCCTTATTTTCTGCATCTTTCCATGTATCCCAAATACCTGCCATTGAAAATACATTTTCAGTCTTAAGAAAAATACGGTAGGGAGTTTTATCACTATCCTGCCTCCACTCATAAAAACCATTGGCAGGAATTATACATCTCCTTTTATTGAAAGAATGCCTAAATGATGGTTTTTCCAATATTGTTTCAGCCCTAGCATTTATATTTCGAAACCCTACCTTTGGATCCTTCGCCCAAAATGGGATAAGGCCCCATTTAAAATAACTAAGCTTTGTGGGATTTATATTCGTTATTATTGGAAGATTTTGTGATGGAGCACAATTATAATTTGGATTGTAAATATCATCAAATACCTCAACACTATATCTTTCGGATATATGTTTTCCCTTTACTGATAATTGAAATCTGCCACACATGAAAAAAATCTTAATACATCAAAGTTTCTAAAAACTTCTACATTCAATTAATGGATGATAAAAATATATAATATTAATATACCTTGGCGCTTACCCCAATTGCCTCAACTTTTTGAGCAATTTCCTCAAGTTCTTCCTTTGGGATTTTAATCAAGTTTTTTGCAGGAGTTCCCCTATCAATTGGGTAAATCATTACGTATTCAGGATTAATTTTTTTAATCACCTTTAGCCAGGCATCAAGTTCTTCGGGTGTAGTATTATCAATTATATTGTTGTTGTACTCACCACGAAAGAACAAAGTTTGAATTATTAACTTTCCTTCAAACTTAAGTAGGCCATCAATAATTTTATTCATTGATAATTTGCCCATTGCTTGGTTAATATTATTGAATGTTTCTTCAATTGCAGCATCCAACTTGAGAATATTTTTATCAACCTTTTTTAATGCATCAGTTACCGATTTCTTGTGGAGCATACTGGCATTGGATAAAATGCTTATTGCCGCATTTGGTGCATACTTATCTCGAGCCACAATTGTATCTTCAATTATTTCAGCAAATTTAGGATGTATGGTGGGTTCGCCATTTCCTGCAAATGTTATTGCATCGGGTTCATTAACTGTTCCTTGAAGTTCCTTTAGTTTGATTTCAAGTCGTGTTTTAAAGTTATCGCGCTTGGGAAGTACTATCTTAAATCCTTTTTGATTGTTCGTCCATCCACATTCACAGTATATGCAGTTAAAATTACAAAACTTATTATCCGTTGGTAGAAGATTAATGCCCAAAGAAACTCCTAGGCGTCTACTGTAAATTGGGCCAAATATTAATTCGTCAAATAAAAATCCTGACATGGTTTTTAAGTTTATGCAAAAATAGATTTAATTTTGATCCTATATTTGTAGTTACTCTGCTTAAATTTTGTAATAAATAACCTTGGATTAATAATGTCATCACTTCGGGAACTTAAAGCGCCAATACAAGACGATCTTAAGCAATTTCAGAAAATTTTTCGCAATTCAGCAAAATCATCTGTACCTCTATTGGATATTATAATGAAGTATATTTTCAAGTCTAAGGGTAAGCAATTAAGGCCAATAATTGTTATTTATAGCGCAAAACTTTTTGGAAACGTAAGTGATAAAACCCACCGAGCAGCTGCATTAATTGAGCTTTTACATACTGCAACCCTTGTTCATGATGATATTGTTGATGATAGTGACAAGCGAAGAGGTCGATTCTCCATAAACGCCCTATGGAAAAATAAAATAGCTGTTCTAGTAGGCGACTATCTGCTTTCTAGAGGAATGCTAGTGGCACTTAAGGCAAAGGATTATGATACACTTGAAATTGTATCTGATGCTGTTAAAGAAATGAGCGAGGGAGAGTTGTTGCAAATAGAAAAGGCTCGAAAACTTGATATAGATGAGTCTATTTATTATGAAATTATAAGAAAGAAAACGGCATCCCTATTGGCATCATGTTTTGCCGTAGGTGCTGCTTCAGCTTCATCTTCCGAAGATGAAGTGAAACAAATGTGGAAAATTGGAGAATATCTAGGTATGGCATTTCAAATCAAAGATGATATTTTTGATTTTGAGAAAACAAATATCATTGGAAAGCCAACTGGTATTGATATAAAGGAGAAAAAGATGACTCTCCCTCTAATTTATCTTATTAATAATTCCTCACCTTCCGGAAAAAGAAGCATTATTAGAAACATTAAAAAACATAGTAAGGATAAAAAGTATACTGATAAAATCATTGAAGAGGTTCGAAACTCAGGAGGAATAAAATATGCAACTGAAAAGATGATAGAGTATACGGATATGGCCTTGGAACTGTTAAAGGCGTTTCCAGAAAACGAATCACGAAAAGCCCTTGAACAACTGATTGAATTTTCTATCTCTAGAAATGATTAACTAAACCATTTTAAGTGTAAATGAGAATGTTGTTCCTTCTCCCAGGTTGCTTCTTACACTTATGGTTTGTCGGTGCGCTTCTATAATATGCTTTACTATTGCAAGCCCTAATCCTGTTCCGCCTTTGTCTCTGGACCGGCTCTCCTCAGTACGGTAAAACCTTTCAAATACTCTTACTATATTTTCCTCCGGTATTCCAATACCATTATCTTGAATCTCGATTAGATAATTGTTATGAAAATTATAAAATGAAATCGTAATCACGGGATCGTTAATGTTACCATATTTGATGGCATTATCAATCAAATTAATCAATACTTGTCTTATTCTTTGAATATCTGCAAGAACTTTTACAGATTTCGACGCAGTTGGGTTTATTATGATTTTAGTTTTATTTAGTATTGCTTTTTGTTCCATAAAATCAATAACCTCGGTTGCTAAATCATAAAGATTAAAAGGCTCAATATTTAACTCTAAGTTAACGGATTCGAGTTTTGATATTTCTTCCAAATCCTCAACTAAAGCTATCATTCTATTAACACTCTTTTGTGTTTTTTGTAGAAACTTAACGTTTATGGTTTCGTCTTCAAGTCCTCCTTCAAGCAAAGTATCAACATATCCTTGTATATTAAAAACAGGTGTTTTGAGCTCATGCGAAACATTACCTAAAAACTCTCTGCGATAACTAGCCATCTGTTTCAATTCATTGATTTCCTGTTTTTTTTCCTCACTCCACCTTAAAACCACCTGATTTACCAAATCTAAAACATCATTTGAATTTTTCTTCTTTTTTTCATCCCCCATTCTTGTTTGAGGTTCTCCTATGGTTTTATATATGATATCTATTTTCTCATGAAAAAATTTACTGATACTGAAATTTATCAAACTAAAGGATGAGATAAATATTACAGCGATTATTACCAATATAATTGGAATATCTATCCTTACCCAATAGTATGATATTAGAATTAATATAACCCCTGATATAAGAGCTAATAAAAACGCATTAAATAAAGCAATATTTTTTGGTGAGTTAATCAACATTATTTGTTAAACTTATATCCAACTCTCTTGACTGTTCTGATATATTCATTGCCAAGTTTCTCACGAATTTTACGAATATGAACATCTATAGTTCTATCCCCTACAATTACATCTTCATCCCAAACATTTTCGAAAATTTCATCACGTGAAAAAACCTTATTTGGGGCAGACGCTAACAAATATACAATTTTGAATTCTTTGTTTGGAAGCATTAGCTCAATTCCATTTTTAACAACAACAAATTTCTCTCTGTTAATTATTAATCCATCCACTTCCAAAACAGATGACTGCCCAAGCTTTTCTTTATCAGCTGTTCTGCGAAGAATTGCAGAAATCCTACTTAACAAAACTCTCGGTTTAATTGGTTTTGATACGTAGTCATCAGCTCCTGATTCAAATCCTGCTATCTGACTGTAGTCTTCAGACCGTGCAGTTAGAAACATTATAATAATATTATCTAATTCTTGAACTTTTCTAATTTCCCTAACTGCACCTATACCATCCATTTCAGGCATCATAACATCCATTAAAATCAGATTTGGCTTATGCTTTTTTGCTTTTTCTATAGCTTTTATACCATTATTTGCTGTGATAACATTATACCCCTCTTTTTTGAGGTTATATGATAAGAACTCAATTATATCCTCTTCATCATCAACAAGAAGAATCGAATACTTACTATTGTCCATTATGTTCAACTTTTATTAAGCTTGCAATTTAACAATATATGAGTCATTATATGAGATCAAAAATAAAATTATAGTTAAGTTTAATACTTAATGGCATGTATTTTAGTGATATGATTAGCAAGTGTATACGCATAAACACTGGACCTAGTAATTCCAAGCATAATAATTTGCAACTACTATTATTTTAAATTTGTAATCAAGAATATTAAAATGGCTGAACATATTAATCTAGCTCAAATAATTAAAACCCTACCAGAAAGACCCGGAGTCTACCAGTATTTTAATGGTGATGGAATTATTATTTATGTGGGTAAAGCTAAAAACATAAAAAAAAGAGTTAGTAGTTACTTCACGAGGTCACATCAATCTGGAAAGGTTAAGGTATTGGTCAAGATGGTAGCAGATATAAAATGTATTGTTACGGATACGGAATTGGATGCATTACTTTTGGAGAATAACCTGATTAAAAAATATCAGCCCAAATACAATATCCAACTCAAGGATGATAAATCATTTCCATGGTTATGTATTAAAAAGGAGCCATTTCCTCGCATTATATCAACACGACATGTTATAAAAGATGGTTCCGAATATTTTGGACCATACGCATCCGTAAGAATGATGAAAACATTAATGGAAATTGTTAAACAATTATACCAGATTCGCACCTGCTCATTAAATCTATCTCAAGTCAATATAAAAAAGGATAAGTATAAGGTATGTCTTGAATTTCACTTGGGTAATTGCTTAGGGCCATGTGTAGATAAGCAATCAGAAGAAGATTATAACAATACCATAAGTCAGGTAAAGCGTATAATAAAAGGTAATATCTCATCAGTTATCGAAGAACTAGCTGGCCTAATGACCACACTAGCAGCTAATATGGAATTTGAAAAAGCTCATCTAATAAAAGAGAAGATAGAGATTTTAGAGAAATATAAAAGTAAATCTACTATTGTAAATCCTAGAATTCACAATGTTGATGTTGTATCAATGGTAAAAAGCAAAAATCATTCTTATATAAACTATTTAAAGGTAATAAATGGTTCAATAATTCAGGCCCATACTGTTGAAGTAAAAACAAAACTTGAAGAAACAGATCAAGAGATTCTTTCCTACACATTAATGGACTTTAGAAATAGGTTTGATAGTCAGTCAAAAGAGATAATAGCACCCTTTGATCCCGGCATTACAATTCCAGATGTTATCATAACGGTACCAAAAAGAGGAGACAAAAAGCACTTATTGGAATTGAGTGAAAGAAATGCTAAACACACAATGATTGAAAAGCAAAAACAAAAAGATCTTATCAATCCCAATAGGCACAAAAATAGAATTCTAGCTCAAATGCAAAAAGATCTTAGGATGAATGTTATTCCTTCTCACATCGAATGTTTTGATAACTCGAATTTTCAAGGTGATTATCCTGTTGCAGCAATGGTTCAATTTATAGACACATTACCAAATAAAAAAGGATACCGACATTATAACATAAAAACTGTTGAAGGGCCAAATGACTTTGCTTCAATGGAAGAAGTTGTTAAGAGAAGGTATAGCAGATTACTTAATGAAAATAAAAGTCTTCCGCAATTAATAATCGTTGATGGAGGTAAGGGGCAATTAAGTTCGGCAGTAAAAGCACTAAAATCAATAGGGTTATATGGTAAAATTGCAATTGTAGGAATTGCAAAACGACTTGAAGAATTATACTTTCCTGATGATTCAGTGCCACTTTACATTAACAAAACATCAGAAACCCTTAAGGTTATTCAACGAATGCGCGATGAAGCCCACAGGTTTGGAATTACGCATCATAGAAAGAAATTTGAAAAGGGTACCATTAAATCCGAATTAACTTCCATAGAAGGTATTGGATTTTCAACCGCTCAAAAGCTCCTATGGAAATTTAAATCCGTGAAAAAAATAAGAGCCGCATCCTTAAATGATTTATCGGATGTCATTGGCAAATCGAAAGCTAAAATTGTTTTTAGTTATTTTAATAATCAAGGTGTATAAAAACGAAAAGCCCCATCCAGGCGGATAGGAACTTTTCACATATTAACCTAAAAACCCTCATGTTTGAGGGATAACCCAAAAAATTAACCTGCTAAAGTTAATAGTTCTATGAAGAACCATCGCAAAGATATACAAATTTCAATGCCAATTTATATAACGGTTTAAAATAAAGATTTAAAGTTGGTTATGTTAGTGCACAACGTATTATGCGCTAATTAGAAATTACTCCTCGAAGTTTTTTTCCCTAAGAGTAAAGTTTTTCCCAAGGTATACTTTTCTCACATGTTCATCCTCTGCCAAGTCTTTTGCAGAACCTGATTTTAAAATAGATCCTTCAAAAAGTAAATATGCTCTATCCACAATGGTCAATGTTTCATGAACATTATGATCCGTAATAAGTATTCCTATATTTTTTTTCTTAAGCTTAGATACTATTGTTTGAATATCCTCTACTGCAATTGGATCCACTCCGGCAAAAGGTTCATCCAATAGAATGAACTTGGGATCTACGGCTAGAGCTCTTGCTATTTCTGTTCTTCGCCGCTCGCCACCAGAGAGTTGAATACCCATGCTTTTTCTTATACTACTAAGACCAAACTCCTCGAGCAGGTTTTCTAATCTTTCTTCCTGTTGTTGTTTTGTCAGATCCGTAAATTGCATAACGGCCTTGAGATTATCTTCTATGCTTAAATGTCTAAATACAGATGCCTCCTGAGCCAAGTAACCAATCCCCCTCTGTGCTCTTTTGTACATGGGCTCATTGGTTATCTCAACATCGTCAAGAAAGACCTGACCTGAAAAAGGTTTAATCAATCCAACAATCATATAAAAGTTAGTGGTTTTTCCTGCACCATTGGGTCCAAGTAATCCAACAATTTCACCTCTTTTTACTTCCATTGAAACATGATTAACAACTGTACGTTGTTTATATTTCTTTACAAGTTCTCTGGTCCAAAGTTTCATTTATACTTATTGGCTTAATTATCCCTAACTTCAAAAACGTTAGTTGTTGGTTTCAATTATATCTTACATTAAAAAATACCTTCTTTTAAGATATCGTGAAGATGAATAACACCACTATAATTATCTCCATCCATTACAGGTAGCTGCGTAATATTATTCTCTCGCATCAACGATAATGCATTTACTATCAATGAGTCTTTTTCAATACTTAACGGTTCTTTGGTCATAATATCCTTTGCGGTTAGATGCTTATAATCGTCGTGGTTTTCAATCATTCGCCTTAAATCACCATCTGTTATAACACCTATCATTTTACCATCATCAATTACAGCAGTAGTACCAAGTCTTTTTGAGGATATTTCAATTATTACATTTGTAATGCTTTCATTAATGTCAACAGCTGGAGCATCATTTTTTGAGCTAAGATCATGGACTCTCATGTACATTTTTTTACCCAGTGAGCCACCGGGGTGATAATTGGCAAAGTCCGTAGCTGAAAACCCTCTTAATTTTAATAAACAAACTGCCAATGCATCACCCATAACCAACTGAGCAGTGGTACTTGTAGTTGGGGCAAGATTGTTTGGACACGCTTCTCTATCTACAGTTGTATTCAAAATTAAATCAGAATGTTGAGCCAAATAAGATGTAATATTACCTACCAGAGCTATTATTTTATTTTTTCTAGCTTTTAATAATGGAACTAAAACCTTAATCTCGGGTGTCTCTCCACTTTTGGAAATAATAATTAATACATCATCAGGCCTAACAATTCCAAGGTCTCCATGTATGGCATCTGCAGCGTGCATAAATATGGAGGGTGTACCTGTGGAATTAAAGGTAGCTACAATTTTTTGTGCAATTATGGCACTTTTACCAATTCCAGTTACGATAACACGGCCTTTAGATTTATAAATAACATTTGCTGATTCAACAAAGTCATCATTAATGGAATCAGCAAGGTTGATTATTGCCTGATATTCATCTTTTATAACTGATATGGCTGTTTCTTTTATTTTGCTATTTGTGCTCAATTAAAATTTTGTTAATTATTGTGATTTTGATTTATATATTGTTATATTTGTGTTAAGCATTAAGATATAGTACAAAAAATCTATTCATTCAATGAATGCATTAAAACAATACTTTGTAAATTCTTACAAAGATATATTTTATCTGACTAATTGATGGGAACCACTAATGATATTTATGAGGCCAGAAAAATCCTCAAGGCTTTTTTTGGTTTTTCTAGTTTTAAAGGAGAGCAAGAAGAGATCATCCAAAATGTTATGGATGACAAAAACACTTTTGTTGTTATGCCAACAGGAGGAGGCAAGTCTCTATGCTATCAGCTCCCAGCATTGATGAAAGAAGGAACTTCAATAGTAGTTTCTCCCCTTATTGCACTCATGAAGAATCAGGTCGATATGATTCGGAACTTTGGAACTGAAACTGGTATTGCTCATGTAATGAATTCATCTCTTTCAAAAGCAGAAATTAAACAAGTAAGAGACGATCTAACAGTGGGTAAAACAAAGCTGCTTTATATGGCGCCAGAGTCTCTGACCAAAGAAGAGAATGTAGTTTTTCTGAAAAAAATCAAAGTATCATTTTTTGCCATAGATGAAGCACATTGTATTTCCGAGTGGGGTCATGATTTCAGACCTGAATACAGAAAGCTAAGGTCAATTATTAATTCCATAAACCCTAATTTGCCTACTATAGCATTAACTGCCACAGCAACACTAAAAGTTCAAGAAGATATTCTTAAAAACCTTGAGATATCAGATGCTGATGTTTATAAGGCATCTTTTGATAGAGAAAATCTTTATTACGAAGTAAGACCAAAAACAAAAGATGTAATTAAGGATATCATCAAATACATAAAAACTCAACCTAATAAGTCAGGTATTGTTTATTGCCTAAGTAGAAAAAAAGTAGAAGAAATAGCTGAATCACTTGTTGTAAATGGTATAAGGGCTCTGCCCTATCATGCTGGGCTTGATGCTTCCACAAGGCGGAATAATCAAGATATGTTTCTCATGGAAGAGGTTGAAGTTATTGTTGCAACAATAGCATTTGGCATGGGTATTGACAAACCGGATATTCGATTTGTAATTCATCATGATATTCCAAAAAGTATTGAGGGATATTACCAAGAGACAGGTAGAGGTGGAAGAGATGGCAGAGAAGGTAATTGTATTACATTTTATTCGTATGATGACATTCAAAAATTAGAAAAATTCATGAAGGATAAACCTGTTGCAGAGCAGGAAATTGCAAAAGAATTACTTTTTGAAACTGTTGCATATGCAGAATCATCAGTTTGTCGGCATAAGCTTTTACTACATTATTTTGGTGAAGGATATACCAAAGAAAGTTGTGGGGCTTGTGACAACTGCCTTAATCCCAAAGAAAAATTTGAAGGTAAGGAGCATATTATACTGATGTTGAAAACAGTATTGGATTTAAAGGAGCAATTTAAGATTAAAATTATAAGCGAAATACTTGCAGGCAAAAAGAGCGGTGATGTAAAATCCATTAAACTTGATAAACTTCCACTATTCGGAGCAGGGAAACAACATGACGAAAAGTATTGGGTAATGGTTATCCGTCAAGGGTTGATTCATAAATTAGTGGAAAAGGAAATTGAAAACTATGGTATCATAAAGTTAACTGATAAGGGCAAGGATTATATTAATAACCCTTATAGTATTTTAATCGCTAAAGATCACGATTATGAGCATAATGATGATGATGATATAATACTCAAAGGTGGTGGTCAAAGGCAAAGTGGTGCTGATAAAGTGCTTTTTTCTTTGCTGAAGGATCTTCGAAAAGATATCTCAAGAAATGAAAACCTTCCTCCCTTTGTTATTTTCCAGGATCCATCGTTGGAGGATATGACCATACAATATCCTATAAGTGAAGATGAGCTACAACAAATTTCTGGAGTAGGTGCAGGAAAAGCTGCAAAATATGGTAAACCATTTCTGGATCTAATATCCAACTATGTTGAAGAGAATGAAATAACTCGCCCAAACGATATGGTAATAAAATCGGTTGTGAACAAATCCGGTTTAAAAGTTTATATAATTCAGTCAATTGACAGAAAAAGGCCGCTCGATGATATTGCACATTCGAAAAATTTATCACTCGATGCTGCACTAAAGGAAATTGAACTAATAGTTTCATCCGGAACTAAACTTGATATAAGTTATTATATCGATGAAAAAGTTGATGAATATCATCAAGAAGAAATATTCGATTATTTTGCAGAAGCAGAAACAGACAGTATTCAAGATGCTCTTGATGAACTGGGAGAACCAGAATTTAGTGAAGAAGAAGTGAGGCTAATGCGAATTAAATTCTTATCTGAAGTGGGGAACTAAAATGAAAAATTGGTTAACACTTACCTTTATAGTAGCCACAATGAGTGCATGCTATAATATTAATGAAAAGGAAATAATTATACCTGAAAAATTACTTTCCAAAAATGAGCTTGCTTCCATTATGACTGAAATGCAAATAGCTGAAGCAAGCTTTGTTGTTAATAGCGATGTAAGATTTGAATTGTCAATGAAACCTAATTATTATGATGCTATTCTCATTCATTATGATATTACTCTTGATGAGATAAGAGATAATATTAACTACTATCAATCATCACATGATGATATGACGGAAATATACGAAACGATTTTAGCAAACCTTAGTAAACTTGAAAGTGATGTTGAATATCAAATTAAGGAAATGGATTTGGCAAAGGATAGTACCCTAATGAATTCCGATACCATGACCATTGACACAGTTATAATACCAGTTGATGAAATAATTATTGATAATAAATAAAGGTCTAACGAGAAAATAATGCTGTTCTGGATTCACTTTCTATACCATTTATCAATTCAAAACTGAACTCTAACTTCTTACTGTTAACATAAATTCCTGATCCACTAACTGTATATTCTGAACCTAGGTCTTGCAATTCTATCACCAGTGAGTTACCAATTACCAATGCTGATGCCGATGTGCCCAGATTTGCAAAATTAGTCATGATAATTTCTGACGAATTTGAAGGCTTTGCAATAATGGTTACATCATAGTTTATTCTTGCAGGTTGATCATTAACACTCCATGTGCCAACATATTGTTGAATATAATCATCCTCTTCCATCAAGTCATCATCTGTACATGAGCTAATGCTCAATGTGAATATTGCAATTAACATAGGGTATAAATACTTAATTATCATATGAGGTAATATTTAATGTAATACAGATATTTTAGATGTAGAAATAACTCTGCCATTTGAAAATACTCTTAGCAAATAGTATCCACTATTAATTCCATCAACCCTTAAGTCAATGGAAATGTTTCCTTTTTTATAACTAATAGGTTTTGTACATTTTATTTCCCTGCCCATAAAATCACTGATGGTAACAAAAATATCTGCGTTATTTTTTAAGTCCAAATTAACTTTGGCTTCACTAACGATGGGGTTTGGGAAAACTTTTACATCACCCTGTAATTCAGATGTTTCACCAACGCCAACTAAAGTACCACCTGCTGCTATAACCGCATTTGTAATAGTCTCTTCATCTGGATACCAAACATACGGATCAAAAATATTATGATCCGGAGTTATTATTATTACCGTAGGATAGGATTGAATATCATAAAGCTGATAAACCAAATTACCACCACCTTGGGTACCGCTAACCGAAGGAAAGGTTAAACCAAAAATAGAATCAAATTCTCGAACACCCTGATTATCATTACCCCAATTTATTCCCAAAAAATATGTATTCCCTTGATTTTCCCCAAAATTTTCATAACATGCTTGAAAATCATCGGCATAATCCTGACAAGGTCCGCAGGTGGTTGAGAAAAAATCTATGACAACTATTTTATTTTCATCATCAAGCAGTGGAAAAAGCCAAATTGGTTCACCAAATATTGTTTTTACATGAAAGTTTTCAGCAACCGTTAGTGTAGTTTGAGCATTGGCATAAGATGCCAAGGTAATAAACATAGTTAAAAGAGTAATTTTTCTAAAAAAAGTCATTATTTAGCCTTTTATTATTGCATTATAAATATTATCGGTAAGCCTGCGTACGACAACCATGAATAAGCATCCAAACTTATCATATTGACGTATTATATTTTCAAGAAAGGATGCTCTCTTATCAAGTTCAAGTAAAAATTTTGGCTTCCCATACGGGATGATCTGCCAGCCGCCAGTATAATTACAGAACAACTTTTCTTCAGCGTCCAACTTTTTAAAATATAATTTATAGTCTTTGATAGTAAGTCTAATATCCTGAACCGGCTCCACCTATTTGCTCGATTGGATGCCATGTAGTCTTAATTTCTTGTAAGTCTCTTATTTTATAAGGATTCTGAGCTTTAACCGAGAACCAATCAGATTTCCAATAAAATACTCTTTTCATATTTTCGGAAGCATTAATCTGAATGTTTTTTAATTCTTCTTTATCAGTTCTTGAATATATAATGGCATTTACATCCATATGAGAAGAAAAATGGCCAGCCAGCTCCTTTGCATTTCCTGTAAGTATATTAATTACACCACCCGGAACATCAGAAGAATTTATTACTTCCGCAAAAGTAACAGAGCAAAGTGGCTTACTTTCGGACGCTAACACTACACAAGTGTTGCCGCCTGCTACTACTGGTGCAATAACTGAAACCAGACCAATAAGTGAATTTTCTTCAGGAGCTATTATGGCAACCACACCCATTGGTTCACAAACCGAAAAGTTATAATATGAAGAGGAAACAGGATTTACGGAACTAAATATTTGTTGATATTTATCACACCATCCCGCATAATAAATTAGCCTATCTATAGAATTGTTCACTTCTTTTTCCGCTTTGGCAGATGTTGAGCCTTGAATCTTGAGTTCTTCAATAAATTGTGCTCTTCTTCCTTCGAGTATCTCCCCAAGCCTGTATAATATCTGACTTCTGTTGAAAGCAGTTCGTGCTGACCAGCCTACGGAAGCGCTTCTTGCTGCCACCACTGCATTTCTAAAGTCTTTGCGAGAACTTAGGCAGATATTTCCCAATATGTTCCCTTTACTATCAAGTGGATTATAATATCTCCCTGATTCTGTTCGAGGAAATTTACCTCCAATGTAAATCTTATATGTTTTCAAGATTTCCAATCTCTTTTCATTCTTATATTTTACACCTTTCGACATACTGTTTTACCTTTATTTTAAATTTAAATATGCAGCCAGTCCATGTAGTCCGCCTTCTCTTCCAAGTCCGCTTTCCTTGTACCCTCCGAAAGGAGAAGCAGGATCAAACTTATTATAGGTATTTGCCCATATTACACCTGCTTGTAATTGATGGGTAAGATTAAATATTTTCGATCCTTTGTCGGTCCATACACCAGCCGATAGACCGTAGGGAGTATTGTTGGCTTTACTGATCACTTCTTCAATAGTTCGAAATGTTTGAATGGCAAGCACCGGACCAAATATTTCTTCTTGGGCAATTGTATGCGATTGTGAAACATTTAAAAAAAGTGTTGGCTTGCACCAATTTCCCTTACTAGGAAGGGTACAGGAACTTTGGTACATAAGTGCTCCTTCTTGCTTTCCAATTTCGATGTAGTCATTTATTGTTTTCAATTGTTCTTTGGAATTGATTGCCCCTACATCTGTATTTTTATCCAGGGGATCACCAACAATAAGGCTCTCCAATCTATGTTTTAGCTTTTTTACTACAGTTTCGAATATTGACTCTTGAACGAACAATCTTGATCCTGCACAACATACATGACCCTGATTAAAATAAATACCATTCACAATTCCTTCCACTGCCTGATCAATTGCTGCATCTTCAAAAATGATATTGGCTGCCTTACCTCCAAGTTCGAGTGTAACTTTTTTTTGTGTTCCGGCAACAGTCTTATTAATGATCTTACCTACTTGAGTAGATCCGGTGAAGGCAATTTTATTAATTTCAGGATGATTCACAATTGCGGCTCCAGTTTCTCCGGCACCAGTAATAATATTCACAACACCATCAGGCAATCCTGAATCCTGAATTAATTCTGCTAATTTTAAAGCTGTAAGAGGAGTGGTCTCCGCAGGTTTTAGTATCACTGTGTTTCCCGTTGCTAAAGCCGGTGCTATTTTCCATGATGCCATTAGTAATGGAAAATTCCATGGAATAATTTGTCCGACAACGCCCAAGGGTTGAGGATTTTTGTTAGGGAAAGCATATTCCAGTTTGTCTGCCCAGCCAGCATGGTAGAAGAAATGATTTGCGGCTAGTGGTATATCTATATCTCTTGACTCCCGAATAGGTTTACCACCATCCAACGACTCTATTATTGCAAACTCTTTAGCCCTTTCCTGTATCATCCGCGCAATGCGATAAATATATTTTGCCCGTTCAAGAGCGGGCATTACAGACCATACATTTTCATAAGCGCTACGGGCAGCATTCACTGCTTTATTAACATCTTCTATTGTACCTTCAGCAACTTCAGCCAGTTTTACTTCCGTGGCAGGATTTATGGTAGCAAAATATTTTCCTTTAACCGGCTTAACAAACTTTCCATTAATGAAATGTTCGTAGCGTTTTTTTAGCTGAATATGATCTGTACTTTCCGGTGCCGGAGAAAGATTCCAGCTACTTTCTGATTTATCTTTAGTTTTCATTGCCTTTTTTAGTCTATTGAAAAATAATCGTTCGACTGGTATCTTCCTGTTCTCAATTTCACAATTTGTTTCAACACATCGTTGGCTAAGCTGCTTGCTCCAAATCTGAACCATCGATTGGTTAACCAAGCATCTCCTAAAACCTCCTTTACCATTATCAAATAGTGTAAGGCCAATTTTGAGTTAGATATTCCTCCAGCTGGCTTCATGCCAACCATAATTCCGGTTTTTTCATGATAATCCCGAATTGCTTCAAGCATTATAAGAGTTACGGGTAGTGTCGCTGCAGGTTTGATCTTACCGGTTGATGTTTTTATGAAATCTGCTCCTGCATGCATAGCAATATCACTTGCTCTCCGAACTTTGTCGAGTGCTCCCAATTCTCCTGTCTCCAGTATTACTTTTAGTCTAACATCATTACAAATATTCTTAATAGATGCAATCTCATCAAAAACATAGTTGTAGTCACCCGAATGGAATCTGCCTCTGGAAATAACCATGTCGACTTCGTCGGCCCCTTGATCAATAGCAAATTGTGTGTCGGCTATCTTTACTTTTAACGGAGTTTGTCCGGCTGGAAATGCAGTAGCAACTGATGCCACTTTTATGTCTGTCCCGATTAATTCCTTTTTTGCAACACTTACCAGTGATGGGTATACACAAACAGCAGCAACTGTTGGCAGACCAGGAACAGAATCATGTAAGTGTCTTGCTTTGTAGCACATCTGTTTTACTTTACCTTGCGTATCTGCACCCTCTAAGGTGGTGAGGTCGATCATGCTTAGAACCATGCTTAGCCCAGCTTCTTTAGCTTCATTTTTAATACTTCGCTTGGTGAATCTACTAACGCGCTCCTCAGTTCCAACTTGATCGATAAGTGGCGTATTTCTAAAATCAGGAATTATTATCTCGTTATTATTTATTATGGTTGTCAATTGCTTTAGCCTTATTAAGAAACAAATTCAGTAGTAATAAACTTGCTATTTCGTGTTCGACATTAAACTACAAATCTCAGCATAAAAAACGTATAATGCAAGTAAAAACATTAATGACCTCGATATTCTCACTTAGTAAAATAAGTCTATATTTTTAAAAATATCAACCATGCCATTTGCAATAACTTTATTGCAACAATTGGTTAATTCATTTTGCTGAAGAGTCTATTTTTTAACCACAACATAAATTTAAGATGGAAACACGATTTCGTTAAATCAAAAAAATCGAAGATTATACGATAACGTAAAATTATCCACTACCGTACTAAAATTTTAATGTTAAACCATTTTTATCCTAAAAGCATCAAAAATATTGCTATTATATTAGCTTGTATATGTGACTGTTACAGGCTTGGGGTATTGTAAGTAATTATTTTGGCATACCTATTGTAAAGGTATATTTAACTGGCAAGAAATTTTAAGAATGTTAAGTCTTAGTTTGAAAAGAAATATTAAAAAAAAGGGAAGTCATCCAAAATACTTCAAATGTAAAAGATGCGGCTATGTTACAATAGTGGAAGATTCATCTTGTCCGATTTGTATAAAGGATGGTTTTAGTTTAAAAATGATTTAATTTAACCTGCTATGAAAATTAATTACAATTACTCCCTTGATCAGATTGAATCCACAGGATTAATAGAAAAATTTGTTAAAGATTTGAAGGCCAGTATCTTCACGAAAGACCAAAAAGTGTACTTTTTTGAGAAGACAAATCGTGAAACATATAGGCTTTACTCAGTTATTAATGAGCGATCCTTTTTCCTTTAATCGGATTTTAATCCGACAAAAGCCCACCTCAGAAACCTTACAACGTACCAGATGTAAGGTTTTTTTTATGTCCATATCTTTCATTCAAATCAATTAACTTTGCGCTAAGCAATTTTTATAAATGATATGTTTTCCGAATGCAAAGGTTAATTTGGGGTTATCCGTTTTGGATAAACGACCCGATGATTTTCATAATTTATCCACTTGTATCATTCCCATTCCAATTTATGATATTCTTGAGATAAACTTATCGGAAACATTTAGGTTTGTTAGCTATGGACTTAAGGTATCTGGAATAAATATTATTATAAAAACCTGGGAATATCTAAATGGTATTTTTGACAAAATAGCCCCAGTAAATGTATGTTTATACAAAAACATACCCATGGGGGCTGGACTTGGAGGCGGTTCATCGGATGCAATTTTTTTTTTAAAAATAATCAATGACATATGCGAGCTTCGCTTAAGCCACATTGAGTTAATGGAAATTGCAAATATAATTGGATCGGATTGTCCTTTTTTTATTGACAACACTTCTTCCATTGTCACAGGTAAGGGTGATATAATATCAAAAGTTGATAATCCATTTGCTGGAAAATATATTACATTAATATATCCTCAAATCAACATAAGCACAAAAAATGCATTTTCATTTGTAAAGCATAATTCATCCGCTACTGATTACTCAGCTATATTAGACAATGAATTATTATGGAGAAATCATATATCGAATGATTTTGAGGAGTTTGTGTTTTCTGAACATCCCCATTTACTGAAATTGAAAAATAAGTTATACCAACATAATGCATTATATACATCCTTAACGGGCAGTGGTTCATCATTATACGCAATTTCAGAAAAAGAAATGGATATTAGTTGGATTGATAAATCTTATTTTGTTCAACAACGATATATGGGATAATTGTATTGCGCTATTATAATTAGGAATTTAGTAATTTTCTGGATATTTTTCTACATGTAAATGACATTATATTATTATGAATAAAATCACACTTATAACAGGAGCAACTAGTGGTATTGGTAAATCATGTGCATATATATTCGCAAAACATAAACATGACCTAATTATAATTGGTAGAAGAGCGGAAAGGTTGGAAGATATATCGCAGGATTTAATATCTAAATATGACATTAATGTGTTGCAACTATGTGTTGACATTAGAAATAGAGATGATGTAATAAACGCCATTGAATCAATGCCAAATGTTTGGAAAAAGATAGATGTTTTGATCAATAATGCTGGATTAGCTGTTGGTTTAAGTACAATTCAAGATGCAGAAATAGATGATTGGGAAAGAATGATAGACACAAATGTAAAAGGATTACTATACATTTCTCGAGCAGTAATTCCATTGATGATAAGAAATAAACGAGGTCATGTTATAAACATAGGATCAATAGCTGGAAAAGAAGTATATCCGAATGGAAATATATATTGTGCAACAAAACATGCTGTTGATGCACTAACCAAAGGAATGAGAATTGATCTTGTTGAGGAAAACATAAAAGTTACTCAAATAGCCCCAGGAGCAATAGAAACTGAGTTCTCCATCGTTAGGTTCAAGGGAGATAAATCAAAAGCTGATTCCATATATGATGGTTATCAACCTTTAAGTCCTGACGATGTTGCTAACGTAACATATTATTCTACAACTCTTCCGAGTCACGTTAACATAAATGATATGGTAATAATGCCGACTGCTCAGGCAAGTTCCATGGTATTTAACAAAAGTATTTAGCAAAAATTATTTTTTAAATTTGTCACTTTTACACAAAAACCAAATTGCACAACATCATGGAAGTTTCCCGAATATTCGATTTACTTACTCGTTATGAAAAGTGTTTTAAAGTAAAGGATAATGTATTGGCCGGAAAAGAAAATGGCAAATGGATTTTACATGATTTAGAAAAATATCAAAAAACCGCATCCTATATTAGCTGCGCCCTGCTTAAACTTGGAATAAAGAAAGGTGATAAAATTGCCACAATCTCAAATAATCGCCCAGAGTGGAACTTTGTGGATATGGGAATTATGCAAATTGGAGCAGTTCACGTTCCCATATATCCAACAATAAGTACTGAAGATTATGAATATGTCCTCAAGCATGCAGGTGTAAAATATGTTTTTGTTTCAGGTAATGAAATAATAAGGAAAATAGGTCACATTTTGAAAGCGGTGGAAAACATTGAAGATGTTTATTCCTTTACCCACGTTGAAGGTTATAAACACTTCAATGAAATTATTGAGTTTGGCAAAAAGAATCAGGATCTGAATAAAATTGAAAAAATAAAAACATCCATTAGTAAAGATGATATTGCAACTCTAATTTATACCTCTGGAACCACTGGATTTCCCAAAGGGGTTATGCTATCACATGACAATATACTAAGCAATGTAAAAGCTTCCCAGGATATTTTTCCCGTAGATCAATTTTCAATAGGGCTTAGTTATTTACCCCTATGTCATGTTTATGAGCGAATGGTGAATTATGTTCTTCAGTATAAAGGAGTATCCATTTATTATGCTGAAAATATGGCAACTATAGTTGATAATATCCAGGAAATAAAACCTCATATAATGACTACAGTACCAAGGTTATTGGAAAAGGTGTATGATAAAATAATGGCCAAGGGCAGGAATTTAAGCGGAATCCAAAGAAAGATTTTCTTTTGGGCTGTGAATTTGGGGCTAAGATATCAATATGACAGACCCGACAGAATTTTTTATACCCTTCAACTCAACCTTGCCAACAAGCTTGTATTCAACAAGTGGCGTGAAGCATTTGGAGGTAATATGCGATCTATCGTTTCTGGTGGTGCTGCATTACAACCTAGATTGGCGCAAGTATATAATGCAGCAAAAATACCCGTTGTTGAAGGATACGGTATGACAGAATCATCACCTGTGATTGCAGTAAATACTTACATTGCTGGAAAGCGAAAAATTGGCACCGTTGGACCACCATTAAAAAATGTTGAAGTAAAAATTTCAGATATTGGAGAAATCTTGGTTAAAGGCCCAAATGTTATGAAGGGGTACTATAAGGATGTGGAAATGACCAAGAAAACTATTGTTAACGGATTATTGCATACTGGTGATGTTGGAACTATCGACGAGGATGGAATGTTAAAAATTACTGGTCGTGTTAAAGAAATATTTAAAACATCGATGGGTAAATATGTTAGCCCTGTACTACTTGAAAATAAAATTAAAGAATCTCCTTTTATTGATCAAATTATAGTGCTTGGAGAAAACCAAAAGTTTGCGGCAGCTCTTATAGTACCCGATTTTGAACACCTTTCTTCTTGGTGTAAGATAAAAAATATTGATTATACCACCAATGATGAAATGATTACCAATAGGCACGTCCAAAATAGAATAAAAAAGGAAATAGATTGTTTTAATAAACAGTTTGGTGACGCAGAGAAAATAAAAAAATTCAAATTTATTGATCATGAATGGACCATCGATTCTGGAGAAATAACAGCAAACTTGAAGCTCAAGAGAAGTCTAATTCAAGAAAAATATAAAAAAGAAATTGAAAGTTTATTTATCTAATAAAATTAGTTAAGAACCTTGAACACAAGTTGCTTCAACTCTCCATAGCTGCTTGCATTGACACTTCCTATACCTTTACTTTTTAGATCAAGCATTCTAATATCAGAAATAATCTGCATAATTTTTTGTGTGGAAAATACTTTACCTGCTTTTACATATTCCTTTACTATAAAAGGTGGTACCCCCAATTCTGAGGCTATCTTATTTTGAGGTTGATTCTTTAACTGATGATATTTAAAAATCTTCATAAAATAGTTGTGTAGAACAACTGATATCATCTGCAGAGGGTGTTCTTTTGGGTTGGATTCGAAATAATCGACTATTCTAAAAGCCTTAAGAGAATCTTTTTCTGTCATTGCATTTTGCAATTCAAATAAATTATAGTCCTTGCTAATTCCTATATTCTCCTCTACTTCATTTTCAGTTATATGTGCACCTTTCTGTAGGTTTATATCTAATTTACTTATTTCATTGTTGATTTTACCCAAATCATTTCCCAGATACTCTGATATCAGCATCAGAGCTACAGGAGATATACTAAAGCCTTTGGCGCCTATTTCAGATTCAATCCATTTAGGAATTGCATAATCTTTTATCTTATCTGATTGGAATACAACAGCTTCAGATTTTGACGAAGTTAACTTTTTGTATAAGGATTTTCTTTTATCAAGTTTTTTATACTTGTGAGCAATAACTAAAATAGTTGTATCCAAAGGGCTTGTCAGATATGTTTCGATCTCATTAATTGATGACATTGATTGTGCTTCCTTAACAATCACAACCTGATAATTACCCATCATGGGATACCTACGGCTGAGATCTATAACTTCCTTTGCCGTCACGTCTCTTCCGTAAACAACACTTTGATTAAAGCCTCTCATTGCTTCATCCAAAATATTATGCTCAAGCATACTTACAATGTTATCAATGAAATAAGGCTCTTCACCCATTAGAAAATAAACAGGCGCGAAAATATTATTCTTTATATCTCTTAGTATCTGATCGTAGGTAAGCATTAAAATCTCAAATGTTTAACAGTAGCTTTGTTACCTATGAGTTGCTTCAATGACTCTATTCCTATTTTTAAATGTTCATCAACGAACTCAACGCTAACTTTTTTATCACTTTCAATGGTTTTAATACCCTCAGGAACCATTGGCTGATCGGTTACAAGTAATAAGGCACCTGTGGGAATCTCATTTACAAATCCCACAGTAAATATTGTTGCTGTTTCCATATCAATTGCCATTGATCTGGTTTTTTGCAAATACTTTTTAAATTTATTATCATGCTCCCACACCCTCCTGTTTGTAGTAAAAACAGTACCTGTCCAATAGTCACGTTTAAATTGTTGGATGGTTGCAGATATTGCCTTTTGAAGACTAAATGCTGGCAGGGCAGGTACTCTTTCTGGTAAATAATCATTGGAAGTTCCTTCGCCTCTAATCGCTGCTATAGGTAATATGAGGTCGCCAACCTTATTTTTCTTTTTTAGCCCACCGCATTTACCAAGGAACAATACAGCTTTTGGATCTATTCCGCTCAATAAATCCATTATTGTTGCGGCATTGGAACTACCAATACCAAAATTAATCATTGTAATATCTCCAGCTGTTGCGCATGGCATTGGCCTATCGGCTCCTATAATCTCTACTTTATTCCATGATGCAAATAAAGTTAAGTATTCAGAGAAATTCGTTAGCAGAATGTATTTACCAAATTTATCTATTTCAAGACCCGTATACCTAGGAAGCCAGTTTGAAATAATTTCATGCTTATCTTTCATTAGTCTAATTTTATGGCAAAGTTAACGTTTTTGATCTTTTTAGATTAGTTTTATGATCTTTTCGAGGTTTATCCTTTGTATGTGTAGTTAAATTATCGAAAAGGCATATGTTTTTTGAATAGACTTGTTTTTAAATTCTGAATTTGCCATGGAATTAAAACTTCCAAAATATGACTTTAAAATAAAAAAAGGCTCTGCCGGTAAAGATGTAATCTATGATGAATTCCGTAAAAAATATGTTGTTCTAACACCAGAAGAGTGGGTAAGACAAAATTTCTTACGGTTTTTAAAGTCTGAAAAAAATTATCCTGCTAGTCTTATGTCAGTTGAGCGCAAAGTAAGTGTTAACAATATGATTAAGCGTTTTGATGCGGTAATATATAAAAATGGAAAGCCTGTTGTTTTAATTGAGTTTAAATCTCCAAAAGTAAAAATTGATCAAAAAGTAATGGATCAAATTTCAAGATATAACTTAAGCCTCAACGTAAAATACTTAATCGTGAGCAACGGAATATCACATTATTGCTGTAGCCTGGAAATGGAATCTCAATCCATTTCATTTTTAAAAAAAATACCTTCTTACGATGATATAGCCTAAAGCGCTTTTGCTTTGAGTAAAGTAAAAAAGCTCTTGAAATTATATTTTAAAATAATTCACAAATTGAAAATTAGTGACCACATATTCATGCAATTTAACATGATTCTTAACTTGTATATGTTTATTTATAGTACATTTGCTAAAATTTTTTGAATCATGAAGAAGACTATAATCCAGCTATCCTTATTTGTTGTAATTGTTGCTCTTGGGTACTTTGTTGTGGAAAGTATTATGGAGCCAGTGCGTTTCAACAAAGAGAAACAACAAAGAGAAAAAGTTGTTATTGAAAGACTCAAAGATATAAGGAGCTCTCAATTTATTTTTAAACAACTTACAGGTGCTTATGCTCATAATTTTGATACTTTAATTGCATTTCTTAAAGTAGCTGAGATACCTGTGGTTAAAATTGTTGCTGATCCAAATGATACAACATTCACAATAACAATAAATGACACTGTTGGATATATAAAAGTATCTGATTCACTTTTTGGAAATCATCCTGGCTTTACATACACCCAATTTACAACAATTCCATTTTCCAAGGGGGAGCTATTTGAAATGCAAGCTGATACGATTGAAAGAGGAGGCGTAGAAGTTCATGTTTTCGAAGCTAAAGCTCCATTTTCATCATTCCTATTGGGAATGGATGAACAAACAATCATTAATCTTAATTCCAAGTACGAAGATATAGATAAATATCCTGGGCTCAAGGTAGGATCAATGGTTGAACCTTCAACAGACGGTAACTGGGAGTAGTAACCCACCATCATTATAAAAAAGCAAATTTTACAGCGTACTCCACGTTCATATGGTTTGTTTTTTTATTTTTGATTAAACATCCCGATTAAATGGCTTTACAATTAAATCCATATTTTAGTTATTTCGATAAATCTTTCACGGAATCTCAAACTAGAAACTATATTCTATTATTACAACTAAATGTACATGGTGTTGAATTGCTTATTTATAATCGGGAAAGAAATAAGTTCATCGGTGCTGAATGCTTTATCTTTTCAGAGATCGATACTGTAAGTCAAATCCCGTCTTATCTTGGTAAAATTTTAAATTATCGTCCCTCATTTGCTTACCCTTACAACGAGGTTATTCTACTTTATCAAAGCAGGTATTCAACACTAATACCAAAACCTCTTTTTAGTGAGAAAAACAAAAAGGAATACCTTGATTTTAATCAACCATATCAGGAAGACTGTAGAATAATTGTCGACAACCTTAAAAATAATGATGCAGTAAATATTTACTATATCCCTCATTTGATAGCTGAAAAGACAAAAGAATTATGGCCCAATGCCAAAATATTACACTTTTCTACCGCTCTTATAGAAAGTTTATCAATAAGTTTCAAAAATAAGATCGAGCCAAAGCCATTATTTGTAAATATTCAGAACGACTGTTTTGATCTGGTTTATTTTAAGGAAAATGTCCTTCATTATCATAACACATTCGAGTATAGAACCAAAGAAGATTTTATTTATTTCTTGCTCATTACGATTGATCAGTTAGGCCTAAATCCAGAAGATGTAAATGTGCATATCATGGGAAATATTGATAAAACTGATCATAAATATCGTATGCTCGTTCAGTACATTAAAAACTTTAGATTCATTGAACGCAATGATAATTTTCTTTATTCATACTCTTTAGATGAATTACAGTCTCATAAGCACTTTACCCTATTTAATGCATTGCAATGCGAATAGTAAGTGGAAAATATAAACGACGGATTATTACTCCCCCAAAAAATCTACCAGTACGTCCAACAACTGATATGGCAAAGGAAAGTTTGTTCAATATTTTGAATAATTATATTGATTTTTCAGGTCAAAATGTTCTTGACTTATTTTCAGGAACTGGCAATATTTCCTACGAGTTTATCTCACGTGGAGCAGCTTTAGTTACATCTGTTGATAAGGATTTCGGTTGTATTAAATTCATAAAAGAAACAGCCGCTAAATTATCAATGGACAATCTCAAGCCTGTAAGGCAAGATGTTTTCAGATTTTTGAATAATACAAAAAGTAAATATGATATCATATTTGCAGACCCTCCTTACAAACTTGAAAGTATAGGTGAGTTAGCAGATACTATTATTGAAAGAGGCCTGCTTAAAGAATCTGGATGGTTAATAATTGAACACCCCAAAGAAATTGATTTTTCCAACAACAAGTATTTTCATGAACATAGAAATTATGGCAGTGTAAATTTTAGTCTTTTCATTTTTAAGTAACCCTCTTTTATTTATAAAAATAATTTAAGTATATAAATAAAAAAAGGCCACTGGAACCAACCAGTGACCTTTTTAATGATTCCGTAATCTACTTTTTGTTCCCTAGCATTAATATCTCAGTTGCAATAATTTCCGTCATATAATGCGTCTTTCCTTCCTTGTCTTCCCATGAATTGTATGAAAGTTTACCGCCAATTGCAATTTCATTACCTCTTTTAAGATATTTTTCGGCAACCTCCGCAGTTTTGCCAAATGTTACAATATTATGCCATTGGGTAGATTCCTGACGATCACCATTCTTATCTCTAAAGTAATCATTGGTTGCAAGTGAAAATTTTGCGAGCAACCTATCTTCTCCAATTGTTTTTGTTTCAGGGTCAATACCCAAACGTCCGATTAATTGTACTGAATTTCTTAATGTTGTCATTGTAGTAATTTTTAGTTAATATTAAATTATTTTAAAACGAATATGTGGCAAACCTACAATTGAAAGTTTAACTAAGTCGTACATTAATTATTTACATTCGTATAAATACGCTTCCAAACGTTTATAAATGTATATCATACTGATATCTTGCGTTTTAAGTTGCGCAAGATCGCTATGGTAAATTTACAATTTTACACACCAAAATTAAATATCTTTGTGCGTTATGAGTTGCACATAATATAAATCTTAGATTATAGAGCATTGAAATCCAAAGTAAATATTGTCACTTTTATTACCATTACATTTTTATTAATAGGATGGTTTTTAAATCTGACATCAATTTATTTACTGTTTACAATTTTGATCTTTTATGCCATTATTAATATTATGGGTTCCATAAAAATTGGATGGAATTACTTCTTGTATTCACACTGTAAAGGCGAATCCAATATAAAAGAAATTGCATTAACATTTGACGATGGACCCCATCCTTCCATTACACCTAATTTGCTTAAACTATTGGCAAAATACAACGTTAAGGCTACTTTTTTTTGTGTGGGTAAGAATGTGGAATCTTATCCTGAAATTGCCAGATCAATAATAAATAATAATCATATTATAGGTAATCACTCATATTTTCATTCTTACTATTTTGATCTACTTTCTTCCTATCAAATGAAAAAAGAAATCACTCACACAAATGATATTATTTATAAAAATTGTAGGATAAAACCCAAACTATTTAGACCTCCTTATGGTGTTACCAATCCCATGTTAAAAAAAGCAATTAAAAAATCGGGACTTACATCCATAGGATGGAGTTTACGGTCTTTTGATACATATAAAGCTACAGAGGTAGTAAAGAAAAGACTTAAGAAAAATACTAAACCGGGCGATATAGTTCTTTTACATGATACAGTTGATGATGCCGTAGTTATTGTTGAGGATTATTTAATATGGTTAAAAGAGGCAGGTTATAAAGTTGTAAGTTTGGATCGGTTATTGAAAATTAAATCATATGAAGATTAGATTATTTCTATTATACATTTTAATTTGCGGGTTTTTGGGGGTTACACTGGGACAACAACTCGAATTTGTTGAAGTCGCCGATACCATAATGCTAAAACAAAAATTAGAAGCGAGTTCAGAGTTTACAAATTCCATTAGCAGCAAGTTCAAACAGGAAAAGCATTTATGGATGTTAAAGGAAACAATTATTAGCTCGGGTGAATTCCTTTTCAAAAAACCGAACAGTATTAAGTGGCAATATAATTCACCAATTTTGTATACAATATCTATTCATGACAACAAATTCACAATTGACAATAGTGGAAATGTTAAAACTTATGATATCCAATCAAACCCCCTTTTCAAGGAAATAAATAATATAATAGCTACGGCAATAAGAGGTGATTTCATAAACAATCCCAATTTTGACTCAAGGTTTCTCAGCAATGATGTGCAATTTTTAGCAATTCTAATCCCCGTAAATAAAAATGTAAAATCTATGCTTAATATAATCGAAATATATCTGAATAAATCTACTTTACAGGTTGATAAAGTTATTTTTAGAGAAGCACAGGATGATTATACAGTAATCTCTTTTGAGGATAAAAGAATCAATGAAAATATACCTAATAGTGATTTCATACTAAGTAACCCATAATCATGAATAGATAAATGAAATATTTTGTAATTATATCTTTTCTATTCTTTACCACATCATGTGCAAATAAAAGCTTTGGTCCTAATTTAAACGATAATTCAAACAATGGCAAAGCCATTATTTTTAATGATTCATTCAACAAGGCAATATATCAAACCGAATTAAAAATTTATGGTTACAATATTACAGGCATTACATTAATCAAAAAAACCAATCATTCATTTAGATTTGTTACAATATCTGAGTTGGGAATAAAATATTTTGATTTCGAAATTTTCTTAGATAAAGGGATAAATCCAATTATTCATTACGCTATTGAGCAGATGAATAATAAACTTCTCATTAAAAAAATAATTAATGATATTGCCCCTCTTTTCCAACTTCAAAAAGGGAAATCCAGAATTAAAAAAACAGGAGATACGGAAATAATTGCTTTTGGAAATACTTATTATAATTACACCTCCGAATATGGGGTGTCTGAAATAGCAAAAACAAATTTAATGGGGAAAATAAATTGCTTAATAAAAATAAGTTACGGGGAAAATAAAATCCCAGAATCAATAATAATCGATCATGATAAAGTGAATATTAAACTGAGTTTAATACCCAATGGTTAATCTAACTCTTTTCCTTTTGAAGCATTATAAATACGGAACCATTGTTCATCTGTTATTTTCAATATTTCAGCTTCACAAATAATTTTTAGCCGGTCTATTTTACCGGTTCCGATTATGGGTAATATATTGGCCGGATGTTTCAAAAGCCATGCAATTAGCACCTTGGCAATGGAATGTTCATCCAACTCCTTTGCTATATCTGAAGTTACATTTAAAATTCTCTTGTCTTTTTCTGTCTCGGGGTTAAAAATTTCACCTCTTACCAATGGTGACCATGCCATTGGAGAAATATTTGATTTAAGAAAGTAGTCCATATTACCATTATCAAAGTGCTCAAGATAACTTGCTGATATTTCAACCTGATTTGTTACAAGCTTATGGTTCAAATGCGAATCCAAAGTATCAAACTGCTCTTTACTAAAATTTGACACCCCAAAGTTTAAGACCTTTCCTGATTGTTTCAGATCATCAAATGCTCGTGCTACTTCCTCTGGATTTAATAAAGGTGATGGTCTATGAAGTAACAAAAGGTCTAAGTAATCTGTGTGAAAGTTTGATAGGGATTTTTCAGCTGAATTTATAATGTGGTTATAGCTTAGATCATATGTTTTTATTTTTCGATCTGGGAATTTATTGGATAATAATTTTAATCCACATTTGGTAATAATTTTAATTTCTTTGCGTAAATACAGTTCTTGGTTAATGGCCTCACCAAATAATTTTTCACATGAATAATTGCCATATATATCAGCATTATCAAATGAGTTTATGCCAATTTCAATGGCTTGATGTGTATATTTTAATATCTCCTTAACAGATAGCTTCCAGTCAGCTAATCTCCAATGCCCAAGAACAATTCGTGATAACCTAAGGTTATCTCCAACCAAGATATTTTCCATTTACTGCATAGTATTTATTCCTATGCAATAATAATCTATTTTAACATAGATTTACATCCAAATATGCATCATAATCAAACCATTATAACGATAATTAAATCATTGAAATCGATATCATATGTATGAATAGAAAAAGCCCTTAAATTTGAGAATTGAAGAATTATCAGATAATACTAGATTCAGTAATACAAAATTATGAAATGGAGATGAAAAATACTACGATATTAATATTGCTGTTAATGATTATGATTACAGGTGTTAGTCAGCCTAATAGCCCTGAAAATGGACAGCTTTACAAGGATGATATCTTACCAGTAATATATATTTCAATTGATCCCGATACTCTTGAATGGCTTTACCAACAAGAGAATTTGGAAAGTAATATTGAATTCTCTGCTAGATTTATTTTTGATAATGGAGAAATAATAGACACTATAGATCCCGTTGGTTTCAGGTTAAGAGGCAACACATCCAGATACTCACAAAAAAAATCATTTAAAGTATCATTCAACCGGTTTACATCAGGAAGAAAATACTATGGAGTTGAAAAGCTTAATCTAAACGGAGAGCATAATGATCCAAGTGTGATGAGATCAAAGGTTTGTTGGGATATACTGAGAAAAATGAATGTCCCAGCTCCTAGATCAAATCATGTCAAAGTATATATAAATGATAACTATTATGGGCTTTATATAAGTGTTGAGCACATTGATGAAGAGTTTATTAAATCTAGATTCGGATATGATGATGGCAACCTTTATAAATGTCTATGGCCAGCAGATTTGAATTATTTGGGCGATAACCCCAATCTATATAAGTTCGAAAATGGAAATAGAAGAGCCTATGCCCTCAAAACAAATAAAGAGGCTGATGATTATACCGGTTTTGCAAATTTTATCAATATTTTGAATAATTCTCCTAGCTCATCATTTGCCTGTGATTTGGGAGATGTATTTAATATTTATGATTATTTAAAGGTAATTTCTGCTGATATTTTATTTGGAAACTGGGATGGATATATTTACAATAAAAATAATTTCTATTTGTACCATAATTCATCCAGTGGAAAAATGGAATTTATTCCATACGACCTTGACAACACACTTGGCATTGATTGGATTGGTCGAGATTGGGCAACCAGGAATATCTATGATTGGCAGCAACATGGTGACAATTACAGGCCTCTTTATCAAAGGATAATTGCTGATGAAGATCTAAAAAATCAGTACTCATATTTTATGAATAAACTGGTTTATGAAACTCTTAATTTGGACTCTTTGATTTCATCGGTCAGTCAAAGACGTGACATGATAGCATCATCAGTAGAAGATGATCCATATTACCCACTTGATTATGGATATACCCTATCAGATTTTTATGATTCATTTTACCAGGGACTTGGCGGTCACGTTGATTATGGTTTATTTCCATATCTCCAAACTCGTATAAGTTCAATTAAGTCACAATTGGAGAGCACATCAATGAATCCTGTAATCAAATACATAAATAACAATAGACTCAGCAACTCGGTGGTAACAATAAGAGCCATGGTAATTGTCCAGGAGCAGCCAGCATCTGTTTCCGTTGAATATGAAATTGATGGAATAGGATTTACAAGTGAAATGATGTATGATGATGGTCAACATTATGATGATTTACCAAATGATAATATTTACGGTTGTATTATTACTGATATCCCTGATAATTCATTCGTAAAATATCAGATAAAGGTTTCTGATAATGCAGGAAAAGTTAGTCTGTTGCCGTGTGAACCAATTCTTATTCCAGCTGCTGGTGGAGATGATGCTGTTTTATTTATCAACGAATTTATGGCTTCAAACGAAACCACAATTAAAGATGAGCATGGTGATTATAATGATTGGATTGAAATTTATAATCCTGAAGATTTTTCAGTTTGGTTAGGTGATAAATATTTAACTGATAATATTACTGTTCCCGATAAGTGGCAATTACCAGATAAATATATCGCCCCATCAGAATTTATAATAATTTGGGCAGATGATGATACTGATCAAGGAGAATTTCATGCAAACTTCAAGCTAAGCAAGAATGGCGAAGAGATAGGGCTGTTTAAAACAGGTGGTGTTGAAGTTGATAACATATCCTATGGCTCTCAAACAACGGATGTATCATTTGGAAGAGTAATGGATGGCAATCCTGTATGGATATCTTTTCAAAATCCAACCCCAGGAGCAAGTAATCAAACATCTAGTCTGGAATATCGTGAACATCAAAACAACTTTACAATATACCCAAATCCAGCATCAGGAAATATTTTACGAATATCAAAATTCATAAATTTTAGTGTCTATAATATATATGGCCAAATAGTTGATGAGGGCAATAATTGTGACTTTATTAACATAGCATCCTATAATAAAGGTGTTTATGTAGTCGTTTCAAATAGTGGAATAAGGAAAAAGTTAATAATTAACTAAATGCTATGAAATCACATAACCTATTAATTATTGCATTATTAACTGCATTTACCTTTAACGTAACAGCACAAACCAACGAATCAAATATGAAGACCAAAGTTAACAAAACAGAAGATGAATGGGTTGAAGAGCTTGGCGAAGAAAAATTTTACATCCTTCGTGAATGCGGAACAGAACCACCATTTACTGGAAAATATTACAAGCATGATGAAAAAGGATCATATAACTGTGCTGGATGCGGTGCTATGCTATTTTCATCAACCTCTAAATATGATAGTGGGTCAGGTTGGCCAAGTTTTTATGAATCCATAGACAAAACAGCAATAAAGGAAATTGAAGATAATAGTCTTGGCATGAGTAGGGTCGAAATTAAATGTGCATCATGTGACGGTCACCTTGGTCATGTTTTTCCTGATGGTCCAGCGCCAACGGGTATGAGATATTGTGTTAATTCTGCTTCCTTGGATTTTAAGAAATAAACCACATTTTACTATAGTTTAGTTGTGGTTTAATCTAAGTTTCAAATTCCGTCGAAAGATAAAAATCCTCTATTTAACTCTCCAATAATACTTTTTCTCCACTCACCGATTATCTTCCATCATTCGCCTAATTAATGTTTATGTGAGCATATTATGAACATATTTTTGCTCAATAAATATAAACTTAAAACTAGGAAAATGAAAACTACTGCTAAAAGAACAACATTAATAATTACAGCTTTGATAATGTCTCTAAACATCTTTGCTATTGGTTTCACTAATGAGCAAAAAGAGCACATAGATGATATCCCAATTGACCTTGAAAGAACAAGCCAAGAAATTTTTCTTCAAAACACAATT
Source organism: Lentimicrobiaceae bacterium (assembly GCA_018661505.1). Classification (GTDB taxonomy): domain Bacteria; phylum Bacteroidota; class Bacteroidia; order Bacteroidales; family F082. The sequence continues at coordinate 117,884 of JABJIE010000026.1, forward strand.
GCTATGAATTTAAACATTGATGAAAAAGGATTCATTAACGATTGGAGGCTTCCAGATGAAGATTATATAGATGATATTCCCATGGACCTTGACGAAATTGAAAAACAAGCAAAACATAAAAAAAATAAAGCTTATCGTGTTGGTAAGTATCATGCGTTGGTTAGAGTAAAATGATTTTATTGTTTACACAGATATCTCCATCTAAAGATATTTAAGCGCCTCCTCGTTAGTCGATTCTAGCGGGGATTTTTTTGTGTCAATATAATATCTATCAAAGTTCCAGAATCCAAAATAACATTGTTTCAAATTACAATTTAAGTACCTTTGTTTGCTTTGTTTATATATACAATTCAATTGTTAAACGTATGCGAAATATTTTTCTATTATTCATAATAATATTCACTACTTTATCTTGTAGTAAGCACAAAACAAATGATATTGCTATTATTCCTGAACCACAGAATTTATCAATAGGAAGAAGTACATTTACATTGGATGATGACATGACAATCTTTTGGGATGGCAATGATTTGCTAAAGCCTCAAGCATTATATCTTTCAGATTTGATTGATAAAAGCCTTGATTTTGAAGTAAAGCTGGCTGACGGCGATGAAAAACTAACATCCCGAATGATTATATTACAACTGAACAAAATAGCAGACGCTCGTGGAGATGAAGGCTATACCTTAGATATTGGAAGGAAGAGCGTTTTAATAACCGCAAATACAACCAAAGGAATATTCTACGGAATTCAAACGCTTTATCAAATGTTGATTTCTGGAACAATAGTAATGGAAAATGGAAGAAGGTTTATTATACTTCCAATAGTATCAATAGAAGATATGCCTAGATTTAAATATCGTGGTATGCATTTGGATGTTTGTCGACATATGTTTCCGGTAGAGTTCATAAAGAAATATATTGATCTGTTAGCATTTTACAAGTTTAATACCTTTCATTGGCATCTAACAGAAGATCAGGGATGGAGAATTGAAATTAAAAAATATCCCAAACTAAATGAGATTGGATCATGGCGTAAAGAAACTCTTGTGGGTCATGGGGGTAAAACACCTTTTACCTATGACGGTGTCCCCTACGGAGGTTATTATACTCAAAATGAGGTAAAAGAAATAGTCGCTTATGCCCAGGAACGTATGATTACAGTGATACCCGAAATTGAAATGCCGGGACATTCATTGGCTGCGTTAGCTTCATATCCTGAACTTGGGTGCACGGGTGGTCCATATGAAGTTGCAACAAAATGGGGGGTTTTTGAAGATATCTATTGTACAAAAGAAGAAACCTTTGATTTTCTTGAAAATGTTTTAGTGGAAATAATAGAACTATTTCCATCCGAATACATTCATATTGGAGGCGATGAAGCTCCAAAAACAAGGTGGATAGAATGCGTAACATGCCAAAACACAATAAATCGCGAAGGGTTAAAGGATGAAAAAGAACTACAAAGCTATTTCATTCAAAGAATGGAGAAATTTTTGAATAAATATGACAAAAATATAATAGGTTGGGATGAAATATTAGAAGGAGGTTTAGCACCTAATGCAACAGTTATGTCATGGAGAGGAACAGAAGGTGGAATAGAAGCTGCAAAAATGAATCATGATGCTGTTATGACACCTGGATCACATTGTTACTTTGATCATTATCAAGCTAATCCTAAATCTGAACCCTTGGCAATAGGCGGATATACAACATTGGAAAAGGTTTATTCATATGATCCTATTCCGTTGGACCTCTCGGAAATTGACTCCGAACACATTCTTGGGGCGCAAGGTAATGTATGGACAGAATATATGATTTCACCGGAACATGTAGAATATATGATACTTCCTAGGATGGCAGCTCTTAGTGAGGTGGTCTGGACTGGTAATAAAGACTGGATTTATTTTCAAAAACGAATCACCGATCATTTCAAAATATATGAAATTCTAGGTTATAATTATTGTAATCACCCCTACGATAGCATAGCCAGTGACAAAAATAACAATATCGAATAATGAACAAAAAATCAATCCAAGTTAGCAGTCTTATAATGCTTTTAACAATTATTGGATTATCCTCTTGTAAGAAAGAAATCCAAAGAGAGCCTGCCGAATACATCAATACTTTTATTGGTACTGGAGGTCATGGACATACATTTCCTGGAGCTACAGTTCCTTTTGGGATGGTACAACTCAGTCCGGATACCAGAAAAGATAGCTGGGATGGATGTTCTGGCTATCATTATAGTGATGATTTTATACTGGGTTTTAGTCACCAACATTTAAGCGGAACTGGTGTGGGTGATTATGGTGATATCAGATTTATACCTATGGTTGGTGATTTATTTATTTCACCTGGAAATCCTGAGATCCCAAAATCGGGATATGGATCAAAATTCAGTCATGAAAATGAAACCTCAAAAGCAGGATATTATAATGTAAAACTTGATAATGGAATTAATGTTGAGCTTACATCAACTCAACGCGCAGGAATGCATCGGTATACATTTCCTAATGCCGAAAAATCACGGTTGGTTGTAGATTTAATTGAGAGCGTTGTTTCAGAGACAATTATTGATGCAGAAATATCATTTATTTCTGATCACGAATTAATTGGATATAGAAGGTCAAAGTCATGGGCAAATGATCAGGTCGTTTACTTTTATGCTGATTTTTCCATGCCTTTTGAATCATATGGTATATGGGTAAATGGTGACCTCATTCAAAACGCCAACAAAGCAAAATCAGATAGCCTAATTGCGGATATAACATTTGATACCTCTAATGGTAGTTCTTTGGTTGTAAAAGTTGGTATCTCAGCTGTGGATTATGAAGGCGCCAAGGAAAATTGTAAAAAAGAAATATCAAATTTTGATTTTGATTTCATTGCTAGAAAGGCTTTTGAGCAATGGAATGAAAAAATGAATAAAATAGAAGTTTCGGGCGGAACATTGGATGAAAAATCTATTTTTTATACTGCACTGTATCATACAATGATAGCACCAAATATGTATTCTGATATAAATAACAAATACAGAGGTCATGATGGGAAAATATATGAGGATGGGTCATTTCAAATGCATACAGTGTTCTCGCTTTGGGATACCTTTAGAACACTCCACCCTTTATTTACAATAATAGAGCAGGAAAAAACCAATCATCTAATTAAATCCATGCTGGATATGTATAAACATGACAAACTCCTTCCCGTATGGGAACTGGCAGGTTGTGAAACAAATTGTATGATCGGATATAATTCCATCCCAGTCATAACAGATGCTTGGGTAAAAAATATACGAGGGTATGATGCCAAGCTCGCGTTAAAAGCTATGGTTAATACTGCAACTGCTGATCAATTTGGGTTAGAGTATTACAAGGCAAAAGGTTATATACCAGCAGATAAAGAAGGAGAGTCTGTTTCAAGAACTCTAGAATATGCTTACGATGATTGGTGCATTGCCAAACTTGCTGAGGGACTTGGTGATACTATTAACCATAAAATATTCATTGAAAGAGCTCAGTATTACAAAAACATTTTTGATGAGCAAACGGGTTTCTTCAGGGGCAGAAGTAATGGTTGTTTTATAACTCCATTTGATCCAACACAAGTAAACTTTATGCTCACAGAGGCCAACACATGGCAGTATACCTTTTTTGTACCACAGGATATAAATACTCATATCGATCTTGTTGGTGGATATGGTCAATACGAAACAATGCTTGACACCTTGTTTAATACTGATGTGGAGGTTTCGGGCCGGCATCAGTCAGATATTACTGGACTCATAGGACAATATGCACATGGTAACGAACCTAGTCATCATATGGCATACCTTTATAACTATGTGGGTTCTCCATGGAAAACTCAAGAAATAGTAGAAAATATTTGTGCCAACCTCTATTCAAATGCTCCTGACGGATTAAGTGGGAATGAAGACTGTGGGCAAATGTCAGCATGGTATGTAATGTCGGCAATGGGATTTTATCCCGTAACTCCTGGAAGTGATATATACGTTCTGGGCACCCCTGTATTTGATGAAACTTCAATCAAATTAGAAAATGGAAATACATTTGTTATAAAGGCAAACCGAAAAACACAAAATAGCTTCTACGTTAATTCAGTTAATTTAAATGGCAAACCTCTATTAAATTCATACATATCGCATGGTGATATAATGAAGGGTGGGGAGTTATTATTTGAATTATCAGAAACACCAAATAAAGTTTTTGGTAATGATAAAAAACATCGTCCATTTCAAAAAATCACTGATAATTTAATAACACCTGCGCCATACTTCGAAGCGCCTGCTAAAACCTTTACCGATACTATTTTACTTAGAGTAAATGATATAATTAATGAATCGAATATATATATTATTCAAAATAAAAATAATACCCTTTATAATGAGCCCATTACCCTTAACTCTACCACAACATTGACAGCAATTTCAGAAAATAATGGAGTAAAAAGTTTTCCAGAAGAAGCTACATTTATAAAAATTCCAGATGGAAGATCTGTGGATATAATTACCGAATATAGTAACCAATATACAGCAGGCGGCGACATTGCTTTAATAAATACAATTAGGGGCGGTGACAATTACAAAACTGGCAACTGGCAAGGTTATTATGGACAAGATATGGAAGTTGTACTTGATTTGGGTAAAGTCACGAAAATTTCAGAGGTTGGAGCAGGTTTTCTTCAGGATGAAAATTCATGGATTTTCATGCCATCATCAATAACTTTTGAAGGTTCTGTTGATGGACTAAATTATACTGAAATTGGTAAAATTCAAAACAATATTGATCCAACTGAATCTGGTGGAATAACCAAAAACTATGAATTAGCCACATCCACAAATATTAAATATCTCAAAATTCACGCAAAATCTTTAAAAATATGCCCTTCATGGCACAAAGGGTATCCAAATCCATGTTGGATTTTTGTTGACGAAATATGGGCTAGATAAAAAAATTATTACTCAATATTTATAATCTCAACTGTATAATTATATTACTACGCTTATGTATATAAAGGAAGTACTACTGAATAAATGTGTAGAACAACAGCAAAAAGTAATAGATCAGTTGCAAAAAGAGATTGAGGACGCTCAAAATCAGGCAAATGATTATGGACAGCCCAAAGATAGATACGATGCATATCGTACAAAACTAATGAGGCAGATTGAATTATTTGCCAAGCAACTTGACAAGGCAAATGCGGTTATGAATACATTGAAAATCATTATGCCAAAAAAGCAATTAGACATGGTAGAATTTGGATCTTTAGTTACAACAACCAAACAAAAATTATTTGTCTCAGCTGGATTAGGCAAAATTGATTTGAACGGAGAGTTATGGTATGCCATTTCACCAAACGTACCAATTTTCAATGCCCTCAAGGGAAAGAAGGTTGGTGAAAGCATAGTTTTCAAAGGAAATACTATTACAATAAAAAGTATACTTTAAATTTATAATACCCAGTCTTTAAATGTTGTTACTAATTAAAGGCAAATACTATTTAGCTTGAAAATTATACTTGGTGAGTTTTGTAAAAGACTTATTAGAATGATTATAAAAATGTAGATTTGTTAAAATTTTATTTGTGATAAGCCCAAATACCATACAGACAATTTTTGAAACTGCGAGAGTAGAAGAAGTAATTGGTGATTTTGTCACATTAAAAAAGCGCGGAGCTAATTATTTGGGTCTATGTCCCTTTCACAATGAAAAAACCCCATCATTTAGTGTCAGTCCTTCAAAGGGCATCTATAAATGTTTTGGTTGTGGTAAGGCTGGAAACGTTGTTGGTTTTGTTATGGAACATGAACACTATTCATATCCAGAAGCCCTTAAATATTTAGCTAAAAGGTACTCCATTGAAATTGAAGAAGAAGAGGTTACTCCCGAAATGCAACAACAAATAGATGAAAAAGAGAGTCTGTTGTCTCTAAATTCATTTGTTACCAAGTATTTCATTCAAAATCTTAAAGAAAATGATGAGGGGAAATCAATTGGCCTAAGCTATCTCAAGGAAAGAGGATACCGTGATTCAACCATTGAAAAATTTGAAATTGGTTATGCAATAGATAACTGGGAAGACTATTCAAAGCACTCGATTAGCAATGGTTTTAAAAAAGAAATTCTTGTTAAAACTGGTTTGAGTATTGAAAAAGATGACAAGTTACTGGATCGATTTAGGGGAAGAGTAATATTTCCAATTCATAATCTAACAGGAAGAGTAATTGGTTTTGGCGGTCGGATACTATCCTCTGATAAATCAAAAGCCAAATATCTTAATTCTCCCGAATCAGATATCTACAATAAAAGTAAAGTTCTTTATGGAATATACCATGCCCGCAATGCCATAGTAAAACAAAATAACTGCTTCCTTGTTGAGGGGTATACAGATGTAATTTCTCTTCATCAGGCAGACATAGAAAACGTAGTAGCTTCTTCGGGAACATCACTAACCGTAGATCAGATAAAGCTAATAAGTCGTTACACTCAAAATATAACCATATTATTTGATGGGGATCCCGCAGGTATAAAGGCATCATTCAGGGGTATTGATCTCATATTAGAGCAAGGACTTAATGTGAAAATTGTGCTTTTTCCAGAAGGTGAAGATCCTGATTCATATGTGCGTAACCATACCACTAGTGAAACAGAGTTATTTATTAAAGATTCTGCCGTTGATTTTATAAAATTTAAGACTGGCTTACTAAAGGAGGAAACCGAGGGTGATCCAACAGCAAGGTCTCAATTAATAAAAGATATTATTCTTACCATTTCAAAAATACCAGATGGTATAAGTCGCTCAGTATATATCAAGGAATGTAGTGTGCTACTGGAAGTACGTGAGCAAACTCTGATGAATGAGTTAAATAAGTTGTTGCGTCAAAAATACCGAAATAAAAACACTCCTTTTGCGGATGCGCCAATTCCTGAAATCATTGATACAGCTCCCAAACAAATTGAAATAAATCCATTGGATGTTAGCTTTCTGGAAAATGATCTTTCCAGATTATTAATGCAGTTTGGTAATGTTGAAATGAATGTAAATGATGAGGACGGTAATCAACATAAAATCCTTATCTCAGACTTTATAATTGATGATTTGGAAAATGATGGCTTGACTCCCGATGATAATTTCTTCAGACTAATAATAAATGAATTCAAGGAATCTAAGAAGAATAAGACCGTCCTTACAACTTCTAATTTTACAAACAATCCTAACACTGAACTGTCTGCAAAATCAATAGAGCTCCTTGCAACTCCATACGAACTGAGCAAGAATTGGGGAAAAAATAAAATTTTCGTAAAAAAAGAAGAGGACGATTTATTTAATCTTGCTCTGTCTTCTTTGATGTCATATAAATCAAGATTAATAAGTAAAAAATTAAAAAATATTACCGAGCAAATGCGAAATAACCCTGATGACGCTGAGATATTCTTGCTTCAACAGGAGTTCTTTGAATTAAAGAAATTGGCAAATCTCATCGATGGGGAACTGAATAGACCTTTTAATTATTAAATTTTAGTGCTCTTTCGTAAATATTTTAATCAAACTATTCACTTATATCCCTGAAATTTAGTTTTTTTGCATCATATTTTTAAATGTTGAAAAAGTGAAAAGAACAGAAATTAAATCATTATTGGAATTACGAGACTTTGGAAGTGAAGTTATTGTAAAAGGTTGGGTACGTACAAAGCGTGGCAGTAAGAATGTGGCATTTATTGCACTTAATGATGGTTCAACAATCAATAATGTACAAATTGTTGTCGATGTTGATGATAATACAGCAGATGTTCTTGATTGTATTCATACTGGGGCTGCCATATCCGTTTCAGGAAAACTGGTTGAATCTTCTGGTAGCGGGCAAAGCGTAGAGGTACATGCAGATACTATTGATGTATTAGGTATTGCAAACCCTGATGAATATCCTTTGCAACCAAAAAAACATTCATTGGAGTTTTTGAGAGAGAAAGCTCATTTAAGATACCGAACAAATACATTTTCTGCGATCGCTAGAATACGACACAAAATGATATTTGCAATTCATAAATTTTTCAATGACAGAGGTTTTTACAATATCCACTCCCCAATAATTACGGGTTCTGATGCCGAAGGAGCTGGAGAAATGTTTCAGGTTACCACACTTCCATTAGACAATGTGCCAAAAAATGAAGATGGTGAAGTTGACTTTGGAAATGACTTTTTTGGTAAGGCTGCAAACTTGACCGTAAGTGGACAGTTGGAGGCAGAACTTGCGGCCCTAGCACTATCAAAGGTTTATACTTTTGGCCCCACTTTTAGAGCTGAAAATTCAAATACCACGCGACATCTTGCAGAATTTTGGATGATAGAACCTGAATTTGCATTTGGTGATATCATTGATGATATGGACCTTGCCGAGGACATGTTAAAATATGTAATAGAATACGCTCTTGAGAATTGCAAGGATGATTTATCATTCCTGAGCAAACGTCAGGCTGATGAAGAAAAAAATAAAAAAGCAGAAGAGCGATCAATGGAGTTGATTGAAAAATTAAAGTTTGTGATAAATCAACCATTCGAAAGACTTACATATACTGAAGCCATTGACATACTTCGTAATTCAAAACCAAACAAGAAAAAAAGATTTCAATATGTAATAGAAGGTTGGGGAGCAGATTTACAATCAGAGCATGAAAGATACCTTGTTGAAAAGCATTTTAAAAAACCCGTTATACTTACAGATTATCCAGCTTCAATCAAGGCATTTTATATGAAACAAAACGATGATGGAAAAACAGTAAGAGCAATGGATATTTTATTCCCTCAAATTGGCGAAATAATTGGGGGTTCTCAAAGGGAAGAGGATTATGATAAACTTCATAAACGCATCAAAGAAATGGATATCCCAGAAGAAGAGATTTGGTGGTATATGGAAACAAGAAAATTTGGCACGGTTCCTCACGCTGGTTTTGGTTTAGGATTTGAACGTTTAATACTATTTTTAACTGGTATGGGTAATATACGTGATGTGATACCATTTCCTAGAACTCCCATGAATCTAGAATTCTAAATTAACTAATTATTTCTATCCCTTAATTATTGGTAGTCTGAGCTATTTCGACTGCTTATGAGGTTATTAAAATATTTTTTTGCCCACGGAGGTATTTTTTTGCATCCAAAACTATGCCATAATAAATATGTTGCTAAATTTGTGTTAATTGAATTTACTCGTTTCCTATGTTAAACCAACGATTACAACAGAAGCTATTACAGAAGCTGTCTCCACAGCAAATTCTGCTAATGAAACTTCTACAGATTCCCACTGTTGGTCTAGAACAGAGAATTAAACAGGAAATTGAAGATAACCCAGCTCTTGAAATTGACGCCATGGATGGTTCAGAAGAGGAAAATTTTGGAGAAGAAGATGCATTAGATAACCAGAAGGATACGGAGCTAGATGATTACAAGAGTAAAGATGATGAATTTGATATAAACGATTATGTAAATGAGGATGATATACCATCATATAAGCTAAAATCAAATAACTATAGCTCTGATGAGGATAGACGTGAAGTTCCATATGCCTCTGGAACAAGTTTCCACGAGAACCTTATTCACCAGCTAAGCCTGAGAGATATAAGTGATCGAGAAACCCAAATAGGTGAGTATATTATTGGTAATATAGACGATTCAGGTTATCTGCAGAGGTCATCTGAAGCAATAGTTGATGATTTAGCCTTTAACTTAAACATTAATATATCAAAGGCCGACATTGATAAGGTTATCTCAATAATTCACCAATTGGATCCTGCTGGTGTTGGCGCATCAGATTTAAAGGATTGTCTTCTCATTCAAATTGATCGTAAAATTCAGGAAAATCAAACCAAAGAATTAGAGCTCGCAAGAAAAATAATCTTAAGATATTTTGATGATTTTACAAAGAAGCATTATCAAAAGATAATGAAGAGGATGGGAATTAATGAGAGTACACTTAAATTATCCATGGAGGAAATTCTTAAGCTAAATCCCAAGCCAGGAAACTCCCTTAGTGAAACAACCAAAACAAATCATTACATAATACCAGATTTTACGATAACCAACAATGGTGATGAGCTTGAGCTTTCCTTAAACTCATGGAACAACATTGATTTGAAAATTAGCAATACGTACTCTAGTATGATGAATGCTGTTGGAAAACAGAAAAAAACAAAGAAACAACGAGAGGCATTTTCATTTATTAAACAAAAGGTAGATTCGGCAAAATGGTTTATTGACGCAATAAACCAGCGACAAAATACTCTTTATGCAACCATGAAGGCAATCATGGACTATCAATATGAGTATCTGCTAACTGGCGATGATACGAGGTTAAAACCAATGATTTTAAAGGATATTGCTGAAAAAGTAAACCTCGATATATCCACCATTTCAAGAGTGGCAAACAGTAAGTATGTTCAAACTCCTTTTGGAACTTTTTTAATTAAGAGTTTCTTTAGCGAATCAATGCAAAAAGATGATGGGGAAACCGTATCAACTAGAGAAATAAAAACGATTCTTAAAGAAATAATTGATGGTGAGAATAAGAGCAAACCTTTTACGGACGAGTATTTAACAACAAAGCTGAAAGAGCGAGGGTACCCAATAGCTAGAAGAACAGTTGCAAAGTATCGTGAACAGCTAAAAATACCTGTGGCTAGATTAAGAAAAGAGCTATAAGATGATAAATTTCACAGCTAAATCAATTTCAACAATTTTACATCCGCTGCTTGTACCAACTTATGGGTTGGTATTATTAATGACCATCAACACGCATTCTATCCTAGCAATTCCTGATAATTTTAGATTAGGTATTATTGGGTTTGTTTTTTTCACTACGTTTATTTTACCATCTCTCTTGATTGGAATACTAGTGAAAGTAGGAGTCGCCAGTAATTTTCAGATGTCGGCTCAGCGTGAAAGGGTGTTTCCGCTACTAATTGTTGCCATTGCATTTTATTTAACATATTTCTTTCTTAAATCTGCAGGGTTAACAGGATTAATTACTCTTTTTATGGTTGGTTCTACGATGTTAGTTTTAATAACACTACTAATAAACTACGTAACTAAAATAAGTCTGCACATGATTGCATGGGGTGGATTGCTGGGATGTTTACTAGGCTTTGCAATTAGATTTAATTATGATCTTACCTTATTGATAATTGCGACTATTATGATCTCGGGTATTGTTGCTACTGCACGATTACAGCTCAATGCGCATAATCCTTTTCAGGTTTATATTGGTTTTTTATTTGGAGTTGCTGGGATGTTAGGGTTATTTTTTATTGTATAAAAACCTAACTATTACCACTAAATTCAAGCAGGTATGATTTTATAAAATCATCCAAATCGCCATCCATAACATTTTGAACATTGGATGTTTCATAGTTCGTGCGAATATCTTTTACAAGTTTATAAGGGTGCATAACATAAGACCTTATTTGAGACCCCCATTCGATCTTTTTTTTATTACCTTCAATTTTTGCCTGTGCTTCTTGTTGCTTTCTAAGCTCCACTTCATATAATTGTGATTTCAACATCTGAACAGCTTTTTCTCGGTTTTGAAGTTGAGATCTGGTTTCCTGACACTCAATTATAATCCCTGATGGCTGGTGGTTAAGTCGCACAGCTGTTTCAACCTTATTAACATTTTGACCTCCTGGCCCTCCAGACCTGAAAGTATCCCAGCTTATGTCAGATGGATTTATTTTTATATCTATGGAGTCATCAACAACTGGATATACATAAACGGATGCAAAGGAGGTATGTCGTCTATTTGCAGAATCAAAGGGTGAGAGTCTTACAAGACGATGAACACCATTTTCTCCCTTTAAATATCCAAAAGCAAATTCACCGGTAAATTGCAAGGCTACAGATTTTATTCCAGCACCATCACCAGGCTGGTATTCTAATTGTTTAACCTTATAATTGTTCCTTTCTCCGTAACGTATATACATTCTCATTAACATTTCAGCCCAATCCTGGCTTTCGGTACCACCTGCTCCTGGATTAATCTTTAGAATAGCATCAAATGAATCTTCTTTGTTACTTAACATCTGTAGAAATTCTAATTCGGACATAACCTTGGATGTAATCTCAAACTGATTATCAAGCTCTTCTCTGGTTACCTCATCTGAATTAAAAAATTCCTCCAAGACTAACAGATCATTTAAGGATTCTTCTGCTTTATTGAATTCATCAACCCAACGCTTCTTTTCTTTGGTTTTTTTAAGATGGGTTTCAGCTATTTTTGGGTCATTCCAGAAATCAGGTGCTTGAGTTCGCTCTTCTTCTTCTTCAATCTCCATCTTTTTACGATCAATGTCAAAGATACCCCCTTAAGGCATCAATCCTCAACTTTAAATCATTTTTTCCGTCACTTGTATACATCGAATATGAGTTTCTGCAAAACTAGTTTAATATGTGTAATTTCAAATTGAAAATGGATTCCTAATATAAATAACTATGTTATAATTCTCCATTTACAACTTTCCATACCAACTCGGGCTGAAAACCTTTTTGTTTAGCAAACCTAACTAACTTGTTATTCCTTCTAAACTCATTTTCATCATCAATCTTTTTAGAGTTTATAACCGATTTTAGGGTTTCTAAATACTCATTTTCATCCAATGAGTTCAAGGCAATTTGGATGGTAAGCTCGGGTATATGCTTTTGCAATAATGCGTATGTTATTTTATTTCTACCCCATTTATTATTTCTCATTTTACCCAATGCAAAAGCTGCCGCAAATCTATCCTCATTGATATAATTGTCTTTTTTTAAACTTAAAATTATTTCGGATATGATTTTATCTTTTATGTTCCAACTAATTAGTTTGGTTTTAACTTCAAAAATTGATCTTTCTTGATAGGCGCAATATTTTCTTGCTTTTTCAAGAAGAAATGTATGTTCGGGTGCCATATTTATAAGTTTTAAAGATTATTTAAAATAATCATCTATCATTTTGCCTAATTAGTAAAATAGTGCAGAGTAACATCGAAGGCTATAACTTCATTGGGTCCAATAGGTCCTGATCCTGAGGATCCATATGCCAATCCAGATGGTATTACCATTGTAATTTCCCCACCCTCACCAATATACTGAAGACCCTCCTGCCAGCCAATAATAAGGCTGCTTAGGCTACTAGTAAAATATTCTCCAGAATCAAATTCATCACCATTTAAGTAGTAGCCCATATAAGTAAAAGTAACCGTTGAATATAAGTTTGGATGTTCCGCGGATCCTTCCTCTTCAATAACATAATATAATCCACTTGATGAAAATTGACCATCCAACTGTTGTGTAACAATATATTCCTCAATTTTACCATGGTCGATTTCATCCTGATTAGCATCCTTTTTACATGATGTAATACTAAAAAATAGGATTATCGCCACTGATATATACATTAATCTATTTGTCATAATTATTTATAATTTAATTTATAAAATTACATAAATTAGATCAAAACATAATTTTTCTACATCATTATAATTGATATGGCGGTTTACAAACAAAATGTTAGAGAGTTCTTCAAAGATTATATTTTTGTACAATCGTTTAATTTATTACTACATGAAAAAATTTGTGCTTTACACGCTACTAATGGTTTTGATTTTGACATCTTGTGGCTCACTAGAGGTAACTAATAATTATGATAAGAGTGTTGATTTTAAAAAGTTCACAACCTTTAGTTTGTTTCCATGGGATACTCATAATAGTAAATCAATTAATGATTATGATAAATATACAATCATTAATTCCATTAAAAATGAAATGGAGAGAAGGGGTTATACCTATGTTGAAAAGGATGGTGATTTAATTGTATCACTATTTGTTATACTTCAGAACAAGACCAGTTATCAGGCTTATACTAATCATTATGGAGGGTATGCAGGATATGGCGGTGGCTGGGGGTATTATGGATCTCCTTGGGCTTATGGTTATGGTTGGGGTCCTGGATATAGCAGCACCACAGTCCAATCAACAAATTACACACAGGGTACTCTAATAATTGATATTTTTCAGTTGGATGACAAAAAGCTGATTTGGCAGGGTATAGGAAGTGGGGAGGTTATTGAAAACCTTGAAGAACGAGACAGAAAATTACCAAAGAGAATTTCACATGTTTTTAGAAAATTTCCCATTCCTAAATCAAAAAAATAAATGAGTAATTATTAATGATGATTACAATCCTAACCTATTAGAAGGTTACACCCTCTAACATCACTATTATCGAAGCGACCAAGAACTTCAAAGGTATTATTCGCAGTAATCTTACCCAAATCCTGTGTTTCAATAAATGAACACGAATATATATTGGCCAAATCAATAACATTTATCCCTCCTGTAATATTGGGTTTTAAGATTGAAAAAGGATCATTTACATCCCTTATTAAAATCTGCATCCAAGGGGGGCATGTAAATTCACCATTTCCATTTGAATAGGCTTGGGATAATAGCTCCGTCATACCGTACTCGGAATATACTTGGGGCACTCCAAATGATTTCTTTATTTTTTCATGAACTTCCTCTCTTATCATTTCTTTTCTTCTACCCTTCATACCGCCAGTTTCCATTATAATAAGCTCGGGAAAGTTAAGAGAAAAGTTTTCTGCAAGGTCTAATATTGCATATGTAACTCCTAACAAAATTACCCTTTTACCTTTTGTTTTTAATTTATTAAGCACACATCTTAACTTCTCGTATTCATCCAAATAAAATCCACTTTCTGGATTATTACTATCAGAAATTAGCTTCTCTGCCATATATACCAATGATGAGCCGCCCCTTTCAATGTATGAAGGTAAAAGTGCGAGGATAACATATTGTTTTATATCACCAAAGAATATTGTAAAAGCATCCCTAAAAGATTTTTCATATACATTTAGGTCGTGTATATAATGTTTACTTGTGCTTATCCCCGTAGTCCCACTACTTGTAAATATATGATCAAAACTATTATTTCCTGTTATGATTTTATGATTTTTAAAAAAGCTGATGGGAATAAATGGTATATGAATTGGAGTATTAATATCATCAGAATTCAAGCCAAGGTTATCAACATATCTCCTGTAGATAATATTATTTTTGTATTGAAAATGAAATATTTCAACTGCTAAATCGTTAAAGTCTTTGGAGCTTGTGATACTAAAAATACGATTTTTTAGTCGAGGAATTTCTGGCATGATTTTTATACTTTTACCCTCTGAATATAAATGATGAATTATAAAACAAACATACTAATTCTAATCTTGATAGCAGGGAGTGTATTTGAATCTTGTAATAAGTTTGAAGATTTCCCAGATATACCTGCCATTAATTTTGAGAATTTTATAGTTTTAGTAAATCCTGAAACAGGTATTTCAGAGAGAGGTGTTCTAGTATTTTCATATACAGATGGAGATGGTGACCTTGGACTTGACAAGGGAGACACCCTTTATCCCTACGATAAGAATGGAGAGTATTATTACAACCTAATAATTAAATACTATGAAAAACAATTTGGAACTTTTGTTGAAGTCCCTATTCTTTCATGGAATTCAGATTCATCCTATTACGACACCCTAACGTTTAACTCTCGGTTTCCGGTGCTTACTCCAGAAACAGGCAATCAAGCTATAAAGGGTGTTTTTCAGGATACTCTTTTTATTTACAACCCTTTGTCACAGTTTGATACAATAAAATTCAAAGCATTAATTATTGACAGAGCTCTTAACAAAAGTAATGAGATAGAAACTGGAGAGATTATTAGATTGCAAGATTAGATCGTAAATTTTTATCTAAATATCCTATTCCAAACCTTTATTAATCCACAACGAATTACGAAATCATTTTTAACTAAATTTGTATCACTTATGCTGCATTAGCATTGAACAGGTAACTACTTATTTATAGATGTATTCAACAGATTATTCTTCCCGAAAAAATATTATAATCGGAGTATTTTTACTTGTGGCAATTATATTTATTATACGACTATTCTATCTTCAAGTCATAAACAGCAGTTACAAGCTCAGTGCTGATAACATAGTTTTAAGAAAAGTTCGTGAATATCCGCCGAGAGGATTGATCTATGACAGATATGGTAATTTAATGGTTTTTAACGAAGCTGCCTATGATTTAATGGTTATTCCGAGGCAGATGAAAGACGTTGACACATCGTTAATATGCGATATTACTGGTATTGACAAACTTACTTTTGAAAAAAAATTAACCAAGGCAAAGCGTTATTCCTATTACAAGCCGTCAACTTTTATGAAGCAGATATCAAAAAAAGATATTGGCAAAATTCAAGAAAAACTATATCAAATACCTGGGTTATTTATCCAAACACGTACATTACGACAATACCCTTATCCAATAGCGGGTCATTTACTGGGCAGTATTGGTGAGGTTAACAAACGAGAAATTGAAAAAGATAACTTTTACAAACCCGGCGATTATATAGGCAAATCAGGTATTGAAAATTACTATGAGGAATATCTTAGAGGAAAAAGTGGTTTGAAAATAGTTGAAGTAGATGTTCATAATAGGCTTAAAGGCAAATATAGTAATGGTAAGTTTGATACAATTGCAGTTGCTGGCAAGGATCTATTCCTAGGCATAGATGCAGATTTGCAGTTATATGGAGAGCAATTGATGCAAAACAAAAAAGGCAGCATTGTTGCAATTGAACCTAAAACTGGAGAACTACTCGCATTAATAAGTAGCCCGGGTTATAACCCTAATCTACTTGTGGGTCGAGAGCGCTCAGAGAATTACTCTAAACTACTCAAGGATACGCTTATTCCACTCATGAACCGTGCAACCATGGGTACATATCCCCCAGGTTCAACTTTTAAGATGGTAAATGCGCTTGTTGGTCTTCAAGATAAAACTCTAAATAAATTTACTGAATATGGCTGTAAGGGACAATTATCGGCTCCCATTAAATGCACTCATGATCATAAAACCCCATTAAATTTAAGTGAAGCAATTGAGCAATCATGTAATCCATATTTTTGGAATACGTACAAAAGAATACTAGAAAACCCATCCTATTCAAGTTCACATGAAGGCTATGAACACTGGTATGAAAATGTAACTAGTTTTGGTTTTGGTGAAAAATTCAAAACAGACATCCCCTTTGAAGTTAAAGGTAATATGCCAGATAACAAATACTTTGATAAGCTTTATAGGGGTAGCTGGAATGCTTTAACAGTAAGGTCTTTAAGCATTGGACAAGGAGAAATTCTAGTAACTCCAATTCAATTGGCAAACCTAAGTGCAATTATTGCCAACAGAGGATATTATTATCCTCCTCATCTATTGACAAAAATGGAAGGCCATGATGAAGTACTTAATCCATATTTTACTGAAAAGCAAATTACAAGTATTGATCCTGATAATTTCGATATTGTAAGAACTGCTATGTTGGATGTATTTGAAGCCGAATACGGCACAGCAAGGTGGTATAAACTTGATAGTATAAAACAATGTGGAAAAACTGGAACCGTTCAAAATCCTCATGGAGATGACCATTCCATATTTATTGCTTTTGCCCCCATGGATAATCCTCAAATAGCAATATCCGTTATAGTTGAAAATTCTGGATTTGGATCCAAATGGGCAGCTCCCATTGCAAGTTTACTAATTGAAAAATATTTAAGCGGTGAGCCACAAAGAAAGGCTCTTGAGAAAAGAATGATGGACGGAAATCTTTTACAAGGTGATAACAATAATAATCAGCATTGAGAAACAGAGAAAAAATATCAGGAAATATTGATTGGGTAACCGTAATGATTTATTCTATTCTGGTATTTGTGGGTTGGCTAAGCATATTTACGGCGTCAGCTGGCGAAGATGTTAGCACATTACTTGACTTGAATACACGATATGGAAAGCAACTACTCTGGATTGGTTTTGCAATATTATTAGCAGGACTGATTCTTATCATTGATGCTGAATTTTTCAGCACCTTTTCGTATGTCTTTTATTTGGGATTATTGCTTCTACTAGTTGGTGTGCTTATTTTTGGGAGTACTGTTGCTGGTTCCAAATCCTGGTTTAGAATTGGAGGTTTTGCCATTCAGCCTGCAGAATTTGCAAAATTTGCAACTGCTCTTGCAATGGCAAAATACCTTAGTGCGCTAAATGTTAATATGCGTGCTCTCAAAACAAAAGTTATTTCAATGGGTATACTAATTCTGCCAGCACTTCTCATTCTTTTACAAAATGATACTGGCTCAGCTTTAGTATATTTTTCATTTGGAATTGTTCTTTTCAGAGAAGGGTTTTCAGGATTACTATTTATTGCGGTATTGATGATGGCTACATTATTTATTACAACTATTCTTTTCAGTGAAACATTAGTAATATCGGTTTTAGCGGGGATAGTATTTATTATTTTAATTTTTTTTAAAAAATATAGAAAGAATTGGAAACCAATATTTGGAATAATGGTTCTTTCAATAGCCTTTGTTTTTAGTGCAAATTATGCATTTGAAAATGTGCTTCCTGCCCATCAAAAAAATAGAATTAATGTACTGCTTGGTATAGAACAAGATTTGAGGGGAGCAGGTTATAATGTAAATCAATCAAAAATTGCCATCGGCTCAGGAGGACTAACCGGAAAAGGTTTTAGAAACGGGGTTCTAACAAGATATAATTTTGTCCCTGAGCAAAGCACAGACTTTATTTTTTGTACAATAGGTGAAGAATGGGGGTTTTTGGGAGTATCAGTATTAATATTACTATTTATGACCTTACTGATCAGAATAATATTACTCGCTGAACGACAAAGGTCCAAGTTCTCCAGAATATATGGCTATGGTGTAGCTTCAATACTTTTCTTCCATTTCACCATAAATATTGGTATGACCATTGGTTTAGCTCCTGTGGTAGGTATTCCTCTGCCCTTTTTGAGCTATGGTGGATCATCATTGTGGGCATTTACTTTGCTGCTTTTTATTTTTCTAAAACAAGATGCAA
Organism: Lentimicrobiaceae bacterium; assembly: GCA_018661505.1. Classification (GTDB taxonomy): domain Bacteria; phylum Bacteroidota; class Bacteroidia; order Bacteroidales; family F082. Next base: position 136,895 of record JABJIE010000026.1, read on the forward strand.
ACAGATTAAATGTTCTCTAACAGGTTAAAATATATTTTAAAAACCCTTAATTTTGAATTCCAATTATTAAAATATTCCTATGAAACTTTATCCCATAGAAACCGGAAACCTGAAACTCGATGGTGGTGCCATGTTTGGAGTTGTTCCAAAAGTGATGTGGTCAAAGGTTTATCCAGCTGATGAAAATAACCTTTGCAACTGGTCAATGAGATGTTTATTGATTAAAGACGAAAATAGAATAATTCTAATAGACAATGGTATCGGAAATAAACAAGACGAGAAATGGTTACGTCACTATTACTTAAACGGTGAAGATACATTGGAAAAATCGCTTAAAAATATAGGAGTGACTCCAGAAGATATTACTGATGTAATCATTACTCACATGCACTTCGATCATTGTGGCGGAAGTGTAAAATGGAACGACGATAAAACGGGATATGAATTATCATTTCCCAATGCTACCTATTGGACTAGCCGGAAACAATATGAATTAGCTGTAAATCCAAATCGAAGAGAAAAAGCTTCATTTTTAAAAGAGAATATTCAACCCGTTGAAGAAAGTGGCAAATTAAAACTCATAGATAAAGAAGGCGAATATATTCCTAATATTACTTTTAAGATGTATTATGGACATACAGATGGACAACTTATTCCTCACATATTTACAGGAAATAAAACAGTGGTTTTTATGGCCGATTTATTGCCGTCAACAGCACACATTCCAATGCCATGGATTATGGCTTATGATACCAGACCTCTTCAAACACTGAAGGATAAGGAACGGTTTTATTCTGAAGCTATAAAAAACAATTACGTTTTATTTTTTGAACATGATCTCCACAATGAGGCTTGTACCTTAAAAGATACTGAAAAGGGTATTCGTGCCGATCAAATTGGCAGACTTGAGGAGTTGGTGTAATGGCCTTTCACAATGAAATTGGTCAGAGAGGAGAAAAAATTGCAGCCGAATATATCCTTAAAAAGGGTTATACTATCCTAACTAAAAATTGGCGTTTTGGAAAAGACGAGATTGACATTATTGCTATTGATAAAAATGATCTAGTAATAATAGAAGTAAAAACCAGAAGCAATAATTATTACGGTGATCCTCAAGAAGCAGTTGATAATAAAAAGGAAATTTTTATTATCAGAGCTGCAGAAGCTTATGTCGATATAGAAAATATTGATTTTAATATCAGATATGATATAATTGCAATAATTCTAAATGAAACCAAAACTATAATTAATCACATAGAAGATGCCTTCTATCCTAGCATTTCTTAATCATTTTTATAAGAAAGTTAGGGTATATTTATGCTCTTGGTAGTTGATGCGTTACATTCGCCATCAGTTACACTGAATGTATAATCGATCACAGCATCATAATGTCCAGATCCTGCATACTGATGATCAACTGTTTCTCCATTGGTAATTTGTGATTCGCCATCACCAAAATTCCAAGTAACCTCTTTTAGAGTCATATCATCTACGGGTGTATAATTAAATTTAAAATGCATTAACCCAGGTGTTACGCTGTCCAAATCCGCGTTGATACTAATACTCAAATCTCCAAAAACGCAATCTATAGCACCTTCCGCTGCTTTTTCACATGAACTTTGTAAAATAAAGAAAGTGCCCACAATGACTATAATGATAAAATTTTTCATAATTATTATTTCTACCAAAGATATCGTTTTAGAAATTAAATCAAAATGCAGACTTAAAATATCCTAAAACCTATTAGCTCACCAAAATTATATTAAATAATTATTGATGCAATATATCCCTTGTTTATTAAGTTTGTGGTTAAACTAAACAAGCTCAAACAATTTAACAATATTGCCTCGCCCTGTATGCGATTATGCGACAGAGACTCTAATGACATATGTTTTGGATGCAGAAGAACCTCTGGGCAATTTTCTTAGATAAAGATATAGTAACAACCTTCTAGAGCATAAAACATTTCCAGCTAAACCTATTTAGGTTATCATTAATGAATGTAGTATTAATATTGCCTTCTCTATGTTATCGTTTTTGATTTCCTCTTTTAATTGAAAAATTGTATCCGGATCTATTTCTATTGATTCAATCTCATCGAGCAAATCAAACACTCTGATATTTTTATTATTCAGGCAATCGATTATATCATCAATAATCACTTTTAAGGGTCTTGCTTTTAATACTGAACCTTCCTTACTACCTTGGATTAAATCCTTATATTTTTTATTTATTAATAAAATACTATCCTCGATTTGCTTGAGCTCATCAGTAATAGGCTCATGAACATTACTGGTTATTTTTTGCTCTATTTGAGAAGCTAATAGAGCAATTAATGTTGCGCCAATATTACCGCTTTCGCCCTTTAGTGTATGAGCTAATAAGTGAGCGTTCATAGTATCTCCCTTTTCTTGAAATTCCTTTATTTTTTGACATGTTATATTTATAGAATCTAAAAATTTATTGAGCATTTTTAAATATAACTTTTGATTATTTCCAAATCTTTTTATTCCTAATATAAAGTCTAGGTTTTCATCCCCTGAGAACACTACATTATTTGCTAAAATGATTTGATTATTACGCAAAATATTATCCTCAGGTTTAATTCTTGAAACCCAATATATTAATCTATCATAAAGGTATTTTGGATTTATTGGCTTTGTTATAACATCGTTCATGCCAGATTTCCTGCAATCATATAAAACCGATTCCATAGCATCAGCTGTAATTGCAATAATTGGTGTTATACTATTATTCAAACGAATTTGTATTGCTGACTGATAGCCATCCATAATGGGCATATGCAAATCCAAAAGGATAATATCATATGTTTTTTCCATTGTCTTGTGATGGGCATCTTTACCATTTATAGCTGTATCAACATCAACCCCAACAATATTAAGTAATTCTATTACTACCTGTCTGCTAAGTTCATTATCTTCGGCGATTAAAACTTTACAGTTTTTCAGTTCCCTTTTAACATCCCAATAGTAGTTGTCATAACTATCCTCTTCTGTCTGCTTTTTTTCACCTAGACCCATTATTGATATAATTGGATCGAATATAAATGAAGGGTTTATAGGCTTGGAAATATGTCCATCTGAATTGTAGTTCTGAGATGAATCAATGGGCTTTTTTGTCATTGTTATAACCTTCAACTCAGAATTCTTCGACGCTAACCGTATCTGTGATATTAAATCTTCCCTTTTATTCTCTAAGTCCAAAATATCAATGAATAAAACATCATACTTATTCATTCTAACTTTTTCCAAAACCTCATTAAAATTGGAACTTGAATCCACATTTAGTCTACGGTTTAGAAAAATATTTTGAATTGTATTAAGGGTTTTTTCATTTGAGTCACATATTAAAAAGTTATATTTCGATAATTTACCATAAATGCTTGAATTTTTAGGTTGTTCTTTACCGATACCAACTTTTAAATCAAAAGCGATAGTGGTACCCTCCCCAATAACACTTTCAATTGAAATGTGACCATTCATCAATTCAATTATGCGTTTAGAAATTGATAATCCCAGTCCAGTTCCTCCAAAACTTCGGGTTATTGAATTATCCGCTTGCTCAAACTCTTCAAATAGAGCTGGTATTTTATCTTTACTAATACCAATGCCTGTATCCTTAACATTAACTATTAAAACAAGTTCATTTTTATTTTTGGCCTTTTCAAAATCAATATTTATAATGATTTCTCCTTTTTCAGTAAACTTTATAGAGTTACTGATGAGATTAGAGAAAACCTGTCCTATGCGCAATGGATCACCAATTAAATTCCTTGGAATATCTGCATTAACATTAAAAATAAAGTCTAGCCCTTTATCCAAAGCCATTTGTGTATTTAACTCAGCAACCGAATTAATAAGTACATCAAGATCAAAATTAACATCTTCCAATTTCATTTTACCTGCTTCTATTTTAGAGAAGTCGAGTATTTCGTTGATTAATGATAAAAGTGTAGTTGCAGATCTATCTATCTTTTTTAGATAATCTCCTTGTTTTGGATCTGGGTTTCTATTTATTGCCAAGTGAGTTAACCCCATAATTGCATTTAGCGGTGTACGTAATTCATGACTAACCATAGCAATAAAATTACTTTTTGCTTCACCAGCTTTATTTGCTTGATCCAAAGCTTTATCAAGGTCTTTGGTTCTTTCAACTACTCTATCTTTAAGTACTAGCTTTTGTTTTTTTACAATATTAACACGCCACCTTATAATCAAAGCGAAAATTAAAACACCTAGCACAAAATATATCACAAAGGCCCACCATTTTGAATACACTGGTGGTAATATTTGAAACGAGTAACTTACTTCATCACTCATAAGACCAGAGGGACCAAATACTCTTAGTTTAAATGTATAACTTCCTGAGTTTAGATTTTTGTAATCAACAACATTGTGCTTATAGTTGGAAATCCAATCTTTATCAAATCCTTCTAGCATGTATTGACTATTTACGGTATTATTAATATCTCCGTCAGATGACGAAAAGATAAATGTAACATGGTTTAGATTATGTTCTAAGCTAAGGCCCATGGGAATATTAGTAAATTTCGGAACACTATCAAATCTAATATCAGAACTTTTATCAGCGTTTTTGTTAAATTTTAATGCATTAAAATCTAACGGCTCATTATTAATCCATATTTCTTTTATACGAGCCAATGGTGGACTTGAAGGCAAGTTAAATGATGTATAATTGAATCTCAACAATCCCTTTATGGTTCCAAACCAAAGGTAATTATTGTCATCAAGCATGGAGGATTTATGATAAAAATCATCAGAGATTATACCATCATTTTTGTGGAACCTTTCAACAAAGAAACTTAATGGTTTATTTTCAATAGGATTTCTGAATTTAATATGATTTAGACCGTTGGTTGTCCCTATCCAAATTGTTGTGTCTTTAACTGTAACTATTGAGTACACGTTATTATTACTCAAACCATTTATGGTATTAATCAGCCCTAATTTATCATCCATAAAGTAATTTATACCACCATTTGTTCCTAGTAATAGGTTACTATGTGCGTCGCTATCAATTACCCAAACTCTATTATTAGCCAGGCCGTTTTTCTTTTTATAACTATAGATAGTATCGTTTGTTAATCTAAAAGCACCATTGGTATACGTTCCAAACCACAAATTTTTATCATCATCCAAGAAAATATCCAATATGTCAGAATTTCCGATGGATTTTGAGTTTGTAATACTCTCAAAAAAACCATTTGATGTCATCTTGCAGGCGCCCTCATTTGTTGCAAACCAAATATTGCCATTGTGATCTTCAATAATATCATTTACAACATTACTATTTAACCCTTGTTCTGTTGTATAATTAGTAACCCTAAGAATGTTCTTCTCAAAACTATCTGCATCAATTTTACTGACACCTCCTCCAAAAGTTGCAACCCAATAATCATCATTTATATCTTGTGTTATTGACATAATAGTATTGCTAACAATACCTTGTTTAGTAGTAATATTTGTAAATGAAGGACTATCCCATTTATTCTTTGGGTTCTCATATATCATGATACCTCCTTCGAATGTGCCAAACCAATTTCTACCCATTCTATCTTGATACATTGATAAAACAAGGTCATTGCTTAAGCCATTGTTTTTATTAAAATGAGTATAACTCCTTTGAGTAAAAATTGAAATTCCTGATCCATCAGTGCTTATCCAAAGAGTATTGTTGTCGTCGACAAATAGCGTGCGAATATAATTGTCTATTAAACCATCTTTTGTCGTGTAATTAACAAATGAGCTGCCATCAAATGATGTCACACCATTCCCAAAAGTTGCAAACCAAATTTTTTGATCTTTATCTTCTACAATATCCAAAATTATATTGTTTTCGAGTCCTTGAGCAATTCCATAACTAGTTAGTGTTTTTCCATCAAAACTAACTACACCTTTATCTCGAGTTCCAATCCATAAGATGTCTTTGCTATCAACAAAGCAACTCAGTATTTTATTTGATGTTAAACCATCGGCACGTGTTATCCATGTAAATTCTCCGTTAATAAATGAGGAGATTCCTTTTTGGGTTCCCAACCATAATACTCCCGCTTTGTTTTCACAAATAGAATATATTACATCGTTAACAAGACCTTGCTTTTGTGTGTAAATATTAAGATTATTACCCTCTATTTTATGAAGTCCGTCTTTTGTTCCAGCCCATATTATGCCGTTTTTACTTTCAAAAAGTGATAAAATACTGTTAGAATTAAGGCCCTGAAAAATAGTGTAATAAGTAAAATATTTTCCGTCGAAGCATATAATACCTCCATCCAATGTGCCTATCCATATTTTACCCTTGGAATCGATTATGATAGACTTAAAAGACTTTTGTGTTATTCCCTGATCTAAATCATAGGAGTTAAAATACTGACCATCATAAGATATTAGGTTGCCAAAATGAGAAACAAACCAAAATAAACCACTCGAATCCTTTACGATACCCCTAATAAATGAGTTCGGAAGATGCTGTTCAGAGGTTAAATCACACATGTCAATTAAAGCATCATATTTATATCTTGGTTTTGCAGCCTTAATCAATTCAGGTCTTTTGGAAGGAACCTTCATGGGCGGATAGATTGTATCACCCATTACAACATCAAATTTACCTCTTCTTATTGCAATCTCTTTAAACCAACCTATGCTGTCAAACTGCACAAGCATAGGCTCGATAAACATTCGCTTAATGGGTAAGTTTGAATCATTAATTTTGATTTTTTGTGATTTTTTGTGATCTACGGTTACCACTAATGGAAATTCGCTTTTTATTTTTTTTATCTCTGTAATTTTCTCGTCAATTGATGGCTTCAAGTAAGATTTACCAGGAAATACCTTGTATTCGAATAATATCTCATTGGATCTAGGTTTTCTAGTAACAGTAGTAGTAGGTTTTTTATGGGTGTTGATACCTGGCCCCTTGATTATAAGTGAATCAATTGTACTCACATCGGGATTTATATCACTTAGTAATGATACAAATGTATTTTCTTCTACACCTAATTTGGAATCGGTTTTTGATTTGCATCCGAATATAAATAAAATAAAAAATGAAATTACGATGATAATTTGGTTTGATAATCTCATACAATAATTACAAAGTGGGTTATAATATTAATTATCGTAAATATAATTAAAAAACTTTATGGAATAAGGGTATGGTAAGGTTATTTTTATTCTGGATATTAGTATTTCAATATCTTTGTTGCATCATTAACTTCAAAAGATAACCTGAGCCATGAGAGTCTTATTTTCTGTTTTATCATTACTACTAATTATTGGGCTTACTTCCTGTAATCAGGATAATAAAAGTACCGATTCGAGAACTACCAAATCAAATTTTGATTATTCCGGAATTGTTAAGGAAGTTATTCAAACAACAAATTATACCTATTGTTTTGTGAATACTAATAATACTGATTATTGGATTGCCATTTCGAAATTAAATATCAATGAAGGGGAGGTGATTTACTACAATAAAGGTTTAGAAATGTTAAATTTTCATAGCAAGGAACTTGACAGAACTTTTTCAGTAGTTTACTTTGTTCAAAAAGCTAGCAAGAATCCAAATTCAGGCATTGTAACAAATACAGTCACAAAAGATAACCTAACAACCAAGCCAAAAATCGATAAAAAAAACTTTAGCTATGATAAAGCTTTTGACGGCATAACAATATCTGATTTATATGCTAATAGAGGTAAATATGCCAATAAAAAGGTTCGCATAAGGGGCAGGATAACAAAATTTAACTCTTCCATAATGAGTAGAAACTGGGCTCACATTCAAGATGGTACAGACAACAATGGTAACTTTGATTTAACAGTTACAACACAAGAAACTGTAAATATAGATGAACTTGTTACTTTCGAGGGAACCATAGCATTAGATAAGGATTTTGGGGCAGGGTATTTTTATCCCATAATAATGGAAGAGGCAGTAATTATAAAATAGCTTTCAAAATCTTTTTAATATGGATTTAACAGACTGGATATAACCTCCTCCAAAAAGATTAACATGAACCATTAATGGATAAAGATTACAGTAATCTAACCTATCCTTCCATCCATTTTCCAGTGGGAAAAAGTCATTGTAAAATTTATAGAATTCAGCACTGAAACCTCCAAATAACTGCGTCATACCCAAATCCATTTCTCTATTACCATAATAAACTGCAGGATCAATTATAACAGGTTCGCCATTTTTGTTAACCATATAGTTCCCCGACCATAAATCACCATGAATTAAAGCGGGTGGTTCCACAGGAAAAATCTCATCTAGTTTTAAAAAAAATCCATCAAACATATTAATAATATCGTTGCCTATTTTACCATTATCTCTTGCCATTTTTATTTGAAATATTAACCTTTCTTCTCGAAAAAAGTCAATCCAATTATTATGATTTTTGTTACTCTGATTTAATGACCCAATATAATTGTTATGATCTAATCCAAATATGTTTGAGGTGTGTCTATGAAGGTTTGCAATTTGCTTGGCAAATTTTTCCCAAAACTCATTACTCATATTACCTGACTCTATAAAATTCAATATTAAATAAGCATCTGATGTGCCCTTGCCATGGGTGATAACCTCCGGCACTAATATTTCATCGGTTTCTCCAAGTATATTGATTCCTAATGCCTCATTATCAAACATTAAAGGATACAATGCGGAGGAGTTTTTCTTAACAAAAAAATCACCAATGTTTGTTTGAATCCTAAAAGTTTCGTTTATGGATCCACCTCCCACATATGAATGATTAATAATCTCTACTTTCGACTCAAATCTGATGGTAAGTAATTTCTCGACATCTAACTTCCAGTTCATCAAAATTATTTTCCACTAAGTTATAAACTAAATGTTAAATAAGATTTACGTTAATTGAGTAATTGTTAAAAGATAGGAAATATACGAATGCTACTGAATTGAATTATCCGTTAGCTTTCTGATTATTTTTTCTGCTTCCTGAATATCGTTTGTCAGCGCAGATGCAGACATTGTAGCTCCTGATATGGCTTCAATATCGGAACCATAGTCTAGTGTATTTTCTCCTTTAAATCCGACAAATTGCTTTAGCCATCCCTTACTCATTACTTGATGACCTTGTGTTGCTTGGTAGTTATATATTTTTACATTTAGCACCTCTCCTGCATAATTTGTAACTAAGAAGTAGTCGAAGAACTCAAAACTATCATTGGTTGAAGATTGACGATCGGCGTCACAGCCACCTGATCTGCAGCTAAAAACACGGCTAATATATACATAGCCGTGATATTCATTAATTGATTCAATTTGATAAATTTTTGTGTATGGGTTTTGGTTATTATACCCATCAATTGGTAACAACTTGAATTCACTGCTCATAAATTCCCTTTTTACAGATTTTTCAATCTTCTTCATTGGAATTTTTACATCATCAAAAGCAGAGAACCCAAGTTGGATTACGCCAGAGAAAATAATTAAATATATGCTAACCAATTTTAACATTATGCATCATTAAAACCATACTGCAATACCTGCATCAAATACTTTATTGTAGGTACTTGAGGACTCAGGTTTACTAAATTGAATATCTGCCTTAACCGCAACCCCTGGTACAGGCTTCCATCCTATTCCAGCTGTTATAACCTGTACGTTATAATCTTGGTCTTTAATAATCCCATCTGTAACTGTATTTTGGGTATCATAAGCTGAGTACCTTACAAAGGTTATCAGTTGACTTTTTATTTTTTCGACTTGATGAAAAACATCATACCCTGCTTCAATGTAGTAACCATACATGCTTTCGCCAAGGTCGTTTAAATCACCATCACTTGAGGTAAAATTGTTATATTGAATAGTGTTTGACAGCATTGTATAATACATTTGTCCTCGGAGACTAAATCCATTTTTATTATACTTAGCATCAAAACCAAACATGGTCATACCAACAATAGAAGAATCAGCTGATAAGAGTAAAGGATTATCAGATTTATCAAGATTTGAAAAAAGTGATGATTGAGTTTTACCAATGTAGGTTGAAAAACCTAAATTTAGTCCAAGTATACCGAAGTAATCAATTCTACCTGCAAAAACAGGTGTTCTTATGAAGGACTCAGCTCCTTTTTGTCTTCCTTTCCTCATTCCATACTTACCACTCAATTTGGCTCCATCCGTATAACTACTAAAACCATTCATAACATAAGCCTGATACTTCATTGATAGCTCAGGTATTGTGCCGGTAATTCCAAATCCAATTTCTCGCCAAGTTGTGGGGTTTATATATTTATCAATTAAAGGTCTTTCCACCCCATTAAAAGTGGTTGGTTCATGAAATTCATTGATAATACCCATGGGTACAAGCATCAAGCCTCCTCTAATATTTACGTAGCTGTTAATACTGTAATCCAGAAAAGCCTGTTCAACATAAACTTCTTTAACATGCTCAAATTCAATCTCAGAAACAAAGCTTAACCTATCATTGAAACGGTATCCAAATAGTAAAACCATTCTGTGTACATCGAGCTTGCCGTTACTGATATTATCATTATTTATAGGCTGGTTAAAGTCTATTTGCCCATAACCTCCTATGGTTAATTTTTTATCACTTGACATCATTTTCGTTGCAGCATTGATATTTTGGTTGGTTTGAGCCTTAATATCAATGCTAGCAAAAAAAATTGTAATTATTAATATAATACTGCTTATAACTTTCATAACATTTAATTTTTGCTACAAAAGTATTTTAGGAAAGTACGCGTGACAATACCCAAATATGGGTATTTTATTGAATTTTAATTTTCGTCAGCATACCATTCTGCGAAAGAGGTAACGGTTTCCCTTAGTAACATATATTTAAGGGTGACATGGGAGGGTAATTCCGCCGAAATACGTCTTGCGAAATCAATTATCATCATCTCGCTGGTAGGCTGGTAATCCGTAAGAATTACCTTTTCAAAGTTCTTGGATAAGGACTTGAGAAGATCAGTATTCATGGAGCTGTTTAAAACCAGAGCGTGATCAAATAAATCTACAACCTCTCTTCTAACTATCTTTTTAAGTTCTCCAAAGTCCATGACCATACCAAGTTTTGGATTATTTTCATCATTTATAGGTTTTCCAGATATTGTGACACTCAGTTCATAGGAATGTCCATGGATATTTTTACATGGTCCATCATAACCCTTTAATGCATGTGCCATCTCGAATTTAAATTCCTTCGTTATCCTAATGGTTGATTGTTTCATTGTTAGTTATATTGATGTTTTGATAAACCTTGTGGTGATAATGGTTTGATCATTAAATGTCACCAGATAATACATCCCGTCCGGTATATGATCGATGTTTAAATGGTTAATTCTCTTGGAAAAATTCCCTTTGATTACTTTGTTTCCATAAGTTGATAGCACAAAAAATTCTGTTTCTGCCTTTTTTGATAATATTATTTTAATATTGCTAGTTGCAGGATTTGGGTAGATCTTCATATCCAGATTGCCCATTTCTGAATTACCAGACTGATTTCCCCATATTGCATCAGCAAATTCTGGATGATCTATGAATGGGTTTCTATTATTCTGATACTGATAATAAATTACATCATTACGATTTTGCTCAAAATCATCTGGAGGATCTTCAACATTCCATAATAACAACTGGGATAGTTTTCCGTGTTGTGGGTTAGGAGATGTATTTACCATATCAACAACCTCAAGAGATGGTTCATTTCCACCACCATTATATCGTGTTGCCATATAAAAGATCATTCTGGCTACATCTCCTTTTACAGCATCTCTAGGTTCAAAAGAATCACTATCTTTATAACATCCTGTGGCCTCTGGAACAGGACTTCCTCCCATATCAAAATCAAGATTCCCCCTGCTACTATTTACGGATGCGTCCGTTGGCCTTATGTGGTGAGCATCAGTACCAGCAGGCGGATTATTTCCAAATCCACCATGTGACTTGGCCCATACATGTTCCCTATTCCAATCATTTGCCCCACCACCAAATGTGTTTTTGGCCTGAGACCTGCCCGTATAAAGTAGAATTACATTATTACTATTATTGGGGTCCTCATCAGTATTTATTAATATAAAATCTCGTAAGTCATTGTAAGAAAATTCAATGTGATCATCAATGATATTATGTAAGCTGGTTTTTAAGTCATCTCCATAAAGCCCCTGAGTACCATCATAATAACCAGATGGTATTTGAGCTTTTAGAGCAACTATACAGAATAATAACAAAGCAACTATTAGTTTAGCTTTTCTCATAAAAAAAAATTGTTAGTAGTAAAATGCCAAAAAACATCCCGAAAATAACATTCCTATTCCACCGATTGCATATAACAACGATGCAAAAACTAAATTTAGTTTTTGTGATTTCATAAATAACCCTATTAAGGATATTACCGAAACGGCAATTAATAAAACTATTAGAGTGTATCTAACATTAATTGTTGGAATATAATAAAACATAAGGCCAACTAAGAATGAGTTTATACCTTGGGCTAAAGAAGCAAGAGCAATATGCCAAAATTTTTCATGAGAATATGACCTTTCTCCCTTTCTTATATTAAATACCTCCATCAGCATGCGTATTCCTATTAAAAGAAATCCAATAAAAATGATAACACCGCTAAACCCATCCATTAAATACATAAACATATTACCAGCCCATATTCCTAGCCAATAAATAAAGACCTGGATGCTAACTATTAAAATGAACGTTAATAAGGATTTTAGGGGGTGGCTTTTAATATTTATTCCAATGGCTAATGGTAAAACATGAAAAGAAAGAAATATCATTATTAATGTAACCAGAACCGTTAGCATAAATATTAATTTTGTGTAAAAGTAGTATAATAGACATTAGCATGTCTAGTTAAAGCTTTATCAATGCTATAATTTTTTCAAGCCAAATTGCATCAACTTCATCAAAACTATTTAATTCAACGGAATCAACATCCATGACTCCAATTATTTTTCCATTACTAGTTTTTAATGGAATGACTATTTCCGAGGCTGATTTGCTATCGCATGCAATATGTCCGGGGTATTCGTTTACATTGGGCACAATCAATGGCATTCCTTGATTTATGCATCCCCAACAAGCACCCGTATCCTTTTTCAAATCTATACATGCTAGGGAACCTTGATATGGGCCAACCTGCAACTTATTATCCACAAGAAAATAAAATCCAGTCCAATAATAATAATCCATTTTATTATGTAAGACCGCAATGATAGTAGACATTGTGGATAAGGAATTATTGCTTCCGTTGTCTACCAATTCTTTTATCTGATCATAAAGCCTTTGATACCTTCCGTTCTTTTTTGCTGAGTCCATTAATGTTTTTTTAAACGATCCCATTTGATTTAGGGCTCTTTAAGTTGTTTCAAAAAATAATTATGCTCTATCCAATTCTACTGTAAAATGTCGTAGAATTGGAGCCTCTTTAACAATTTTTAATCCTTTTGTGATTTTATCTCTTCTCTCAAAAACATTAATTATTGCCGCTGCAATGTATTTCATATGATCATTGGTATATGTTCTTCTTGGAATCGCAAGTCGCATTAATTCCAAGTCAGGATAACGATTTAATCCAGAATCAGGATCTCTATCAGCCATTATACTGCCTATTTCAACAGCTCTAACACCCCCCTCTATATATAGTTCAACAGCTAAAGTTTGTGCTACAAATTCTTCCTTTGGAAGATGTGGCAGAAACTTCTTTGCATCCACAAAAATTGCATGACCACCAAAGGGAAATTGTACTGGTATTCCTTTATCTTTTAACATTTGTCCTAGAAAAGCTACCTGATTAATTCTAGTTTCAAGATATGAAAACTCCGTTCCTTCATATAATCCTTGAGCAAGGGCATTCATATCACGACCAGACATGCCTCCATAGGTATTAAATCCTTCATACAAAATATTAAATACACTTGCTCTATCAAATATTTCCTTTTGACGTAACCCAAGAAAACCACCCATATTCACTATGGCATCTTTCTTACTACTCATGGTCATCCCATCAGCATAGGAGAACATTTCTTTAACAATTTCCCGAATTGATTTATCCGAATAACCTTTTTCGCGTTTTTTTATGAAATAGGCATTTTCCGCAAAACGTGCAGAGTCATAGTAAACTGGAATGCCATATTTTTTAGCAACCTTACTAACCTTTTTCATATTTTGCATAGACACTGGCTGACCACCCGATGAATTACAAGTAATTGTGACAATAATTAATGGGATTTTTTCAACTGGGTTTTCTGTTAATACTTTCTCAAGTTTTACAATATCAATATTTCCTTTAAATGGATGATTAACCTCAGTATCAAATGCCTCATTAATTGTGCAGTCTACAGCATAGGATTTTCTATGTTCAATGTGTGCCTTGGTTGTATCAAAATGTGAATTTCCAGGTATTATGTCACCTTTTTTTATAAGTGTTGAAAACAGGACATTCTCTGCTGCTCTACCCTGATGTGTGGGTAAAAAATATTCAAACCCTGTTATATCTTGAATGGCATTTTTAAGTTTATAATAGGAAGAAGCTCCAGCATAGCTCTCATCACCCAACATCATTTCTGACCATTGTTTATCACTCATAGCACCAGTACCAGAGTCTGTTAGGAGATCGATGAAAACATGATCACTTTTAAGGTTAAATAAATTGTAATTGGCTTTTTTTATCCATGTCACGCGTTCATCCATGGTACTAAGGCGTATGGCCTCTACCATTTTTATTTTATACGATTCTGCCTTTGGTAATTTCATTTATTTAATTTTTTATTATTAAAAAGGAATTAGTCATAGTTAACACTACCTTAAATAGCATTAAATGAGATTCCTCATGCAATTAATGATTGAATATGCTTATTGCTAAAATTTCAGCAGGTTGCCGAAAATTAATAAATGAAATATAAATGAATCTCTTTTCTTTATGTTCCTAAACGCGTTATTATACATATGATAAAGTAATGTTTATAATAGAACATTTAATTTTTTGCAAATTTACAAAAATGTTAATAAATAGACACTTGGATAGTAGTACAACTAATAAAATGGATAAAATTAAATCCATTAGTGGGCAAGACTCAGGTTACCTATATTTGAAGAAATACTGTGGGGACTTTTATATTTTTTCAGCTTGATCTTTACGCCTTCTTCAATACAAACGGGGCAATCTGACATTTTTACTGGATAGATATAATCACAATTAGGGCAATGATAGTATTTTATATGCGACACCTTGTTTTTTTTGGTGTATAAATAAGCAAATCCTATAACAGGAGTTAGAAGTAAGCTTATAAAGAAAATCTTTATCCACTCAGATTGCCTATCAATCCCCAACAAAGTAAGGACAAAGGCAAAGATTAAATACGCTGCAATAATAAAAATTAGCATTGTTATCGTATAAGTAAATAAGGTAAGGCAATAAAAATGCCATATTATATAACTATCAGTGGATCTGCTATTTAAAGATTATGATTTTTAAATTCAGGTGTGCAACACATCAAATATGAAGAGTTTGGAAGTAAAAACTCTACGAAATTGTAGAGCTAGATATTATTCAGGTTTAGTTGTATTCGTGAAGAAACCATTTCTATGGCGACTTTATTCTTACCCCCTTGAGGAATTATCACATCAGCATATAATTTTGTGGGCTCGATGAACTGCTGATGCATAGGTTTAACGAATTTCTCGTAGTGAATTAAAGCATCATTATAATTACGTCCACGCTCCTGAACATCACGTCGAATTATTCTCATTAACCTGTCATCTTTGGGTGTATCCACAAATAGTTTTATATCCAATAAGTTTCTAAGCTTTTCACTGGTTAAAATCAAGATTCCTTCAACGATAACAACTCTTTTTGGAGAAATATCTATTGTTTCATTTGCCCTCGCACAAGTCACATAGTTGTATATTGGTTGCTTAATTGTTTGTCCTAATTTCAGTAATTTAATATGTTCTACCAAAAGTTCAAATTCAATTGAATTTGGATGGTCAAAATTAATTTTAAGCTTCTCCTTTTGACTAAGATGACCATTATCATAATAGTAGGCATCCTGAGGTATTAATGCCACCGAGTCAGATGGTAGGGTTTCTATTATTTTGTTAACAACTGTGGTTTTCCCTGAACCACTTCCGCCTGCAATACCAATTATTAGCAAAGTAATTTTTTTTCAAAAATAAAAAAATTAATGCTTAATATGTGCACTCAAGGAAATAGAATTATTGATAAATTAAATATTACATAAATTATTTGTATTCAAAATGACTTAGCAGCTCTTTATTTATAACTCACATCAAGAAGCTCATCATAACACCCGCAGCAACTGCAGAACCAATAACACCTGAAACATTAGGTGCCATTGCATGCATCAATAGGTGGTTTGTTGCATCATACCTCAGCCCCTCATTTTGAACAACTCTTGCGCTATCTGGTACTGCTGAAACTCCAGCAGCACCCACAAGTGGATTAATCTTATTTTCAACATTTAGAAACAAATTCATAACCTTTGCAAAAATTATACCTCCTGCTGTTGCAACAATGAAGGATAGTGCGCCCAAAACAAAAATTAAAATGGATTCTTTCGTTAAAAAAACATCTGCCTGAGTTGATGCCCCTACCGTAAGCCCCAAAAGAATTGTTACAATATCAATTAATGATGTACGCGCAGTATCAGCAAGTCTCCGCGTAACACCACTTTCTTTTAAAATATTTCCAAAAAAGAGCATCCCTAAAAGAGGTAATGCCCCAGGAGAAATAAAAGTGGTAAGAATAAGAGCTACTATTGGGAAGATTATCTTCTCTTGACGACTAACTGCACGTGGAGGCTTCATCCTTATCTTCCTCTCATTTTCACCAGTTAAAAGACGCATTATTGGAGGCTGTATTACAGGCACCAAAGCCATGTATGAGTATGCGGCAATGGCAATTGGACCAATGAGATTACTTGTTTGAATCCCATTTATTATATTACCGTTTGCAAGTTTTGAACTTAGGAAAATGGCTGTGGGGCCATCAGCACCCCCAATAATACCAATTGCTCCTGCCTCCGGCATATTAAATCCTAGCCATATTGCTCCAACAAATGTTAAAAATATACCAATTTGGGCAGCAGCACCCAGTAACATAAGTCTAGGATTTGAAATAAGACTTGAAAAATCAGTCATTGCTCCTATGCCAAGAAATATTAATGGTGGATATATGCCTTTTACAACTCCATAATACAAATAATTTAAAACACTTCCTTCTTGGTATATACCCACTTGTAAGTTCAGGTTAACATCGTTATAAAATGGGATATTACCAAGAATTATTCCTGCTCCTATTGGTATTAACAATAGTGGCTCATACTCATACCTTATGGCAAGGTAAATGAAGATTAGACCTACTATTATCATTACAATATGACCAAAAGAAGCATTATGAAAACCCGTGAAACTTAGAAATTTTAAGAGTCCAGAAATTACAATTGATAGGGTACTGTTTTCAAAATTATCCATGGGTGTAATAATGGATTCAAATTCACCATTAAATACATAATCTTGAAAGAGCAAAACATTTAATACTGCTAGTAAAGCTATTATCCCAAAAACAGTTATGGCTTTTCTATGAAGTTTCATTTTATTAATGTTTATCTTACGTCCAATTCCAATAACACATCATCTTGAAGAACTGTATCTCCAACATTAACATTTACACTTGTTACAACACCCTCCTTTTCTGATAACAGTTTGTTTTCCATCTTCATTGATTCATAAGTTAATAGCTGATCATCCTTTCGGATAGTATCTCCAACTTTAACCATAATTTGCATTACATTTCCAGGTAAGGGAGCCTTTACCTTGAAGCCAATGGCCATAGATTTGTGAATTATATGAGATCCCTTGGGGTTTTTAACATTACCTCTTACTAAGATGGGAGTCTTTATGACGTTTTCTTGCTTATGCATATCTACGTTATAACATGTGCCATTTACCTCCAAAAGCGCCTTACCATTTTCAAAATTTTTAATCTCTACATCGTAATCATTACCACTAATCGTGAATTTAAATTGTTTCATATTCTTACCTTTTATTAACGATTATAGAATCGTATTCCGTAAATTTTTGAATTCCATGGCGAGTATGTTTTTGAAACTTTTTTAATTGTTAGGATATCGCTCTCATTATCATGTAAATCCCTACTAAGATATATCGCCATGGCAATGGCAGTTGCAATTTCTCCCGTAACATTAATCTCCTCGTCTACCAACTTTGTTGCTTGATTTTCATGTATAAGCCTACGTTTTTTATGCCATAAAAGAACTTTTGCCATATATGTGAAAATGTAAAAAAGCAAAAGCAATGCAACAAATACTATAGTATATCCGATTATGGCTATTCCTAAACCTTGTGAAATATTGTATATTATCATAGCTATTAGTATTTGATATTTACAATGGTATATTGGAGTGTTTTTTGGGGGGATTCACATCCTTTTTTGAAGCAAGAGTTTGTAGGGCTCTTATAACCCTAAACCTTGTATTTCTGGGCTCTATTATATCATCAATGTATCCATAGCTTGCTGCATCATAGGGATTTGCAAATTTCTGACGATATTCAATTTCTTTATTTTTTATATAGGATATTCTCTCATCAATATTATCAATTTTTGATGCTCTTTTTCCCTCTAACACCTCTATTGCACCCTCTGGTCCCATCACCGCTATTTCTGCCGATGGCCATGCATAATTTATATCTCCACGTAATTGTTTTGATCCCATTACATCATGAGCTCCTCCATAGGATTTTCGAAGTGTTATGGTAATTTTGGGTACGGTGGCCTCACCATATGCAAAAAGAAGTTTTGCACCATGGATAATAATACCCCCCGTTTCCTGGGCGCTACCGGGTAAAAAACCAGGCACATCAACAAACGTAATTATGGCTATATTAAAGGCATCACAAAACCTAACAAATCTAGCGGCCTTTCTGGATGAATTTATATCTAAAACACCCGCAAGATAACTTGGCTGATTTGCAATAACCCCAACGGGCATTCCATTCATTTTCGCAAATCCAGTGATAATGTTTTGGGCATAATGCCTCTGAACTTCCAAAAATTCAGAATGATCAACAATTGAATAAATAACATCTCTTACGTCATAAGGATGATTAGGATGATTGGGAATAATATCGTTTAGTAAATCTTCTTTCCTATCTATTGGATCTGTGCATTCTGTTATAATTGGATCTTCAAGATTATTTTGTGGTACATAGGATAGTAATTTTCTAATTAGCATCATTCCTTCTTGCTCATTTTCAGCTATGAAATGTGCAACCCCTGATTTTTTGCAATGAACATCAGGTCCACCCAGATCGTTTATTGAAATGTCCTCACCCGTAACTTTTTTAGCAACCTTAGGCCCGGTGACGAACATATAGCT
>JABJIE010000027.1 GCA_018661505.1 Lentimicrobiaceae bacterium
GATGGTAAACTCAGTTGCTGTTAACGAAGCAAATATTGAAGATGGCAAAGTCCAGTATGATATTTTTTGCAAGATATGTCATGGAGAAGATGGTAGTGGTGACGGGTATCTTTATACAAGTGGCCTTTTTCCTGCTAAACCTACGTCGCTTATAGAAGCTTATGTTAATAATAAGCCAGACGGAGAGATATATTATGTTATCACAGCTGGTTCAATTTCTGGTCTTATGGGACCGCATGGATCTCAGATACAACCTGACGATCGGTGGAAGATAATTAATTATGTAAGAACATTAGCAGAATAGTAATAACTCTTAAACATATCTACAATGGATAAAAAAGTACAGCTCAGCGGAAAATTTAAAATTGCCATGATTATTATGATCGTGGTTGGGCTTATTTCTGTAACCATCGGTTTTATTACTGAAGATGGAAAAAGAGCATGGGCAAACCTTCTACTAAATAATTATTATTTTCTTTCTATAGCTATAGGAGCGACATTTTGGATGGCAATACAGTATGTAACACAATCTGGCTGGTCATCAGCATACATTAGAATTCCAATGGCAATGAGTAACTATATTATTGTTTCTGCTGTTTTATTTGCAATTTTATTTTTTGGTGTTCATGATTTATATCACTGGTCACATGCTGATGCTGTTGCTCATGACCCCCTATTAAAACACAAAGAACCTTATCTAAATGTTCCATTTTTTGCAGCCCGTTATGTTGTTTTCTTTGGCCTATGGATTTATTTAACATGGAGAATCAAGAAGTTGTCGCTGAGGGAGGATACACTAGGTGGAATTCAGATGTTTGAAAAGTTAGAGTTTACATCTAAGGTTTTCATATTTGTTTTTGCTGTTTCATTTTCTTTGTTTACCATAGATTGGCTGATGTCTCTTGATGCGCACTGGTATAGTACCATCTATGTTGTTAAGAAATTCATTATGGGCTTTTTCCATGGTGTAGCAATGTTAACAGCCATTGCCATTATATTAAATAAATTGGGATATCTTCCAATGCTTACCAAGAAACACCTACATGATTTTTCTAGATATATATGGGCATTATCATTAATATGGGGGTATATATGGCTGTCACAGTACCTTCTTATTTGGTATGCAAATATTCCAGAGGAAACAGTTTATTATATCCCTCGTGAAATGGGTGAATATAAAACACTATTCTATACCGAATTATTAATGAACTGGGCTTTCCCGTTCTTTTTCCTTATGTGGAATAGAATAGCAAAGAGTGCCAATTGGCTGTTATTTACAGTTGGAGTCTTGATGATAGGTCAATGGGTTGAATTATTCATGTCGATAATGCCAAATACAGTTGAATCACACGGTATATCGTTCATAGAAATAGGAACGTTTATAGGGTCTTTTGGATTATTTGCACTTATTGTGGGATTATCACTCTCCAAAATACCGGTGGTGCCGCAGAAACATCCATACTTAATAGAGAGCACAACTGAAGAGCATTAATTCATTGAATATAATTATACTAGGAAAACCTCTTGATATTTTAAGTCAGGAGGTTTTTTTATTTGTATCTTCGGAAGGATATTATGGTCATGAGAATTACTGTGGATAAATCCTTTGCAATATTCCAATACCTCAGTCTTGATGTGGTTGGAGGTTCTCTGTGCGTTGCTTCAATGTCCGTAAAACTTTTAAATATTGATCCAAATCAAGCTTGGTGGTTGATATTAGCTTTATCGGTATGGATTATATACTCGGCGGACCACATATTCGATTCACTTAGAAATAAAAATAAATCATCAATTCTTAGGCATAAATTCTTTTTTACAAATCGACGGTGGCTGATACCATTGGTAATAGCAATTACATTTATAAATTTGATATTGGCAACAGCTTACCTTAAACCTAAAATAGTCATTTCAGGCATAGTATTAAGCCTATTAGTAATTTGTTACTTCTTTGTAATAAATATGGCGAAAAGCTATAAACATGCATATATCCCCAAGGAATTGATTATTGCTGTGATATACGTTTTGGGAATCTTCCTTGCCCCTGTCATATGGTATGGATCCATTCCACCAACTGAAGTACTGTTCATTATTATTTGTTTAATAATAATTGTATTTACAGAAGGGATTATGATTTCATACTATGATTATGAGCTGGATATGGCTGATGGTCATATCTCCTTTACAACAAAATATGGAAAAGAAAATACAATTAGATTCTTAAGGGGTTTAAATGTATTAATTGAAATTTCTCTTATAATAGCAATTATTAGAACAGACTCTGATATATTATTTGCAAGCATTCTGGTTCTTTTAACGATGAATTTTTTTATTGGAATAATTCAGTTAGTGCCCAATAATATGGTCATTAAAAAATTTCATCGTATTATTGGGGAAGGAATTTTTTATTTACCTGTAATAGTATATTTATTCTGGTAATTCTTAAAATATTTTACATTTATATTGATCACCAATTAAACATATTATGAAAAAAAATAAACTCCTAGCAATATTGATGGTGTTAATGACCATTTATGTATCATCCTGTGGTGAGAAATGCATAGAACCATCAGGTGGTATAATAACTGATAACAGAGATTTGGAAGCATTTTCTGGTTTGGATATTCAGATACCTGCCAATGTAACAATTATTGCAGGAGGTGCTCCGAGCATCTCTATAAAGGCCCAAGAATCATTTGTTAATGCAATATCAACTGCCATTGGGCGAAACACTCTTAAAGTTAAAGGAAACTTATGTAAGGCATCCAATGATGATGTAGAGATTGTAGTAACAACCAAACAATTTGATGATATATCAATATCCGGCAGTGCAAATTTAAATTCTGACACTCCCTTGAGATCAGATGATTTGGAATTAACGATAAATGGTTCAGGAAACATATTATTAGGCGTATTTACCCGAAACACATATTGCAATGTGGATGGCAGTGGTTTAATAACATTAAATGGAACAAGTCAAAAGCTCGACGTTAGGTTGAATGGCTCAGGTGAGTTCAATGGTTTGGGCTTTAATTCCTTCAAGGCAAAGGTTAAGATAAATGGTTCTGGTAATGCGAGTATTGTAACTCATGATAAACTATCTGCGGATATAGTTGGTAGTGGAAATATTAACTATTCCGGTGATCCAAAAATTGATATGTCAATATCGGGTAGTGGTAAATTGAATAAAATCAATTAATAAGCGATAATATAATAAGAGGTATATTATGACTTATTTTATGGGGGATAAATTTTAAATTATGACTATGATATAAGAAATCATGATTATTCATGATTTTCAGGCAAAAACTAATCTCTTACTTACTAAATGCGTTGGGTTAATAACTTTTGATTCAAATTATCAACCATTAGTAATAAAAATATTTCTTTGCCGTTAAATTCAGGTACAAAAGACAGTAATAAGTGAAAAGAATACTTCCAATAATAATAATATCCCTTATTGTATCCCTAACTTCATACTCTCAAAGTGGAGGCACCACTGGTTATCAGTTTCTACAGCAACCAATATCTGCAAGAATTGCTGCGCTTGGCAGTAATGTTGCTTCCATAGATGACAATGATGTTAACTTAGGCTTTGTTAACCCGTCACTCATTAATCCAGAAATGGACAATAGTATGGCGCTTAATTACATAAACTTTTTTACGGGTACTAATTACAGTAGTCTTCAGTACGGGAAATCATTCGAAAAGGTTGGTAGTTTTTTGGGGACTTTGCAATACATGGATTATGGCAAGATAGATTATGCTGATGAAAATGGAAATCTTGCTGGTACATTTGGAGCATATGATATGGCATTTACAATAGGCTGGGGTCGTCAACTTGATTCATCCTTTAGCATTGGAGCTGCAGCCAAGATTATTTATTCTTCATACGAGTCCTATAACTCATTTGGAATGGCAGTAGATGTTGCTGGTACCTATCGTGCTAAATCAGGTATGACAATGTCCCTTGTTGCAAGAAATATGGGATTACAAATGTCCACATACTATCCTGGCGCATCCAGAGATCCCTTACCTTTTAGTTTGCAATATGCCCTCTCCCACAGACTAGAGCATGTTCCAATTAGGTTTTCATTCGTATACGATCACATAGAAAAATGGAATCTCACTGTTGATGATCCCCTAAATCCTTCGAATGGTTTTGATCCTATTACCGGTGAACCTCAATACAAAAAAGGATTTTCAAAATTTGGTGATCAGCTACTACGACACATCACACTTGGTGCAGAGCTTTACATTGGCAAAAACTTAATACTTAGAGGTGGTTATAATTACCAGAGACGTCAAGAAATGAAAATTGAAGATAGAATGGCAATGGTTGGCTTTAGCTGGGGATTTGGTGTTAGGATATACAAATTCAGAATTAACTACTCAAGGGTAACTTATAGCCTTGCAGGATCACCAAATTACCTTACAGTTGCATTTGATTTGAATTCATTTATGAAGAAATAGGCAAGTAATGCCCATTTGTAATGGATTTTGATATGCTTACCTCCTTAATTCTATCATGAAATTTTTGTTGATTATTTTTGTAAATAATAATTATCTTAGCTTGCTATATTAATTATTAATATTGTTAAGCATTTACACAGCGTTTGGACTTATAAACTCTTTTTCCAACACTGTAAATAGACATACCATTACCATATTATGTTTCTAAAGAAACTTGCTCTTACGGGTTTTAAGAATTATGCGGATGCTGAGCTGATGTTCAGCGATAAAATAAATTGCTTTGTTGGCAATAACGGAGCAGGCAAAACAAATATTCTAGATGCCATTTATTACTTATCTTTTTGCAAGAGTTATTTCAATTCCATTGATACACAAAATATAAAACATGGCAATGATTTTTTCGCTGTGCATGGTAATTATCACAATCAGCTAAATACTTCAGATAAGGTTAGCTGTATTCAAAAAAGAAGTCATAAAAAAGAGTTTAAACTAAACAATAAGACTTACTCAAGGCTCGCTGACCATATTGGACTGTTCCCTTTGGTTATGATTTCACCCTATGACAGAGATCTCATAAATGATGGTAGCGAACACCGCAGAAAATACATTGATGGGGTTATATCTCAATTTGACAAGGCTTATTTAGACGATCTGCTTTCATATAATAAAGGGTTACAGCAGAGAAATGTTTTGCTTAAACAGATGCATGAGTCCAGAGTATTTGATAGTGTATCCATTGAGATATGGAATGATAAATTAATTAAACATGGTAGTAGAATTTTTGAGAAAAGAAAAATGTTCCTTGAAGAGTTTAATCCACTTTTTGAAAAATACTATCAAACATTATCCGGAGGTAAGGAAAATGTAAATATTCATTATGATTCTCAACTAGATAATACCAGCTTTAAAGACTTACTGGAGGAATTTATTGATAGAGATAGAGTATTAAAATATACATCCAAGGGTATTCATAAGGATGACCTTATATTAACAATTAATGATTATCCAATAAAAAAGTATGGTTCACAGGGACAACAGAAATCTTTTGTAATTGCCATAAAGTTAGCACAGTTTGAATTCACAAGGAGGGTTAAGGATTTTAAACCAATACTTCTGTTTGATGATATATTTGATAAACTTGATGATAGCAGGGTTATGCAGATAATCCAACTTGTAAGTGAAAATAATTTTGGACAAGTTTTTATCACAGATACACAAAGAGTAAGAGTTGAAAGAATATTTAAGACTGTTGAAATAGATCATAAAATATTTGAAGTACATAACGGACAGTTAAAGGTTACAGACGATTAAATACATCAATAACTAAATGAAGAGTAAGGATAAACAGTTGGGTGAAATTTTAGAAGATCTTTTCAGGTCATATGGATGGACTGAGAAGATGGATGGTGTTAAAATAACCAACCAATGGGAAAATGTAGTAGGTCCTATTATAGCTAAGCACACAACCAAACTCTATGTAAATAGAGGTAAACTTTTTGTTAGTGTTGATTCTGCCGCTTTAAGTCACGAGTTGTATATGGATAGATCAAAGTTAGTTAAGAAATTAAATACTGCTGCTGGTAAATCAATATTAAATGAAATAATTATCAAATAGTATTACTTATGTTAGAGAAGATAAATGAAACAATAGAATATCTATCAGAACATGATGTTAAGGATGCAGAGCTAGGAATAATATTAGGGACTGGACTTGGTGGCCTTGTGAATCACATTGAAATAGAAAAGAGTATTGAATACTCAAAAATCCCTAATTTTCCTGAGGCAACGGTTGAATCACATGCTGGTAGACTAATAGTTGGTTACTTAAGTGGAAAAAAAGTGGTTGTAATGGATGGTAGATTTCACTTCTACGAGGGATATTCTATGCATCAGATAACCTTCCCAATAAGAGTAATGAAGATGCTTGGTGTGAATACATTATTTGTTTCAAATGCATGTGGAGGTATCAATCCTGACTATAAACCTGCATCCCTAATGATCATTGATGATCATATTAATATGCTACCAGGAAATCCATTGGTTGGTAAAAACCATACAGAGCTAGGACCAAGATTTGTGGATATGAGCCAGCCATATGATAGCAATCTCATAAAAATGATGGAAAAAATAGCTACCGATGAAGATATGCCAATCAATAAAGGAGTGTATGTGTCGTGGATAGGCCCCAGTCTTGAAACACGTGCTGAGTATCGATTCATTAGGCTAATGGGTGCTGATGTTGTTGGTATGTCTACGGTTCCAGAAGTAATAGTTGCTAACCATATGGGTATGAAGGTAGCAGCAGTATCAGTTATTACTGATTTGTGTGATCCTGATAACCTAGCACCTGTTCACATCGAAGACTTGCTTGAAAATGCTGCAAAGGCAGAAGTAGATTTAATAAAATTATTCAAAAAACTCGCACTTGAATTATAACTGTAGAGTATTAACTACCACACCGATATTGATTTAGGAACATTTAACCTTAAATTAGGTAATATGCTAATTAGTAGTGATTTACGTATATAAAGGTGCAGTTAAACTCAAAAGCTAAGCTTGTAAAAGTCGTGCCAGAAGAATCTCAATAAACAGCAAGCAATAAATAAATATATTTCTTCCTGATGACAGAATGTTTTTTTACTTCTAAAGAAGACTTTCTATGTCAGTAATTATTGCAGGATCACTTGGCCTTTTGGCATTATCGTTAATTACTTGACCGTTTTTATCTATTAGCACGTATCTAGGAATATATTTCACATCAAATAGATCATTGTATTCATTCCAAACCTTAGCACTTGTTCTATAATTTTCCCCTTTTATATTCATTGCAGCAACAGCATTTCTCCATGCGTTTTCATTTCTATCAGAGGAAATGTAAAGGAAAACCACATCCTTGCCATCCAATTGCTTTTTGATTTTAGCAGAATAGGGCATTTGTTTTTTACATGGGCCACACCATGAGGCCCAAAAATCTATATACACTACCTTACCTTTGTATTTATCAAGTATATCCTGGAAAGACATTTCTGCATATTCTGGTTCTTGTAGATTAATCATTACGCCATTGCCATCATCACTGTTGTTTTGAGCAATTATAGATGTTGTTACTAGTATGAATGATGCTAATAGAATAGACTTAATATATTTTGTCATAGCTGTTTATTTTTTATGTGTGTTTACTAATTATTGCTCAAATGCAAATTCAATGATATTAGATCCCATCTTGAAAGCTTCCAACCGTTTTTCATCAGAGTCGTTGTGTATTTCTGAGTCTTCCCAACCATCTCCAAGGTCACACTCATAATCATAGAAACACACCAATCGACCATCGAATATAAGACCAAGCCCTTGTGGAGCCTTGTCATCATGTTCATGAATTTTAGGCAGTCCAGCATTAAAATTGTACGTTTGATGATAAATGGGATGACTATAAGGTAACTCCATAAAATCTAATTCTGGAAATACTTTTTTCATCTCCCTTCGTATATATTCATCCAATCCATAATTATCGCTTATGTGCATGAATCCACCTGAGGACAAATATTTTCTAAGATTCTCAGTTTCATCAGGAGTCAGTATAATATTACCATGGCCTGTGAGGTGAACGATTGGATAACCAAATAACTCACTACTGCCAATGTTTACTGATTGCACATCAGTACTAATATTAGTTTTAAGATTAGTATTGCAAAACTCTATTAAATTGGGTATTGATGTGGGATTTGAGTACCAGTCTCCCCCTCCATTGTATTTCAGAACACCAATTTTTATCTCCTGGGTATAAGAGGTATTGTGGGTTGCAAATAATATTAAAATAAGTATATATTTTCTCATTGATGATATAAACGAAAATTACGGCATAAAATTACAAACTTCTTAACAAATACCTCATTTTACATTTCAACAATAATTATTAATTTTATGTTTGCAAAAA
>JABJIE010000005.1 GCA_018661505.1 Lentimicrobiaceae bacterium
AAGATAATAATTAGTTACTTTTTCTTTCATCATTTGCTAAAATAATTTTCTGCAGTTCTTAAAATAATGTATACACTTTAAAATGAAGTAATACATATACTTTGGGATTTACATAACTTGTCTAAAATGCGCTAAGTTATTCATTAAATGTTCATAATAGTATCCAACTTAAATTTTTGGACTATTTTAACATAATTCCCTAAGACATATGACAAAAATATATTGAAAAGGTTGTATGCATATCCGCACATAATTTCCGATTGTTAGTTGTGGGTAAAACTATGTCTTCATTCCTTTTCGATAAAATAGAATCAATGCTAAAGCTATATTTTTATATCTTTTGATATTGAAAATGGTTTCCAAGTCATAACATTTCCATGTTTAGTGCTGGTATTTTATCTTTTGCTTGCTGTATTACAGACAAAAGCAAGACAGCACGGAGTTTACCTTTTCATTTTCTCATAATTATCTATGAACTCTTCCAATTTATCAGCACCTATTCTTTTTGCTATTATTTTTTTATCCCCGTCAAGAACATATATAACAGGGGTTCCATAAATGTCATACAAATCATGAAAATCTTTTGTGGCACTCCTGGTACCATTAACATTTATTCCAGGAACCTTCTTATCTCTGATTGCTTTCTTCCACTTCTCTAAATCACCGTTAACATTTATGGCATAAACTTCAATGTCATAATTGGATTTGGAATATGTTTTATTTAACTCTACTATTTCGTTTCCACATATACCACAATCAGTATCCCAAAAAAATAGAACTGTATACTTATTGGGAATATTTTCAAAGGAAGTTAATGAACCCAGTGTATCAACCAACAATAGCTGTGGGGCAGGCATATCAATAAGTATGGGTCTTATTTTATCAGCTCTCTCTTGAAGTGATTGCAATATTGATTCGGTTGTATTTGAGATATCTTCTTTACTAAAATACTCATCAACGAGATGTACAAATACCTTATCAAAACCCATATATTTTGGATTTTGGTATTCCGAAACAAAATACCAAACCAAATACCCTACAACTTCCTCGGATGGCCTTGCTTTATTTATTACTATATCTATTGCACTAATGACAGAATCTGGATTAAATACCACAAGTTGGTCAAAATATTTTTTCACCTTCCTCATGTATATGGGAGTTCGTAACAAGCAACTGTCGCTCAGATCTATGTAATCGAAAAAATGGTCCCTGTAGTAGACATACCTCTGAACGCTATCCGCTGAATTAATTATGGTATCTGGTATTTCCAACTCACGCATTGAATTTAACAATGAGCCAACAAACAGGTTACTATTTTCATTTATAACTTCGAGTTTGAAATTAATGGCCTCAGCGTTGATTAACTCTCTCTTTGAAATCAGCTTATCTGCATTTTCGCCATTATTTTGTATTGAGTCAATTTGCTGGGATAAACTCTTATTTAATTTGAAATAGGCTTCGTTTTTTAATAAGTAATCAAAGAATACCGCATTGTTCTTTGTGCCAGTAATATTCATATTAGCAACGTAATCTGTAGTATCTGTTTCCAAACTGAATTTTTGATCTTCACTTACGATAAACTCAAAAAGTTTACGTTTATCAGCACTAACAGTCATATAAATACCCCCTGGAAGCTTCTTCTCACCCCTGAATGTAAATTCACCAGAATTATGTGCATAAGCCGTATCAATAAGTCTTATTTTTTGCCCAAAATAACTAGTTAGTAGCATTGTGCTATCCTTATATTCAAATACTTTAACATTTATTTCATAACCTTGCTGACCAAATGAATTACAGTAAATAAAAAGTAATGTAAGGGCAATAAGTATGTTTTTAAAATATCTAATCATTATTTCAGTATCTGATTTTTAGGAATCAACAAATGTATTAAAGAAAACCGCAAGAATTATTTTTATCATTTGTAAAAAGGCAAATAAATTAATTCCAAGTACGATATAATCCTTGGAAAATACAACCATGTATTTAGTATTAACTAAAAGATAGATAGGGTTAATAAGTACTTACATCAAGTGAGTTGAAAGTTGAGTATCCCACAAGGCGGTCATATTCAGGCACTCTGGTTCTATAATAAACGTAAACTGTATACTGGTTATTAGTTTCCCAATGATCACCTTCAATAAATGACACACTTCCACGTGTTTCACCATTTGGTACAACTGCATAAAGATAATCGTAATATCCCTGTTTGATAAAAAGGGTACCTCGGTACATATTATATCGAGAATCCCATCTCATAAGACCCTCCTGATCAAGCTGCCAATCATTCAATGCTCCAAGAATGTATACTTTTGCATCCTTTATTCGTGGCTGTCTAAGCCAAAATTCTACTTCTGCATACTCACCTTCGATTCTTGTATCCTGACCTTTTCTTGCCTTGATTAATTTATCTCCCTGAATGTCTTCAATTACGCTATATGGTTTAGTTGATCTGTTTTGATCAGTATGCAGTATAACTATATATCCATTGGGGTCATTGATTATTTCTTTTATGTACATTGATTGATAATAGTAACTCTTCATATCAAAATTTCGAAATTGATTTCCTCCTTCGAAAACTATACCGTTACGGTAATCAAAATTAAGCTGATTCATCATTATTCCCGTAGGTTTTAAACCAGACTTTAGATTGTCCCAACGACCATTTTGCTGAATCGACACATTAATTCTCTGCATTGGTTCAGCGCTGAACAAATCCGGTGTAAATAATTTGATATCTAGCTGTTGTTTTTTCCTAACAAACTCAAGGTTTTTTGGATAGTAAGGTATTGACGCCTCTACTTTTACCAACTGCTCTACGACAAAAAATCGCCTTGTAAATATAACATTGCCATCCTCTGGTGTATCTATGTAGACCTTTAAAATATAATTGCCCGATAACTTTATCTGCATATTTCTATTTGGAAAAATAAGGCTATAGTGAATGTATGGAGGAATAGCATTAAGTGAAAACTCATATTGAGTTATATCATCTTCAAAGAAACCATTTAGATAATCCATTTGATCTAAATCAGACGTCTCCCAGTTTTCTGTGCAGTGAACAAAAGTATATTTAAACTGATATGATTCAGGACTCATATCATCAAATGAAAGTCTTAGTTTATCAGTAGAATTAAGTCTTATAACAGGAGGTAAAAGCTGATCAGATGGAGGATAGAGTAATACTGTTTTAATGTTATCATCATAAACTAAATCCTTATTTTGAATCTCCATGGCATCCATGCCAATAGAACACAAAAATATCAGGATAAAACTCAATAATATTTTTTTCATACTTAAAATGTAAGAGGAACTTTGGATTTAGTAAAAATTCAAAATTAATAATAATAATAATGATTATTCATAAATTACTTAAATGTTAAAGTTTTATGTTTAGAAAGTTTATAAATAGCATATAAAACTCTTATATTTTATTGATTTAATGAATCTTATACCAAATGATTTTATGAAGGGTCAAAAAAATATGAATTTAACGAATATTTTGCTGATTATCAAAGTTTAATTATGTAAATTCGCGCCCAAGAAACACATGAATTTTTATACATATGTCAACAACTTTTAAAATTAAAAAAGGCCTGGATATCAAGCTTTTAGGAACGGCTGAGAAAACAGTCGTTGACTTGGGAGCTAAAAAGTTTGCCATAAAGCCTCCAGATTTCGCAGGTTGTTTTCCAAAAGTTTTAGTTCAAGAAGGGGATGAAGTGAAAGCTGGCACCCAATTGTTCTATGATAAGTACCGTGACAACATTAGATTTACAGCACCAGTTAGTGGCAAAGTTAAAGCCATAAAACGAGGTGCAAAAAGAAGGTTACTTGAAGTAGTTATTGATTCTGATGATAAAAACGAGGCAATAGATTTTGGAAAATCAGACATCAATTCCATTAATAAGGATGAAGTAGTAGACAAGATGTTGTCAAGTGGCATATGGCCTTTATTACGTCAGCGCCCCTACTCTACCATTGCTGATCCTAGTTTAGCTCCAAAGTCAATCTTTGTAGCAGCCTATGATACAGCACCATTGGCTCCTGATTATGACTTAGTTGTTCATGGACATGGTGATGAGTTTCAAGCGGGATTAGACATCCTAACCAAATTAACCAATGGAAAAGTACATTTAAACGTTGATGCAAAAAAAACTACTTCAAAGGTTTTTCTAAATTCTAAAAACGTTCAAATAAATACTTTCTCTGGTCCACACCCAAGCGGAAACGTAAGTGTACACATAAGCAAGTTAGATCCCATTAACAAAGGTGAAATTGTATGGTACTTATACCCGCAAGACGTTCTCACAATAGGTAGATTATTTCTTACTGGCAAATATGATTCAACTAGAATTTTTACTTTGGCGGGCTCGGAAGTCCTTAAGCCAAAGTATTTCAAAAGCCACGTAGGTGCTTCCATCAAAAAAATGGTAGCCAAGAATGTAACCAAAAACGATAACCGTTACATAAGTGGTAATGTGCTAACTGGAGAAAAAATTGAAAAGGATGGTTACATAGGATTTTATGATTCAATGATAACTGTTATTCCCGAGGGTAATTACCATGAATTTTTTGGATGGATACTTCCAAATCTTAATAAGTTCAGCTTTTCAGGAACATTCCCTTCCAAATGGCTAACACCAAAAAAGAAATACAAACTAGACACAAATCTTCATGGAGCAGTCAGAGCCTATGTAATGACCGGCCAGTTTGAAAAGGTATTTCCTTTTGATATTTACCCCATGCAGCTAATAAAAGCAGTATTGGTTGAGGATATTGACATGATGGAGAACATGGGCATTTACGAAATTGATCATGAAGATTTTGCTCTTTGTGAAGTAATTGACACATCAAAAACAGAAATTCAATCGATAATAAGAAAAGGCTTGGATTTGATGCGTATTGAAATGAGTTAATAAAGATAAATTGAAGAATATAGAATGAAAGCGCTTAGAGAATTTATTGATAAACAAAAGCCCCATTTTGAAAAAGGCGGAAAGCTGGAGAAGTTTTATTCGGCTTTCGATGCCATCGAAACACTTCTTTATGTTCCTGATAAGGTAACAACAGCTGGTGCTCACATAAGGGATGCCATAGACATGAAACGTACAATGATTACGGTTTTCATATCATTGATTCCGGCACTCTTATTTGGCATGTGGAATATTGGTTACCATCACTTTCTATCATTAGGCGAATCACCTGACCACTGGACTATGTTCTTTTATGGTTTTCTGAAAATGTTGCCGATTATAGTGGTAACATACGGTGTTGGACTTGGTTTGGAGATTGTATTCGCACAAATTAGGAGTCATGAAGTAAACGAAGGTTTCTTTGTAAGCGGACTACTAATTCCGATGATTGTACCACCAGAAACTCCATTATGGCAAATTGCTATAGCAGTTGCGTTTGCAGTTATTTTTGGTAAAGAAGTATTTGGAGGTTCGGGAATGAATATTGTTAACCCTGCTCTAACAGCTCGTGCCTTTCTTTTCTTCGCATATCCAAGTGATATGTCAGGTGAAAGGGTTTGGATAAGTGAAATGGCAGATTCATTTTCAGGAGCTACTCCTCTAGGAAATGCCCTTGTGGGTAATTTTGATAATATGCCAACGCAATGGGATATGTTCATGGGTTATATGCCAGGTTCAATTGGTGAAACATCAACATTAATGATATTGGTTGGTGCATTGATTCTACTTGCAACCGGCATAGCTAACTGGAGGATTATGTTAAGCGTATTTGCAGGTGGTTATATAATGGGATTATTATTTAATCTATGGGGATTAAATGATTACATGAACATGGATCCGTTGAGTCACCTATTATTAGGAGGTTTTGCTTTTGGTGCAGTATTTATGGCAACAGATCCTGTAACAGCTGCCCAAACCAACAAAGGAATGTATATTTATGGATTCCTGATTGGGGTTATTGCAATACTTATACGAGTATTCAATCCTGCTTATCCTGAAGGTGTTATGCTTGCAATACTACTAATGAACGTTTTTGCTCCTTTGATCGATCACTATGTTATCGAATCAAATATCAAAAAGAGACTCAAACGTATGAAAATTGCCATAAAAAATTAAGAAACTATAAATATATAAACTATGTATACAAACGGTTATATATTCAGATATGCTGCCATTATGGTAATAATAGCTGCTGCTGTGCTTTCCACTGCTGCAATGCTATTGAAACCATTCCAGGAAAAGAATGTAGCTATCGATAAAATGGGAGGTATTCTAGCCTCAGCTAAAATTCCTGATGTTGATGCATCCAATGCAATGAGCCTCTTTAACAAATATGTGAAAGAAGAGATTGTAATTAATCAGGATGGTGACGTTGTTGAATCATACAAAGAAGGGAAGATGGAAGACGGTAAGGCATTCAAAATCGACATGAAGAGGGAGTTATATAAGAAATCAAAAGGCGAACCGTATGAACTTCCTTTGTATGTTATTGAAGATGGAAGTCAGAAACTATTTATTATTCCTTTTAGAGGTATAGGTTTATGGGGACCAATTTGGGGTAATATGGCACTTAATGATGATTTAAACACTATAGTTGGTGTAACATTTGATCATAAGGGTGAAACCCCGGGATTAGGAGCTGAGATTGTTGCGGATTTCTTTACAAAACAATTTATTGGCAAGAAGATTTTCAACGACAAAAATGAATTTATGTCAATTATGGTTGTTAAGGGCGGAATAGAAAAACTGCCTAAGAATCAGCGCATACATGGAGTAGATGCCATTACAGGTGGTACAATTACTTGTAATGGTGTAAACGATATGATTAAAGATATTCTTGAAAGTTATTTACCTTACTTACAAAAAAACAGATAGAAGATGAGTGCAGAAGTTAAAGAAAAGGAACCTTTATTTTCTCCTAAGAATCTAAAGTTAATTAAAAACCCCATCAACCTGAGTAACCCTATTACGGTACAGGTACTGGGTATATGTTCGGCTCTAGCTGTTACTGCTAAATTAATGCCTGCAATTGTATTATCAATATCAGTACTTGTGGTTATGGCAGTTTCAAATGTTGTAGTTTCATTACTGAGAAATGGAATTCCCCCACGTATTAGAATTATTGTTCAGCTGGTAGTAATCGCTTCCATGGTTATTCTTGTTGACCAAGTTCTTAAAGCATTTGTTTATGACGTAAGTAAACAATTGTCAGTTTTCGTAGGACTTATTATTACCAACTGTATTATCATGGGTCGTCTTGAAGCATTTGCAATGAGCAATAAGCCATGGCCGGCATTCCTCGACGGAATTGGTAATGCACTAGGTTATGGTATTATTCTTATTATCGTTGCTTTCTTCCGTGAATTGCTTGGATCAGGTACAGTACTTGATATGCAAGTTATTCCGGATGTGTTTTATGAGTTTGGATACAAGAATAATGGATTAATGATACTTCCTCCCATGGCACTTATAACCGTTGGAGTAATAATATGGGTTCAGCGCTATTACACACGTGACCTAATCGAAAAGAATTAATAAAATACTGCCATGCAAGAAATATTTAACATATTTATAAAATCCATCTTTATTGACAACATGGTATTTGCCTATTTCTTAGGCATGTGTTCATACCTTGCTGTTTCCAAAACGGTTAAAACATCAGTTGGACTGGGGTTAGCAGTAATTTTCGTACTGGGAATCACAGTACCAGTTGATTATTTACTCAATGAATTCGTTCTTGAACCTGGAGCATTGGCATGGGTTGACCAAAGCTTTGCCGATGTTGATTTAAGCTTCTTGAGTTTTATTCTTTTCATTGCCATTATTGCTTCCATGGTGCAACTCGTAGAGATGATAGTTGAAAAATTCTCCCCTGCACTCTACACATCATTGGGAATTTTCTTACCGCTTATAGCAGTTAACTGTGCGATTTTGGGAGGTTCACTATTTATGCAAGAAAGAGATTACCAGAGCCTAGCTCAAGCTACATCCTTTGGACTTGGTTCAGGTGTTGGTTGGTTCCTTGCCATAGTTGGTATTGCAGCCATAAGAGAAAAAATAAGATATTCTAATGTACCCCCAGCTCTACGTGGCCTTGGCATTACGTTCATAATCACGGGTTTAATGGGTATTGCATTTATGAGTTTCTTGGGAATTAAATTATAGTAATAGATAAAAACATAATATAAAATGACTTTACTGCAAGTTGAAATTGGTGTAGTTATAGGCTTAAGTATCGGTATCTTTCTACTGATAACTCTTCTTTTAGTTTGGGTACTAATTTTTGCAAGAACAAAATTAATGCCCCAAGGAAAAGTTAAAATCACCATCAATGATGAAAAAGAACTAGAAACAGATCCTGGTTCAACCCTACTATCAACATTATCTTCAAACAAGATCTTTATTCCATCTGCATGTGGAGGTGGAGGTACATGTGGCATGTGTGAAGTTCAAGTAAACTCAGGAGGTGGCTCTATTCTACCTACTGAAAAAGGCTTCTTTACACGAAAAGAACAAATGAATAATTGGCGTTTAGGTTGTCAGGTAAAAGTTCGAGAGGACATGGAAATTGCTGTAGCACCTGAAATATTTGGCATTAAGAAATGGGAGTGTGAAGTTATTTCCAATCATAATGTTGCCTCATTCATAAAAGAATTTGTTGTTAAACTACCAGAAGGTGAATCATTGGAATTTAAATCAGGTGGATATATCCAGATTGATGTTCCAAAGGTAACTGTTGACTTTAAGGACATTGAAGTTGAGAAAGAGTATCATGGTGAATGGGATAAGTTTAAGATGTGGGACCTAGAGATGAAAAATCCAGAGCCTATCTACAGAGCATATTCCATGGCAAATCACCCCGCAGAAGGAAATATTGTTATGTTAAACATTAGGATTGCAACACCTCCTTGGGATAGAAAGAAGAATGGGTTTATGAACGTTAATCCAGGTATATGCTCCTCCTATGTATTTTCAAGGAAACCGGGTGATAAGGTTACAGTTTCAGGACCTTATGGTGAATTCTTTATCAAAGATACTAAGCGTGAAATGATGTTCATAGGTGGTGGTGCTGGTATGGCTCCAATGCGCTCACATATTTTTGATTTGTTTGAAACAAAGCATACGGATAGAAAAGCAACATTTTGGTATGGCGGCCGTTCCAAACGTGAGTTATTTTATCAGGATCAGTTTGAAAAGATTCAAAATGATAATCCAAACTTCAGATTTGAAGTAGCTCTATCCGAACCACTTAAAGAGGATAAATGGGATGGGCACACTGGTTTTATCCATCAGGTTATCTATGATAATTATCTAAAAAATCATCCTGAACCAGAAGACATTGAATACTACCTATGTGGTCCTCCAATGATGAACGACGCTGCAATGAAAATGCTTGAAGATCTGGGGGTTCCAGATGAGATGATAGCATTTGATGATTTTGGAGGTTAAGATAAAAAGGTGGTAAATACCACCTTTTTTTTGGCATGAATATTGGATTGACTAGCTCAATTATATTTTATACTAACAAAGATTGAAATAAGTAAAAGCAAACAAATGAATAAATTACACATTATTATTCTTAGCTTATTTCTATTGATAACTATTTCTATTTCTTCATGTAGTAAGAACAACGATGTGTGCACATGCAAAATCATCGAACTATCTGGTGTTATAGAAAAGCAAGGAATTACATCCTACATGTATGGAACACATGTAATACAGGATTATGCTTTGAGAAGCACCATTATTAATCTGGATGATTATATTAATCAAGATGTAGTAATAGTTGGTTACAAAATTGAAGGGTATCCTGTTGATGGGGGACCTGAGTATATCGAAGTTCAGGAAATAAAATAGTTATTTGGAAAACATTTAACATATTGTTTATATTTACATAGCTAGGAAAAAGTTAATACTGAAATTAATCAAATAATATTATGAAAAAATTGACTCTTATAATTGTGGTAATCTTTTTTATGATTTCGTCTATTCAGTCACAGGATATTATATATAAAAAAGATGGCAACAAGATAAATGTCTACAATATTGAAATATTGGAAAACCTTACTAAATACGTTAAAGATGCCGATTCCAGTGGATCTACCATGATAATGAATAATGATGAGATAAGTTTTATTTCCTTTGGAAATGGTGATTTAAGATTCTTTGAAAAGGAGTCCAGAGCAATACAACGATATAACTATAAAAAGAACCTCATAAACTACCATCTTTTTGATCTTATTGTGAATAATTTCAAGATAAGTTACGAAAGAATTTTATTAAATGGGAAAATAGGAATTCAAATTCCCTTTGCCATTGGATATGGTGGTAATATATCAGGATTTGATAATGTCGATAATAAATTCTATACAGGTTTAGCACTAAATTTTTACCCAACTGGCCAAGGAAAAGTGCGATATTTTATGGGCCCTGCAGTTAATGTTGGAACTGGTAATTATGAAGATTATAACGGATATTATAATTCGTTAGAACCTTATGATGAGACATACGACACTTTTATCTTAAGATTCTATGTCAATAACGGCGTAATGTTTAGTCCAATACCTGAACTTAGTCTAAGTGCTGTAGGATCTATAGGTATAAGATATGTAGAAAATAATTCATCAACTATCGAAAGCGTTAAAACAGTAGGAGCTTTTTCCTTTAACCTTTCATATAGATTTTAATAATTTATGTTCAAGAATGGTTGTATTTCAATACTATGTAGTTTAATCTTTCTTACTTCCTGCAAAAACCATTTGCCAGTAAAGCTAATTGGAGAAGCACAAGGAACATATTATATGATTTCATACTATGATGAATCCAATAGAGATTTTCAGTATGAAATAGATTCTATTTTGGATGAGTACGATACATCTGTATCTCTATGGGTAAGCGAATCCATTATTAATAGGGTTAATAATAACGATTCAAGTGTTGTAATAGACAATTATTTTAGAGACAATTTTATTATATCGAAGCAAGTATCAATCGAAACAGATGGTGCATTTGACATAACAATTGAACCTCTAGTGGTTGCCTGGGGATTTGGAGAAGGAGGAGTGATTGATATTGATACCATCAATATAAATAGTATTCTTACCTATGTTGGTTATGATAAAATTAATCTTATCAATAACAGAATAAAAAAAAGTAATCCCAAAGTCCAAATAGATTTTAACGCTATTGCACAAGGATATTCTGTGGATTTAATATTAAACTATTTATTATCAAAAGGTATAGAAAACTTAATTGTTGATATTGGAGGAGAAGTATCTGCAAGAGGCAGTAAGCTTAATGGAGAGCCGTGGAAAGTAGGCATAGAAAAACCAGCTTCCAAAGCAGATGACATAAGAGATCTAACTGCTATTATTAAATTGGTTAACAAGTCAATTGCAACATCTGGTAATTACCGAAAATACATAGAGAAGGAAGGTAGGAGAATATCACATATCATAAACCCTAAAACTGGATATCCTTCAGAATACAACCTGCTTAGTGCAACGGTAATATACGATAATGCAGCTTTTGCTGATGCCTATGCTACTGCATGTATGGTATTAGGACTCGAAAAGTCCATCTCCTTTGTGGAGGCAAAGAAAGGATTAGAAGCATTTCTTATTTATTCCACAGCTGATGGACAGTATGATTCTTATTACTCAGAAGGGTTCAACAATCTCATAATAAGTAATTTTCAAGTACCTGAATAGGTTATTAAAATTCTTCAATACTTATTTATTCTATGAATCAATCTTTCTTAAAAAATATTATGTTTGCAGTCATATATAACTAATTTTAAAAACAAAAAACAACACCAATGAATAACTTCAGAGCTATCTTAATCACTCTTATACTTTTACCCTTAATGGGAATTAGCCAGGTTGAAATTGCACCATCAGCAGGTTTCATGTTTGGGGGAAGAATTAATTATTATCAAGGAGAACTTAAAATTAATGACAATTTAAATTATGGTGTTTCTATAATTGTACCTGAAATTAAATGGGGTACAGCACTTGAATTAAATTATACCAGGATGGATTCAGAAGCAAAGTTTAGAGCTAATCCTGGTTATCCAGACTATCAAGATACAGATTTTGATATAAGTGTAAACTATATCCAAATAGGAGTTATGAAAACCCTAGTAGAAGACGATAAGTTAACTCCATATGGTTCATTTTCTCTTGGTACAACTATCTTTAGCCCAAAAAATGACATAAGTGATGTATGGAGGTT
Source organism: Lentimicrobiaceae bacterium (assembly GCA_018661505.1). GTDB lineage: Bacteria > Bacteroidota > Bacteroidia > Bacteroidales > F082. Next base: position 12,207 of record JABJIE010000005.1, read on the forward strand.
CTCGATTACTTTAGGACTTGGTGTTAAATATATGATTAGTGACAGAATCGGTGTAATGGCAAGGGGTCGTTTGATGCTGCCAATGATTTTTGGAGGAATTGGTGGATACGTTGGAATTGGCACAGGTGGTACATCTGGAGGCCTTTCCCTAAATTCATACGCAACAATAGTAGAGGGTGACTTCAATGGCGGATTGATTTTTAAATTGGGAGACTAATCTATAATATCCTGTTTTTATAACTATTCCGTGAAGCATAGCTATTAATTATCATGCATAATTTTGACAATTTCGTAAGTGCACTAAGGGAGTCATTGAACAATGAACCAAAACCTATGTCCTCCTTGCACAATAAAATGTCGCCCGTAACCAGAAAGTTGCAGAATTATCTCAGTAAAAACAAACCTGGCAGTCAAAAAAAAGCACGTCAAAGCGCAGTGCTTATACTCATATATCCCATTGACAATATACCTCATATACTTTTCATAAAAAGAGCCAAGGATAAGACAGTCCACAGTGGGCAAATTTCATTTCCAGGAGGTAAAAAAGAAGATACTGACACCTCTCATGTGGTGACTGCATTGAGGGAAGCGGACGAAGAAGTTGGCATATCAATAGATTCCATTGAAGTTTTTGGACAACTTACAAAATTTTATATACCCCCAAGCAACTTTGAAGTACATCCAGTTATTGGTGTAAGTTTTAAACAACCTACTTTTGTAACCAACCATGAAGTAGATAGGATTATTGAAGTTAAGATAGGAGACTTAACCAATTCACAAAACCATACCTACAAGAAAATAAAAATATCAGGGGGTAATGAATATGTTGTACCATGCTACTACGTTAATAAAGAAGTAATTTGGGGAGCAACTGCAATGATACTTTCAGAGCTCATGAACCTGTTGGAATAAAAAGCTCACCTAATACTAAATAGTTAATAGAGCATTTTTCTATGCCTCAGCTGTTGGGCCTCCCATGGTAAAAGGAGGTAATACACCGTCCTTGGTTTCTTTAATGGGACCATGCATGGATTCGAACTTTCTTACATTATCAGCCAATGCTTTCATCAATCTTTTTGCATGCTCTGGAGTTAAAATAATCCTTGATTTTACTTTGGCTTTTGGAATACCCGGTAACATCTTAACAAAATCAACTATAAATTCAGCATGGGAATGTGTAATAATAGCTAGGTTTGAATATGTTCCTTCCGCAATTTCTGGGTCAAGATCAATATTAATCTTCTGTTTCTTTTTATCGTCCATGGGTCTTAATATTATATTTCCACAAAGATAGTTAAAATGATTACGTTAAGAACAGGTAAAGGTTACTCGTGAAACTTAAATGTATGATAAAAAAAAAGCACCTCCGATGTGAAGGTGCTTTATAATTTTATGAGCTATGAATGACTATTCCTCAGTCTTTTCCGTTGTTTCCTCAACAACTTCTGTAGTTTCCATTACTGCTTCATATTCTTCCTTCGAACCAACTATGATATCATCATATTTTTTTAGACCGGTTCCGGCAGGTATCTTATGACCAACAATTACATTCTCTTTCAAACCAAGTAAATCATCTGATTTAGCTGATATTGATGCCAATGTAAGTACTTTGGTTGTTTCCTGGAATGATGCAGCACTAATAAAGCTATTTGTTTGCAGAGATGCTCTTGTTATACCTTGTAGCACCTGACGTGCAGTTGCTGGCTGAGCATCACGGGATTCAATAAGTTTCTTATCCCTACGTTTTAGTGATGAGTTTTCATCTCTTAGCTTACGGGCGCTTACAATCTGTCCTTGTTTAAATGTATCAGAATCACCAGGATCGACAACTACTTTCATTCCAAATATTTCATCATTAACTTCTTGGAAATCCACCCTATTAACTAGCTCTCCTTCAAGGAACCGTGTATCTCCAGAATCAGCTAACTGAACCTTACGCATCATTTGACGCACAATCACCTCGAAATGCTTATCATTAATTTTCACTCCCTGAAGTCGATAAACTTCTTGGATTTCATTAACAATATATTCCTGTACCTTAACTGGTCCTTTAATTGCTAGAATATCTGCTGGCGTCATAACACCATCAGACAGTGATGCACCTGCTTTAACAAAGTCATTCTTTTGTGCAAGTATCTGTTTTGATGTTGAGATAAGATATTTTTTCTCTTCACCTGTTTTTGAGGTAATGATAACCTCACGATTACCACGCTTTAGCTTAGGACCAAAACTCACTACACCATCAATCTCACTTACAACAGCAGGTTCTGATGGATTTCTTGCCTCAAACAACTCAGTAACACGAGGAAGACCTCCGGTGATATCACCAGACTTACCAAATGCACGTGGAATCTTAACAAGGATATCCCCTGCTTTTATGCCCTTACCTTCATCAACAAGTATATGTGAACCAACAGGTAAGTCATAAGAACTTGCAACCGAGCCGTCTTTTTCTAGTATCTTAATAATCGGATTTTGATTTTTAATTCTAGAATCAACAATTACTTTTTCAAAGTAACCAGTTTGCTCATCTGATTCAACTCTGTAACTTATACCTTCAATAATATTTTCAAAGGCTACGTTTCCTGATACTTCAGATAGAATAACAGCATTATATGGATCCCAGTCGGCGATTAAATCACCCTTCTTAACCTTGGATCCATTTTTAACATATAAATTAGCAGCATAAGGAATATTACCTGATGCAAGTACAACGCCAGTTTTGGGGTCGATCAAACGCATTTCTGCAGAACGACCTATCACAACCTGGTATTTTGCACCTTCGGCATTTTCGTATTTTACGCTACGCAATTCATCAATCTCAAGCACACCATTAAATTGAACTTCGATTTTAGATGCTGCAGCGATATTTGATGCTGTACCCCCTTGATGGAAAGTACGAAGAGTAAGCTGTGTTCCTGGTTCTCCAATCGACTGAGCTGCAATAACACCAACAGCCTCACCTTTTTGAACTAACCTACCTGAGGCAAGGTTACGACCATAACATCTGGCACAAACACCACGCTTTGATTCGCATGTTAGTACCGAACGTATCTCAACATTTTCAATTGGGGAATCTTCAATCTCTTTAGCTATCTCCTCTGTTACTTCTTTTCCAGCCTCTATAACTAAATCATTGGTAACTGGGTGATAAACATCATGAAGAGTTACACGACCAAGTATTCTATCATATAATGTTTCAACAACTTCCTCATTTTTCTTAAGTGCCTTAATTGTAAGTCCCCTTAATGTACCACAATCAGCTTCATTGATAACCACATCCTGCGCAACATCAACAAGTCTACGAGTAAGATAACCCGCATCAGCAGTTTTAAGAGCTGTATCAGCAAGACCTTTACGAGCACCATGAGTTGATATAAAGTACTCAAGTACACTTAGACCTTCCTTAAAGTTTGAAAGAATTGGATTCTCAATAATTTCACCCCCTTTTGCACCAGATTTCTGAGGCTTGGCCATTAGGCCCCTCATACCTGATAGCTGACGAATCTGCTCTTTTGAACCACGAGCACCTGAATCAAGCATCATGTATACAGGATTAAAACCCTGATCATCAGATGTAAGTTGTTTCATCAAAGTATTTGTAAGCCTTGAGTTTGCGTGTGTCCAAATATCAATTATCTGATTATATCTTTCATTATTAGTAATGAAACCCATGTTGTAGTTGGCAAGTACTTCTTCCACCTCTTGGTTTGCATTATCTATTAGTTCAGATTTTTCATCTGGTATGGAAACATTTCCTAAATTAAAAGAAAGACCTCCTTTAAAAGCCATGTTGAAACCTAGGCTTTTAATATCATCTAGGAACTGAGCAGTAATATCAGTACTTGTTTCTTTCAAGATTTCACCAATAATATCTCTAAGAGCTTTCTTGGTAAGAAGAGCATTTATAAATCCATATTCTTTTGGTACAAACTGGTTGAACATTACACGTCCTACAGTAGTTTCTACTAATTTATTAACGATCTTTCCATCTTCTTTTACGTCAACCTTAACATTAATAATGGCATGAAGATCTACTTCACCTTCACTATATGCTATGTTAACTTCTTCATGGGAATAAAAGTTCTTTCCCTCACCTTTAACAGGATGATCTGGAGTACTCTTACGAGCTTTAGTAATGTAATATAAACCCAAAACCATATCCTGTGAAGGAACTGTAATTGGAGCTCCGTTAGCAGGATTAAGAATATTGTGAGAAGCAAGCATCAATATCTGTGCCTCTAGAACGGCAGCATTTCCTAAGGGAACATGAACCGCCATCTGGTCACCATCAAAATCGGCATTAAAAGCAGTACACACAAGTGGGTGTAATTGAATAGCCTTTCCCTCAATAAGTTTAGGCTGGAATGATTGAATACCCAGTCTGTGTAGTGTAGGAGCACGGTTTAGTAGTACTGGATGACCTTTAAGGATATTTTCTAATATATCCCAAACTACAGCATCTTTCCGTTCAACAATTTTCTTTGCAGATTTTACAGTTTTAACAATACCACGCTCAAGAAGCTTTCTAATTATAAATGGTTTAAAAAGTTCCGCAGCCATTTCTTTAGGGAAACCACACTCGTTAAGCTTTAGATTGGGCCCAACAACAATTACAGAACGACCTGAGTAATCAACACGTTTTCCCAATAGATTTTGACGAAAACGACCTCTTTTTCCTTTTAAGCTATCACTTAGTGATTTAAGAGGACGATTTGAATCCGTTTTAACTGCACTTGATTTACGTGAGTTGTCAATCAATGAATCTACAGCTTCCTGAAGCATACGTTTCTCATTACGCATGATTACATCAGGAGCCTTAATCTCTATAAGACGTTTTAGACGATTATTTCTAATGATAACCCTTCTATATAAGTCATTAAGATCCGAAGTGGCAAATCTACCTCCATCCAAAGGTACAAGTGGTCTTAGTTCAGGTGGAATCACAGGAACTATTTTCACTATCATCCACTCAGGACGGTTCTCAGCTCTTTTACGAGCATCTCTAAATGCTTCAAAAACTTGAAGACGTTTTAGTGCTTCTGCCTTACGTTGTTGAGATGTTTCAGTATTCGCCTTATGACGTAAATCATATGATTCCTTATCTATGTCCAAACGCTGTAACAAATCATGCACTGCTTCAGCACCCATCTTTGCAATAAACTTATCTGGATCATCATCATCAAGATGTTGGTTTTCTGGTGGTAATGCTTCAATAATATCAAAATATTCCTCTTCAGTAAGGAAGTCAAGATAATTAACACCATCAGCTTCTTTTATACCTGCTTGAATTACAGCGTAACGCTCATAATATATAATCATCTCCAATTTCTTGGTTTGAAGACCAAGCATTGCCCCTATTTTGTTTGGAAGTGAGCGGAAGAACCAAATATGAACTACTGGCACTACCAATTGGATATGTCCCATACGTTCACGACGGACCTTTTTTTCGGTCACCTCAACACCACAACGATCACAAACTATACCTTTATATCGTATACGCTTGTATTTACCACAGTGACATTCATAATCCTTTACAGGACCAAAAATTCTTTCGCAAAACAAACCATCACGTTCTGGTTTGTAGGTACGATAATTAATGGTTTCTGGTTTAAGAACTTCGCCATGTGAACGATCTAAAATTGACTCGGGTGAAGCGAGGCTGATTGTAATTTTATTAAAACTACTTGGAATTTTGCTGTCTATTCTGAAAGCCATATATCTCTAGTTAATAGATTATCAAAAAAAGTAAACAATTAGTCAAAGCTTAGTTCAAGTCCGAGACCTCTTAGCTCATGTACAAGTACGTTGAATGATTCAGGCACACTTGGAGTTGGCATTACTTCACCCTTAACAATGGTTTCATAAGCCTTCGCCCTACCCGCAACATCATCTGATTTAACAGTAAGAATTTCCTGAAGAATATTGGCAGCACCAAATGCTTCAAGTGCCCATACCTCCATCTCTCCAAAACGTTGACCACCAAACTGAGCTTTACCACCAAGTGGTTGCTGCGTAATTAGTGAGTATGGTCCTATTGATCTAGCATGCATTTTATCATCAACCATGTGATGAAGTTTAAGCATATATATGTATCCTACGGTAGCTGGTTGATCAAATCGCTCACCAGTACCACCATCATATAGATATGTTGTTCCATTTTCAGGAAGACCGGCTCCAACTAGGTATTCATTAATCTGCTCTAGAGTTGCCCCATCAAAAATTGGTGTGGCAAAGTTCTTACCTAGTTTCTTACCTGCCCATCCTAGCACGGTTTCATAAATCTGTCCTAGGTTCATACGAGATGGCACACCCAAGGGGTTAAGAACAATGTCAACAGGGGTTCCATCCTCAAGAAATGGCATATCTTCTTCGCGAACGATACGTGCAACAATACCTTTGTTACCATGTCGTCCAGCCATTTTATCCCCAACTTTAAGCTTACGTTTCTTAGCAATGTAAACTTTTGCCATCTGTACAATTCCGTTTGGAAGCTCATCACCAACAGAGGCAACAAATTTCTTACGATTATATACACCTAGATATTCCTTGAATTTAATATTATAGTTATTAATCAAGGCTTTAATAAGTTCATTCTTCTCCTGATCTGTTGTCCATTTATCAGTACTGATATTAATAAAGTCAAGACCGGAAAGAATTTTTTGAGTAAACTTAGTTTTTTGAGGTACAACAACATCTCCGAAGTTATTCTTAACTCCCTGTGATGTTCTGTTGCTAACAAGCAAGGCAAGTTTTTCTATGAGTTTTGCCTTCAGATCATCAAATAAACCATCATATTCAGCATCAAGTACTTCTATGATATCTTTTTCTTGACTCTTAGCATGTTTATCCTTGAGAGCTCTTTTGAAAAGATTCTTTCCAATAACAACTCCTTTCATAGATGGTGGTGCTTTAAGAGATGCATTTTTAACATCACCAGCCTTATCACCAAATATCGCCCTTAGAAGTTTTTCCTCAGGAGTAGGGTCGCTTTCACCCTTAGGTGTAATTTTACCGATAAGTATATCTCCTTCTTTCACTTCAGCTCCAATTCTAATCAGGCCTGTTTCATCCAAATCCTTTGTTGCCTCAGCACTAACATTGGGAATATCATTTGTGAGTTCTTCAATACCCCGTTTGGTATCACGAACATCAAGTGAAAACTCTTCAATGTGAACAGATGTAAAAATGTCTTCCTTAACAATCTTTTCTGAGATAACTATGGCATCCTCAAAATTATACCCTTTCCATGGCATAAAAGCTACCATTAGGTTACGTCCTAAGGCTAGCTCACCATTTTTGGTTGCATAACCTTCACACAGAACCTGCCCTCTATTAACCTTATCACCTTTTCTAACAATGGGTCTCAGATTAATGGAGGTATTTTGATTAGTTCTCTGGAATTTTGTTAAAGTATATGTTTTTGTGTCGTCAGTGAAACTAACTAGTTTCTCTAGCTCATCACGATCATATCTAATTCTTATACTGTCGGCGTCAACATATTCAACAACACCATCACCTTCAGCATTTATAAGAACTCGGGAGTCTCTAGCTACGTTACCTTCAATACCAGTACCTACAAGAGGTGCCTCAGCATTTAATAATGGAACAGCTTGACGCATCATATTTGATCCCATAAGCGCACGGTTGGCATCATCATGCTCAAGAAATGGTATAAGTGACGCTGCTATTGAGGCAATCTGGTTTGGTGCAATATCAATCATATCAACTTCCTCACGGGGAGTAATTGGATAATCAGCTTGATACCTAACCTTTACCTTAGGATTAACAAATTGACCAGAATCATCAATAACAGTATTTGCCTGAGCAATAATTTTATTTTCCTCTTCCTCTGCACTTAGGAAAATATGATCATGTCCATAATCTATTTTACCATTTACTACCTTTCTATAAGGTGTTTCAATGAATCCCAGATTATTGATTTTAGCATAAACACAAAGTGAAGAAATAAGACCAATGTTTGGTCCCTCTGGAGTTTCAATTGTACACAATCTACCATAGTGAGTATAGTGAACATCACGAACCTCGAAACCTGCTCTTTCACGGGAAAGTCCACCTGGTCCTAAGGCTGAAATACGTCTTTTATGTGTAATCTCACTCAATGGATTGGTTTGATCCATGAATTGAGAAAGTTGATTGGTTCCAAAAAATGAATTAATTACTGATGATAATGTTTTTGCATTGATCAAATCAGTGGGAGTAAATACCTCGTTATCTCTTACATTCATTCTCTCACGAATGGTTCTTGCCATACGCGCCAAACCAACACCAAACTGATTACTTAACTGCTCACCTACAGTACGCACTCTACGATTACTTAGGTGATCAATATCATCAACAATTGTTTTATTATTAACAAGTTTGATTAGATATTTTATAATCAGGATAATATCTTCCTTGGTCAGAACTTTAGTATCGTAAGAAGTATTTAGATTCAATTTTTTATTAATTCTAAAACGACCTACTTCACCAAGATCATATCTTTTATCTGAGAAAAATAGTTTATCAAAAATTCCTCTGGCTGTCTCTTCATCTGGAGGAAGAGCGTTACGCAATTGGAAATAGATATATTCCACCGCCTCTTTACCAGAGTTCGTGGTATCTTTTTGAAGACTATTAAAAATTATTGAATAATCAGCAAGTGACTGATCATCACGATGAAGAAGTATGGTTTTAACCCCAGCTTCTACAATTTTTTCTATATGTTCAGATTCAAGAATTGTTTCACGTTCTATGATCACATCATTACGTTCAATTGTAACAACTTCACCCGTATCTTCATCCACAAAATCTTCGAACCATGATCTAACAACTCTAGCAGCAAGCTTACGACCAAGAACTCTCTTTAGTCCGGCCTTGCTAACTTTAATTTCTTCTGCAAGATTGAATATTTCAAGTATATCTCTATCTGTTTCATATCCTATTGCACGCAACAAGGTAGTAACAGGCATTTTCTTTTTCCTGTCGATGTATGCATACATTATATTGTTTATGTCAGTAGAAAATTCCATCCATGATCCTTTAAACGGAATAATACGAGCTGAATATAGCTGAGTACCATTTGCATGACGATGTTGACCAAAGAATACACCAGGAGATCGGTGTAACTGGCTTACAACAACACGTTCTGCACCATTAACTATAAAGGTTCCTTTGGGAGTCATATAAGGAATCATACCTAGGTATACATCCTGTACAATTGTCTCAAAGTCCTCATGATCAGGATCTGTACAATATAATTTCAATTTTGCCTTTAGGGGAACGCTGTAGGTAAGACCGCGTTCTATTGTTTCCTCCATGGAATATCTCGGAGGATCAACAAAATAATCCAGGAATTCGAGTACAAAGTTATTTCTAGCATCCGTAATGGGGAAGTTTTCTGAAAATACCCTGAATAGGCCTTCGTTTTTTCGATTTTCTGGATTTGTTTCCAATTGGAAAAAGTCCTGAAACGATTTCAACTGAACATCAAGGAAATCAGGATAAACTAATTGATTCTTCGTGGAGGCGAAGTTTACTCTTCCGGTTTTAATTTCAGTCAAGACTTATAAGTTTTTTAGTTTAACACTGGTTTTTTTATCAACCAAGTAATAATATTATGATGTAAATGAACATATAGGCAAACCTCTACCCCAAAATTGAGGCAGAGGTTTGTCTTTAAATCAGTATGGGTGATTATTTCACCTCTACCTCAGCACCAGCCTCTTCTAGCTGAGATTTCAACGCTTCTGCTTCATCCTTAGTAACGCCTTCTTTGATAGCTTTTGGATGTGAATCAACTAATTCTTTAGCTTCTTTTAGTCCAAGACTTGTAAGTTCTTTTACAAGTTTTACAACTGCTAATTTTGATCCACCTGGTGCTACAAGAACAACGTCAAATGCACTTTGTTCTTCTTGAGCAGCCTCACCACCGGCAGCAGGTCCTGCTACAGCAACTGCTGCTGCTGCAGGTTCAATGCCATATTCATCTTTTAAGATATCGGCTAGCTCGTTAACTTCTTTTACAGTTAAATTTACTAATTGTTCTGCAAATTGTTTTAAATCTGCCATTTTTTTATCGATTTTAATTGTGTTATATACTTTTTAAATAAACTTTCCTAACCTTCTCTTTCAGATAAGGTTTTTAGTATTCCAGTTAGTGTACTACCACCGGATTGCAGAGATGAAACAACATTTTTAACTGGTGATTGCAGCAATGCTACAATATCAGCAATGAGTTCATCTTTAGATTTAATGGAAACAAGGAATTCTAATTGATCATCACCTAAATAAACGGTTTCTTCAATGTAAGCACCTTTTATTATTGGTTTATCACTATTTTTTCTGAATTCTTTAATCATTTTAGCTGGAGCATTACCTGCTTCACTAAACATGATAGCTGTGTTCCCTACAAGTGTTGAATGTAACTCACTTAGATCCTTATCCACATTTTCCATAGCTTTTTTAAGAAGGGTGTTTTTAACAACCACAAGCTTTATTCCGTTTTTAAAACTTAAACGTCGTAAATCGCTTGTATCTTCTGCATTTAAAGCTGAGATATTTGTTAGATAGAAGTTATTAGCTTCTTCTAACTGCTGTGATATGGAATCAATGAGTACTTTTTTATCTTCTTTTCTCATAAGTAAAAAATCTTTTAATCAGCAATAGTTACCGACTTTTCTTCAATTTTCACACCAGGACTCATGGTACTGCTTATACTAATACTTTTAATATAAGCACCTTTTGATGAGGTTGGTTTCAATTTAATTATTGTTGACATTAACTCTAAGGCATTATCATAAAGTTTTGACTGATCAAAACTTACTTTACCAACTCCGGCATGAATAATACCAAACTTATCAACTTTAAAATCTATTTTACCAGCCTTAGCAGCTGTAACTGCTTTACCAACATCCATAGTTACTGTTCCAGTTTTTGGGTTAGGCATTAATCCCCTAGGTCCCAAAACCCTTCCTAATGCTCCAACCTTCGCCATCACACTGGGCATGGTTATTACCACATCTACATCAGTCCACCCATCTTTGATTTTTTGAACATAGTCATCCAATCCTACGTGGTCTGCTCCTGCGGCTTTAGCCTCCTCCTCTTTGTCAGGAGTGCACAATACTAGAACCTTGATCTCTTTACCTGTACCGTGAGGTAGTGTAACAGAACCTCTAACCATTTGATTAGCTTTTCTGGGATCAACATTCAGTCGCACACTCATGTCGACGGAAGCGTCAAATTTTGTGTAAGAAATGTTCTTAACAAGTTCAACAGCTTCGTCCAAGGAGTACTCTTTAGTGATTTCGAATTTGGCTAAAGCTTCTTTGTGTTTCTTTGTAAATTTCGCCATTTTCTTCTCCTATTAACTTTATTGCTAACTAAATTTATGAGGGGAATGCCCCTTTAACTTTCACACCCATACTTCTTGCTGTACCAGCAACCATTCGCATGGCAGACTCCACAGTAAATGCATTAAGGTCTTTCATTTTCCCTTCTGCAATAACTTGAATCTGTGGCCATGTAATTGTTGCTACCTTGTCGCGATTAGGTTCTGGAGAGCCCTTTTTTAATTTTGTGGCTTCCATAATCTGCACTGCAACAGGAGGTGTCTTGATGATAAAATCAAAAGATTTGTCTTTATATACAGTAATGATCACAGGAATAACCTTACCGGCTTGATCCTGAGTACGAGCATTAAACTGTTTACAAAACTCCATGATGTTAACACCTTTGGCACCTAAAGCAGGTCCTACTGGAGGTGAAGGATTCGCAGCTCCTCCTCTAATTTGTAATTTTATTAATCCACTAATTTCTTTTGCCATTTTAAAACAGCGTTTAAAATTTAGAACTTCGTTTTAACTACTCCTTTTCAACTTGCATAAATCCAAGCTCAAGAGGTGTCTTTCTTCCGAAAATTTTCACCATTACCTTAAGCTTTTTCTTATCATGATTTATTTCCTCTACTACTCCACTAAAGCTGTTAAATGGTCCATCTATAACGGTGACTGATTCACCAACTATAAATGGAATATTAACCTCTTCACCCATCTCGGCAAGCTCATCAACTTTACCAAGTATCCTCATCACTTCTGCTTCACGGATAGGCTCTGGTTTCCCTTTAGTACCTAAAAAATTTAGAACATCGGGGACATTTTTAATAATATGAGGTATTTCACCAGTCAATTCAGCTTCAACCAGAACATAACCGGGAAAATAATTGCGTTCTTTGCTAACTTTTTTCCCTTTACGGATTTGAAAGACCTTCTCGGTGGGAATAAGAATCTGAGAAATAAAATCTTGCAGGTTAAGACGACTAATCTCACTTTCAAGATATTCCTTTACCTTCTTCTCTTTTCCACTGATCGCTCTAACAACGTACCATCTTTTTCCTGATTTTTCGCTCATTATACAGGTTCGCTTGTGATTAGTTAAAACAGTTAATAATTATATATATATGTCAAAAAAGTACAGACTATACAGATTAAAACAATCCATAAAATCTTTCAAGAATACTTGAAAAAGTTATATCCATCATATAAACGATAATTGCGATTATAAGGGAAGCGACGGACACTACTATAGCACTATTTTGCAGCTCACTCCAACTTGGCCAGGATACCTTATGCATCCATTCGTCGTAAACGACTTTAAAATAATTAATAATACCTAATTTTGCCATTTCGGTAATTTAAAAAATTTAGCACGGGTGGTAGGAGTCGAACCCACAACCTACGGTTTTGGAGACCGCCACTCTACCAATTGAGCTACACCCGTTTGAAAAATTATACTAAGGATGAATGGCAAAGACCACACATACCTTAGAATAACCTCTTATTTTATTTAAATGATTTCTGTTACCTGACCAGCACCAACAGTACGTCCACCTTCGCGAATAGCGAAACGAAGACCTTTGTTCATGGCAATCTCAGTAATAAGCTTAACTTCTACTGTTAAGTTATCCCCAGGCATAACCATTTCAACACCATCTGGTAAGAAAATCTCTCCTGTTACGTCAGTTGTTCTAAAATAGAACTGTGGACGATATTTGTTATGAAAAGGAGTATGACGTCCACCTTCTTCTTTTTTGAGGATATAAACCTCAGCTTTGAAGTTAGCATGTGGAGTTACGCTACCAGGAGCAGCAATAACCATACCTCTGCTAATTTCTGTCTTATCAACACCTCTTAACAATAGTCCAGCGTTGTCACCTGCTTGACCTTGATCAAGAATCTTACGGAACATTTCAACACCTGTAACAACTGATTTTAATTTTTCAGCACCCATTCCGATGATATCAACCGCATCACCACTATTGATGATACCAGTTTCAATTCTACCGGTTGCAACTGTTCCACGACCAGTAATTGAGAACACGTCTTCAACAGGCATTAAGAATGCTTTGTCTTGATCACGTGTTGGTAATGGAATCCACTCATCACAGGCAGCCATAAGTTCTTGAACTTTTTCTACCCATTCAGCTTTTTGCTCAAGACCACCAAGAGCCGAGCCCTGAATAACAGGAGTATTATCACCATCAAATTTGTAAAAGCTTAATAGTTCTCTGATTTCCATTTCAACAAGCTCTAGGAGCTCTTCGTCATCAACCAGGTCAACTTTGTTCATAAATACTACCAAACGTGGCACACCAACCTGACGAGCAAGTAGGATATGTTCGCGTGTTTGTGGCATAGGGCCATCTGTTGCAGCAACAACTAGAATAGCACCATCCATCTGAGCAGCACCAGTAACCATATTCTTTACGTAATCCGCGTGACCTGGACAGTCAACGTGAGCGTAATGACGATTAGCAGTTTGATACTCAACGTGAGCAGTATTAATTGTAATACCTCTTTCTTTTTCTTCTGGAGCGTTGTCGATTGAGTCAAAAGATGCAAATTCTGCCAAACCTTCGTCTGTCAAACAGCGTGTGATAGCAGCAGTTAAAGTTGTCTTTCCGTGGTCAACGTGTCCAATAGTTCCAATATTAACGTGAGGTTTGGAACGGTCGAATTTTTCTTTAGCCATATCTAAACATATTTAATTAAAAGTAATTCTCTATTTATAAAAATGAGCCGAGGACGAGAATTGAACTCGTGACCTCTTCCTTACCAAGGAAGCGCTCTACCCCTGAGCTACCCCGGCAAAAGCACTGAGCGGGAAACCGGGCTCGAACCGGCCACCTACAGCTTGGAAGGCTGTCGCTCTACCAGATGAGCTACTCCCGCTTTTACAATCCTTAAGTTTCAGAGTTTCAGGTATACATTTCGCATTTAAAACTTTAAATACAAAGCTTATACCTGATACACTCAGAGTGTGGGGAGAGGAGGATTCGAACCTCCGAAGGCTGAGCCAACAGATTTACAGTCTGCCCCGTTTGACCGCTTCGGTATCTCCCCGGGTAATCAAAATTTTGATGTATTGAGCCACCAGACGGACTCGAACCGCCGACCGGCTGATTACAAATCAGCTGCTCTACCAGCTGAGCTATGGTGGCTAATTACTAACATTGTAATTAATCAAAAACCCTGATAAATCAATACTTTCAGAACGCTTGCCCGCAAAAAAAAGCAGACCCCTGCTTAAAAAGGTCTGCAAAAATATATACTTTAGATTTAATAACCAAAGAAAATAGAAAAAAAACTTAATTATTTTTTAAACTTTCCTTTATGTTTTTCAAGCTGCTTTCTGAGTGCGTTAACAGCAGTGTCTGTGGCTTCTTCAAATGAATTGCTCTGCTTCTTTGCAAATAAATCATAACCAGGTATCTGCAACCTGATCTCGGCAATTTTATTTTCCTTTGTCTCTGCCTTATCAACCTTCAAGGTAATCTCTGATGCAAGTACACCTTCATAAATGCCTGATAACTTTCCAACTTTCTTCTCAATAAATTGGTCCAATTTTAAATCTGATTTAAAGTGCAATGACTTAATGCTTACTTTCATATTAACCTCCTTTATTTAATTTTCGCCCTCGGATGGGCATCACTGTAAACTTTTTTTAATTTCTCTATTGTGTTGTGAGTATAAATTTGGGTAGCATTTAAATTTGCATGCCCAAGCAATTCTTTAATGGAATTTAAATCAGCTCCATTGTTTAACATGTGTGTGGCAAAAGTATGCCTCAATACATGCGGGCTTTTTACTGCTCCTGTTAAACCTGCCAACTCCTTATTTACTATTCTATAAATTAATTTGGGATATGATTTTTTTCCTTTGTCCGTAATAATTAAATATTCACTTAATGAATTTGATGTAAATATTTTATCCTTTGACGAAAGATAGTTGTTAAGTATAGATACTAAAACGGAAGATATTGGAATTAGCCTTTCCTTATTTCTTTTACCCAAAACTTTTAAGGTTCTAGCCTTGAGATCAATATCAGAATCTTTTAAACCAATAAGCTCACCACGTCTAATTCCAGTGGAATATAAAAGTTGGATCACTAAAATGTCTCTTAATTCTGAAAACTCTAAATCTTCTGAAAACTTATCCAAATATTCATCAATCTGATTCTCTTTATAATAAAGCGGTAGTTTATGAGGTTTCTTTACAGACCTGATTAACCGTGCAGGATTCTCTGCAGCTATATTCACCTTTATTAAATAATTATAAAAAGATTTTAAAGTACTTATTTTTCTATTAACAGTAGTTGGTAAAACTCCATCATCAATCATTGTTACCATCCAAGAACGGATTACATCTTGATTTACCTTGGAAAGGTCGGATAACTCAAACTCTCTTCTTATGAACTCTGAAAACAAAGTCATATCATTCTGATAAGCTTCTACAGTATGTGATGAGTAACGTTTCTCTTTGGATAGATAGGATATGAACTGGTTAGCTAGCATTTAGTAGGATAAAAAAAAGAAGAAACTCTGTACCAAAGATAATAAAAATTACCTCGTTTACAAAATTTCTTCTTGTGAATTTCCCTTTCTGAGCTTACTAGCCCATTTCGGCTTGACGTAGCTGTTGAACGTAAATTGCTTTGAGTTTTTGTTCGCGTCTAACCACTGATGGTTTGTCGAACTTTTGACGGGCACGCAGTTCTCTCATTGCACCTGTTTTCTCAAATTTACGTTTGAATCTCTTCAAAGCTCTGTCTATATTCTCACCTTCTTTAACTGGAATGATGATCATAGTTTATACCTCTTTCTTTGTTAGTTAAAATTAATCAAGGGGTGGCAAAAATAATACTTTTTTTTATTTGAACAAATAATTCAATAGTTAACAGTGACTGAAATATTGCCTCGATAAACGTATTTACTAAATGCAATCAATCAAGGAGATGCTCATATAAAAAGTTAGTCATTTTAGTGTACAGATGATAACGAGTATTTCCACCATAAATGCTATGATTTTTGTTTGGATATAGCATGAAGTCAAACTGTTTATCTGCTTTTACCAAAGCCGTAAAAAGATCCATGGAATTTTGAGGATGTACATTATCATCAGCGTCACCATGAATTAATAGATAATTACCTTTTAGCTTATCCACATGATTTATGGGTGAGTTATTATCATATCCATCAGGATTATCCTGTGGTTTCCTCATAAACCTCTCGGTATAAATATTATCATAATACCTCCAATTGGTAACAGGTGCAACGGCTATTGCTGTGCTATAATACTCTGCCCCTTGAAACAGCGCATTACTTGCCATAAATCCACCATAACTCCATCCAAAGATGGCAATTTTATTCTTATCTACATATGTTAGATTGCCTAAATATTTTGCGGTCTCTATATAATCCAGTGTTTCATACTTGCCAAGCTCTAGATATGTCATTTTTTTAAAAACCTCTCCCCTTGCGCCAGTACCTCTATTATCTACAGTTACCACCATAATCCCATTCTCTGCAAGCATTTGATACCACATGTAGTTAAAGCCACCCCATGAGTTGGTAGTCGTCTGGGAACCCGGTCCTCCATATATAGTTACCAATACAGGGTATTCCTTATCTGGGTTAAAGTTATATGGCAAGATCTTAAAACCATTTAGTTCAACCTGTTTACCATCAGGAAGAGTTATCTCAGGTGTTGAGAATGTAAAAAACTCAGGTTTTGATATTTCATATTTAGCCAATCTTTCTTTTAGTCTTTTATTATCTTCTAGAACCCTAAGCACTTTGCCCTTGTTATCATTTACAGTGTAGATAGGTGGTACTCCAATGGTCGAAAAATTGCTTATATAAAATTTAAAATTGTTACTAAAATCTGCATCATTGGTACCCTCCTCTTGTGATATTTTAGTTCTTATTCCTTTGAGGTTTACCTTATAAATGTCTCTGTCAAGTGGTGATAATTCAGCTGACTGGTAATACACAATCTTTGATTTGGGATTCCAGCCATAAATATTTGTAACATCCCATTTCCCCGAAGTAAGTTGTTTTTCCATGGAGCCATCCATATTATAAAGGTAAATATGGTTATAACCATCTTGTTCGGAAGTTATGAGAAACTGCTGTTTGTTTTCAAGGAAAGTTAAATTATCAGTAATATCAATATAAAATTCATTCTTTTCGGAGTACATTACATAGCTATCCCCATTACGTGAATCTGCTATCAAAATTTCCAAATGATTCTGAAGTCTGTTTAGCCTTTGGATTGAAAGTATTTCTGGATTTTTGGTCCATTTTATCCTTGGTATATAGATATCCGTATTTTCTCCCAGCGGCATAGTTGAGATATAGCCATTATCCAATGCATATACATATATGCCTACCACAGAATTATCCTCCCCTGCCTTTGGATATTTATATGTCTCCCATTTTGGATATAAATTACCATAGTATTCAATCGTGTATTCTTTTACATCACTTTCATCAAATTTATAAAAAGCTATTCTACTGCCATCTGGTGACCAAAAAAATGCTTTAGTAAAGCTAAATTCCTCTTCATAAACCCAATCGCAAGTTCCATTAATTATATGATTACGTTTACCGTCAGTGGTAATTTGTTTTTCATTACCTGTATTGAGATCAACAATATAAATATCATTATCTCTTACGAACGCAACTTTTGTTCCATCAGGAGAGAAATCAGCAAGTGATTGTTTTCCGTTTTCAGATAGCCTTGTGAGTTTTTTAGAATTTATGTCAAAAACATAATAGTCTGACTTTGTTGAATGTCTGTAAATGGACTCGGTTGAAGTTGGAATAAGAAATCTGGTTTCATCATTACTCATTGAAAATGATCTTAGACGTATTGGTTGATCACTTCCTTCGGGAATCAAATTATCTGGTGTTATTAAAGTTGTAATTGAATCTCCAGATTTATAATCATATACAATCAAACTACCTTTCTTAATAACTGTATAATCTTTTCCATTTTTAAGGGAGTTAATACCTCTAACAGATCTACTCATAAACTTATACTCAGTCCAAATTTCTTTAAGATTTACTTCCTTTAAAGTGTCCTGGGCAATAATAGCTTCAGAGAAAATAGCAAATAGTATAACTAATATAATATTCAAATTTTTCATTTAACTTGTTTTAATTATCCATTTGATATTGAATAAATACAGAAGGTGTATAATTTTTCTAGAATGGTGAACATTCAATTGGGCTATTTGATCGTTTGCTTGATGGAGCCATAAATCCCCCTGAACGTTTTTGTATCAAACCAATGTCATCAAACTCAAATATCAAACTTATCTCATGGGATGGACCAGTGAAGTTCTGATTGGAGTTTATATTCATCTCATAACTATACATTACCTTC